>NZ_JAYMEM010000026.1:0-649732 GCF_037029465.1 Mesoflavibacter sp. CH_XMU1404-2 | reverse complement strand
AGTAGGCACTGCATCACATTCTACCGTAAGATCAGCAGGTAAGGCTTCATTGAAGGTAGGTGCAGTGGTATCTTCAATAGTCAACGTTGCAGAAGTAGAAGTCGTATTACCACAATCATCAGCTACAGTATAGTTTACTGTAATTGTACCTCCTAAACCACAAGTAGACACAAGGTTATTAAAGTCAAAGTCAGAAGTTATCGTAAGACTTGTAGAACAGTTTTCTTGAGCACAACTTTCTAAAGCAGCAATATTAGACGTGTTCCAATCCTCAGCTAAAGTTTCGTTGTTAGCTCCGTTACATTCAATAGTTGAAGTTTTTATATCACATAAACTTAAATCAGGAGCAGTGTTGTCTGTAACAGTAATAGTTTGAATTTGGTCTGCAGCTGCATTACCACAATCATCTACTAAAGACCAAGTTCTTGTTATAATGTATGAACCTTCACAAGTTCCGTCAGTTATAGTATCTGTATAAGTTGCTTCAAGATGTGTTGAACAAACATCACTTTCATCTATAACATCTCCTGTTATAGAAAGAGATGCGTCATAGTTGCATTCAGAATCAGCAAATATTTCAATATCATCAGGAGCTGTAAATGTTGGAGGAGTTGTGTCTATTACAGTAATAGTTTGATTAGCAGAAACAGAATTACCACACATATCAGTTGCGGTCCAAGTTCTTATTACTGTTTTAGTATTTCCACAAGAAGTTGTTTCACTGTCTGAACCAGATATAGTTACCAAACCGCATGTATCTGTACCAGTTGCTGCTTCAAATTCTGCAGCTACCTTTTTAAACGTAAGAGTATGGATTAAATAATCATGATCAAAATTATCAATAGCATATGGTGCTGAAAATTCTACACGGTCAAAAGCTTCACCATTATCAGTTGTAAATAAAATAGGATTATATACGCTATCGTTTCCACCATAATGTCTTTTTGTTGTACCAACTTGCTGATTATTTAAGTAAAATGTTAAATAAGCATCTTCGTCAGGGTTTTTCCATCCAAATGTTACATTGATATACAATTGAGGAACACTAAAATCTACTCTAATAACTTCTGTTCCAGTAGAATTAGCGCCTAACTCACCTGAAGCACCAGAAATATCTCCTTCAACTCCAATACCAAGGTTTATTGTCAGGTATAGCAAAGTTTCTAGGTTCATAATTATTACTATTACTTGGTTTAAACCAAGCAGAAACAGAGTACTCATCATTAATAACAGAATAATTACTACTATTAATTACACTCTCGTTTTGAATTACATCATTGATAGGAGGAATCTCTTGACCACATTCAATTGTAATATCGGCAGGAACTGATATTATTGGTGGCGTAGTATCTTGAACGGTAATTGTTTGTGTAGCTGTTGCTGAATTACCACAAGTGTCTGTAATAGTGAAAGTTCTAGTAACAATTATAGGACAATCGTTAGTTGAAGTTATAACATCATTATAGGTAATAGTTTCAATATTATAATCATCTGAAGCATTATAGTTACTGTTTGAAGAAAAAATGTTTTGTACATCATTTGAGCCAAATTCATTAAATTCAAAAACAGCATTTGAACTAGTAATATCTGAAGCCGAGCAACCTTCAATTGTAATTTCAGAAGGGACTGATATTGTTGGTAAAGTTGTATCTACTAAAGTTATTACTTGGGTATAGTTTTCAATTGTATTTCCGCATGCATCTGTAAAATTCCAAGTATTGGTAATTGTTCCTACAGTAGGACATGAAGCATTGGCAACAAAGTTACCTGAAGTTTTGATAGGAGTAAGATTACTACAACTAGCTACAGGTGCTAATAACTGAGCATTATTTATTGCATTTGTATCATTATATTCTACGGTTGTGTCTAGCTCATTAGGAGCTGTTAACCATGTTGCAGGTGCAGGAGGATTTACGTTTACTGTTGTGTAAAGATAATTACCTTGATTACAAGCATCAATGCTATTAGAACTTAAAGTATTATATGTGCTTCCATTTATAACTCCAGAATAAGTTGCAGTTAATTGAGAGCTTAAAGTTGCAGAGCAACCATTTTCTAAATAATAACATTGGTCATTAACAGTTGTTTCAAAACTTAAGCTTAATGAATCTCCTACGTCTAACAGACCATTAGCAGCATAAAAAGTTAATTGTCTAGTACTGTTATTGTAACTGTACGTAACACCAGACGGTAATCCTGCAATAGGTTCTACTAATTCAGAACCTATAGGTACCGTAGTTGTAAAAGAAATATTTGCAGCATCATCATTACCTGAATTGGTGGTAGATGCTGTATAAGTTACTGTTTGTGGTCCTCCGTTAGGTGTAATGTTATTTGGAGTAGCCGTGTAAAATATAGGGTCTAATTTTGGTTCATACACTTCTACAGCAAGACCTAATAGATATAAACCATAAGCTTCTTGATTAGAAGTTAATCTTAAAGTTGTAGATGTTTGGTTATTGTGTAATAATGTATTTCCGGTGTTATTTAAAGAAAAGACAGCAGAATCAAATCCTAAAGTGTTTAAACTAGAAGGATTTCTATCGACAAAATTAGAGTTGCCATTTGTAATTCTACTATTAAAAAAGTTATCCGAAGGTCTTAATGGAGCATCTAAATCTACAAAGTTATTAGAAGAGTTTAGCATTTGTAATCTGTCTCCAGACAAATCACGATCACCTTCTAAAGCTCCAATAATTAAATCAGAATTAACAGGACCATTTGGTACAGTTTGAAAACCATTAAAATCAATATTAAAATTGTTATTTGAACTAGTTACATTAGCATAACCATCAAAAAGAGATATGTTTTTTCTTGTTAATTGATCTGTTTTGTATACTAATACAATTTGCCATCCACCAGAAGTACCCGTGTTATTTCCGTCATGCGAGTAAAGGTAACCTTCTCTACCTTCGACGTTAGCAACTTGGTATTTTCCAAAAGAATTATTGTTATTTAAAACACTAGAAGTGATATCTTTTACACAAATGTAAGCATCATTAATAAAGTGAGGATTTTCATCACGTCCTCTAAAAATGACTTCATCTGCAGATACAGTTGTATAATTTGTTTGCCCAGGAAGCATTAATTTAACTTTATTGTAATGCCAATTAGGTTGATTATCATATTCATAACCATTATTTTCAACACCTTTGTCTGCTGCTGCCCAATAAAGTAAAACCTTATCAATTGTTAAACAAGCATCATTAGGGTATGGATTAGAAATGTTTGCACTACTAGAATTAAAAGTAGAGTTATCATTATCAATATCTACATAAACATTATTAGAGAAGTCATGGTTTCCATCTTCTCCATTATAATTTCCAGTAGCAGTTCTAGAAATTGTATTGTTACCCACAACAATAACATCTCCGTTAATACTACTTTGGTATCTAAGGGAAAATCCTTTTTTTACTTGAGCTGTACCTGGTGTTGCAAATGCTAATGCAGCAATTACGGTAAGAGCTTTAAGACTTTTTATTATAATAGTAAGTTTTTTCAAAATGGTAAAAATTAATTTATAGCTAATAGATAATTAACAGTGTAAAACTGTTTCACATTTACATTCTTTAAGAAAGTCGATTTGGTTTTTAAAATATTGTAACACATACACACACTGTTTTACTTTATAATTTTTAAAAAATTACATACATTTAAGGTGCTACTACAATGTTTAAGGGAAAAGTTCTGTAGGGTCTTAGTATTTAGATTCAAGGGTGAAAATTAATTAATAGCTTTACAAATGAAGTTTTAATTATGCTTACAAAAAAAAAAAATGATATATCACAAATTTTATCGACAAACGGTAAATGGGTTTCTAATAATCTTAAAAATATACACTTAAACGACTACTATGAACAAGATTTTACAGCTATTTAGACACGGAAAATCATCTTGGAAGCACAATTTACCAGACCACGATAGACCATTGAAGCAAAGAGGCTTTAACGATATTAATCTAGTTTCAGAGCACATAAAAAAAGATTTTTTAAAGCCAGATTTGATACTTTCAAGTACAGCAAATAGAGCACGTACTACTTCGGAAAATTACATCGAAAATTTAGGACTAAAAACTGTCAATTTTCAGCTAAAAAAAGAACTTTATGATTTTTCTGGTGAAGCTGTTTTAAATCAAATTTATAATTGTGATAATTCAGTAAATATTTTAACCATATTTGGACATAATTTTGCACTAACAGATATATGTAACAAGTTAGGAAACAATTATATAGATAATTTAACCACTAGTGGTTTTGTACAAATTGAATTTGAGCAAAATGACTGGAAAAAAATTAAAAATGGTAACACTACAAGAATTGTCTTTCCAAAACATTTAAAATAGCCAATCTATTTAAATATATTTGTAGTAAAATTTGGCTTAATGAACAACTACATCATAGACAATAAGTACATTAACAGAGAGCTAAGCTGGCTTCAGTTTAATCATCGTGTTTTACAAGAAGCAGCAGATGAGTCTGTTCCGTTAATAGAAAGATTACGTTTTTTAGGAATTTTTTCTAATAATTTAGACGAATTTTTTAAAGTAAGATACGCTACAGTTAAGCGTATTGACTATGCTGGTAAAGCAGGAAAAAGCCAATTAGGAGGTATAAAAGCTTCAGATTTGTTAGATATTATAACAAAAACCGTTATTGATCATCAAACCGAAAGTCTTAAAATTTTAAGTAAAATTCAGAAAGAGTTAGAGGCCGAAAATATTTTCATCATCAAAGAAAATAAAGTCAACAAGTCTCAAAAACAGTTTCTTAAGCAGTATTTTTTAGAAAAAGTTAGTCCAGCTTTAGTAACTATTATTTTAAACCCAGATATAGAACTTCCAAACCTAAAGGATAGTAATGCTTACTTAGCAATAAATATGGTTATGGAAGACAAAGCTAACCAATATGCGTTGATCGAAATATCTAAATCAATGCAACGCTTTATAGTGCTTCCTAAAGTAGATGATAAGCAGTATATTATCATGTTAGATGATATGTTACGTTTATTTTTAGACGATATTTTTAATGTCTTTAGTTATCAAACAATATCTGCGCACATGATTAAAATTACTCGTGATGCAGAGTTAGATTTAGACAGTGATTTGTCTAAAAGTTTTATGGAAAAAATAAGTGATAGCGTTAAAGATAGATTGGTCGGAGAGCCTGTAAGATTTGTGTATGATAAAACAATAGATAAAACCACTTTAGACTTTTTAATGTCTATAATGGGTATTGATAATACAGATAGTATCATACCTGGTGGACGTTATCATAACAGACGTGATTATATGGATTTTCCTAGTTTAGGAAGAACAGATTTGTTGTACGATAAAATTGCACCTTTACAAGTCAAAGGATTAAGTCTTCAAGACAGTATTTTTAAATCTATAGCTAAAAAAGACTATTTACAATACGCACCATATCATACGTTTACATATGTGGTTAAATTTTTGCGTGAAGCAGCTTTAGACCCAAAAGTAAAGTCAATAAAAATTACTATTTACAGATTAGCACAGATTTCTCACGTCGCAAGTTCGCTTATTAATGCTGCTAAAAACGGTAAAAAGGTAACTGTTTCTATGGAAATTCAAGCGCGTTTTGATGAAGAGGCTAATATCGCTTACGCGGAACAAATGCAGCGAGAAGGTGTTAACCTAATTTTCGGAGTTCAAGGATTAAAAGTACACAGTAAAATGTGTGTGATAGAGCGTGAAGAAGATAAGAAAACCAAACGCTACGGATTTATAAGTACAGGTAATTTTAATGAGTCTACAGCACGTGTTTATACAGATTTCACTTTATTTACAGCCAATCAAAAAATATTAAAAGACATCAATAAAGTATTCAACTTTTTTGAAGTTAACTATAAGATTTACAGACATAAACATATAATAACATCTCCGCATTACACTAAGGATAAATTATTTGCTTTAATTGATAACGAAATTGAAAACGTTAAGCAAGGCAAGCCAGCTTTTATCAAGTTAAAAATGAATAGTATATCAAGTTACAAAATGGTTGATAAGTTATATGAAGCAAGCCAAGCAGGAGTAAAAATACAGATGATTGTTAGAGGTATTTGTTGTTTGGTACCTGGTGTAAAAGGAATAAGTGAAAATATAGAAGTTATCAGTATTGTAGATAAGTTTTTAGAACATACACGACTTTATATTTTCTGTAATAATGATGATAATAAAGTTTATATTTCGTCTGCAGATTGGATGACTAGAAATATAGATAATAGAGTAGAAGTCTCATGTCCAATTTATCAAGAAGATATCAAACAAGAATTATTAGACATCTATGATATTTGTTGGAGTGATAATGTAAAAGCTAGAGTATTAGACAAATCTCAAAAAAATCATTACCGCAAAAACAATCAACCAAAAGTAAGATCGCAATTTGCTACTTATGATTATTTAAAAGAAAAACTAAACTAACAACATGTTAACCATTCAAAAATATGCTGCAATAGACATTGGTTCTAACGCTGTTCGACTTTTAATTTCAAATATAATTGAAGAAAAAGGTAAACCAGTACGCTTTAAAAAAAGTTCGTTAGTGCGTGTTCCTGTTCGTCTTGGTGCAGATGTATTTATAAAAGAAAAAATCTCAAAAACTAATAAAGAACGTATGCTAAAAACCATGCAAGCGTTTAGTTTGTTAATGCAAACACACAATGTTGTTAGGTATAAGGCATGTGCAACGTCTGCAATGCGCGAAGCAAAAAATGGACAACAAATAGCAGATTTAGTATTACAAGAAACAGGAATTAAAATAGATATTATTGGAGGCGAGGAAGAAGCTGCAATTATAGCAGCTACAGATCTTCAAAGTTATATTGACGAGAATAAGACCTATTTATATGTAGATGTTGGAGGAGGAAGTACTGAATTTTCTGTAATAGATAAAGGGGAAAAAGTATCGTCAAAATCCTTTAAAATAGGTACAGTACGTCTTTTAAATGATGTGGTTAAAAAAGAAGCTTGGCAAGAACTTGAAGAATGGATAAAAGACGAAACTGCCAGATTTGAAAAAATAGATGTTATTGGTTCTGGTGGAAACATTAATAAAATATTTAAAATTTCAGGAAAAACTTTAGGCAAACCTTTGTCATATTTCTATTTGACGTCATATTATAACACGCTACAAACCTATTCTTATGAAGAGCGTATTTCGCAATTAGACTTAAACCAAGATAGGGCAGATGTAATTATACCAGCAACACGTATTTATTTATCTGCGATGAAGTGGAGTGGCGCAAAAGATATTTTTGTCCCTAAAATTGGTTTGGCAGACGGAATCATAAAAAGTATATATAACGATACGGTTAAGAGCCATACAAAGTTAAAATAATACACTTCGTCTGTTTATTGTCATAGATTAAATAATAATTATATATATTTACTATTAAGATTTTAAAAAAACTAAACTCAACCTCTTATAACTTTTAAAATATGAAAAAAACTATTCTTTTCCTTACTTTAATCTTAGCTTCTTTTTATGGATTTTCTCAAAACTCTGTATACGGAGTTAGAGCTGGTGTAAATATTTCTGATTTAGATTTTGAAGATCAGTTTGATGATACGCCTCATACACACAGAAACGGTTTTATGATTGGTTTTTTTGGAGAGTATAAATTATCTAATTTAATTGATATAGCTCCAGAAATTCAGTTTTCTGCAGAAGGATCAAAAGAAGAAGAATTAAGAATTAATTATATTCAATTACCAGTATTATTTAAGTTTAACTTATCTAATGATTTTGCATTAGCAGTAGGACCACAAGCAAGTTTAAAAGCTCATGAGTATGATGATGGTGTAAAAAACTTTACATTTTCTGGTGTAGCTGGAATTGACTACATGATTACTGATGAATTTTTCTTAGATTTTAGATACAAGTATGGTTTACAAAACCTAATTGATGACGAACAAGGTATTGAAATTAAAGGAAATACAATGCAAATAGGATTTGGAGTAAAATTCTAATATATTCAATAAATAGTAAGTGTTAAAAAGCCTTTTCTAAGTTAGAAAAGGCTTTTTTATTTTTATCCGTGTACTGTTTCTTTTGTACCTAAGTCTTTCATAATATTGGCTTCATATTCTAATAAATCTTGCCATTTTTTATCCACTTCTTCTCGGTTTCCATATTTACGTGCATAACCTAAAAACATGGTGTAATGATTGGCTTCACTAACCATTAATCTTCTATAAAATTCGGCTAACTCTTTATCTTTTAACTCTTCAGAAAGTAACCTAAAACGTTCGCAACTTCTAGCTTCAATTAACGCAGCGTACAATAATCTATGTACTAATTGGTTGGTTCTGCTGCCTCCTTTAGGAAAGAATTTTAAAAGTTGAATAACATACTCGTCCTTTCTATCTCTACCCAAAGTCCAACCACGTTCAATAATTTTATCATGCACCATTTTAAAGTGGCTCATTTCCTCTTTAACCAAAGCTGTCATTTCTTGTACAAGCTCTGTATATTCAGGAAAACTTACAATTAAAGAAATTGCTGTACTTGTTGCTTTTTGCTCACAAAAGGCGTGATCGGTAAGTATTTCTTCTATATTTTTTTCTACAATATTAACCCAACGCGGATCGGTTGGTAATTTTAATCCTAGCATAATAATGTATTAAGCAGTTAAGTAATTTTGATTTAAATCGGTAAGGTTGATTAGTTTTTTGTCTCCTTTGTTATCAATAACTAATTCAAAAACCTTTTCAGCATTTGTTTTTGGTTGAGTAAATAAAATATTTAAAACTAATTTATTTTGATTTAAACTTTCCTCTTGATTTACCCAAACACTTTTTAAAATTGAAGTTTCCATGTAATAAGAAACCGTTTTGTCATGTTTTAAAACATACTGTTTGTCAATAACATCATGAAAGATAACAGAGTTGAGACTTGCAACTATTTCAGCTTTAAAATCTCGATAATGATATTTGTAATTTATAGAGTCGTGTTTAAATTGTTTAAGATATGAAGATTCCATATCTGTAAACGTTTTTACATTAACATGATAGCCATTACTTAAAATGGTATCTGTTTTTACTTCAGAATATTCTTGAGGGAAATAAGATACACGTTCAGAAAATGATTCTAATAAGTTTTTTTCTTTTAAAATTTCTTTTGGTGTTCTGTTTATTCTATCTCTAGCATCACAGCTAATTAGTGTAATGATAATTCCTAAAATTAATACGGTAAACTTATTCATTGTCATAAAGTTACAACTTATACATCTAAATCAAAAGCTTTACGAAGCAATTCAATATTAGGGTTTTTTTCCTTGAGTTTCTCGTACTTTTCAATAGGTGTGTAAGCATATTTTTTTTCCATCACTTCATCTACGGTAATATCTAAATTTATGTCATAATTATTTAGACTTTTTCGTAAATAAGACATTAAGTCGAAAGACTGACGCTCAACTTCAACCTTATTTGTTGCATTAGGAAATGTTAGCTTTACAGTCACACCATCTTCAGCTAAAGTTGGTTGATCTATAGATAGAATAGAAGCAAGGTTAAATTGACCTTTGGCTTCAATTTCGTTAACAAATAGTTTCCAGTGATTTCTTAACTCTTCTTCTGTAAAAGCATCTTTAGGAAGGTTTTCTTCATCTATAACAACATCAAGTTGTCTAATTTCGTGTTCCTTTTTGGCTTTTATACTTTTTAAAGATAATCCTGACGTACGTTTTTTTGTTGAAGCAATTCCTTTTTCTAAAACAATTTTAGGTTTTGCCGGTTCTACAAATTTTTGAAGTTCAGGATTAACTTTTGGAGTATCTTTTTCTACTTTATTAGTGACTTCAACAGGTTTTTTAACAGGAATAGGAGTAATGCCCTTTTTTCTGAAATAGCTTGGTGGAATTATGTAACGTCTGCTATTTTTTTTTTCTCCATCAAAAGTGATAGAGGCAAGTTGCATTAAAGTAAGTTCGACCAGAAGACGCTGGTTTTTACTGCTTTTATATTTTAAATCGCAGTCGTTTGCAAGATTTATACCTTGTATTAAAAACTCTTGACTGGCTTTATTGGCTTGGTCTAAATATTTCTTTTTAGTGTCTTCTCCAACTTCTAAAAGCTCTACAGTAGCAGGATTTTTGCAGACTAATAAATCTCTAAAATGTGATGCTAGTCCAGCAATATAATGATGACCGTCAAAACCTTTAGATAAGGTCTTATTAAATTGAAGTAATAGCTCAGGGATTTTATTATCTAAAATAAGGTCTGTACTTTCAAAGTAAGTCTCGTAATCTAATACGTTTAGATTTTCGGTAACAGCTTGTCTAGTTAAATCTTTACCAGAAAAACTAACCACACGATCAAAGATTGAAAGTGCATCACGCATGGCACCATCTGCTTTTTGAGCAATAATGTGTAATGCATCATCTTCTGCATTTACGCCTTGTTCTTCTGCAATGTATTTTAAATACTCTTTTGCGTCTTTAACTGTAATGCGTTTAAAATCAAAAATTTGACAACGCGATAAAATAGTAGGGATTATTTTATGTTTTTCAGTAGTTGCTAAAATAAAAATACAATGTTTTGGTGGCTCTTCTAAAGTCTTTAAAAAGGCATTAAAAGCGGCTTGAGATAACATATGCACCTCATCAATAATATAAACTTTGTACTTACCAACTTGTGGTGGAATACGAACTTGATCTGTTAAGTTTCTAATATCGTCTACAGAGTTGTTGGAAGCTGCATCTAGCTCAAAAATATTAAAAGCGTAATCTTCTTCAGAGTTTTCATTGCCTTCACTGTTAATCATCTTTGCCAAAATACGTGCACAAGTGGTTTTTCCAACTCCACGCGGACCAGTAAATAACAATGCTTGTGCAAGATGATTGTTTTCTATGGCGTTAAGTAAAGTGTTTGTAATAGCAGATTGACCAACAACATCCTTAAAGGTTTGTGGTCTGTATTTTCTGGCTGATACTACAAAATGTTCCATAGACATTAAATTGATTACAAATTTAAAAAATAGCTTAATAAAAAGGAAGTTTGTTGCTTCAATTTATTTTGAGTTATTAACAACATTAAAGAATTATAGTTTTTCTAATTAATTAAAAATTAAATTCGTTTAATAACAGATAATTCAACTGAAAACTTCTTTAAATTATTATATTAATGATAAAAAGATCAACTGTAACAACTAATAATTATTCTAATCCTTTAATAAAAGAATTAAAATGGTAAAAAAACTAACTGCTATTACTTTTCTTACACTTTTGTCAACATTTGCATTTTGCCAAAGTTTAGATGCTCAAGTAGACAAAATTTATAAAGTAGAAGATAATACACCTGGTATTTCAATTATAATCGCTAAAGGCGAAGACATCTTACTAGAAAAACAATACGGTATTTCTAATTTGGATTATGACATACCAATTACAACTGAAACAGTTTTCGACATTGGATCAATCGCGAAGCAATTTACGGCATACGCAATACTTTTGCTAGAAGAACAAGGTAAATTATCCATTAAAGAGCCTGCCTATAAATATATCAATCATTTACCACGCTACCCAAAAGGGAACCCAACCATTGAACATTTGCTAAATCAAACAAGTGGAATTAAAGAAGTTGATGGCATTGCAGGAATTGTTGATTTTAGCAGGAATGATTTACTTACTCAATCGCAAATGATGAATTTTATTACAAAAACGACATCATTAAATTTTAAACCTGGAGAGTACTTTCAATATACCAATTCAAACTATATTTTGCTTGCTGATATTATAGCCAAAGTTTCTGGGAAATCTTTTGCAGATTTTATGCAAGAAGATGTTTTCGAACCATTTGGAATGAAAAATACCATAAAGAAATCTAGTACTTATTCAATTATTAAAAATAGAGCAATAGGATATGTAGAAGATGAAGGCAGTTTCTATAAAACACATTTACATAGTTTTATTTATGATGGAGACGGACAAGTACTTACTACTTCAAAAGATATGTTGAAATGGCATTTAGGTTTGCAAAATGTTAAAAAGCTAAATCCTAAATTATATAATAAAATGCATACCAAAGCCAAGTTAAATAATGGTAATACTATCAATTTTGGTTTAGGCGTAGAGTTTGAAAATTATAATAACTATCAAGCAATTGGTTTTGACGGAATGATATTAGGTGGTTTTGTTTCTAAATATCTTTATTTTTCTGAATTAGACATCATGTTTTTTACTACTCAAAACACCTTTGATTCAGGTTTTGAAGAACAGTTTTTTCAGTTAGTTGACTTATACATTTCTAACAACAATTTCAATTACAAATCGAAATATAGTGAAAGTACCAAAAAAGTAAAGCTATCACAAAAAGAACTACAATTATACGAAGGAAACTATCTTTTTATGGGTAGCGATGTAGAGGCAATTAAAACAAATACAATACAACTTAAAAATAATGAGCTTACTGTACTTACTACTGATGGTGAAGAAATAACAAGATTAAAACCTATTGGAAACCATCAATTTATGTTTAATGACAAATTAGTTGTTTTTGACTTAGAGTCTGATAAAAAAAGTTATAAATATTATAATTCTAAAAATGAATTACCTTGGCTTTTTAAAGAATACAGTCCTACTAGTTACAACGAAAAGCAATTAAAAGAATTTGAAGGACAATACTTTAATTCAGATTTCCAAATCAGTAAAAAAATTAAATTTAAAGATGATAAACTATTTGTTTTTAGCAGAAACGGTGCTTGGAAAAATGAGATAAAACCTCTTAGCAAAGATGCTTTTGATTATTCATCTGACTTGATAATCTTTTTAAGAGATGAAAATAAAAAAATAATTGGTTTAAAAATTATGGAAGTTTTTTTTATAAAAATATAATTATCGTTTCGTATATGCTCATAAATTAGTTTATCGTAATTTTGCTCCAGTAAATCGCCTTATCGCTAAAAACTCAACTTTGTTGGGTTTCTCTTTTTTTGAGATTCCCACTTTCGCGAGAATTTAGAGGAAAGTCCGGACACTATAGTGCAATTATAGTGGTTAACAGCCATCCGCCGAAAGGTGAGGAAAAGTGCAACAGAAAGAATGTACAGGTCATGCTGTAGTGAAATCAGGTAAACTCTATAAGGTGCAATACCATGTATATTAACGTTTGAGCGCTGCACGTGCGATGTTAAAGGGTAGGTAGCTAAAGTGTGTTGGTAACAGCACATTCAGATAAATGATAAGGACGCTTTTGCGTACAGAATCCGGCTTATAGATTTACTATTTTATAAAGAAACCACCTTTTTTGAGGTGGTTTTTTATTTTTTGTCATTTCGAACAAAGTGAGAAATCACATAAGGATGAGATTCCTCGGAATGATAAATTGGTTTCATATTACTCTTCTTCTGTCAGTTCAAAAAAACTGAACATATTACCGCCATAACTTTTAGAATGAGAATACTGCGCTAGACCTGATAAGTCGGTATGTTTAGAGTGTTCTAAAATTAAAAGTCCATTGTCTTCTAATAGGTTATTTTGAAAGACTAATTCTGGGATTTTTGCAAATTCTTCCACTGGAAATTCATATGGTGGATCTGCAAAAATAATGGTGTACGATTGTTGATGATTTTCTAAAAAACTAAATACATCACTTTTAATGGTGTTGATAGACATTTCAAAACTTTCAGCAGTTTCATTAATGTATTTTATACAACCATAATTTTGATCAACGCAGGTAATGTTTTCGGTACCTCGTGATGCAAATTCGTAACTGATATTACCCGTACCAGCAAATAAATCTAAAACAGAAATTTCATCAAAATAATATTGATTATTTAAGATGTTAAATAAGGCTTCTTTAGCCATATCTGTTGTTGGTCTAACGGGTAGTTTTTTTGGTGCAACTATCTTTCGTCCTTTGTATTTTCCAGATATAATTCGCATTAAAAACTTTTTAATAAAGTGAAATTAGAATAGCTGTATGTTGGTTTTTCCGCGAAAGCGAAAGTGTCAAATCTATTACCAAAACTAACATGTCTTACATATTTGTAAGCTATTTTATAAATAGGATGTTCTTTATTTAAATTGCCTAAAAAGACAAGCTCTACAGTTTCTGGATTAAGTTGTAATTGCTCAAAAGTAAAAAGTAAATAGTAGACAAAATCTTCTTTAGTTTGATAATTAAATGTGTTGTAAAGTGTTAATTTACCTGTATTAAATGCAATAACCTCGAAGCTTTCTGTATTAACATTTACGTATACTTTAGAAGTATTGTTATTCTTTTCTAAAGTCAATAATTGCTCTATTAATACTGTAGAAAAGTGTTTGTAAGTAAAGCTTCCAAACTTGTCAAATAAGTAATTGTTTATGTTTGTAAATGGCACATAAACATTGACACTATCATTTTGATTAATATCATCAAAAGTGATAAAATCAGTCTTTAAAATTTTGGTGTTAAATTTTAAATAGTCTGCTAAGTTGTCTTCGTTAAACAAAGGTTTTGGGACTAGAGTAGACCATTCGTTTTCATGTATAACGGTTAACTTATTAAAGTTTTGTTGCAGATTAGAATTTGTATTAAACTCATGCTTTACAGCGTCTAATAAGTCTGATGGTGTTTTTTTAGAAAAATCTACATGTTGTAGATAAGTGATGGTATTTGTATCTGTGTTTAGGATACAAAAAGAAAGTCCACTCAAACTTAGTTGAATGGACAGTTCTAGGTTGGTTAAAATATTATGTGTATTATTCGTTATTGCCATAAGTTTTTGGCCAGTTTCCTACTGTTTTAACTTCGTCCATAGACCCAACACGTAAAGCATCTCCGTTAACACCTTCTACAGATAATACTTCTTTTTCTTTAGAAACTAAATCTTTAGGTTGGTCAAATAATAAATCGTCTTTTTTAACAAATGCTTCAAATACAGGTATTTTATTATCTCCATCTGTTAGCTCTCCTGCATTTAAAGTAAATTTAGTACCAGGTTTAGCGTTTGGTACTTCCATCATTGTTTTGTATCTAGTAGAAGTTTTAAATAAACTATCTTTTACAGGCACGTATCCAATAGTATCTGTAATTACAATATCTTTAAACATTTCTACACCACCATAAGCCTTGGTTCTTTCTTCGTCAACAACACTAGAGTCGCGTCTTTCTATAATTGTAAATTGACCATTTTCAATAAACTTAATTAAAGTATCGTAGCTTTTTGTAAACTTTCCGTTTACTTCTCTGTATGCTAATTCAGAATCTCTAATGTCTTTTAATTTTTCAATTGCAGCAGCATAACGCTTTACTTTTAATTGATTAAATTTAATTTCTCCATAAACAGAGTCAAAAGTTAAGTAACCTAAAAGGATAATTAAAGCCCAAAGTGCAATTACAATTACAGGTTTTACTTTTGAAGGTAAATATTTGTCAATTAGCCATACAATTGCAAAGGTTAAAAGAATGGCACCAATAATAATTAATATTAAATTTAGCATAGTGTTTTTATTAAAATATAATTAAGGTCAGTGACAAATCTACAATTTTTTTTTATTCGTAAAAACCATTTGTTGGTAAAAATGATTTATATATTTGAGAAAAAGTTTTTAAACCTTGTGCCTTAATGACTAGTTCAGAATTTTATTCCCTTATAAAACAGCAATTTCCATTTAAACCAACCGCAAAACAAGACATTTTACTTTTACAACTTTCAGAATTTATTTTTAAAGATACTACAGATAGCGTTTTTTTATTAAAAGGTTACGCCGGTACAGGAAAAACAACAATTATAGGTACTATTGTAACTAATTTATGGAAAGCAAAAAAAAGTGCAGTCTTAATGGCTCCAACAGGTAGAGCAGCAAAAGTGATATCTAATTACTCAAAAAAAGAAGCCTTTACAATTCATAAAAAAATATATTTTCCTAAAAAAAATAAAGGTGGTGGCGTTAATTTTGTTTTACAACCAAACAAACATAAAAACACCATATTTATTGTAGACGAAGCGTCTATGATACCAGACACACCAAACGACTCAAAATTATATGCTAACGGGTCTTTGTTAGACGATTTAATGCAGTATGTATACCAAGGACATAAATGTAAGTTACTTTTAATTGGTGATACAGCACAGTTGCCTCCAGTAAAGTTAGATTTAAGTCCAGCTTTAAATGAAAACACACTAAATCTAAACTATAACAAATCTGTTACAAAAATGGAGTTAGATGAAGTTACACGTCAAGGTTTAGATTCTGGGATCTTAGAAAATGCAACTTTATTAAGAGAAGCGCTAGCAGACGAGTTTTTTGAAAGTTTTAAATTTAATTTAAAACCTTTTAAAGATATAGTTAGGTTAGTTGATGGTTATGAGATAATGGATGCCATAAACGATGCTTACAGCACTTTAGGGTATGAAGAAACTAGCATTATTGTTAGAAGTAATAAACGTGCTAATTTATATAATCAACAAATTAGAAGCCGAATTCTATTTAGTGAAAACGAACTTGCTGCAGGAGATTATCTAATGGTAGTTAAAAACAATTATTTTTGGATAAAGCCAAATACCGAAGCAGGTTTTATAGCTAACGGAGATATTATTGAAGTCTTAGAAATCTTCAGTTTTAAAGAATTATATGGTTTTAAATTTGCAGAAGTAAAAGTAAAAATGGTAGATTACCCAAAAATGAAACCTTTTGAAACCGTTTTACTTTTAGATACGATAACTGCCGAAACACCATCTTTATCTTATGAAGAATCAAATAAACTTTATGAAGAAGTACAAAAAGATTATGAAGATGAAACGAGTAACTATAAAAAGTTCCTAAAAATCAAGAATAACCCACATTTTAATGCTCTTCAAGTTAAGTTTTCTTACGCCATTACTTGCCATAAATCGCAAGGAGGACAATGGAACACTGTTTTTGTAGAACAACCTTATCTACCAAATGGGATTGATCGCGATTACCTACGTTGGCTATACACAGCAGTAACCAGAGCTAAAGAAAAACTGTATTTAATAGGTTTTAAAGACGAATTTTTCGAAGAAAATTAAAGCAATACCTACCAATAATTAACATTAATAGACTATTTTTGAATAGTAATTTTTCAAAATAAAATATGAAAATCATTGCCATGATACCAGCACGTTACAGTGCTTCTCGTTTTCCCGGTAAACTTATGCAAGACCTTAACGGAAAACCAGTAATTACACGTACCTATGAAGCTACAGTTAACACCAATTTGTTTGACGATGTGTTAGTTGTAACAGATAGTCAAATTATTTATGACGAAATAAAACATATTGATGGTAATGTTATGATGAGTAAAAAAGAACATCAATGTGGAAGTGATAGGATAGCAGAAGCGGTAGAAAATTTAGATGTAGATATAGTAGTTAACGTACAAGGAGACGAGCCTTTTACAGAAGTTGATTCCTTGAAAAAATTAATAAATGTTTTTAAAAACGATCCAAATAAAGAAATAGATTTAGCGTCTTTAATGGTACATATTAAAGATAAAGAAGAAATTAAAAATCCTAATACTGTAAAAGTAGTTTTAGACAAAAATAACCTAGCGCTTTATTTTTCAAGAAGTCCAATTCCTTATCCTAGAGATGAAAATGTTAACGTAAAATACTACAAACACAAAGGTGTTTATGCATTTAGAAAACAAGCGTTATTAGATTTTTATCATTTTCCTATGTTAACACTAGAAGCATCAGAAAAACTAGAACAACTAAGATATTTAGAATACGGAAAAAAAATTAAAATGGTCGAAACTAATGTACAAGGAGTAGAAATTGATACACCAGAAGACCTTGAACGTGCAAAAAAGCTATGGAAATAAATTACAACAACATAAAAGTAATTGGTTTTGACGCAGATGATACGCTTTGGGTTAACGAAACCTATTTTAGAGATGCAGAACAAGAGTTTGCAAAGCTTTTAAGCCAGTTTGAAACACCTAATAAAATAGACCAAGAACTATTTAAAATGGAAATGAAAAATCTTCCTGTTTATGGTTATGGTGTAAAAGGTTTTGTATTATCTATGGTCGAAATGGCTATAGAATTATCAAATGGAACAGTCTCTAATAAAGTCATGTCAAAAATATTAGAGATAGGAAAAGATATGATTAATAAAGATGTAGAGCTTTTAGATGGCGTAGAAGAAGTTTTGCAAAAACTTTCATCTAAATACAAATTAATTGTTGCTACAAAAGGCGATTTATTAGATCAAGAACGTAAACTTGAAAAATCTGGATTGTTAGATTATTTTCATCATATCGAAGTATTAAGTGATAAAAAAGAAGCAAATTATTCTAAATTATTAAATCACTTAGATATTAATCCAACCGAATTTTTAATGGTAGGAAACTCTTTAAAATCAGATATATTACCGTTAATTAATATAAAATCAAAAGCTATTCATGTCCCATTTCATACCACTTGGGCTCATGAAGAAGTTAATGTAAATAAAAATCAATCAGAGCAATATCATACCGTTAATAGTTTGTTAGAATTGCCTGAGTTGTTAAATTAGTTTATAAAAAAACTATATTTTTGAAACAGAAATAAGTCAATGAGTTATAAAAATTTTCCAATGGTGTCCAAAATTGTATTTGGACGTGGTAGTTTCAGTCAGCTAGGCGAAATCTTAGAGCCTAAACGTTTAAATAGAAACGCACCATTTATATATTTTGTAGACGATGTCTTTAAAGGTAATGCATGGTTAACATCTCGCATTCCATTAGCTTATGATGATAAAATCATTTACGTCTCAGCAGATGAAGAGCCAAAGACAACCCAAATAGACCAGTTGGTAGAGCAAATCATTTTAGATTATAAAGAACGTCCATCTGGTATTATTGGTATTGGTGGCGGTTGTATAATGGATGTTGCCAAAGCTGTTGCAATTATGCTTAATAATGATGGCGAATCTAAAGATTATCAAGGTTGGGATTTAGTTAAAAATCCTGCTGTATATCATGTTGGTGTACCAACAATTTCTGGTACAGGAGCAGAAGTATCAAGAACTACAATTTTAACAGGACCAGAACGAAAATTAGGAATTAATAGCGATTTTACGCCATTTGATCAAGTCGTATTAGATCCAGAATTGACTAAAGATGTCCCTAAAGATCAATGGTTTTATACAGGAATGGATTGTTACGTTCATTGTATAGAATCTTTAAACGGAACGTATTTAAATGCCTTTAGTAAAACCTATGGTGAAAAAGCATTTGAATTGTGTAAAGAAATTTTCTTAGAAGATAACTTATCAGAAGAAGAGTCTCAAGATAAACTAATGATGGCAAGCTGGCATGGCGGTATGAGTATAGCATATTCTCAAGTTGGAGTAGCGCATGCAATGAGTTATGGTTTAGGATATCTTTTAGGGGTTAAACATGGTATTGGTAACTGCATAGTTTTTGACCACTTAGAAGAATATTACCCAGAAGGTGTTAAGCTTTTTAAACAAATGAAAGAAAAGCACGACATACAATTACCTCAAGGCATTTGTGCTAACTTAACGGATAAAGAATTTGATACCATGATTAATGTAGCTTTAAGTTTAGAACCATTGTGGGAAAATGCAATTGGTAAAAACTGGAAAAAGAAAATTACTCCAGAAGTTTTAAAGGCATTATATCAAAAAATGTAAAATGCGTTGGTTAGCCAAGTTTATTTATTTTAAAATCTTAGGTTGGAAAGTTGTTGGTAATACCAATTTCTCAAAAGATACCGTAAAAAAAGCAGTTCTTATTTCTGCGCCACATACAAGTAATTTTGATTTTATAATTGGTCTACTTTTAAGAAAAGTAGTAGATATAAAATCTAATTATTTAGGTAAAAAAGAACTATTTGTTTGGCCATTAGGCTACTACTTTAAAGCTGTAGGCGGCGTTCCTGTTGATAGAAAAAACAAAGAAAACAAAGTAGATACAATTGCTAAACTTTTTGAAGATAAAGAGGAGTTTAGGTTAACTCTAGCACCAGAAGGAACAAGAAGTAAAGTAGAGCAGTGGCGAACAGGTTTTTACTACATTGCTAAAAAAGCTAATGTACCTATTATTATGTTTACATTAGATTTTGGAAACAAACAAAATAAAATTTCAGAACCATTTTATCCAACAGATAATATAGAAGAAGATTTTAAATATATGAAGTCTTTTTTTAAAGGAGTTAAAGGGAAAATTAGTAAAAACTCCTAATCTAATTCGTTAACAATGAAAAGTTTGGCATTGCATTTGCATTAGTTTAAATGTAGTTGCTAATGAAACATAAAGTAAACTTCCTAAGTCCCTAAAAAGAAACATTAAATAACTACAATCTACCATAATCAAGCGCTTTCAATTAAATAGTTGAAGGCGCTTTTTTTGTTAAAAAATGTTAATGTGTGATTTTTTTAAAACCGGGTTGATTAATACTTCGTAGGTATAATCGTATTAACAAAAACAACAAATAATTATGAAAACTCAAAAAACAATTAAATTTTTAAGCCTTTTAGCAATTACTTCATTTGCATTAACTTCTTGTAGTGATGACGATGACAACGGAATGGATATGCCTATGGCAGAAGTTTCAACTAAAATTTATACATCAAATAATGCCAATGGTAATATTGATGAAATTGATGTGTCAGATATGTCAAATGTAGAATCTAAAACTTTAATTACAGTAAGTACAGCTGCAGATGGTGTGTACTACGATTCAGATTCTGATGCAGTTTTTCAAGCATCAAGATCAAATCTTTCTTTAGAAGGTTTTTCTAACGTAAGTATGATTACTTCAGGTACAACGGTTTCTGTAGATTTTTCTGGACCATCAGATATGACAAGTCCAAGAGAAGTTGCTGTTAATGGTAATTTTTATGTTGTGGCAGATAATAGTGATGTAGATGGTGATACAAATACACCTGATGGTAGACTGTTTATTTATCAAAAGTCAGGTAGTAATTTCACTTTAAGAAATACAATTACTACTAATTTTAAATTATGGGGAATAACATTTGCTGGTTCAGATTTATATGCAATTGTAGATGTTACAGACCAATTAGCTGTGTTTAATAACTTTTTGTCAAATACTACAGATGCTACAGTTATGGCTACAAAAACAATTTCAGTAGAAGGAATTGTAAGAACGCATGGTTTAGCTTATGATATGGATAGTGATGTTATGGTATTAACTGATATTGGTGTTGCTAGTGGTACACCAACTAGTGCATCAGATGGTGGATTTCATGTAATTTCAAACTTCTCTAATAAATTTAATAGTACAAGTAACGGTGGTACGTTAGCAATGTCTAGTCAAGTAAGAGTAGCAGGATCTAACACAATGTTAGGTAACCCAGTAGATGTTGCATACGATAGTATGACCGAAACAGTATATATTGCAGAAGCTGCAAATGGTAAGATTTTAGCCTTCAATAATATTTCTTCTGGAGGTAACCTTACACCGGTTTTAGATTATAATTTAGCGTCAGCTTCTGCGGTTTATCTTTCTAAGCAATAATTAATGGTTGATAATTGATTTGATTTGAAAGAAAAAAGGCTATTCAATTTTGAATAGCCTTTTTGTTTTTATAATTAAGGAAGATTATTAATCTGTTGTTTCTTCCATGGTATGATATACGTTTTGTACATCATCATCTTCTTCTATTTTTTCTAAAAGTTTTTCTACATCTGCAGCTTCTTCTTCAGTTAACTTTTTAGTGACTTGTGGTATACGTTCAAAACCTGAAGATAAAATTTCAATTTCACGACGTTCAAGTTCTGCTTGTATTGCTCCAAAACTTTCAAAAGGTGCGTAGATTAATATACCATCATCATCTACAAAGACTTCTTCTGCACCAAAATCTATTAACTCTAATTCTAATTCTTCTGGATCTAATCCTTCAGCATTAATTCTGAAATTACATGTATGATCAAACATAAACACAACCGATCCTGATGTACCTAAACTTCCGTCACATTTATTAAAATAACTACGGATATTTGCTACAGTACGTGTATTGTTATCTGTTGCTGTTTCTACTAAAACTGCAATTCCGTGTGGTGCATAACCTTCAAAAACAACTTCTTTATAATCGCCTTGATTTTTATCACTAGCACGTTTTATAGCACGTTCTATATTGTCTTTTGGCATGTTTACAGACTTAGCGTTTTGTATAACCGCTCTAAGTCTTGAGTTACTATCGGGATCTGGTCCACCTTCTTTAACAGCCATTACGATATCTTTTCCTATACGTGTAAAGGCTTTACTCATTGCGGCCCAACGTTTCATTTTTCGTGCTTTTCTAAATTCAAAAGCTCTTCCCATAGATTTATGTTATTTAGGTCTTCTTAAAAAGAAGGTTGTTAGTAATTTTTTTAACGATTGCAAATTTATAAAAAAGTAAAGATAATTAGTCCTTCGGAATGTGTCTCTCTAAAAATTTTTCTTTAGCCGAATCTAATTTTCCTAAAACGTTTTGTCTTTCTGTATTTAAAGACGCGTTTACTTTGTTATATTCTTTAGCTGCTTTATTGATTTCTTTTACTTTATCGTTGTAAGCATCTATTTGTTTTTTTGTACGTTTTCTCTCAGGTGTTTTTTCTAAAGTTTCTTTAATGTTATTCATGTTGTCTTCTAAAATTAAAAAGTCAACAATAACAGGAATTTGGTTTTCGGCTTCATCAATTAAATAATTAAAAGTTGTTTTAGTAGCCAAAATAAGTGCTTTATCATTTTTGTAACCTTCCGCAGTTTTTAAAATTTCTATACCTTCTTTAGCCGAAGATGCTAACGCATTTGCGTTTTGTTGTATGCCGTTTACATCATTATTTTCTACAGCGTCCCAAAGATAAATTTCGTTTATAAACACTTTAAAAAACACTAAGTACATATCGTTGTAGTGTTTAAAAACTTGGTTAGATATTTCCATTTTTTTACCTAAGTCGCTTTCACTTTCTTGTATTTCGATATTATGTTTTGCTGCAAAAGCATAAAGATTTGTTTCATATTCTGCTTGCGATTCAGCCATTTTTTTGTTTGCTAATCTTTGTGCTAAAATATAAGCTTCCATCATGTCATAAGATTGTTCTGCAACTGCTTTCATGTCTATGATTTCGGCATATTCATGCTTTAAAAGTTTTTCATTTAATCTTAGGTGTTTTAATACTTGATTTTTGTAGTCATCACCATCAAAACCATCGGCTTTTTCAATTTTACTAATGGTTCTTTCAACAGATTTTATTAGGTTTTCTCTTTTAGCATTAATGCTTCGGTCACTTTTACTGTGTGCAAGTGCTTTGGTGTATTTCCACATATTTTTGGTTACCACTTCTTGTTCTTTTCCTAAAAAATCTAGGTAATCTACTGCGTGATCAAAACTTTGAGCAATGGTAAAAAAGGGTAATGTTAAAGCGATTAAAAGGGTTAGTTGTTTTAGGTGTTTCATTTTAAAAATTATTAATTAAGTCTTTAATTATGTAATAAGATTCGTTAATGTAAATATCGTTGGTTAACTCTTCTAAATAGTCTTCGTTTTCACTTTTATCTTCTGGATTAAAAGTTAAAACTTCTTCGGTAGCTTCTGTATTTGTAATAAGTAGAGGAAAGGGTACTTTGTTAGTTTTAAAAATAGAGTCTATTAAATTTATCTTTTGTTTTCGGCTATTATCTATAGCTTTTAGGGACAACTTGTAAGGTTCTCCTTTTTCAAAAATACTTTGTTTTAGCTTACTATTTTTATCTAAAATTGAATTAAAAACTAACTGGTTTTCTGTTCTAGATTTACTTTTTTCAACAAGTGTTTTTACATCTATTGCAGCAAACGGTTTGTGAGGTAATTTAACTGTTGCTGTTTGATTTTTTATAGCGAATTGGTAGTTTGATTCGTAACTTTTTAAATCGTCATAAATTGAAGGTAATTTAACATCTGGAATCACACCTTGCGCTTGAAGACTTTTACCCGTCACTCTAAAAAAGGTTTCAACGGTAATTTTGCAAAACCCTAAGTCTTCTTTTATGCTTACAGGCATAATAGTTTGTGCTGTAGATTTACCATGCGTTTTAGAACCAACAATTACAGCACGATTGTAATCTTGCATTGTACTTGCAAAAAACTCTGAAGCAGAAGCGCTATAACTGTTTACTAAAATTAGTAAAGGTTTACTATATAGTGTACCACGTTTTGTGTCTTTTAACGTGTAACTTTGACCATTTTTATATTTTATAATCGAAACTGGTCCGCGATCTATAAACATGCCGCAAAGCTCTATTGCTTCTTGCATTGATCCGCCACCGTTAAATCTTAAATCTATAACTAAACCTTCAATATTTTCTTTTTGAAGTTTGTATAATTCTTTAGCAAAATCTAAGGAAACACCTCTTCCGTTTGGCGACTCTTCATTGGTATAAAAGCTTGGTATTTGTATGTATCCAACGTTAGTTTCTTCTTGAGAAAGCACGTAGCCAATTATAGCATTGTCTTCAACTTTTATCTTACTTTTCTTTAGTTTTATATCAAAAGTACCACCGTTAGATTTTTTTATTTTGAAAGTCATTTCGTCATAACTTTCATTAGTCATATAAGCTTGAACATCTTTATTAGAGACACAAAAGGTTTCTAGCGTATTGTTGTTTGCTGTAAGTGATAAAATAACATCATCTGCTTCAATATTTCCGTTTATAAATGCTGAGCTACCTGGTATGACGTGTGCAACGGTAATTTGTCCGTCGTCATTTTTATCTGTAATTAAACCAAAAGACAGTTGATTGCTTGATAAACCGTCTTCAAAAATGGTTTTGTCTGTATTACTTAAGAAGATAGAATGCGGATCTTGATAATTTAAATAAGCGTTTAAAAACTGATTATTTACGTAGTTATCAAACCCATTGGTTTTATTTAAAAACTCTGTTAAGACACAGATTTCGTTATCAATAATTTTTGGTTTTAATTCTTTTTCTAGAGTATCAAATTTTGAAGTAATCTCTTCTAAATCTTCATTTTGATCTAACAATCGGCTAATAACTTTATAGGCTATTTTTTTCTCTAAAGCATTATTTAATTCGGCTTCATCTTTAAAATAGGTGTAATATTCTTCAGGTGTATATCTTAGTGAATAGTGGCTATTGTAATTTAAATCTTTACTTTTTAAGGTTTCTAAATAAGCAATACTTTGGTTTATTCTTTTTTGAAGGATATCACTGTATTTAGTTACAAAAGCACAATTTTGATTTAGTAGATAATCGTCTATTTCTAATTCATCTTTGTTTAAAGTGCTTAAATCTTCTTCTAAAAAATACTCTTTATCTTCGTCTAGCAAGTCTAAAAACAAATGATAAACACCTTTAGATAAAGAATCGTTTAAAATTTTAGGCTCGTAATGATTTTCAAATACTTGTTTTTGTAATGCTACAAGTTTATCACAAAACGCATCATTTTGTTGAGAAAATGCTGAGAAAGAGATAATAAAAAGCAGTACAGCAAAGGTCTGTTTTGCCATAGGTTAAATTGTAATTATTGATTTGTGTGAGCTGTTATTCTTCGTCTTCTTCGACAATAGATTCTATAGCTTGTGCTAATTTAAAATCTTTTTCGGTAACACCACCAGCATCATGTGTTGATAACGAAATACTTAAGTTATTATAAACATTTGTCCAATCTGGATGATGGTTTAATGCTTCGCACTCAAAAGCTATGCGGCTCATGGCACTAAAGCAATCTTTAAAGTTTTCAAATTCAAATTCGGCATGTATTGCGTTATCGTAATATTCCCATTCTGGTAGTCTTAATAGGCGAGTTTCGATATCGCTTTCAGATAATTTTTCCATAATTAAGTTTTATGTCTTAAAAGTAAGAAATTTAAACTTCTAATTCGGATAAAATATCTTGACTTAAAATTTGAAGGTGTTTTGGTAGTTTATTTTCTTTTGGTAATACTGCTAGATAACGGTCTTCATTTGTAGTGTAAACGCGTTTAAATAACGGATTATGATAGCCAAGTGAAGCAATTATTTCTTTAAAAAAGTCGTCATGATGTACTAAATCTTGACTTCCAAGATGAAAAATCCCTGATTTATTTCGATTAATGATATAATGAATTTGCTGAGTCACCTTGCTATCATTGGTCACATTCATTATCAAGTTAGGAAACACTTCAATTGGTAGTTTTTCTCTTAAATGAAGCTTTGTTTCTTTAATTCTAGGAGATTGCACACCAAACACCATAGGTAGTCTTAAAATACCTACTTTGCTTTTAGGAATCCTAAGTAGCATGTTTTCAATTTTAATTTTGAAATGTCCGTACATGCTGTGACTTAAGGTTTTGTCAAACTCGTAACTTGGAAATTGACTGTAAGCATCAAATACATTTGCAGAAGATAAAAACAACAATTTACAAGGTTTATGGACAACGTAATCTACCAAATGTTGATGCGCTATAACCTGAGCAGAAAAGTTTCCGCGAAGCGCAGAGATAATTATTGTTGGTTTTACAATATCTAAGATTTCAAAAACATCGTCTTCTTCTATATTATACTGAAAAAAGTGATGGTTTTTTTCGTAAGCATATTTATCGGTACAATACGTACCAAAAGTATTGTAATATGCATATAACTCTTTGTAAATGGCTTGTCCTAAAAAACCACTTGCGCCAAGTATTAATATACGATGTTTGTTATCTTGTTGAGGCTTCATTAATCTACTTCATTTCAAATAAAATGCCAGAAAAAGCATGTCAAAATAAACAAACTATTTATTACGACAGACTTAAACTGACATTAATGTTTTGTTATCTAAAAATTATCCTTTGTAAAAAGGTAATTTTACTACTGTTGCAGGTACAGCATTTTTACGAATTTGGATATTAATTTTACTTCCAAAATCACTAAAAATAGGAGAGACGTAACCTAGTCCAATTCCCTTTTTTAAAGAAGGAGACATCGTACCAGATGTTACTTTACCTATTGCATTACCTTGACCATCTACAATATCATAACCACTTCTTGGAATACCTTTTTCATCTAATTCAAAAGCAACAAGTTTTCTTTTTAAAACGCGTTTTTTCTCTTCAGCAAGATTTTCTGAATTAGTAAACGTTTTTGTAAACTTTGTAATCCAGCCTAATCCAGCTTCAAAAGGCGATGTTGTATCATCAATGTCATTTCCGTAAAGGCAATAACCCATTTCTAGTCTTAAAGTGTCTCTTGCAGCTAATCCAATTGGTTTTGCGCCAGCTTCTGTAACTTTATCCCAGATTTGTTTTACTTCGTTGTTTTTACAGTAAATTTCAAATCCGCCACTTCCGGTATAACCAGTTGCAGAGATGATTACGTGATCAATACCAGCAAAGTCACCAACTACAAAGTTGTAAAATTTAATATCTGCTAAATCGTGACTTGATAAAGCTTGCATTTTTTCGACAGCATTTGGACCTTGAATAGCTAATAAAGAATAATCTTCAGATAGATCGCGCATAGTAGCACCAAAGGTGTTTTTAGAGCTAATCCAATTCCAATCTTTTTCAATATTACTTGCATTAACAACTAATAAGTAAGTGTCTTCTTTTACACGATAAACAATTAAATCGTCAACAATTCCGCCATCATCATTTGGTAAGCAAGAATATTGTGCTTTACCAATAGTTAATTTTGAAGCATCGTTAGTCGTGACACTTTGTATAAGGTCTAACGCGTGTTCTCCTTCAATTAAAAACTCACCCATATGGCTAACATCAAACACGCCACAATCTGTTCTTACAGCTTCGTGTTCTATGTTTACACCTTCGTATTGAACAGGCATATTATAGCCTGCAAAAGGTACCATTTTTGCACCAAGTGCGATGTGAGTTTCGGTTAATGCAGTATTTTTCATTTTTGTAATATTTTTTGTTTCCGTCAAGCGGAATGCTTTAGTTTTTAGTGTCACAAAAGTATTGAAAATTATTGAGTACGCATTGATGATTTATAGAAGAAATAGGAGAACTATTTTTCGTTTTTACGCAAAATTTTAAGGATGCGACTGTACATGATTTCAGAAAGATTCCAGTTGTAGCCTCTAAAATTGGTTGTATTTGTAAACTGAATAACAACAGTATCGATATCTTGATGATATTTAGAAATACTTTGATAACCAGGGACTAAGCCTGTATGTTCATATTTATAAATTGAGGAATAAATATCTTGTTCTTCTTTATTTTTAAATACCGATCCATCATTTAACGCTCTTAAAAATTCACCCAAATCTTCTGCTGTTGCAAGCATACCAACATCTTCGGTTTTTAAATCTAAACTGTAACCCACATGATAACCGCTCATAACATTATTTAAATCAACATCGCGTACAGAAGCAAAGGTGTTATTAAGGTTTAATGGTTTTAATATATGCTGGTTTATGTAATCAAACTTAGGTTTTTCGGTAACTTTTTCAATAAGTTCTGTTAGTAGTAGGTAGTTGGTGTTACTGTATTCGTAATCTGTATTTGGTTTAAAACTAGCAGGTAAATCTAAAACAATTTTAAGGTTTTCTTCATTTGTATATTTTGGATTTGCCCAATAATTATTAAAATTTGTGTAGTTAGGTATTCCGCTTCTATGCTGTACCATCATTTTTATAGTTATGGTATTAGCGTATTCAATTCTACCAACTAACTCAGGAAAATAATCGGCTAACGTTTTATTTAAATCAATCTTTTTGTCATAAACTAATTTAGCAATACAAACCGATGTGTACAATTTATCATTACTAGCAATTTTAAATAGAGCATCAGGTTTTGCAGTAATTTTATTTTCTGTATTGTGATAACCAGAAGTAAAAAATTGAGGTGATTTTCCTGCTTGATCTACATAAACAATTATACCATCAAAACCGTAATCTGAAGCTTGATTTACTTGTTCTTGAATAGTATTTGGCAAAGGTTTTATCCAAGCAGTTACAATTGGCCAAGGGACAAAGTAGAGTGAAATTACAGTGCTTAAAAGCAGAACAATCCTTAGGATTAATTTTGGTTTATTTTTCATTGGTTGAAATTAAAAGTTGAAGCAAACTTATTTCTAATTTGAAAAATACTAAATATTATATCACCGAATTGTAGAAGTTAAATGATGAATTGTTATTTCAATAAATTTTAAAATTATAACTTTTCCCAAAAGTGAGTACCTTTAAAAATGCCAAATTTGCCATCAATTTGTAAAGTCTTACTATCTAATAATGTTAGCGTAGCTTTAACAGTTACTTTCTTTTTTGGTAAATAAATTGTACCACAGCAATAATTTTTGTTGGTTTTTTTTACAAAGTTTTTCATGATAACAACATCTTTTTCTTTATTTTTGATAGCCTTATCATCTTTAGGGTTTTCTGCACTAATTAACTCGCCAAAAAATTCACCTTTGTTTTTATAAATCAATATTACTACTTTATTTTCTTCATCTTTCCATTTGCCTTCTATAGAGTTATCAGATTTAAAGGATAACATTAAAAAGCACAAAATAGCAGTTAAAACAGAGAGTGAAATGTATTTCCATCGCATAGAAATAGGTTTGTAAGTTCCAAATCGTTTTTCTTGAATTTTGTCATATTCTTTAACATAATCTGGATGTTCTGTTTTCATTAATCTATCCCAAATTCTAAAATACAATCCGTAATTTCCTTTAAATTTTGAATGATGAATGTTATGATGAGTTGATGTGTTTAAAATTTCAAATAAAAATGAATGCCTAAACCATTTTGGAGTAATTTCATAGCCTAAATGTCCGTAAACATTAATAGTAAATCCTAAAAAAACGAATGTAAATATCGCAATAGGATGTAACGGTAGTAAGATAAAAATTATTGGAGCGATTAATGCTTCTATAATACTTTCAAATAAATGAAAAGAATATGATGCCCAAGGTGATGGGTTAATAGATTTATGATGTATTAAATGTATTTTTTTGTAGAGTTTGGGTTTGTGCATTAATCTATGCATCCAATAAAAATAGGTGTCATGTAAAATTAATGCGATTATAATACTTAATGGAATCCACCAAATGCTAAAATCGTTAACATTTGTGTACAGATTTGTAAATTTTACTAAAGGTGTTTTAAGCATTAACAAACCTATTAAAGTAATAATAATGGTAGATTGTGTAGAGTATAGTATTTCTCTAATAACATCTTTTTTCTTCATAATTCTAGATTGAATTTTATTGTTTACAAATTGCTTATTAAATAACTTGTAAAACACAATATAAGCTAATCCAGCTATTGAAAAATATCTTACAAAAGCGATTAAAAAATAAATTAAATACTCTTTCATTTTTAAAAAAATTAAGCTCTGATTTTAAATAAAAACCAGAGCATACAAATATTTTTTAGTTTAAATCAATAGTGTAAGTCAAGCCATTAATAATTATTGTTATGCTTCCGTTACCATTAAACACCATATTACCAGTGTAAGAATAGGTGTTGTTTAAATTAGTATAACTAAAAGTGAAATTTCCAGTTCCAGATGTAATTTGATAGCTTGTACTATCAATTAAAACATTAGTAAGATCTAAATTTAAAGTTGATGTTAGATTTCTTGTATTTAAAACTGTTGTTAGTTGTTGACTTCCGTCTCTTGTAAAATTTCCGTTTAAAGTCAAATAACTATCTAAAGGAGATAAACCAGCTATGGTAACATTTAAATCTGAATTATCATTAGAATCGATACGTACAGAATCATAATTTCCTGTTGAAATAGCATTAAAGCTTACAGATTCAGGAATGTTGTATGTATCACAAAATAATTCGTAATTCCAAGCTACATCATAATCTGCAGTCACTAAATCACCAGAATAATCAAAAGGATACGACGATTGGTATAAAGTACCACAAACGTCATTGTTAACAATATCTGTAAGTAATTCTTCTACAAAAGATTGAATAAGTTCATTTAATCCTCCTGTTTCTTCATCTAAAGTATCGTCAATAATGTCTACAGCTTCTTCTTCAGAAATTGTAGTGTCTTCAACTGATTCATTGTCATCAGAACAAGATGATAAAAAAAGTGTTATTAATGCTATGAATAACAACGCTGTAATAGATTTTAAATTTTTCATATCAATTATTTTATGGTTAATAATGATACAAATCTATATAGCTAATTAGCGTTTTGACGTTAACAAAAGATAATTAATAAAAATTATTTGTTTTTTGTGACAATACGCTTTCTTATTCTGCTTAATGAAACAGGAGTTATTCCTAATAGGTTAGCAATGTGCTTGTTAGGGATTCTATTTATTATATCTGGATGGGTTTTTATAAACTCTAAATACCTTTCTTCTGGAGATAATAGGACAAATGAGTCTACACGTTTTAATAAATCTTTTAAAATATTATGTAGAAAAAATTTTCTGTTGGCTTCTAACTTTGGATTACTATCAATAAGTTTTTGGAGTACATCATAATCCATATATATTACTTCGGTAGGTTCAAAAGCTTCAAAATAAAACTCAGATGGTTTATTGAAAAATATGATATCTGGACTTGCGATTACTTGGTTTTCATATCTAATTAAAGTAGTAATTTCATCACCTTTATCATTGACTTTGTAAGTTCTAACTAATCCTTTTTTAATTAAGAAAATTTCTTTTTTTATTTCTCCTTCTTTAATTAAAAATTCACCTGGTAAAAATGACTTGGTTTTAGCAGATTTGATTAAAATTTGTATATCAGATAACGTTAGGTTTTTACCTAATTTGTAAAGTGCTTTTATTTTTTCGAAATCTGTGAGTTTCATTTTTATGTTGAATATATTATTTCAATAAAAAGCTTTTTAATTCCTCATAAGAGCTAATTTTCGTAGCCTTTTTCTTTTTATCCATGACGCTTAAAATTTGTGGAGGTAATTCTATATTTTCTTTAATTACATCTTCCACAACATCTAAAAACTTGGTTGGATGTGCTGTTTCTAAAAAGACACAATGCGCGTTTGGATTACTCTTTAAATACTCTTTACAACCTAAATAACCAACAGCACCATGTGGATCTGCAATATAGTTACAGTCGTTATACATTTCTTTTAAGGCTTCACGAGTTTCTTCATCTGTATAGCTGTAAGAAGTTAGGTTGTTTTTTAATTCGTTAAAATCTTGATTATAAATTTCTTGAATACGAATAAAATTACTCGGATTACCAACATCCATTGCGTTACTGATGGTTTGAACAGACGGTTTTGGTTGATATTTTTTAGTTTGTAAATACTCAGTCACGACATTATTAGCATTATTAGAAGCTATAAAATGCTTGATTGGTAAGCCTAATTGTTGCGCCATCATACCAGCACAGATATTACCAAAATTGCCACTTGGTACAGAAAACACAATGTCTTTATGTGTGTTGTGTAATTGTTTGTAAGCAAAAAAGAAATAAAACATTTGCGGTAACCAACGCGCAACATTTATTGAATTTGCTGAAGTTAATTGCATTTTAGAGGTTAGTTTTTCATCTAAAAATGCACGTTTTACCATGTCTTGACAATCATCAAAAACACCATTTACTTCTAAAGCTCTAATATTTTTACCAAGTGTAGTTAATTGTTTTTCTTGGATATCGCTTACTTTTCCGCTAGGATAGAGGATAACTACATTTACGCCTTTTACACCTAAAAACCCATTAGCAACAGCGCCACCAGTATCTCCAGAAGTAGCAACTAAAACTGTAACTTCGTTTGTGTTTTCTTTATTGAAATAACCTAAGCAACGTGCCATAAAACGAGCGCCAACATCTTTAAACGCCATAGTTGGACCATGAAATAATTCTAATGTTGAAATATTCTCATTTAGTTTTTCAATAGGAAAATCGAAAGACAATGTTTCTTTAACAATTCGTTTAAGTTCAGCTTCAGGAATTTCTGGACTTACAAATTGTTTAATGGCTTCAAAAGCAATTTCAGAATGTGAAAGGTTGTCAATATTATCAAAAAAGGATTGTGGTAGAGGTATTATTTTTTCAGGAAAATAAAGTCCTTTGTCTGGTGCTAATCCTTTTAAAACTGCATTTTCAAAGGTAGTAATTGGAGCTTTTTTATTTAAAGAGTAGTATTTCATATTGATGTCTTTCCTTAAAGGAATTAATTTATTTAACAATTTTGGATTCCGCATCAAGTGCGGAATGACAAGGATTTTTGTTTTGATTGTCATTCTGCGCTACGACGCAGAATCTACTAATACTTCCAATCTACAGATAAATCTTTCCATTCTTTATTTTCTTTTTCTATTAAATCTATTTTCCATTGTCTATTCCAGTTTTTCAATTGTTTTTCTCTTTTTAATGCATCATTTACATACTGAAAATCTTCAAAATACATTAATTTGTTTACGTTGTATTTTGCAGTAAATCCAGAAACTAATTTATTTTTATGTTCAAACATTCTTCTTTCTAAATCATTAGTTACACCAATATACAGTGTTCCATTTTTCTTACTTGAAAGTAAATAAACATAATATTGATAGTAGTTTCCTTTCAATGATTTTATAAAATTTTTATGCCTTCAGTATTAATTTTACACATGTAAGTATTAAAACTGATATCTGTTTCTGAATAGACGTTTTGTATAGCTTTTTCAACGTTTTTAGCAATTTGCTCACCTTTACTTAAAGTAAAAATTGAAGGTCCTGAACCAGAAATACCTGTACCTAAACCGCCAGCTTTTGTTGCAGCATTTTTTACATCGTCAAAACAAGGAATAAGCTTGCTTCTGTATGGTTCTACAATTTCATCTTTTAAAGATTGACTTAACAAATCATAATCGTTAGTATGTAAAGCGTGTACCAAACTACCTACATTTGCCCATTGATGTATTGCATGTTGTAAATCTACTTTTTTAGGTAAAATGGCTCTAGCTTCAGCAGTTTTTACTTCGATTTGCGGATGAATAATTGTTGCATATAAATCAGATGGCGTTGGTAACGACAGTACTTGTAAAGGTTGTGTGCTTTTTACCAAAGTAAAGCCACCAAAAATTGCAGGAGCAATGTTATCTGCATGCTCACAACCACTTGCAACAGCTTCACCTTTCATAGCAAATTGGGTTAATTGTGTTGCATTGTATGGTTTGCCTAATAATTGATTAATTGCAAAAACAACACCTGATGCGCTTGCAGAACTGCTACCAATACCACTTCCAGGTTTTATTTTTTTATAGATTTCTATCTCAAAACCACAATCTGGTTTTGCGTGATTATAAATAGCCAAAGCAGCAACTCCGGCAACATTTTTTTCAACGTCAAAAGGAAGATTTGCACCTTCTATTTTTGTGATTTTAATGCCTTTTTCTTCAGATTTTCTGATAATCATTTCATCACCAATGTAATCCAAACAAAACCCGAGGACATCAAATCCGCAAGAGACATTAGCAACTGTAGCAGGAGAGAATATTTTAATTTGATTATTCATACTTTTTTAGTTAAGTCATGCAGAGCTTGTCGAAGCATCATCATTTAGATTCTTCACTTCGTTCTGAATGACAAAAAATTATTTACTTCCAATTTTGATAATATCTGCAAATAATCCAGATGCAGTTACATCTGCACCAGCACCAGCACCTTTTACAATTAAAGGTTGTTCTGGGTAACGCTGTGTATGGAACATAACAATATTATCTTTACCTTCTAAATTATAAAATGGGTGACCTTCTGGGATTTCTTGTAAGCCAACAGATGCTTTACCATTTTTATATTCAGCAACATATTTGAGTTGGCAATTATTCGCTTTCGCGGAAGCGTATAACTTTTGAAAATGAGCTTCGTCTTCAATTAATGTTTCATAAAAATCATCTACAGAGCCGCTTTCTAGATTCTTTTGGGTTAAAAATGATTTGTTTTTAATGTCTTCAATTTCCATTTCAACACCATTTTCACGTGCAAGAATTAGTATTTTTCTAGCCACATCAATGCCACTTAAATCAATACGCGGATCTGGTTCTGTATAACCTTCAAATTGCGCTTGTTTTACAGTATCATGGAAGTTTTTCTTATCACTAAAATTGTTGAACACAAAATTTAAACTACCAGATAAAACGGCTTTAATACTTATCACTTTATCACCAGAAGCAACTAAATTACTTAAGGTGTTTATGATTGGTAATCCTGCGCCAACGTTAGTTTCGTATAAAAATGGAGCATTATATTTTAAAGATAAATCTTGTAGTTTTTTGTAGTTAGCAAATGCACTAGAGCACGCTATTTTACTACACGCAACAACTGCAACGCTTTGTTTTAGGTATTTTTCATAGATATTTGCGACATCTTCATTTGCGGTAACGTCTACAAAAATACTGTTTCGTAAATTAAGCTCGACAACCTTTTGGTAAAACCCTTCTATACTAGATTTTTCTGCATAATGAAACAGTGAAGCCCAATCATTTAAATCAATTCCTTCAGGTTTAAATACCATTTTACGTGAGTTGGATAAACCAACAATCTTAACATCAAGTTTAAGGTTTTTCTTTAGGTAACTGCGTTGTTGTTTGATTTGCTCAATCAGTTTTTCGCCAACATTTCCAACGCCAGTAATAAATACATTAAGCTGTTTAGTGTTGCTTTCAAAAAAACGTTCATGTAAAGCGTTTAATGCTTTTTTTACATCTTTTTCTGAAACAACAGCAGATATATTTTTTTCTGAAGCACCTTGTGCAATTGCACGAATATTAATATTGTTTTTACCTAAAGTACTAAACATTTTTCCGCTAATTCCTTGATGACTTTTCATGTTATCACCAACTAAAGCGATTATAGATAGGTCTTTTTCAATCTCTATTTGATTTATTTTATGAAGCGAAATTTCATAATCAAAAGCAGTATCAATAGCTTTTTTGGCACGTTCAGCATCCGATTTATCAATTCCGAAGCAAATAGAATGCTCTGAAGAGGCTTGTGTTATAAAAATCACATTGATTTTTTCATTAGCAAGGACTTCAAATAAACGTTTTGAAAATCCAGGAATACCAATCATTCCGCTACCTTCAAGTGTAAGTAACGCAACGTCGTTAATATTACTTATACCTTTGACTGTTAAGTTTTTTTCGTTGTCTTGTCTTGAAATTACTGTACCAAAAGCTTCAGGATCAAATGTGTTTTTGATGTGAATTGGGATGTCTAAATCTAAAACGGGTTGTACTGTTGGCGGATATAAGACTTTAGCTCCAAAATGCGATAATTCCATAGCTTCCTGATAGGATAAATTATCAATCGGGAATGCTTGTTTTACCATTTTTGGATTGGTGGTGTACATACCACTTACATCTGTCCAAATCTCTAATTGATCCACTTTTAACGCAGCAGCGATAATAGCAGCAGTAAAATCTGATCCACCACGACCTAAAGTTGTTGGTTCGCCAGAAGTAGATTTTGCAACAAAACCAGGTAAAATGGTAATTTGTTTTGGTGTTTTGAAATAGGACTTGATGTTTTTGTTAGTCGCTTCAAAATTAACTTGAGCACGTGTAAAATTATCATCGGTTACAATTAACTCTTGGCTATTTTTTAGTTCAGCATCAAAACCTTGATTTTTAATGGTTTCAGCAATGATAGTAGAGGATAAGCGCTCACCAAAACTAACTAGTTTATCAGAGGTTTTTGACGATAATTCGTTTATCAAATAAATACCATTCAATAATTCTTTTAACTGATTAAGTTTATCTTCTACAACAGTTTTTATAGATTTACTTGTTTTTGGTAGTAATTCGTTTAAAACATTAAAGTGAATATCTTTAATAGTTTCAAATTCCTTTAAATATTTTTCATCTTTATTTTTAGCTAACAGTCCTGCGTTTAGCAATTTATCTGTAATGCCACCAATTGCAGAAACCACGCAAATAACGGTGTCTTCTTGCGATTTAGCTTTTAAAATGGCTATAACTTTATTTATGTTTTGACTAGAACCGACTGAGGTTCCTCCAAATTTTAAAACTTTCATTTAGTTTGTATGTAATTGATTGAAAATTGTAGTTTTTATAAACTACCTTAAACGGAAGATATATAGAAGCATAACCCTAACGGGTCATTGTCATTAAAAAGGTAATAATAAAAGAAGTTGTTTTCATCTTATAGCTTCTATACTTACCAAATGTATTACATTTACCTTAATAAACAAACCTAAGTTTGATTTTTGATGAATTAATAATTTTATGCTTTAATTTTATTAATAATGAAACTTAAAATGAATGTTATAATAAACTTTTATAGATGAAAATATTTTCGAAAGAGCAGATTTATGAAGGAGATGCTTTAACCGCTAAAAAACAAAATATAAGTTCTACCGATTTAATGGAACGAGCAGGGACGCAAATTTTTAATTGGTTACACATGCGTATGCATGGTGCACAAGTACCAATACATGTATTTTGTGGTATTGGTAATAACGGTGGTGATGGATTGGTTTTAGCAAGGCATTTAATCACGCATGGTTATAATGTAAAAACGTATATAGTTAATTACAGTACGTCACGATCTAAAGATTTTTTAATTAATTATGATCGCATAAAAAATACTACAAAAGATTGGCCAACTTTATTAAATGAAGATAGCGAATTACCAGAAATTGAAGAAAGAGATATCATTGTAGATGCTATTTTTGGTATTGGTTTAAACAGACCTGTTGCTAGTTGGGTTGTAACTATTTTTAATCATTTTAGAGTAACAAAAGCTTTTGTGTTGTCAGTAGACATTCCGTCAGGATTACAAACAAATGCAGTGCCAACAACACCAACCGAAGTTGTTAATGCAGGATATACATTAAGTTTTCAGTCTCCTAAATTAGTTTTTTTCTTACCAGAAACTGCTAAATATACAGTACAATGGGAAGTGTTAGATATAGGAATAGATCCAGAATTTTTATATACGACACCAACAGAAGCAGACTTAATTGGTAAGAATGAAGTCTTAACAATATACAAGCCAAGAGAAAAATATAGTCATAAAGGTACTTTTGGTCACGCTTTAATTATTGGAGGTAGTTATGGTAAAATAGGAGCAATTAACTTGGCAGGCAGAGGCGCGTTGAGTGCAGGCGCAGGTAAAGTAACAGCATTTACACCAAAATGTGGATATATTCCTTTACAAGGTGCATTTCCTGAGTTGATGTTAATTACAGATAAAGATGAAGAAAAGCTTACCGAGATTAATTTTGATATAAACGCAAATGTTATAGCTTTTGGAGTAGGAGCAGGAACAAACGAAGCGTCTATAGATGCTTTTGAAGCTTTCTTAAAATCAAATAAAAAACCTTTAGTCATTGATGCAGATGGTATAAATATGTTAGCAAAAAGAACGTCTTTATTAAAATTATTACCAGAAAGACAAACTATATTAACACCACATCCAAAAGAATTAGAACGATTAGTTGGAACTTGGAAAGATGATTTTGATAAATTAGAAAAAACTAAAGCTTTTAGTAAAAAACATAAGTGTATAGTTGTAATAAAAGGAGCAAACACAATAACCGTAGCCGAAGATAAATTATATGTTAATGTTACGGGTAATCCAGGATTAGCAACAGCAGGAACAGGAGATGTTTTAACAGGTATAATTGCTGGTATGATTGCCCAAGGTTATGATTTGTTATCAGCAACTGTATTTGCAGTTTATTTACATGGTAAAGCTGCAGATTTATTAGTAGACGAGTTAGGTTACCAAAGTTTTATTGCTACACATGTAGTAGAAGGAATACCGTTAGCATATCTGGATTTATTTAAAAAGCCAGAACAATCTCAAGTAGAAGAAGAGGATGATGATGAACAAGATTAAATGAAAAAAGCGAGCTAAACAGCTCGCTTTTATATTTTCTAAATATGTGTAAACTACATATTTTCTAATCCATTAAGATATTCTTTTAACTTAGGGCTAGAAGGTCTTTTAGCATCTGCATCTACAACATTACCTTCAGGATCTAATAATAAAAATCTTGGTATAGAATTAATTTTAAAACCTTGAATAAAATCTGCTTTCCATCCTGCGTCAGATAATAATTGTATTCCACCTAACTCTTTATCAGCAACCATTTTTATCCATCCTTCTCTTGCTGCTTCAGCATCATTTTTATAACCTCTTCCATCATCTACAGATATACTAACAAATTGGATGTTTTTATCATGCATATCTTTTTCTAATTCTTTTAAATAAGGAATTTCTCTAATACATGGTCCACACCAAGTAGCCCAAACATCTATATAAGTGTATTTTCCTTTTAAGTCTGCTAAAGTTGTTTTTCCTCCTTTAACATTTTCAAAATTAAAATCAGGTGATGGCTTTCCTATTAAATCAGCAAACTGCTTAGCTCTAGCTTCTGCTTGCATTTTTTGTTGTTTGTAAGCTCTAGTAATACCAGGTGTAAATTGCTCTATAGCAGATTTTTCGTTAGCTAATAATAATGAGTCTAATCCAGTTTCTCTTTCTGCTATAAAATCATTTAATTTTTGTTGAATTTTTTCAACCTCTTCATTAAATGCGTCTTCTTCATAGTCAAACATTCCTGGTTTAATAAGGTTTTCTTGCATTAATGCTTTTTCTGCTAAATAGTTTGAGTCTTCAGAACCATTACCTGAAAATTTAATACTTTCGTCAAACTCTTTAGTATTCAAAGTCATGTTTATATCTGCACCATTTTTTAAGTATAATGTAGATTGTTCATTACCGTCAAAAAACATGTAAACACCAGTTTCTACTTTTAAAGTGTCTTTAAAAGTACCATCTTCATTAACTTTAATGGTTTTGTTATAGTTTCTTCCCTGAACGACTAAAGAATCACTATTTGGATTTTCTATTTTCCCAGAAAAAGTTACATAATCTTTCGGTTCTTGTTTGCAGGCTATTATGGCTAATCCTGCTAAGCACATTAAAACTTTCTTCATTATTGATAATTTAATTTTACATCAAAAATAAGAGATTATTTTGAGGATTTGTTATTTTGATGAATTATTAACAAAAACTTGCAGAATTTATCTCAAATTCTGACTTTTGGGACGCAATAAAAAAAGACCATGAGTTCAATTCATTATATATCATCTCAGCCATTAGATTTGGCAACCATTCAATCTATAATTTTAGAAGAAAAGCAATTACAATTATCAAACGAAGCTATTGATAAAATTGAAAATTGTCGTGCTTATTTAGATGAAAAATTAAAAGCAGAAACCAAACCAATTTACGGTATAAATACTGGTTTTGGCTCGTTATATAATGTTAAAATTGACAAAGAAAACTTAACTAAATTACAAGAAAACTTAGTGATGTCTCACGCTTGCGGAACAGGAGATATTGTACCTAATGAAGTCGTCAAGTTAATGCTATTACTAAAAATACAATCTTTAAGTTATGGGCATTCAGGCGTGCAATTACAAACTGTACAACGTTTAATAGCATTTTTTAATAATGATATTTTACCAGTAATTTATACTCAAGGATCTTTAGGAGCTTCGGGTGATTTAGCGCCTTTAGCACACTTAGCTTTACCTTTAATAGGAAAAGGAAAAGTATGGTATAAAGATGCTGTTTTAGAAGCTGAAGATTTAAATACTTACTTTAAATGGGATGCTATTAAATTAATGTCTAAAGAAGGTTTGGCACTATTAAATGGAACACAATTTATGAGTGCTTACGGTGTCTTCTTGTTATTGAAATCTTACAAACTATCTTATTTAGCAGATTTAATAGGAAGTGTATCTTTAGAAGCTTTTGATGGAAGAATAGAGCCTTTTAATGAACTAATACATTTAGTGAGACCACATAACGGACAATTAAAAACAGCCGAAAGAGTAAGAGAGTTTTTAGAAGGAAGCGAAATTATAAGTCAAGAAAAACAACACGTACAAGATCCGTATAGCTTTAGATGCATACCTCAAGTACACGGCGCAACAAAAGATACTTTAGCATTTGTAGAAAAGACTTTTGTAACCGAGATAAATTCGGTGACCGATAATCCAAATATTTTTGCAAGTGAAGATGAAATCATTTCAGGCGGAAACTTTCATGGTCAACCTTTAGCTTTAGCATTAGATTATTTAAAAATTGCAATGTCAGAATTAGGAAATATTTCTGAAAGACGTGTATTTCAATTAGTGTCAGGATTGCGTGGTTTACCAGCATTTTTAGTAGATAATCCAGGTTTAAATAGTGGGTTTATGATTCCGCAATACACAGCAGCAAGTATAGTTAGTGCTAATAAACAATTGGCAAGTCCAGCAAGTATTGATAGTATTGTGTCAAGTAACGGACAAGAAGATCATGTAAGTATGGGTGCAAATGCTGCAACACAAGCATATAGATTAATAGATAATGTAGAGCGTGTTTTGGCAATAGAATTGTTTAACGCATCACAAGCTATTCACTTTAGAGAACCATTAAAATCATCAGAATTTATAGAGCTGTTTTTACAAAGTTATAGGGTAGAAGTGCCATTTGTAAAAGAAGATGAAATTTTACATGATGATATTGAAATGTCAATTCAGTTTATTAAGAATTTAGGTGTAGATAGTTCGGAATTATTTAACTAAGTTACTTTTTGTGATTTCTACATAATGTTTTGCCCAATTTACAGCAACTTCTAAAGAATCAAAAACTTCAAACTTTTTTTGATAAAACATCTTTTCAAGTTCTGTATTTCGCTTTTTAATTTCTTCGGTAGTTACAACGCCAAATCCTAAAAGTGATTCAAATTGAGAGCATATTACATATATGCTTGGGTCTACAGCGTAAGAATAAATTCTGTTAGAGATGTAGACGTAAGGATTGTTTTTATAATACTTTAATATAATGTCTAAAAGTATATTGTTCTTTTCTTGATCTACAGTAACACCTTCATAAATTGTACTAATTAGATAGGTGTCATAAAACTCTAACTTACAGAAGTCAAGTTCTAATATCATTTTGGGAGCTATTAATCAGTTTGATTACAATAATAGAAAAAATATTTGTCTATTAAGCTGATTTAAAAAAATAAAATTAACATTTTATTAAGAAAATTAAAAATGAACTTTAGCTGTTTATTTGGTCATTTTGTAGAACAGTATTTGCCCATTTAATACCATGTTCTAAAGTGTCAAAAATTTCAAAAGGAATGTTAATAAAAAGACTTTCTATTTCAGCATTTCTAGCTGAAAGTGATGTGGATATAACACCAAAACCCTTAAGATTTTCCATGTCATTTATGTAAGTATATTTAGTAACATCTACGGAGTAAGAATTTTTTCTATGTGTTAAGTATACAAATGGTGTCTCTTTAAAATAATCTAAACATGTTTGCGTAATCATTTGACTAACATCGTGGTCAATATGCACACCTTCATTTATGACAGCTATTGCTATTTGTCCTTTAAATTCAAGAGTGCAAAAATCTAATGTGATTATTTTTGACATGTTGGTTGCTATTAAACTCTTATTAAATATATAAAAAAAACCTGTTAATCTTACAATTAACAGGCATTTTTAGTATTAAAGTTTAATTTTTTACTTAGCTTCTTCTGAAGATTGTATAGAAATAACAATTTCATTAGAGTCTTTATCTAAGTCCATAACTATTTTGTCTCCTTCTTTTAGCTTTGAAGTAATTATTTCTTCAGCTAAAGCATCTTCTATATATTTTTGAATAGCTCTTTTTAACGGTCTAGCGCCATATTGCTTATCAAAACCTTTCTCTGCAATAAATGTTTTTGCAGCCTTAGTAAGTTTTAATTTGTAACCTAAACCGTCAATGCGCATTAATAATTTTTCTAATTCAATATCAATAATTTTATTGATATCTTCTTGTTCTAAAGCGTTAAATACTATAACGTCATCAATTCTATTTAAGAACTCAGGAGCAAACGATTTCTTTAGTGCATTTTCAATAACACTTCTTGCATTTGCATCTTCTTGAGCTTTTTGAGAAGATGTACCAAAACCTATACCTGTACCAAAATCTTTTAATTTTCTGGCACCAATATTAGATGTCATGATAATGATAGTGTTTCTAAAGTCAATTTTTCTGCCTAAACTATCCGTTAAATAACCATCATCTAATACTTGAAGTAACATATTAAATACATCTGGATGTGCTTTTTCAATTTCATCTAAAAGAACTACAGAATAAGGTTTACGTCTAACTTTTTCGGTAAGTTGTCCACCTTCTTCATATCCAACGTATCCTGGAGGTGCACCAATCAATCTAGAAATAGCGAATTTTTCCATGTATTCACTCATATCTATTCTAATTAATGACTCTTCACTATCAAATAATTGCTTAGAAAGCACTTTAGCTAATTGTGTTTTACCAACACCTGTTTGTCCTAAAAATATAAATGACCCAATTGGCTTATTTGGATCTTTTAATCCAGCACGGTTACGTTGTATTGCTTTAACAACCTTAGCAACAGCATCGTCTTGACCAATCACTTTTCCTTTAATTAGTTCTGGTAATTGAGCTAATTTATTGCTTTCTGTTTGTGCTATTCTGTTAACAGGAACGCCTGTCATCATAGAAATAACATCAGCAACATTATCTTCTGTTACGGTCTCGCGATGTAATTTGGTTTCTTCTTCCCATTTTTCTTGAGCTATTGCTAAATCCTTTTCAAGACGTTTTTCGTCATCACGTAATCTAGCCGCTTCTTCGTATTTCTGTTTTTTAACAACAGAATTTTTAGTTTCTCTAACTTCTTCTAGTTTTTTCTCTAATTCTAGAATTTGTTTAGGAACATCAATATTAGTTATATGAACACGAGAGCCAGCTTCATCTAAAGCATCAATAGCTTTGTCTGGTAAGAAACGATCTGTCATATATCTATTGGTTAACTTAACACAAGCTTCAATAGCTTCATCTGTATATTCTACATTGTGATGATCTTCGTATTTAGCTTTAATATTGTTAAGAATTTGAATAGTTTCTTCTACTGTTGTTGGTTCTACTATTACTTTTTGAAAACGACGCTCTAAAGCACCATCTTTCTCAATGTATTGTCTATACTCGTCTAGAGTAGTTGCACCTATACATTGAATTTCGCCACGTGCTAATGCAGGTTTGAACATGTTCGAAGCGTCTAAACTTCCTGTTGCGCCACCAGCACCAACAATGGTATGAATTTCATCTATAAAAAGTATAACGTCATCATTCTTTTCAAGTTCATTCATTACCGCTTTCATACGCTCTTCAAACTGTCCACGGTATTTCGTGCCTGCAACTAAGCTAGCAAGGTCTAAAGTAACTACACGTTTATTAAATAGTATTCTAGATACTTTTTTACTTACAATTCTGTTAGCTAAACCTTCTGCAATTGCAGACTTACCAACACCAGGTTCTCCAATTAATAGAGGATTGTTCTTTTTACGACGTGATAAGATTTGAGATACTCTTTCAATCTCTTTTTCACGTCCAACTACTGGATCTAATTTTCCTTCTTCTGCCATAGCAGTCAAATCGCGACCAAAATTATCTAAAACCGGAGTTTTTGATTTTTTGTTGCTTTTTGATGAAGGCGAATTAAATATATCTTTTGATGCATCGTCTTGTTGTGCATCGTCATCAGGAAATTCAGCTTTTGGACTTCCTGTGATGTCTTCAAAATTGTCGTCGTTTGTAATCATTGACTTAAATTGTTCTTTTACATTATCATAGTCTACTTTAAGCTTATTTAAAAGCTTTGTAGTAGGATCATTTTCGTTTCTTAAAATACATAATAAAAGATGCGCCGTATTTATTGATGTACTTTGAAAAAGTTTAGCTTCTAAAAAAGTAGTCTTTAATGCGCGTTCTGCTTGTCGCGTCAAATGCAAGTTTTTCTTTTCATTAGAAGTTATTGAGGTATTTGGGTTTGCAGGGCTTAATATTTCTACTTTTCGCCTTAGATGGTTTAAATCTATATCTAACGCGTTTAAAATATTTATAGCCTTACCATTTCCGTCTCTTAAAAGACCAAGCATTAGATGTTCTGTACCTATAAAGTCATGCCCTAAACGAAGAGCTTCTTCTTTACTGTAGGCTATTACATCTTTTACTCTTGGTGAAAAATTATCATCCATATTAAATTCCTTTCTGCTTTAAAAATAGTAAACATAATTAGTAATGGCAAAAACTATACCTTAAATAATATGTTAATTGTTTATGGTTTGAAAGTAAGAATAATCTCCAAATAAACAGGTATTAAGTTATTAACTAAAAAACAGGCTAAAATTGTTAATAAAAATCGTTAAAAAAACCAAGTAAAAGGCTTACCATTACTAACGAAAGTTTTATATTAGCGTGTTTTGAAATAATGAACATAACAAATTAAATTATATATGGCAGAAGGAGAAAAACTCATTCCGATTAACATTGAAGATGAAATGAAATCGGCTTACATTGATTATTCAATGTCAGTCATTGTGTCACGTGCTTTACCAGATGTAAGAGATGGTTTAAAACCAGTACACAGACGTGTACTTTACGGTATGCATGAATTAGGTGTTAGATCTAACACGGCGCATAAAAAATCTGCAAGAATAGTTGGAGAAGTTTTAGGTAAGTATCACCCACATGGTGATACCTCAGTATACGATACAATGGTGCGTATGGCTCAAGAATGGAGTCTACGTTATATGTTAATTGATGGTCAAGGTAACTTTGGTTCTGTAGATGGAGATAGTCCAGCAGCAATGCGTTATACAGAAGCGCGTATGCGCAAGATATCTGAAGACATGTTGGCAGATATCGATAAAGAAACTGTAGACCACAAGTTAAACTTCGATGATACTTTAGAAGAACCAACCGTTTTACCAACACGTATTCCTGGTTTATTAATTAACGGTGCTTCTGGTATTGCAGTAGGTATGGCAACAAATATGCCACCACATAATTTAACAGAAGTTGTAGACGGTACAGTTGCGTATATAGATAATAACGACATTGAAGTTGATGAGTTAATGCAGCACATCAAAGCTCCAGATTTTCCAACAGGAGGAACAATCTATGGCTATGATGGTGTAAAAGAAGCATTTCATACAGGTCGCGGACGTATTGTTATGCGTGGTAAGGCGAATGTAGAAGAAGTTAACGGAAGAGAATGTATTGTTGTTACAGAAATACCTTATCAAGTTAACAAAGCAGATATGATTAAAAAGACTGCTGATTTAGTTAACGATAAAAAATTAGAAGGAATTTCTACAATTCGTGATGAGTCTGACCGTAACGGAATGCGTATCGTTTACGTGCTTAAACGTGATGCAATACCAAACATCGTATTAAATAAGTTATATAAATACACAGCTTTACAATCATCTTTTAGTGTAAATAATATTGCATTAGTAAACGGTAGACCAGAGCTTTTAAACCTAAAAGACTTAATCTATCACTTTGTAGAGCATAGACATGATGTTGTAGTAAGACGTACTAAATATGAATTACGCAAAGCAGAAGAGCGTGCACATATCTTAGAAGGTTTAATTATAGCTTCAGATAATATAGATGAAGTTATTACAATCATTAGAGCATCTTCTAATGCAGATGAAGCAAGACAAAAATTAATGGATCGCTTTGAGCTTTCAGAGATTCAAGCTAAAGCTATTGTAGATATGCGTCTTCGTCAGTTAACAGGTCTTGAACAAGATAAACTTCGTAGTGAATATGAAGAAATTATCAAGACTATTGCTGATTTAAAAGATATTTTAGACAAGAAAGAGCGTCGTATGGACATTATCAAAGAAGAACTTATCGAAGTAAAAGATAAGTATGGTGATGAGCGTCGTTCTACAATAGAATATGCAGGAGGCGATTTAAGTATTGAAGATATGATTCCAGATGAGCAAGTAGTAATTACTATTTCTCATGCAGGATATATCAAACGTACATCTTTAACTGAGTACAAAACACAAAATAGAGGTGGTGTTGGACAAAAAGCTTCAACAACAAGAAATGAAGACTTTTTAGAGCATTTATTTGTTGGAACAAACCACCAGTATATGTTATTCTTTACTCAAAAAGGAAAATGTTTCTGGATGCGTGTTTACGAAATCCCTGAAGGTTCAAGAACATCTAAAGGTAGAGCAATTCAAAACCTAATTAATATTGAGCAAGATGACAAAGTAATGGCGTTTATCTGTACTCAAGACCTGAAAGATGAGGATTACATTAACTCTCACTATGTCATAATGGCAACAAAACAAGGTCAGGTTAAGAAAACAGCTTTAGAGCAATATTCTAGACCACGTACAAATGGTATCAATGCAATTACTATTAAAGATAATGATGAGTTACTAGAAGCAAAGCTAACAACTGGTAACAGCCAAGTAATGCTTGCATTAAAGTCTGGTAAAGCTATTCGTTTTGAAGAAGCAAAAACACGACCAATGGGACGTAATGCTTCAGGAGTAAGAGGAATTACTTTAGGAACTAAAGATGATGAAGTAATAGGCATGGTAACTATAGAAAATCCTCAAGAAGAAACAGTTTTAGTTGTTTCAGAAAACGGTTATGGTAAACGTACATTTATTGACGATCCAGAAGATGGAGAGGCAGTTTACCGTATCACAAATAGAGGAGGAAAAGGAGTTAAAACTATTTCAATTACAGAAAAAACAGGAAGCTTAGTAGCTATTAAGAGCGTAACAGATTCTGATGACTTAATGATTATCAATAAGTCTGGAATTGCAATTCGTTTAGCAGTAGAAAACTTAAGAACAATGGGTAGAGCTACTCAAGGTGTTAAGTTAATCAACTTAAAAGGAAATGATTCTATTGCAGCTGTTGCTAAAGTAATGAAAGATGAAGATGAAGAAGAATTAGATATTGAAAACTTAGAGGATACGGCAAATACAGAAGCTGGCACAACTCTTGATACTAATGAAGAAGAATAAATAATTTATAAAAATTAAAACACAAACTAAAAATGAAAAAACAAGTAATAATTGCTTTAGCATTATTTGTATCTGTTTTCACTTTTGCACAAAAAAAAGAAGTTAAAGCATTAGAAAAAGCAGTAAAAAAAGATAATTACGCAGAAGCTAAAGCTTTAGCAACGCAATTAGATTCACAAGTGTCTGCTATGGATGATAATTTAAAAGAAGATTATTACCTAGCAGCAGCACAAGCATACTATGCTAATGGGACATCAAATAATGTTGATACAAAAAAGGCTATTGAGAATGTGCTTAAAGTAGGTTCTGAAGGTACTGAGTTTAAAAGAGTTCTAGAAAATGATTTATTAACTAAAGCTAATAATTTCTATTCTGAGAAAAAATTTAATCAAGCAGCAGAGATTTTTAAAATGATGTATGCTGTTAATCCTGATGCTCAAGATTATTTATATTATACTGCAGTTAGCTACATAGGTGCTCAGGATTTTGATAACGCTTTAGAATCATATTTAGAGTTAGATAAATTAGGATACACAGGTGTTCAAACAGAATATTATGCTACTAACAAAGCAAGTGGTGAAGAAGAAGTTCTTGCAAAGAATGTAAGAGATAATTATGTTAGATTAGGAACACATGAAAAGCCAGGAGAAAGACAAACAGAATCTAGAGCTTCGGAAATAACAAGAAACATAGCATTAATATATATTAACAAAGGTGAAAAAGATAAAGCTTTAGCTGCTATAGAAAAAGCTAAACAAGAAAATCCTGATGATGTTAATTTATTAATAAATGAAGCAAATATTTACTTTGAGATGGGAGAAGAAAAAAAGTTTCAGTCAATTTTACAAAAAGCTATTGAAAAAGAGCCTAATAATGCAGATTTGCACTATAATGTTGGTGTAATTTATATGAATAATAAAGAAATTGAAAAGGCAAGAGAATCTTTTGATAATGTAATGAGGTTAGATCCAACTAATGCCAATGCTGCTTTAAATTTATCAACATCGTATCTTGAAGAAGGAAACTCTTTAGTAGAACAAATGAACTCTTTAGGTAATAGTAGAGCAGATGACTTAAAATACGAAGAGCTTAAGAAGAAAAAGGCTTCTTTATTTGAGCAAGCAGCTCAAACTTTAGTTGACTTTAAAAACAATAATTCTAAAGTTCCAAATTCAATTTTAGAGCAGTTAAAGAATATTTACAATGCTTTAGGTGAGACTGCTAAAGCAAAAGCTATAACAGAAGAATTAGAAGGTAACTAACTTATCTTTATATAAAAGCACTAAAAAAGCCTCCTATTCAGGAGGCTTTTTTAGTTATATTATCTTTTTAATGACCCTAAGTTTGTGTGTATGCATGCGCCTTTCAGCATTATAGATACCAGAATGATCTAAACGATCAATCCTAACTTTTCCATGAGCATGAATAATATAATTATCTTGCATTATTATTCCAACGTGGATTATTTGACCTTCATTATTATCAAAAAACGCTAAATCTCCAGGCTCACTTTCTTCAATAAAACTTAAAGCTTCGCCTTGTGTTGCTTGTTGTGAAGCGTCGCGTAATAACTTATAACCATTAAGCTTATAAACCATTTGAGTAAAACCACTACAATCTATACCAAAAGGTGTTTTTCCGCCCCAAAGATATGGAGCGTTTAAGTATTTAAAAGCAGTTTCAATTAAATGGCTTTTAGGTTGTTTGTTTTCAACAAAAAGACCTTCATATTTATGATTTAATAAACTTGTTCCGTTAATACAAGATCCTAATACAATAGTGTTTAGTTGCTCGTGTTCATCTTGGATAAACTCTACTAAATCTGTTGTGGTTTTTAAAGGCTGATTGTTTAAGTCGGTATAATTTTCTTCTGTAATTTCTAAATATTGTTTGTTATCAATCCAACCTTCATATTTATCGAAAGCTAGTCTGATTTTACTCCATTTTTTTCGTTGCTCTAAAACTTTAAAAACATCACCATATATGACTTGTGAAACCATTTCACTTGTGTCTGATGCTTCTAATCTTAAAGGAACAATGCTTAAATTACAAATTCCGTATTGCATTATTTGAATTTACTGACGTTGTAAGACTAAAGCAGATGCGCCACCGCCACCATTACAGATAGCTGCTGCACCAATTTTTGCGTCATTTTGTTCTAATACATTTAATAAAGTGATTAGTATTCTTACACCAGAACAGCCTAACGGATGACCTAAAGATACTGCGCCACCATTAACGTTTACTTTGTCGTCAGATAAACCTAAAATCTTCATGTTTGCTAATCCTACAACAGAAAATGCTTCGTTAAATTCGAAAAAGTCAACATCTTCTAATTTTATTCCTGCTTTATCTAATGCTTTTGGTAGTGCTTTTGCAGGAGCAGTAGTAAACCATTTTGGCTCTTGTGCAGCATCAGCGTATGATTTAATAGTAGCTAAAGGCGTTAAGCCTAATTCTTTTGCTTTATCTGCACTCATTAAAACCATTGCGCCAGCACCATCATTTATTGTAGAAGCGTTAGCAGCTGTTACAGTTCCTTCTTTTGTAAAAGCAGGACGTAATGCCGGTATCTTTTCAATTTTTACATTTGTATATTCTTCGTCTTTAGAGACAACTATTGGTTCTCCGCGACGTTGAGGTACTTCTACAGGAACGACTTCATTATCAAATTTTCCTGCATCCCAAGCTGCTGCAGATCTTGTGTAGGACTGTATAGCAAATGCGTCTTGATCTTCTCTTGAAAAATTATATTCGGTAGCACAATCATCAGCGCAAACACCCATTGCATTTTGGTCGTAAGCATCTACTAAACCATCTTTTTGCATACCATCAATTAAACTTGCTGGACCAAATTTAGTACCTGTTCTTGCGTGTAAATAATGAGGAATCAAACTCATATTCTCCATACCACCAGCAACAACTATTTCTGTGTCACCTAAAGCAATACTTTGTGCGGCTTGCATAACTGCTTTCATACCAGAAGAGCAAACTTTATTAACAGTTGTACATGGTACGGTATCTGGTATACCAGCATAAATAGCTGCTTGTCTTGCTGGTGCTTGTCCAGTACCAGCTTGTACTACATTACCCATTAAAACTTCATCAACTAATTCTGGTTTTAAATTAATTTTATCTAATGCACCTTTTATAGCTACAGCACCTAACTTAGGAGCAGGTATAGTACTTAAAGCACCTAAAAAACTACCTATTGGCGTTCTTGCAGCCGAGACAATTACAACTTCTTTACTCATATATTTGTTTGTTTTTATTCTGTCCACGAAATTACTAATTTTTTAATAAAATTTAGACCATTCTGTGCATTATAACTAATCAAAACTGTATTTATTTATTACATTTGAAAAACTACAGTTTATTGTATGAACAACAACATAAATATTTTTTACAAAAACCATTCTAACATATATAAAGTATTACTATTTATAGCTACTACTTTTTTAATTGTGTTTTTATTTCCTAAAAGTGGTCGTTTTAAATATAACTTTGAAAAAGGAAAACCTTGGCAAACCGAAAATCTTTACGCACCTTTTAACTTTGCAATAAAGAAAAACCAGGCTGAAATAGATAAAGAAAAAGATCTTTTAAAAAGTCAATCTACAGCATATTTTAATAGAGATGCAAAAGTAAAACCTACTGTTTTTAATGCTTTTGAAAAATCTTTCAGCAATGTTTTTTCAGATTCAATTCATAATTATAATCTTTTAAAAGAAAAAAGTAGTCAAATTTTAGATGAATTTTATGAATTTGGAATTTTAAGTGAAAATATCAAGTTAAACCCTGAAAAAACAGTAATTATACTTGAAAATAATGTTGAAAAAGAAACAACAAATTTTAAAAGTCTTTTTAATCAATCTGAAGTAAAATCTACTGTTGAAAATGAACTAAAAGATGTGTTTACTTCTAAAGAAATCAACTCGATTATAGCGCTGTTTTTCAATATTATAAAACCAAACTTGACTTATGATAAAACCTTAACAGAAAATGTTTTAAATGAGGCTTTGCAATCCATTTCTGTTAATAGAGGAATGATTGAAAAAGAGACATTAATCATTTCAAAAGGTGAAATTGTTAACGATAATAAATATCAAATATTAACCTCTTTAGTTAATGAATATGAGTCTAAAGACTGGACTAAATCCAACTATTATTGGATAGTTTTTGCATATACATTATTAGTTGCTTTAGCCTTATTAATGCTGCTATTATTTATAAGAAAGTATAGAATTGATGTGTATAACAATAACACAAAAGTTACTTTCATTTTCTTCAACATTCTAGTTGTAGTTTTACTAACCACTTTAGTAGTAAGTTATAAATCAGAATATGTTTACATTGTGCCAATAGCCATCTTACCGTTAGTTTTAAAGGCGTTTTTCGATGCAAGATTAGGTCTTTTTTCTCATGTTGTTACAGTATTATTGTTGGGTTCAATAGTACCTAATAGTTATGAGTATATGTTTTTGCAAATTATTGCAGGAATCGTAACCATATTAACGGTGTCAGAGCTTTATAAAAGAGCTAATTTATTCATTTCTGTTGGTCAAATTACACTAATTTATATCATTGCTTATTTTGCATTTTTTGTAATACATGAAGCAAGTGTAGAAAATATACATACACAAACTTTTGTTCTTTTTATACTTTGCGGTTTAGCTACGCTATTTGTGCAACCCTTAATTTATATTTATGAAAAGCTTTTTGGATTAGTTTCCGATGTGTCTTTGCTCGAGCTATCAGATACAAACTCGAAGCTTCTTAAAGAACTTTCAAATAAAGCACCAGGTACTTTTCATCATTCATTAAACGTTGCTAATTTAGCTGAAGCTTCTGCAAATGAAATTAATGCAAATGCTATGTTGGTTAGAGTAGGAGCTTTATACCATGACATTGGAAAAATGAAAAATCCAACTTATTTCACTGAAAATCAATCTTCAGGAATTAATAGTCATGACGAGTTATCTCCAAAAGAAAGTGCTCAAATTATAATAAATCACGTCATTAACGGCATTGAAATAGCTAAGAAAAATAACTTACCAGACAGAGTAATTGATTTTATAAGAACACATCACGGAACAAGTCAGGTATATTATTTCTATATGAAAGAAAAAGCTAACAACGAAGATGTTAATATTGAAGAATTTACCTACCCTGGACCAAAACCATTTAGTAAGGAAACAGCAATACTTATGATGTGTGATAGTGTAGAGGCAGCATCTAAAAGTTTAAAAGAACCTACCTCTGCAAAGATTGATAATTTTGTAGAAAACATCATAAATAAACAAAAAGACGAAGGTCAATTTTTAAATGCAGATATTACATTTAAAGAAATCGAAGCTATTAAAAAAGTGCTAAAACGCAAGTTAGCAAACATTTACCATTTAAGAATTGAGTATCCGGAATAAAATTTCAAAAAAATCAGTAAAATTGTTGTGTTCTATAAGATGAAATCTTACATTTGCATCCGCAATTTTATTGCAAAGTTCATTACATTAAATAGGAGAGGTGGCAGAGTGGTAATGCAGCAGCCTGCTAAGCTGTCATCCTTCGGGATGCCCGGGTTCGAATCCCGGTCTCTCCGCAAAAAACGATAACCATTTCGGGGTGTAGCGTAGCCCGGTCATCGCGCCTGCTTTGGGAGCAGGAGGTCGCAGGTTCGAATCCTGCCACCCCGACATTTTATCGGTCGCGTAGCTCAGTTGGATAGAGCATCTGCCTTCTAAGCAGACGGTCACAGGTTCGAATCCTGTCGCGATCACTAGAAGCACATTCAATGTGTGTCAAAACCTTGCAAACTATATGATTTGCAAGGTTTTCTAGTTTTTAGGGCATCATAAAATTTGATAAAATTTAATATCTTATGGTCGCTAATCGGTCAACAAATAAATGTTCAAAAAGTGTTGACCGAATAAGATGTAAAAAACTGTAATTCAAGTAGTTGATTTGACTTTCGTCTTTGAGTAATGTTTAACTAAAAGACGACAATTATGAGAACTCGGTCAACATTTTCCCTTCTATTTTGGGTTAACACTTCACGATTAAATAACAACCAGGTACCGGTTTATGCTAGAGTAACTGTAAACGGTAAAAGAGTTAACATCAGTTTAAAGCGAAAAGTCATTTTATCCGAATGGGATTCTGCAAAGAGCAAACTAAAAGGCAGCAACCAAGAAGCCAAATTATTTAATAGATTTTTAGAACAAGTTCGTAGCCAAATTTACTTGGCTTACGAACAACTATTGAGCGAAAACAAGCTTATAAATGCTCAAGCTATTAAAGCTCGATATTTAGGGGAAGACGAACAACACAGAAGTTTACTAGAGCTTTTCGAATACCACAATACCACTATGAGCAAAAATCTTCACAAAGACACAATGAGGCACTACAAGACAACTCAAAATTACTTGAAATCCTTTTTGTCTAAAAAAATCAAAACAGACAATATCTACTTATCAAATTTAGACTATTCTTTTATTGTAGATTTTGAATACTATTTAAAAGCACACGAACCCACAGACCACCAACGAAAAATCAGTAATAATACTGCAATGAAACATTTACAGAGGTTGCGTAAAATGCTTACTATGGCATACCATTTAGAATGGATAGACAGAGATCCTTTTGTAAGGTTTAAGAGTTCTTTTGAAAAGAGAGAAAGAGAGTTCCTTTCTGAAAGTGAATTATTGAAATTAGAAAACTTTCACAGTCCTGTTAATAGACTAAACATAGTTAAAGATTTATTTGTATTTAGTTGCTATACTGGTATTTCTTATATAGATCTAAATAATCTTACCAGAGATAATATTGTTAAAGGTATTGATGGTAACGACTGGTTAATTACTAAAAGGCAGAAAACAAAGACTAATGTAAAAATCCCACTTCTAGATAAGGCATTAGAGCTAGTTTTTAAATATGAAAACCATCCAAGAGTTGTTGCGAATAATGGAATACTTCCTAGATTATCTAATCAAAGGATAAACGCTTATTTAAAAGAAATAGCAGATTTATGCAAAATCAAAAAGAACCTAACTTTTCACATCGCTAGACACACTTTTGCAACTACAGTAACTTTAAGTAACGGCGTTCCCATAGAAACGGTTTCAAAATTATTAGGTCATACAAAAATTGCAACTACTCAAATTTATGCAAGAGTTATTGAAAGAAAAGTAAGTGAAGATATTAATGCTTTAAAGATTAAGATGATTAATAAAAACAATCAAAAGATTCATTCTAAATCAAAATAAAATAATACAGTATATTTGAGTACAAAATCTACTCAAAATGTATCCACAATCTTCAATAAAAAGTCTTACAATAGTTGACTTGGTCGAAATTATTGGTGATATACCACAAGAAGAAAATGGATTACATGTTCATTTATCAAAAAATAAGTTTAAAGAAATTCCTATAGGTTATCCTTTTAGAGGTAATTCTTATGCTTTTTTACTAGTAGTTAAGGGAAGTTTAAAAATCCAATTAAATCTACTGAGATATACTATAAAAAATTCAGAGATAATAGTTATAAATCCACAAACGGTTACTCATATTCAAGAAATGAGCAAAAATCTTGAAATAGCAACTATTAGCTTTAATGTTGATTTTATATTGAGAAACTCAATTAACAAAAATGATATTGATACTTTAGACTTTTTTACGGCAAATAGTATCCCCAAGTTAAAATTATCTAAGGAGGATTTAAAAACGTTTATTTCTGTTTCAAAAATTTTAGAAAAAAATAATCGACTTGGAAAAAATAACCCATATAATAATGAGATAATAACTCATAGTTTTAACTTATTAATGTATCATTACGCTTCATTATTAAAGATACAGTTTCCTAATCTAGAAGCAAATTTAACAAGACAGGAAAAATTAGCACTTCGTTTTTTGAAATTGTTAAATGAAAATTTTAAACAAGAACGAACAGTTCAATTTTATGCAGATATTTTATGTTTAACACCAGGTTATTTGTCTAAGATTTTAAAAATTATTTCAAAAAAAACAGCAAGTCAATTAATTGATGAAGCGGTAATAATGGAGGCAAAACTACTGTTAAAAAATCAAACCTTATCAATCTCGGAAGTTGCAAACGAGCTTCAATTTAGTGACCAATCTTTCTTTGGTAAATATTTCAAAAAACACACGGGTTACTCACCTTCTAAGTTCAGAGAGATTAAGTTTAAAAGTTAAGTTTTGACCAACAAACTTCCTTAATAGTGCATTTTTTTTATTTTTTTTAATAAAAATAACTGATTTTGACCAATTTTCCCCTTTTGTAGACCTGTTGTAATTATATCAATAATAGGACTTTTGTAACCTATTATTATAAAATTATAGCAATAAATATGAAGCAAATTATCACCTTTACAACTTTGGCTTTATTATTAGTAGGTTGTTCAGAAAAAAAGGAAACTGTAAAAGAAGTTGTGATTCCCAAGGTCACTGTTAAAAAAATTCAGTCAACAGTAGAAAAGGAATCCCTAACATATAGCGGAACCATTGAAGCAGACAACACAGTATCTTTAGGTTTCTCAGTTCCTGGCAGAATTTCAAAAGTTTATGTGCAAGAGGGTCAAAAAGTAAAAAAAGGGCAGTTACTAGCCTCAATAGACCAAACTACTTATAAAAATGCATTTGATATTGCAAATGCTGGTTTAGAACAAGCAAATGATAACTTCAAAAGATTAAATAGTTTATTTCAAAAAGGGAGCTTGCCAGAACGTGATTTTATTGCAGTTAAAGTGGCTGTAGCGCAAGCAAACGCAAACAAAAATTTAGCAGCAAAAAATTTAGCAGATACTAAACTTTATGCCCCTTTTTCTGGAATGATTACTGCTAAAATGACAGAAATAGGTGCTACAGCAGCGCCCGGTGTTCCTGCTTTTACTGTAATGAAAACAGATAAAGTATACGCTAAGGCTTCTATTACTGAATCTGAAATATCTAAACTCAAAATAGGTACAGACGCTAAAGTTGAAATCTCTTCATTAAATGAAACTTTTAATGGTAAAGTAGCTATTGTAAATCCAAGTGCAGATGCTGTAACCAGAACTTTTAATGTAAAAGTTCGCCTTGACAATAAGGAAGATAAACTATTACCAGGAATGATTAGTAATATAAAAATCAATACAGGTAATACTGTAGATGTTATTACAGTTCCTTCAGAAAGTATTATAAGAGATGCTAACAATATACTATATGTATTTGTCATAAAGGAAAATAAAGCCATTAAAAAAAGGGTGTCTCTTGGTGGTTTTAAAGGAAATGAAGTAATAGTTACCAAGGGCTTGTCAATAGGTGATTCGGTTGTAATCGCAGGAAACAAAAATTTAAAAGACGGGCAAACAGTGTCTCTATAAAAGAACTGAATAAGATGATGAAAAAAGTAAAAATAAACTTTATAGAGGCTGCAATGAAATACCGTCAGGTAACCATTGTACTTACGATATTGTTAATGATTTTGGGAATATATGCTTTAGCGACTATGGCTCGAAGTGAAGATCCACAAATTACGGTTCGTAAAGGTTTGGTAATAGCAGCTTTTCCTGGCGCAGACGAGTTGCAGGTAGAACAACAATTAACCAATCAGATTGAACAGTTTTTATTTGGTTTTGAGGAGGTTAGAAAGGAAAAAACAATTTCTGAAACAAAAGAAGGACAAGTAATTGTAACAGTTGAGTTAAATGAAAATGTAAAAGATACTGATGGTTTTTGGGCGACTTTACAACATGGTTTAAATACCACATTTAGGCAAAATTACACACTTCCTCAAGGAATGATTGGCCCAATAGTAAATAGTGACTTTGGAGACGTAGTTGCACAAATGATAACAGTTTCCGCACCAGGACGCAGTTATGCAGAAATTGAAACGTATTTAGATGAGTTAGAAGATGGTTTAAAAACCATTAACGAAACATCAAAAATAAAACGTTATGGAGGACAAAAACAGCAGATTTACGTAACGGTACAAGACGAAAAAATGAAACAATATGGTTTCGATTTTTCAACTATTGCTCAAGTTATTCAAATGCAAAATAATACTGGATATTCTGGTGGTATTACTTTAGAAGATTCTGAGGTCTCTGTTTTTGCCAAAAATCAATATAAAAATGAAGCTGATTTAGGTAATCAAATTGTGTATAGTAGTCCAGATGGTAAAGTGGTTCGCTTAAAAGATGTGGCATCTATTGAACGTCGTTACGAAGAAGTGTCAAGCTTTATTAAAGTTGATGATCAAAAAGTAATGATGTTAACTGTAGAGATGCAACCAGGTAATAACATCGTCCAATTTGGAGAGAAAATAACAGAAAAAATCAATGAAGTAAAAAAACAATTACCTCAAGATGTTCAAGTTACTACTATTGTAGATCAGCCTTCAGTTGTAAAAGGAAGTATTAGCCACTTTATGCTAGAATTTGTTATTGCAATTGTAGCAGTAATTATTGTGGTAATTCTGTTATTACCATTCAGGGTGGCAATAGTTTCGGCAGTGGCATGTCCTATAGCTATTGTTATAACATTTGGAGTTTTAAATGTTATTGGTATAGAAATTCATCAGGTAACATTAGCAGCCTTAATTATAGTATTGGGTATGGTAGTGGATAATGCCATTGTAGTTGTAGATAATTACATTGAAAAATTAGATGAAGGAGAAGATAGATGGACAGCTGCTTGGCAAAGTGCTACTCAATTAATGGTGCCAATTTTTACAGCAACCATGGCAATTATTTTTGCTTTCTTACCATTAGCTTTTTTCTTAAATGGCTTAGCTAAGGAATTTATACAAGCTTTACCTATTGCTGTTGCTGTTGCACTATTTGCTTCGTTGTTAGTAGCATTATTGTTAACACCATATATGTGCTATGTCTTTATAAAAAAAGGATTAAAACACAAGGTAAGTGATGGAGATAAAAAAAGTATGTTAGATAGGTTGCAGCATGTATTTAACAATGCATTAGATTATAGCTTTAGATGGCCAAAAGCAACATTATTTATTGGTTTTTTATCTGTTGTATTAGCAGTTTTAGTAGCAATGGGATTAGAGCAGGAATTGTTTCCAACTGCAGAAAGAAATCAGTTTAACATAGAAGTTTGGTTACCTAATGGAGGAAATTTAAAACAAACGGAAGATGTAGTAACACGTGTTGAGAATGAAATAAAACAAGATGAAAGAGTTTTGGGTGTAGCTAGTTTTGTTGGTACTAGTTCCCCAAGATTTCATTCTACGTATGCACCAGAATTTCCTCGTAAAAACTTTGCCCAAATATTTATCACTACAACAGGTAAAGAAGCTACACAAGAATTGGCAGATGAATACATTAAAAAATTCGAAGGTTTTGTTCCAGATGGTTATATACGTATAAGGCAACTTTCAATGAAAGAAACACCAGCACCTGTTGAAGTAAGAATTGTAGGTGAGGATTTAAACAAGCAAAAACAAGTAGCTGAGCAAGTAAAAACAATTTTAGAAGATGCACAAGGTACAAACTGGGTAAGAACATCGTATCAAGATGATTATTATGGAGTAAAAGTAAATTTAAATGACGATAAGGCAAATCGTTTAGGAGTAACAAATGCAATGGTTTCGCAAACTTTGGGAGCAGGCTTAAAAGGATATCCAGTTTCTACGTTATATGAAGGAGATAAAGCTATTGATATTCTTTTACGTTTTGATGCTGAAAACCGTGAAAATTTTAACGATTTAGGAGCTTTAAACATACCTACAGTATTTGGTACAAAAGTGCCTTTAAGAGAAGTGGCAGACATTACACCTGAATGGCATACAGGAGCCATTACACATAGGAATGGTTTAAGAACATTAACGGTTAGAGCTGAAGCACAATTGGGTATAAAAGCTGCCACAATACAGAATGATATTATGCCTAAAATTAATGCATTACAATTACCAGACGGCATATCAATCAACTATGGAGGTGAGTACGAAAGCACTAATGAAACTGCACCACACATGATGGCATCTTTAGGTATAAGTTTAATACTCATCTTTTTAGTGCTTTTATTTCAATTTAAGGATTTTACAAAAGTATTAATTGTTTTAGCAACATTTCCGTTGAGTTTATTAGGAGCATTCTTGGGGCTGTTACTTACAGGTAATCCAATTGGTTTTACGGCTTTTATGGGAATTATCAGTTTAATAGGTATCGTAGTAAGAAACGGAATTATTTTGGTGGATTATGCAGATGAGTTGGTGTTAGAACACGGTTATACCGTAAAAGCTGCGGCTAAAGCTTCAGGTAAAAGACGAATGCGTCCAATCTTTTTAACATCTGCAGCAGCAGCTATTGGTGTTGTACCTATGATTATTGGTAAATCACCACTATGGGCACCTTTAGGAAGTGTATTAGCAGTTGGTTTAATAGTTTCTATGGTATTAACCTTATTTATAGTACCTATACTCTATTACAAATTTGCTAATCCGCAACCAGATGAAGTACATCCTCATCCTGATGCAGAAGTATTTGAAACCATTTTGTATAAACCTAAAAAGAAGAGTAGAACACTTCGCAAATTAGAAGTGATGAAGCATAAATTAAAAAAACGAATCAAGAAATAAAGAAAAAGGCTATAGAACTACTATTTTAAAAGATTAATAGCAATTTACCCCTTTTAAATAAGACAGTAGTTTCTATAGTTGTTTTAGAAAAACTTAAAACAAATTATGAGTACACATAAATATACGCTATCACTAGTTTTTTTGTTGGTTTTCACCACTTTTCACCAGGCTATAGCCCAAGATAGGTTGTTGAGTTTAGAAGAAGCAAAGTCAATGGCCTTATCTAATAATAAAAAAATTAAAAAAGCAGATAAGACCATTGAAGCAGCTAAAGCTGCAAAGGCATCGGTTTATGCATCAGACAAACCCTTCGTAGAGGCAAGCGGTATGGGAGTTCATGTTGGAGACCCAATAAATACATTACTGCCAGAGTTTTTCGCAAACGCCTCTTTAGGAGTAACTCAAGTAATTTATGCAGGTGGTAAAATAAACACGGCTAAAAAAATGAGTTCTACAGCAGTGGATTTGTATACTTCACAAAAAGAACTAACAGATAGCGAAGTGCTTTTAGATGTTGAAACAACGTATTGGCAAATAATAAATGTAAAAAGCAAAGTAGAGCTAGCTAATAAATATAAAGCGTTATTAACAGAATTATTAAAAGATTTAACTAACTCATACAATGCCGGTATTATATATAAAAACGATGTTTTACGTGTACAAGTACAATTAAACCAGGCAGAACTAGATTTAACAAAGGCAAATGATGGGCTTAAACTGCTAAAGCTGAAGATGGCACAATTAACAGGTATGCCCAACATAGATTTTTTAGTAAAGGACACTATTAGTAATAATGTTATTTTATTAGATGAAGTTTCACAATCAACAGCAATTGATAATAGACCAGAAATAAAAATGCTTAAAAAAGCTGTTGAGATTGAAGAGTTACAATCTAAAATTTTAGAAGCTGATAGAAAGCCAACAATTGGGCTTAATGTAAGCGGAATCTATGCTAACGGCAAACAAATTAATTTCACAGATGGAAGTAATGATTTAACCTCTTACTACGGTTTGTTAAATGTCAACATACCCATATTTGATTGGGGAAGCAGAAAGCAAAAAGTGAAAGAACAAGAATTTAAAGTTGAAGCACAAAAATTAGAATTGGAAGAAACCGAAGAATTATTGTCACTTCAAATTCAAAATGCCTATTTAGAGCTTCAACAGGCAATACAAAAAGTTGAAATTACAGAAAAATCATTACAACAAGCTGATGAAAATTTAAGATTAAATCAAGATCGCTTTGATGCTGGAACCGTAACAGGAAAAGATGTTTTAGAAGCTCAAGTGCTTTGGCAGCAAGCATATTCAGACGTTATTGATGCTAAAGCAAATTATCGAATAAGTGAAGCCAATTATAAAAAAGCAATTGGAGATTTTAAATAAAAAAAGATTAACCTTAAAAAATAAACAAAATGGAAAAAAAATCACAAAAACCAATTAGAGTAAGAATAGCTGAAAAGCTAATAAAAGATCAACAAGAATTAGACCGTTTAGCGGTTCAAGTTTCTCTTGGTAAAGCAGAAATGAATGATGAATTTAAAAAGGCAAAAGCAGATTTAAAGAAAAATATTCATGAAGTTAAAATTGAACTAGCTCACGAACTTAAAGAAACAGAGGTGTTTATAAAAAACAATTTAGAAAAAATTGAAGAACACTTAGATGAAGATGTTACTTATTCAAAAGAAGCTTTTGAAACGCAAAAGAAAAATATTGTTAATGCTATTAATGATGCGAAGAAAAGTATTAAAAATAGCCCTCAAACTAAAAGAACAAATCAATTATTTAATGCTATTTCTCAAAAATCCAAGTTACAACTAGAACTTTTGGAAAAAAACATATCAGGAAAAAAAGTTGAACTAACACAAGAATATAAGAATAGTATGGAAGCAGCTACCGAAAAATTCAAAGAATTTGCTTCAAAACTTGATGAGGAAAAAGAACAGGCTACAGAAAAGTTGGACAACTTTAAAAAAGAAGTATCACAATCTTACAAACATTTAAAAAAAGCGTTTAAGTCTCTATAATAAAAAACAATCCTTGTCATTAAAACGTCAAGGGTTGTTTTAAAATAATAAAATGAGTAAACTAGGTTTAGCACTTTCTGGAGGCGGTATTCGTGGTATGGCACATCTTGGCGTGTTACAGTATTTAACAGAGTTAGGCATAAAACCTTCTGTTATTTCTGGTACAAGCGCAGGTGCTTTAGTTGGAGCATTTTATGCAGCAGGCTTTGAGCCTAAACAAATTTTTAAAATAGGAAAATCTGAAAAATTCTTTAATTATTCAAGCCTATTTAAACGACAAGGTGTAGGATTATTTTCAACAGATATATTCGAGAATATAATTAAAAAACATATTGCTCAGGAAACGTTGGAGTCATTAGAAATTCCATTATTTATCACAGCAACAGATTTGAATAACGGAAAATTAAAAATTTTTAATGAAGGTTCATTAGCCACAGCTGTAAAAGCTTCTTGTTGTGTACCATTGGTTTTTCAACCTGTTTTATTTGAAGGAATCTACCTTAGTGATGGTGGTATTTTAAATAATTTTCCTGTAAATATTTTAGAAGGTAAAGTCGATAAAATTATTGGCGTCAATGTAAATCGCATAAACACCATAGAAGGTAAAATAGGTTATAAACAAATTATTGAAAGAACAGTTCAAATAGCAATTGGCAACTCTGTAGAAACTCAAAAATATAAATGCGATGTATATATAGAACCACCAAGTATTAGAGACTATGGAATTTTCGATTTCAAAAAAGCAGATGAAATATACCAGACTGGGTATGTTTATGCTAAAGAAAAAAAGAATGAATTGTTACGTTTCCTTGATTAATTTATTTTCTATTGAAAACAAACAAATAGAATTTTGTATGAAAACTTTTTTTTCTTTTTTCTTTTGCTTTTTTATTAATTCCATCCTCTTTTCACAGGAAAATTACCCGGTACCTGAAAAAACAGCATCAAGACTTTTTTATATACAACATAGTAATAACTATAATACTTATGTATATGATGCAAATATGGAAGGAGATTTTATTAGCACTGAGAATCCAATTAATGAGTATAGAATAGTCTATACAGAAGACGGTGCTAAAAAACCATTGAATAAAATTCAAAAGCAATTTGCTTACGGAATGATTACGAAATTAATTGCGCCAAATCTTATAGAAATGCATTTGGCAGCATCATCAAAGTTAAAATTCTATCTCACTTTTAGTGATAAAGAAAAACCTAGAGTTTATGTAACTATAAACAAGTGTAAACTATACTTAGATAGCATGTTTGTTCAACTTAAAGAAGGTTCAACTTCCCTAAAAACAAAAGCTAAATATGTTTTGTTCTCAGGAAAAGATTTTATTACCGGCGAAAATGTAGTAGAAAAATTAATAGTAAAATAACTTCAAAATTCTATGAAGTTATCTAAGACATAATAACAAAACCATATGATAGAATTTTACAACAACTATAAGCAGTCCATTTTTTATATGTTTATCGTAATTGCTGTGGTGGTGTTTTTACGTTTTTTAACAAAATTATTGCACAATAAACTTGAAAAGCTAGCGCTTAAAAAATACCCTAATGAAGACCCAAAAACAATCCATTTAACCAAACGTATTTTAAATGCACTTTGGATCGTCTTAGGGATTATGGCTCTTGCTTTTATTTTTATCGATGAAGAACATTATAAGACGGCCACAACCAATTTTTTCCTTGTCTTGTATTTGGGTGTTATTGCAGTGCTAACCCTAGTAATAGCCTCTTTTGTGCAATTATGGTTTTCTAAAAAAATAAAAGAAAAGACAGCACAACAACAAGATGCTACAAGTTATAAGTTTTTAAGGTATGTAGCAATTGTTTGTGTTTACTTTCTTGGAACATTATTAGCAATACTAGCTTTTCCATCATTAAGAGATATAGCTCAAACCGTTTTAAGTGGAGCAGGTATTATTGCTATTATAGCTGGAGTTGCTTCTCAAGAAGCACTAGCAAACCTTATAGGCGGTTTTTTTATTGTTTCGTTTAAGCCTTTTAAGATAGGAGATATTATTAAGGTAGATCAAACCATGATAGGTACCGTTACCGACATTACATTGCGCCATACTGTAATTAGAGATTATGAAAATAAGATGATAGTAATTCCTAATGCCATTATAAACAAAGAAAAATTAGTCAATTATGATTTAGGGGAACGCAAGTGTTGTCAATGGATTGAAATAGGTATTTCTTATGACAGCGACATCGATTTGGCAAAACATATCATAAGAGAAGAATGTGAAAGCCATCCATATTTGATAGACAATAGAAGTGAATTAGATAAATATAATAATGAAAAAAAAGTAAAGGTACGTGTTATTGGTTTAAATGATTCTGAGGTTACTTTAAGAGCTTGGGCTTGGGCAAACAATTTTGAAGAAGCATTTGCAATGAAATGTGATCTCTACGAAAGTGTTAAAAAACGTTTTGATAAAGAAGGTATAGAAATACCGTTTCCACATCGCACTTTGGTTTTTAAAGATAAGGTCTCACAAACAACACAAAGCTCAAGTTAAATCTATAATAGGCAAAACAAAACATATAAATCATAATGGGAAATAATACTAATAAAATAACTAGAACTATTAAAATAGCTTCGGTACTCTCAAAATATGGATTCGAAGATATTATTTCACATAGTAGTATCGACAAGATAATACCTAAGAAATTTATTCATGCAAATGAAAAAATAGATAGAATAAAATCACTTTCTGTTTATGCACGTATTAGAATGGCTATTTCAGATTTGGGACCAACTTATATAAAATTAGGGCAATTATTTAGTGATAGAGATGATTTATTACCCTCTGAACTTACCGCAGAATTAAAAAAACTTCAAAATAATGCTGGCGAAGATTTTATAAATGTAAGAGAAAAAATAGGTAAAGAATTACAAATTAACCCAGATGATTTTTTTGAATCTATAGATGAAAAACCTTTTGCAACAGCTTCAATATCCCAAGTTTTTAAAGCGCAATTAAAAACAGGAGAAAAAGTAGTCTTAAAAATAAAAAGAGAAAAAATTCAAGAAACAATAGAAGCAGATCTTTTAATAATGAAAGACCTTGCCAAAATACTCGAAAACTATAATGCAGAAAGTAAGAAGATAAATTTATATAAAATTGTTCATACGTTTGAAAAATCAATCCATACAGAACTTTCATTCTTGCAAGAATTCGATAATATTGAACGTTTCAGAAAAGATTTTCAAGAAGATGAAAACTTGTATGTGCATAAAACATTTAAGCATTTGTCTAATAATAATATTCTGTGTTTAGAATTTATAGAAGGCATTAAGATTACGGACATATCTTCACTAGAAAATCAAGGGTTTGATACTAATCAAGTAGCTATGGTAGGCTTTGATATGTATATGCAACAAGTATTAAAGAATGGTTATTTTCATGCAGACCCACATCCAGGAAACATTTTTGTAACATACAAAGGAGAGATTTCTTTTATAGATTTTGGTATTATGGGAAGGTTAATGCCTTCAGATATCGAGCATATCGAAGATTTCTTACAATATCTTATAAATAAGGATGCTAAAAAATTAATATCTACGCTAAAAAAAATAGCGGTATCATATTCTGTAAAAAATCAAAAACAATTAGAACGAGATGTTTATCAAATTTTTGAAATTGTGGATGAGTCTTCATTAAATAAAATTGATTTAACCTTAATTATAAAAAAATTAAAAGAAATATTTAAACAAAATGAAGTAGAGTTTCCTGATTACGTTTATCTTTTACTGAAAGGGATTGCATTAATTGAAGGTATAGGTAGAAAATTAAACCCAAATATTAATGTTTATCAAATAATAGAACCATATGCTATTGAAGTTATCCAAAAAAAACTTTCCCCAAAATATAACTTTTTTAAAGGTATAAAAAGACTACAAAATGTTTCAGAACTTCTAGGGGATTTACCTAATGAAATACAATCTATAGTTCACAAAATTAAAGAGAACGATATAGAAGTATCGCACAAGATAAAAGGTATTGAGTTAGTTGCAAGTACAGTAGATCGTCTAGTAATAGCAATAATTTTAGCAGCACTTTCAATTGGTTCTGCAATACTAGTATTGGCAGATATGCCCCCAAAAATTTATGATATACCTGTTCTTGGTTTTTTGGGTTTTACAATTTCATTACTTCTAGGGATATACATAGTTATTTCAATGTTGAAAAAGGATAAATCATAGGTGTAATATTACATATAACTTATGAAAGAAAATACCAACATATCTCAAATAGTAAATAACATTAAGGATTATACTTTTGAAATTATAGATAAAGAATCTGATAAAAATTTATACACTACAATTAGTAGAGTGTATAGAATTGAAAAAAATATTAACACAATAATTAAAGAGGATAGAATTGAGAATATTGATATAGATTGTTTATACCTAGCTAATTATGTGTTAAACATAGAACAAGCCACTACAAAAGCTAATACATTAAATTTTAAGGACAGCGAAACATCAATAAATGAAATATTAGATAGTCTTAGATTAAAATTCAAATTAAATAGTGAAACTGTAAATAGAGTAAAGACAATTATTATAGAATCATTTCCTTTTAACGAAACAAAATTATTAGAGTCTAAAATCATTTCAGATGCTAACATCATGGATTTTGCTGGCAGTCAAGGAAGAGATAGGTTAAAAAAAATGTATGAGCAGATGATTTTAAAAGATTTTAAACTATCTAAAAGTAATTGGTACGATACACTTTTTGGTATTTTAGATAATTATAAGACAACTACCCATTTTGGTCAAACCCATGTACAGCCATCAATAGATAAGCTTTACAAATCTTTAAGAAAAGAAAGAAAGGATCACAAAAATCATACAAATTTAATTTTACAAAAAGAGTTAAAAATTAGTGATCAAGAAATTAAAAAGTTAAAAAAAGATATAGGTAAAATTAAGGGTAGAGATGATAGAGGCATTCAAACTTTATTCAGAAATACCTCAAGAAACCATTACACCTTAAATAAGATGGTTGACGGAAAAGCACGTATAATGATTACGATAAACTCAATTATACTATCTCTAATATTAGGAGGTATTATAGGTAAATCTTCTAATGAAGTAGTTTTAAATATTCCTTCAATCATTTTTGCGGTAACTAATTTAATATCCATAGCATTTGCTATTATTTCTATAACACCTAATAAAACACAAGGAAACTTTACCGAAGAAGATATAAGAAGTAAAAAAGGAAACTTACTCTATTTCGGAAACTTTCATAACATGCATTATCGTGATTTCGAATGGGCTTTCTTACAATTATTACAAGACAAAGATTATCTGTACACATCAATGATCAAAGATTTCTACTATCAAGGTCAAATCTTGCAGGTAAAAAACAAACTTATTAGAATATCGCTCTATACATTCTTATTAGGTTTGGTAGTAGCAATAGTTTCTCATTTTGTTATTTACTGGTTATGATTTATATACAAGCAAAACAAATTCTTTTTTAAATTTTTAATATGAAGAGAAATAGTAAAAATATCATTTTAGAATATTCTAAGAACAAGTGTTTTAGTCATAAAATATACTTCATAAATGTAATACACCTTTAAATTAAACTCTAACGTATGCTTTACAAAATATCATATGCGTTTTCACTTCTACCGTTAAGACTGTTGTATCTGATATCAGATGTCTGTTATTATTTGTTGTATTATGTTGTAAAATATCGTAGAAAAACGGTATCAGAAAACATTAAGAATTCATTTACCAGTCTAAACAAAAAAGAAAGGCTAATTATTGAGAAAAAATTTTACAGAAATTTCTGCGATAATTTTATTGAGACATTAAAACTTTTGTCGATATCAAAAGAAGAATTGCATAGCAGGATCTCTGTAGATTATTCTGAATTAATAAACATAATATCTCAAAAGAAAAATTGTCATGTTTATTTGGGGCATCAGTTTAATTGGGAATGGGCGAATTTACATATTTCAAGTGTATTAGAAGACAATGTTATAGTTGCCTATAAACCTATAAAAAATAAAAAATTTAATAGCTTAATGAAGAAAATGAGGAGCCGATTTGGTTCAAAATTGGTTTCATCAAAAACATTAAAACGAGAGATTGAAAAATTCAAAGACAATCCACATGTATTAGTTTTAGTTGCAGACCAAACCCCAAAAATTTCAATAAAAAGTTATTGGACAAATTTTTTAAACCAAAAAACAGCCTTTTTAAGTGGAGCTGAACTTTATACGGCATCAAACAAAACCACTTCTTTTTTTGCAAACATTATTCGTTTAGATAGAGGTTATTACAAATTTGTTATAACACCTCTTTTTAATTTTTCAGAACAATATCAAGTTGGATTAATTACACAATTCTATGCCAAAAAATTAGAAGAATCAATAAATAAAAACCCCGAAAACTACCTCTGGAGTCATAGACGTTGGAAACGAAAATATAAAGATGAATATAAAAGACGATGGATTGGAAATTTATCATAACAAAAAAATAGAGTATGGCTTTTAAAAGAAAAAAAATGATTTTAGAACAGTCTGCCAATATGTTTTTTAATTATGGAATCCAGCATATTACAATGGATGATATTGCAAAAAAATGCGGTGTGTCTAAAAAAACAATTTATAAATATTTTGAAAATAAAGACGATTTATTACATCAAGTTATAGAATTACAAATAAAAGAGCTGAAAAAAGAAATTTTTGAAAACAAACAAATAAGCAAAAATGCATTACAAGAATTAATACTTTTTTTTGATTATATAAATGAGCTTTCTTTTAACATATCTGCTTCATTTGGCAAAGAATTAAAAAAATACTATCCAACAATTTTCTTAGAAGTTGTTAAACACAAAAATATTATAGTAATACCTTTTCTTAGAGAAAATATCATTAAGGGTAAACAAGAAGGGTATTATAAAATGGATATAAACACAGAAGAAATTTGTGAATCTTTTAATGATATTTCTAAAATCATTTTTTTGGATGGTTTTTTCTACAATCCAGGAACAAACCAAAATACGCTTAAGTTTTTAAACTCATTGTTTTTACATAGGTTGGTGTCGGTAAAAGGATTAGAAATGTTAAATGAGTTTAATAAAAATAAAACTATTTGAGTTCAAAAATAAATAACCTACTAACTAATCTTAATGATCAATTAAACTTCATAGATTTAGAAATCGATAATCAATCTACTCGATGTGAAAAAGCAATAGAAATCATTCTAAAAACTATAGACTCATTAAGAGGCGTTTTGTTAAAAACAAAGTTTAAAACAGATGCAGAAGAGATAAAATTCTTTAAAGAAATTAAACCCCAGTTTACATCCAAGTTAATTTATTACAATACAATTTTTAAAATTGAAATGAAAAGACCAAACGGAGGTAGCCGAATTGTAAAAAAATATTATAACAATGAATTGGTTAAACTGAAAGCATTTTTTGACAATGAATTAGAGTTTTATAAATACTACCGTTCAGGTAGTACATACCTAGATCATAAATACTTTTTACGTAGTAAGTTCGACATTAAAATGTCGTTATCTAGCTACTACTTTGAAGCAGATACAAACTTTTCAACCTCACATGATTATAAAGTAGCTAAGATACTAGCCAACGATTTAATTCAATTGTATTTAGAAAATAATTTAGTATTAATTGGTAGTAAAGACAATGGCGAAAAATCACAACGCAAACCGAACTTGAAAATGATTTGGACAAGCCCAAAAGTAGCCTTAATTGAGCTGGTTTATGCATTACACACAGAAGGTGTCTTTAATAATGGTGCTGCTGATTTAAAAGATATTGCAGAATATTTTGAACATATTTTTGAAATAGATTTAGGGCAATACCGTCGTACATTCCTTGAAATTAGGACTCGGAAAGCCGATAGAGCAAAATTTCTTACCACATTAAATAAAGGATTGCTAAAACGAATGGAAGATACCGATGAAGGGATTTAGGTAAAATCGTTCACAACACAATCCCCGTTGTGAATAAACAAAATCAATTCCCTTCATATTTGCCAAACGAAAGTCAAATCACATTAATAGCTACTGCTGCGAATGTTATGTTCAAAGCGGTAGCTATTTTAAACTAAAAACTTTACTATGGCAGCAACAATTATCACTACCGAAGATCTTCGAGAGTTTAAAGAAGAATTACTGGAAGATATTAAAGCAATCATTAACCACCAATCAGGTTTTGCACCTAAAAAATGGCTCAAATCACCAGAAGTAAGAGACCTTTTAAGTATCTCACCAGGAACATTACAAAATCTTCGTATAAATGGTACACTACCCTACACAAAAGTTGGAGGTGTTATCTATTACGACTACGAAGAAATCCTTAAAGTAATGGAAGAAAACCGCATTCATAATAAGTTTTAATTCCCGCAAAGGCGGGAATCTCATTAATGCTAACTTAAACTGTCACCTTGAGCGCAGTCGAAAGGTTGTTTCAGTATCTCATAAAAATGAAAGGTAACGTCACTTCGAGTGATTTTGTTTCACAAAATTGTATCGAGAAGTCAACTTATGCAAGAAATAAATTACATCAAACATCTCAACGCAGTTTTCAGTCAATTTTCTAAAGACAGTCGCTTAAATCCAACCCACATAAGCTTATATATAGCCTTATTCCAGTTATGGAATTTAAACCGATTTTTAGAAGAGTTCTTTATAAACCGTGATGAGGTTATGCAATTATCTAAAATAGGTTCAAAATCTACCTATCACAGATGCATCAAGGAATTAAACCATTGGAAATATATCGTGTATTTCCCATCTCACAATCCGTATAGAGGGAGCAAAATTAAGATGCTCAAATTTGGGACAAGTACTGGACAAGTAGTGGGACACAACTCTACTCAAATCGAGACAAGTACTGGACAAGCACTGGTACCTATATATAAACATATACAAACTATAGAAAACATAAACAGTAATAAACAGAAAAATTTAAAAAAATTAGATTTTAACGATTCTGAAAATGATTTAAAACAAAATAGTAGTGTCCCAAATATGGACAACCTTAAGACAACTAAAAATAAAAACTACAACGAACCTCTTTGACACATTGTGTCATCCTGAACTTGTTTCAGGATCTCATCGTCATTACGAACAAAGTGAAGCAATCTCATAAATACAAGTATGAACACAAATCAACCTCACATAATCATCGAAAAAGGAGTCCAATACAAACTTGGCGAGTTAAAAGACAATTGTATTCAGTATGATTTCAAAAGCATACTCATTTACCTCGATGCAAAAGGGAAATTGATGTTTGGCAAAAACTTCAAGATTTATGAAGAAGATGAGGTGGTGCTTTATAAACTATGCATTTATTTCATTCGTGATTTTGAAGCCTGTGCAAAACTAAATATAGATCCAAACAAGGGGATTTTATTATCGGGTCCTGTTGGTTGTGGTAAAACCAGTTTAATGAAATTATTAAGGAACATCGTACCACACCAAAAATCTTACGAATTAATCCCAGCAAGAAACATCACGTTTGCTTTCAATAATATTGGTTACAAAACCATTCAAGAATACGGCAACAGTAATTTTTATTGTTTTGACGATTTAGGAGTAGAAACCATCGGAAGACATTTTGGAAAGGACTGCAATGTTATGGGCGAAATCCTCTTATCACGCTACGATTTGTTTGTAAGAACCTGTCACCCCGAGCGCAGTCGAGGGGTCAGAACCCACGCAACTACAAACCTAAACGCACAAGAACTGGAAGAACGCTATGGCAACCGTGTACGTTCCAGAATGCGACAGCTCTTTAATTTGATTGCATTTGATAAGGAAAGTAAAGACAAGAGAATTTGAGAAAAACTTGAAAATGATTTCATAGATTTGTTGTTATGTTAAATGAAAAAAATATAAAATCACTTATTGCTTCAGGAGAGGGTTATAATGTTGAATTTAAGGTTAGTATTCCAAGCAAAATTAAAGATGTTACTGAAGAAATTTGTGCTTTTGCTAATGCAGCAGGAGGAACACTTCTTTTAGGAGTGGACGACAACAATATTGTTCAAGGTGTTGTTTTTAATAATGTGAAACGTTCTGCGCTTCAAAATTCAATTAATGAAATTTCACCCGCTTTACATTGTGAGATTTATACTGTAACTGTAGATTCCAAAGATGTTGTAGTTATTGAAGTTCCCTCTGGAGACAATAAGCCCTATGTTTTATCTGGTGCAATTTATGTTCGTCAAGGGCCTAACTCGCAAAAATTGACAACCGTTGAAGAAATGAGAGATTTTTTTCAACAAGCCGATAAAATTTACTTTGATGAAGCACCTTGTAAGGCAATTGATATTAATCAAGACGTTCCTGATAATAATATTAATCAGTTTAGAGCTTTAGCTGGATTAGGCACTACAGTTTCAAACGAACAAGTTTTCAATAATCTTAAACTGATTACTAAAGAAGGATTATTAAAGAATGGTGCGGCTTTATTCTTTGCTGAAAACCCGGAACAGTTTTTCGAAAAGGCCGTAATACGTTGTATAGCCTTTGATGGAGTTGATAAGCGTTTTATTGAAGATGATAAAGTAATGACAGGCTCATTATACAATCAATATTTGCAATCAATGTCTTGGTTAAAGAAAAAGTTAGATGTACGTTATGATATTGAGGGAGCAGGTTCCCAACCTAGAAAAGAAATCTGGGAAATTCCGGAAACCGTTTTTAAAGAAGCTATAATTAATGCGCTGGCTCATAGAGATTATTATGATAAAGGAGCTCGTACTACTATTGAGGTATTTAATGATAGAGTTGAGATTTCTAATCCTGGAGGGTTAATTAGTGGTATTCCTAAAAATGAATTTGGTAAAAGAAGTTTAAGTAGAAATCCTTTAATATTTGGTCTATTTGAGAGAATTAGAATGGTTGAACAAGTAGGATCTGGAATTGGGAGAATGAGAGACTTAATGATTGAAGCTGATTTAACTGAACCTGAATTCAATACTGAAGGAATGTTTACTGTAACAGTTAGAAGACCTTTTGATTTTAATAAGTGGGTAGATAAGTGGGTAGATAACCTTACTGATAATAGAGTTAATATTATTAAAGCTATTCACGAAAACAGTAAAGTTTCTAAAAGAGAACTTGAAGATAAAGTTGGCTTAAGTGCTACTGCTATTGATAACAACCTTGATGCTCTAAAAGATTTAGGTCTTATAGAAAGAGTTGGTAGTGCAAAAGGAGGTCATTGGCAAATTAATTATATACTTCCTTAAGTGGGTAGAAAGGTGGGTAGAAAAATTTGAAATTAAATTATTAAAAATGATATTTAACATATACTATATCAACTTTCCGAAGGTTTACGAAATTAAAATGATGTTAAGCAATGTAATTGCATTAAGTAAAGAAAAACATTCGGATAGTAATGAAGGAAAAGAAGTTGATTATCGAGGTAAACTAGGTGTAAACTTTTTAAATATTTTTAATATAGCTGGAGCTTCACTTGATGGAGAAGCTGGACGTAAGAATATTAAATCAGACTCACAGAAAGTTCTTGAAACTTTTGAAATTAAAACTACAAAGTCTGTTATTCTAAATGAAATCATTGAAAAAAGTAAATTGACTACTAACTTCAACGATATTAAAGAAGGTAGCTTAATAAAAGTAGATAATGTCAATCTTACATTAGAAAATGAACCAGAATTAAGAACAGTTAAACTATTTACAAGTGGTTCGTTTAAAGGAATGAATATTCCTGGTGCTAATGGTTTTGATATTAATAATTTATTTAACTCAATGTTTAAAGATTACGCATATAAAATGAAAGGTGTAATTGAGGAAAGTGATGACGAAATACTTGTCAAAATTCCATTAACTTTTGAAAGTGAATTTGAGAGCTCGTATAGTGTTGATGATTTATTTATAGGTAAAGTCTCAATAGTTGGTTTATATAAAGGGAAGATAAAAGTTGATTCTCTAAAAAACTCTTTAGAATTCTTTCAAGAAATTGGAACTATGCAAAATATGATGAATAACAACCAAGATGAAGTAAAGGAAATTCAAGATAGTCAGTATACAAAGGCTAAAGAAAATTCGGCTTTTCTTTTTGCAAGTTCCAAAGATGGAGATAAAGAGTTTCATTATATAGATTTATTAGCAATTATTCAAAATGTATCAATTCCAAACTAAATTTAATTAATGAGGACTCAATTGCTATTTTTCGATAAACTATATTTTGACTTTTATAAAAAATTGAAGGTCGAAGAAGGAAAAGAAATTATAAGCATAACTGAAGGCTTATTGAACTTCGATAAAATAGATGAAGTTAATGAGTACACTCAAATAGTTGATATATCTTCTTTGATAAGTTTAGAGAGGATTCAATATAATGCGGAACTAGTTTTACCAAAGTTTCCAGAAGATACCATCTTTATTGCTGATAAAAAGCACAAAGAGTTATTCGAATACGAATTAAGGTATTGTTTTGAAGATTTTATTGATATTGATTCAATAGAAGATATTGATGTTGAATACAGTGTAGTTGACAACACAGTAAAATCAAAAAACTTAAAACATAGAAAAATAATCGATCTCAATAGTGAGGAGATAAATGAATTTATAAATTCATTTTCTAATCGGATTTATGGTCACGAAAAATTTAAAGACGATTTTACAGAGTTAATTAGAAACTTTAGAGTATTCAATAAATTAGGCGAGCATAAAATTCTATCATTGTTTTTAATGGGAGATTCAGGTGTCGGGAAAACTGAAGTTGCAAGAGCAATACACAAATCACTTGGCGGTAAGAAAAAGCTAGCAAAAATCAATTTTGGAAATTATAGCAGTGATAATGCATTAAATTCACTTATAGGTAGTCCTAGAGGTTATGTCGGAAGTGAAGCTGGGGAGCTTTTCATAAGAGTTAAAGAATCTGATATTGGAATAATACTCATAGATGAGTTTGAAAAATCAAATTCAACGTTATTTAACTATTTTTTAGATGTATTGGAGAGTGGAAAAATGATCAGTTCTATGGCTGAAGAAATTAATCTTGATGGATTCATAATTATTTTTACATCCAATATTAGTAAAGAAGAATTTCCTAAAAGAATATCACCTGAATTAAGGTCAAGATTTGATTATAAAGGGTATTTTATGCCTTTGTTTCATAGTCACAAAGAAAAGTTTGTTGAATTTAGGATTAAAAATATTATTGAAAAATTTAATAATAGTTTTGAATTTGAATTACCAGAAAACATTACAACAAATATTCTTTCACAAATTAATGTAGGTAAATACAAGAATATGCGTGACCTGAATAAAAAGATAAAAGATACATTTGTCAAATCTGTTATGGAATTATTGGTAAAAGAATAAATTTCCCCACAAACCAAAACCCAGTTTTTTCGTTCCTCAAAACCCTCTGTCTTTTGGTTTGTTCCGCTTCCCCTTCTCATGTAGTGTTTAAATTGCCAACGCTTATGCAGCACATTACAGCTTGCTTACTCGTACCTCGTTCACAACTGTAAAGAGCTGCACTTTGCCAAAAGCTATTAATTTAAACACTACCCAAAGCTATGTTTACATAACGGGTAGTTATAGTAGCATTCATTTAGTTTCTGTACTATAACGCCATTATGTAAAATAGCCCCTTATCCACAGCTCAAATACGTTCTCAAATTAAAATGAGGGTTATTCACGAGCACCATAAAAAACAATAGAAATGAAGCGAGTAAATATCCGACATTCCCCACGCTCAATTCAGAACTGACATTGAAATTTAGAACACACAATTTTTCCATCTTTTCCCCACCACCCATTTCAACGGTGTAGGTTACAGCAATTATTAATGTTTTGCCTTGTGTCTGCGGTAGGATGCATTACATTCGCTCAATCCCTTATCAGGGTATCGCTCTTTTCATTTACCCACCTCAACACCGCGCATAAAAAAAGAGCATTTTTTAGAAAATGCCCTTTATTTATCTTTCCAACCGCCTAACATCAATAATCACTTCCACCTACGACACTTTGCCCCAGTTTCCCGATATTATTTTTTTATATCGCTTGTGATATAAAATTAAACTTATATATTTGTATCGCGAACGATATTATCTAACAAGATTAATTAAATTATTATGACGAAAACAATTTATCAAACATCATCAACTGCAGTTGGTGGACGTGATGGTCATGTTAAAAGTGACGATGGAATTCTAGATTTAGAAGTTAAACTTCCAAAAGAACTTGGAGGCGAAGGAGGAAAATATACAAACCCTGAACAACTTTTTTCAGCAGGTTATGCGGCTTGCTTTGACAATGCCATTATTCATATTGCTAAAGCAATGAAACAAGAAGTTTCTTCGCAAACTACCGTAACGGTAAGCGTAGTGAAAGCAGCCAAAGGCATTAACTTTGCAGTTAAAATTGAAGCAAAGATTGATGGTGTTGAAAGCGAAATGGCACAAACCATTATCAATAAAGCCCACGAGATTTGTCCGTATTCACAAGCTACTAAAGGTAATATTCAACAAGAAATCTGTTTGGTCTAATTATTTACTCATTTTTTAAAACTTATAACTCAATGACCTGTGATTATTTAAAACTGGAAAATCAGCTTTGCTTTCCTGTTTATGCAGCATCTCGATTGATAACAAGGGAATACCAACCCTTTCTTAAAGAATTGGGCATTACCTATCCTCAATATTTAGTGTTGCTGGTATTGTGGGAGGAGGATGGTATGTTGGTTAATACCATTGCTCAGAAACTTATCTTAAATACGAACACCATTACACCATTGCTTAAACGATTGGAGCAACAGGGTTTTGTAAAAAGGGAAAGGTCTATGACAGACGAAAGGAAGGTCATCGTAAACCTAACTACTAACGGCAAGCAGTTAAAAGAAAAGGCTCATGTCATTCCAGAGGGTATTGCTGAACGCATTCTTGGAACGGGCATAGGGCTTGAACGATTAATGATTCTGAAAGATAATTTGCATTCGATTATTTCTCATTTGTCAAAATAAAAATTCTATGGCTACTACATTAATAAACGATAAAAGCATTAAAATTTTACAAGACATAGTTTCTGGTCTAATCTGTAGTTCCAAACAGCATTTCTTACACTCTATTATCAATAGAAAAAAGGGATTTGTCAAACTTGCTGACAGAATGTTAGAAGAGTATAACGAGGAAACCACTACAATAGCAAAATTTACTGCCAGACTATTGGAACTTGGCAATGTGCCAAAAGTGGAATCTCTCAATATAGAAGTGCTTTATGAAGTGCAAGAACAATTTAAAATGGAATTGGAAGAACAAATAAAAGGAATGGATTGGCTAAATAAAGTTCTTCCACAAATTAAAGGTGATAAGGTTACTGAACAGCTTTTGACAAGTTATTTGCAAGATGAAAACAAGCATCTATCATGGCTTAAACAGCAGGTTTCCTTAATCGAAACAATTGGGCTTCAAAATTATTTGAGCCGCCAACTCTAAGTAAATATTAAACAATGAAAAGCATGTACTCACCAACAACAAAAGTTCAAGACATATTTAGAATTATACTTGGAGCAGCTATGGTCTTCGCCGCAATAGGACATTTTACCTTTTTGCGAGTGGAGTGGCAAGCCCAAGTTCCCAATTGGGTACCTATGGACAAGAATTTAGTTGTGATTCTATCAGGCATTGTTGAACTCACCTTGGGGCTATCTATGATTTTTTTAACAAAATATAAAGTTCATGTTGGTTGGGCTTTGGCAATTTTTTATGTTTTGATATTTCCAGGAAACATTGCTCAATATGTAAATAAAACAGACTTTATCATCACTTCAGATACCGCAAGATTTGTCCGCCTTTTATTCCAACCCGTCTTAGTTGTTTGGGCGTTGTGGAGTACAGGTGCTTGGAAGAATAGAAAAACAATTGGATTGAGGAATACTAACCTCTATAAAAAATAATTAGTTAAAACAACAGTATATATTTGAGAGCAACACAGCCGCTAACAACGTGTAAGCGCAATAACGGCTGAATTTCCTCATCGGTAATTCACTCGTTTTGCTATCTTTAGTGCGTCAGCGGAATCCCGAGGTTTAGGGACGCGCATTTTCCCGTTACTGACGCTTACACAAAACCGCTCAATTCCGTACTTGCATTGAAATTTAGAGCATACAATTTTTTCCATCTTTTCCCCACCACCCATTTCAACGGTGTAGGTTACAGCAATTATTAATGTTTCCCTTGTGTCTGCGGTAGGGGGCATTACATTCGCTCAATCCCTTATCAGGGTATCACTCTTTTCATTTACCCACCTCAACACCGCGCATAAAAAAAGAGCATTTTTTAGAAAATGCCCTTTATTTATCTTTCCAACCGCTCAACATCAATAATCACTTCCACCTACAACACTTTGCCCCAAAAGAATTAGTTTTGTCTAATGGATGATTATTTAGCTAAATACAGATATGTTAGTCAAGTACTCTCAAAATATGGGTGGTTTATCAATGGTGAAATAATCGGCGGAGATTTCGAAAGGATAAAATTACTTTGTGAAGAAATAGAGTCTAAAAATTATGATAAAGATAATTGTAATGAAAAAATCAATTATTTATTAAGTCCTATAATATTTAATCCTTATTCAAGAGCATTTGTTAATTATAGGTTTCTAATTTTACCTCATTTGAATAAGTTTTCTCATTTGGTCGATAAAGCAACTTTTCATTATTTTAAAAAGGATTTACTGTCTTCAATTAATTGCTTAACACCCGTAATTGAGGGCGTATTGTTATCATACTACAATTGGTCAATAGATGAAGGCAAAAGAAAACCTTCATTAAAGGAATTAGTTGAAAATATATGCGCAAAAGAAGGCGAATTTAGACCTCATTTGAGAAAACTTTATAACGATTCTTTAAAAAACTGCCTTCATAATTGGTTTTATGCAAATACAAATAGTTTTGATTTTGAATCTTCAAATTTAAATAGACACTATATCAGCCATAGTCTAGGCAATGATAATTATTATTCCATTTCCGAATGTAACAGAATGTTTTCAATCATAAATATTCTTTGTGAAATTATAGCAATTGAAAGTAGGTATTTCCCTGCTTTTATTCCAGAGAATATTCCTGAAATTGATGACAGGGTTAATTTGTATTATGAACTAATGTGGAAAAGAATATCATTAAAAAAAGCGCTAATCGAAGAAGAAAGATTATTGAATCAGAATAAGTATTATGTTAGTCAAGAATCATTATTGAATTTTAGGGAAATTGTTGAAGCTGAAAATAAGAAGCATAATGATTTTTCAAATTCATTTAACAAAGAAAAAAAGGAAAAAGCATCTAAAATCAATAGACCTTTTTCCTTTATCGTTCAATTAAAAAATTTAAGATTTAGGTTTTTTAGTCAAAAACCGAAGCAATAATGACACTATAAAACTCACAGTAGCACCCACAACAGCCAAAATAATGGTAGTAATCAAATCCTCAACACCAATATTAACGATTGATGAAAAGAAAGTACCGCCGATAATGGCAGATTTGGTGTTATAATCCATCGTCATTCTCATCAATTTCAGTGTTTTCATCATTAGTAACAACTGCTTGACTTACTGTGGTTGCCACAGTTCCAGCAACGGTCATATAAGTAGCAATAGTTACCACAATGGCAGGCATCGAAATTGGTGCAGCTATGATGGCACCACCTGCAGTAGCCAATGCAATACCAATATTGCGTAAAGTCTTGAAAAATTTGGGGGTTGGTTTTTTATAACGTTCTAAGATGTTCATGATTTTGTGATTTAATAGTTAATAAGATTTGTTCTTTTCTGTCTTTAGCTTGATATACCAAAGACAACAGTTTTTGCATAGCATTTTTAGAGTAAATCCCTTTTCCAACACCACTCAAATAAGTTACTGGAGCAATACAACCTTGAAGCTCTTTTAAGGCATCATTCGCAGGATGAAAGAGAATAAAACTTCTACCTTTTACAGCCTTCAAAATCAAATGATGCTTAAACCGTTTTGAAAAACGTGGTTCAACTTCATAAGTACCTTCAGGAATGCAGGAAATGTTTCGCTTGTTATTGTTCCAGGGCAGTTCAATGGTATGACAAAGAAACTTGCCAGAATTAAAGAGAGCACCATTGGTGCCCTCTTTAAAATAGGCTCTATGCAGCACTAATTCCATACTTACGGCGTATCTACAATAACAACTGCCAAAGCGTTGTAAGCACCATTCTTAAGCTCGTACATCTGTCCGTTTACCTCTTGGTAAAACTCAATTCCCAACACCTGAACAACAGGTAAAGTTGAGTTAGCGGTCAAAGAAGCTGTTAAGGCAATAACAGCAGTATCATCAGCTGTATATGGAAGAATAGTAGTCTCATCATTTTCAAAAGTTGAGGTTTCATTCTCAAAATCCAATTCAGAAGCACCCATTACCACCTTAAAATGGGTTGTTCCAGTTGGAGCTGCAATTCTTACCGTTGGAGAAAACGCATCAAGGTTCACAATTGCATCCCCAGAAACACGGTCAAAAGCATTCGTAAACGGGGTGAAAAGTGTTGTGCCTAACTTTCCATTCAGATTAAATTCAAAGTTTTCTAACAAGCTTAAATTCCCATCTTGAAGTGTTCTAGATCCTCTCTCATTAGTGGTGTCAGTTTTGGTAATCGCTACAAGTGTTTTAGTTAAACGTGAAACCACACGTTTGTCCTTTGCATTTTGTAAAAGAATACGAATAGCATTTCGTAATACTTTACCACCCTTACCGGCACGGCCAAATTCAGACCCATTTTCACGTGTTCTCTGAAACGCAGGATCGTTAGCAATACGATTGGCATCCACACCGCCTTTTTCACGTGCTAGATGTCCGTCAGTCGTTTTGTAAAAGGAAATACCACCGATAGTTCCTTTCAGTTTAATAATACCAGTTTGTTTTGCCATAATAATTCGTTTTTTGATTAATGAAACCAAATCACGTAATTTTATAGCACGTTGTTAAAAATCAAATGCCGTTTTCGGTCATCCATTCCGATACAACCAAAAACGTCATTAAAATATTGAAAACCCTATCGGGATTTCCAACATTTTAACAACGCATCACCATCACCATAATCATAAAACAATGAAGTATGGATGATGTACGGATAAAGCATAGATAGAGTATTATGACCCCAAAAAGAGCTTGCATATACCCAAAAGATATTCAGCGTATCACAGGACGTAGTGAACGCTATGGGCGTAAGCTTTTAAATGATATTAGAAACTACTTTGGAAAGGAGTCATATCAATTTATCACAATCAAAGAGTTTGTTGAATACAGCGGAATAGAAGAGGAAATTGTCAACAAATACTTAATAGATTAATCATAAGTTTTAGTAGTGTTTAGTTAGTTTTACTCTTTTGAAATGCTTATCTTTACAATAAGATTGAAAGTCAAATTGTAAATACACAAATCGGTCAACATAGTTTGAAAGTATTAGTGAAAGCCTATAAATAAAGGGGATTTGAAATTTAGTTCGAATCCTGTCGCGATCACAAAAAGCCTTACTAATTTTAGTAAGGCTTTTTTGTTTCTGGTTAAAAATTAGTTAAGTCTTCTAAGACTTTATGTTTTTGGTTGTATTTTGTAGTTAAAAAAGCTTGAAATTTATAAAATTCACTAAAAAAGGAATTTATTGCATACCAGGAAAATTTTATTTAGATCCATGGTATCCTGTAGATTATGCTATAATTTCTCACGGTCATGCAGATCATTCAAGATGGGGAAATAAGCATTATCTGTGTCATCAGGATTCAAAAAACATACTGCTTCATCGCTTAGGTAAAGACATTTCAATAGAAACTTTAAATTACAACCAAATAAAAACTATAAACGGTGTAAAAGTTTCATTTTCTCCTGCAGGACATATTATTGGTTCGGTTCAAATAAAGCTTGAATACAAAGGAAAAATTGTGGTTTTCTCAGGAGATTATAAAACTAATCCAGATTTTATTACGACACCATTTGAGCCTGTAAAATGTCACGAATTTATCACAGAAAGTACTTTTGGTTTACCAATTTATAGTTGGAAAACAGAAGCCGATATACAAAAACAACTACAACAATGGATTTTAAACAACCAAAAACAAAATAAAACTAGTGTGTTTTTTGGTTACTCTTTGGGTAAGGCTCAAAGAATAATGTCTTTAATAGACGGATTAGATGATATGTATGTGCATTCAGCAATAAACAATCTAAATCAAGCTATTTCAGAATCAGGTATTGTTTTACCAAAATCTAAACTTATCACTTCAGATTTCAATAAAAAAGACATTCAAAATAAAACCGTAATTCTTCCTCCTGCTTTATTGGGTTCAAAACTACTTAAAAAGATTCCTAATGCGGCAACTGCAATTTGCTCTGGTTGGATGCAAATAAGAGGAAATAGACGCTGGAAAGGTGTTGATGCTGGCTTTGCAGTTAGCGATCATGCAGATTGGAACGGACTACTTTCTGCTGTTAAAGCTACCGAAGCCCAAAAAGTTTACGTCACTCACGGTTCACAAGCGGTTTTTTCAAAATATTTAAACGAAATTGGTATAGAAAGTCAAGAAGTTGTTACTGAATACGGTACAGAAGACAACGAAGACGCCAAAGACCAACCATTAACAACTGCTAGCTAATGAAACAGTTTTCGCAACTCATAAATTCATTAGAAATCACCAATAAAACTAATGCCAAATTAGATGCATTAGTCAATTTTTTTGAAACTGCTTTAGATAAAGATAAACTCTGGCTAATTGCTTTATTTACAGGAAAAAGACCTAAACGACCTGTAAAAACATCTTTATTAAAACAGTGGTGCATTGAAGAAATAGATCTACCAGAATGGCTGTTTTTAGAATCTTACAGTACCGTTGGTGATTTAGGGGAAACCTTGTCTTTATTATTGCCAGAACCCTCTAATACAATTGACAAACCGTTACATATTTATATGGACGAGCTTAAGCAACTTTCAACAAAATCTGATGATGAAAAAAAAGCTTATGTCTTGAATGCTTGGCGACATTTAGATACGCAACAACGCTTTATTTTTAATAAGTTAATTGGTGGAAGTTTTAGAATTGGTGTTTCTAAAAAAACTTTAGTAAATGCAATTTCTAAACTGACAAATATCGATGCCAACCAATTGATGCATAGTATTATTGGGCAATGGGACATCAATTCTATTACATTCGAAGACTTAATAAACGGTTCGCATATCAATTACGATAATTCAAAACCTTATCCGTTTTGTTTGGCGTATAGTTTAGAGAAAAATCTTGACGAATTAGGCTCAGTTTCCGATTGGCAAGTCGAATATAAATGGGATGGAATTAGAGGTCAAATTGTAAAACGAAATAACGAAATTTATATTTGGTCTAGAGGTGAAGAGTTTGTGACAAAACAATTTCCGGAGCTAGTTGAAATTGTTTCAACCATAAAAGAAGATTTTGTATTAGATGGTGAAATCCTTGCTATTAAAGATCAATCTGTGTTATTATTTAACGATTTGCAGAAGCGATTAAACAGAAAGACGATTTCAAAAAAATTATTGCAAGACGTACCAATTGGCTTTTTTGCTTATGATATTTTAGAAATTAATGATGAAGATTTAAGAGCGAAAAGTCTTCAATTTAGGAGAAATACGCTTGAAAAACTCTTTACTGACAATCAATTATCTAAACCAAATTTTAAACTTTCAGAAGTCATTCAATTTGATAAATGGGAAGAATTAGATGCGATAAGAAATGAAGCCAGATTGCATAATAGCGAAGGATTAATGCTGAAACAAAAACAATCTGAATATCATGTTGGTCGTAAAAAAGGAGATTGGTGGAAGTGGAAAGTAGATCCGTTAACCATTGATGCTGTAATGATTTACGCACAAAAAGGTAGCGGTAGACGAAGTAGCAAATACACAGATTATACGTTTGCAGTAAAAACAGAAGACGGTTTAGTTACAGTTGCTAAAGCCTATTCTGGTTTAACAAACGATGAAATTACCGAAATTTCTAGATGGGTTAATAAAAATGCTATCGAAAAATTTGGTCCTGTAAGAACTGTAAAACCAGAATTAGTTTTTGAGATTGCTTTTGAAGGTATCGCTTTTAGTAAACGTCATAAAAGTGGTGTAGCACTGCGTTTTCCAAGAATAAAACGCTGGCGAAAAGATAAACCAGTTTCAGAAATTGATACTATAGAATCAGTTAAACAACTCATTACAAATCCGTTTGATGTCTAAATTTAAAAATTCTACTGGTTATAAAATTATTGAAAATTGGATGCATCAAAACGATTGGCAACCATTTGATTTTCAGTATAAAACTTGGTCTAAATATTACACTAAACATTCTGGTTTAGTCGTAGCTCCAACAGGTTTTGGTAAAACGTTTTCGGTGTTTTTAGCGGTTGTTATCGATTATTTAAATCATCCTGAAGCCTATAAAAAAGGACTAAAATTAATTTGGGTTAGTCCGCTTAGATCGTTAGCTAAAGATTTGGCCAAAGCGATGACAAATGCGGTTGAAGATATTGGATTAGATTGGCAAATAGAAGTTAGAAATGGTGATACATCAACTAATATTAAACGCAAGCAAGAACGCTTAATGCCAGACGTTTTAATCACAACGCCAGAGACATTGCATTTAATGTTCTCACAAAAGAAAAATTCACGTTGGTTTAAACACCTTAATTGCATTGCGGTAGACGAGTGGCACGAGTTATTAGGTAATAAACGTGGTGTTTTAACCGAATTAGCCATAGCAAGATTAAAACATTTATCGCCAAAACTTCAAATTTGGGGAATTACCGCAACCATTGGTAATTTAGACGAAGCTCAGCAGGTTTTAATTCCGTATCAGGACTTAAAAACCATACAAATTAAAGCGAAATTAAAAAAGAAAATCGACATCATTTCAGTCTTGCCAGACCAAGTCGAAACACTTCCTTGGGCAGGACATTTAGGTCGAACAATGAGCTCTAAAATCATACCTATAATCTATGAAAATACCACGACGTTAATATTCACTAATACAAGAAATCAAAGTGAATTATGGTATCAAATCATTCTTGAAGAAGCGCCTGATTTAGCTGGATTAATTGCTATTCATCATGGATCTATAGATAAAAAACAACGTAATTTTATTGAAGACGCAATTGCATCAGGTATTTTAAAAGCGGTACTTTGTACAAGTTCTTTAGATCTTGGTGTCGATTTTAAGCCTGTAGATTGTGTCATTCAAATAGGCTCAGTTAAAGGTATAGCGCGCTTTTTACAACGTGCTGGTCGTAGCGGTCATTCGCCTTTCGAGACTTCTAAAATATATTTTGTTCCAACGCATTCTTTGCAATTAATTGAAGTTGCTGCTGTCAAAGAAGCAGTAAAACAACAACAAATCGAAACGCGATCACCAATTGTTTTGGCTTACGATGTTTTGGTACAATTTTTAGTCACTTTAGCTGTTGGCGAAGGATTTAAAAAGGACGAAGTTTTTCAACTTTTACAACAGACACATGCTTATTTGTATTTAACCGAAGACGATTTTAATTGGGCAATTCACTTTATAACAAAAGGTGGTAACACCTTATCGTCTTATGAAGAATTTCATAAAGTCATTTTAGATGAAGATGGTTTATTTAAGGTAAAAAGTAGACGAATCGCAATGCTACATCGTATGAATATTGGTACAATTGTTAGTGACGCTATGTTAATGGTAAAATTCTTTTCTGGTGGTTATATTGGTATGATTGAAGAGTTTTTTATCTCAAAACTAAAAAAAGGCGACGCTTTTGTTTTGGCTGGTCGCGTGTTGCAATTAAAGCAAATTAAAGATATGACGGCTTTGGTAACTTTAAGTAAATCAAAAAAAGCCATTACACCAAGTTGGAAAGGCGGCTCGTTACCATTAACATCTTATTTAACGCACTTTTTAAGGTTGAAGTTAAGTGATGCTTTACACGCTAAAACATCCGAAAAAGAACTTAAATTTTTAAGACCATTATTACAACGTCAAAATAGTGCATCTCAAATACCTAAAGCTAATCAATTTTTAGTCGAATTAATCACCACAAAAGATGGATTTCATCTATTTATGTATCCGTTTGAAGGCAGATTGGTTAACGAAATTTTCGCTGCATTAATGGCGTATCGCATTAGTAAATTTAAACCATTAACGTTTAGCATTGCTTGTAATGACTATGGTTTTGAATTATTAAGTGATCAAGAATTACCTTTAGATGAGGCTAAAATTCATCAAATATTATCGATTGAGAATTTAATGGAAGATGTTGTGGCAAGTATAAATGCTAGTGAAATGGCAAGCCGAAAATTTAGAGATATTGCAGTAATTGCTGGTTTGGTTGTACAATCGCAACCAGGACAACGTAAAACCAACAAGAGTTTACAATCGTCTTCTGGTTTGATATTTAGAGTTTTAGAAGAAAATGAGCCTTCAAATTTATTAATCAGACAAGCTTATACCGAAGTTTTTAATCAAGAATTAGAAGAAGCGAGATTACGTGAAGCTTTTAATAGAATTAAAAACAGTGAGATTATTATTAAGTATTCAAAATCGTTTACACCATTGAGTTTTCCGTTAAAAGTAGATGGTTTAAGAGGTACGATGACAAACGAAGATTTGCAAAAACGTATCGAGCGCATTAAAAAACAGATGCTTAAATTTGAAGCATGAAACAATTAGCGACGATTAGTTTAAAATTTGCCAATCAAAACTTAGTGTTTACTAACCAACGTGCGCTATTTTGGGACCAACAAAGCGCATTAGTTTTAAGTGATTTGCATATTGGTAAATCGGCTACATTTAGAAAAAATGGCATACCAATTAGTCAATCTGTTTTAATTGAAGATTTACAGCGTTTAAAGGCTTTAATAGAACATTTTAAAGTAGAAAAACTAATCATAGTTGGTGATTTATTTCATGCGGAATTTAATCAAGATATTGACTATTTTAAAGATTGGTTGTTGCAATTTGACAACTTGAAATTGCAGTTAATTATTGGTAATCACGACAGACTTTCAGCTACATTATACGAAGACTTAAATATTGACATTTTTAAACCAAGCTTAAAATTAGGTTCATTTACTTTTGTTCATGATTTAAATGAATGTGAAGACGATGCATTTTATATTTCAGGACATATTCATCCAGGATATTTGTTGAAAGGAAAAGGCAAACAGTTTATAAAATTACCATGTTATCAAGTGTTTGACAATCACATTGTATTGCCAGCTTTTAGCAAGTTTACAGGCTTAAACACTAATAAAACGGATAAAAAATGCACTAATATTGTGTTTACAGAAGATGCGATTTTTAAAATTTAAGCTTTTGTGCAGTGTATCACAATTTTGTTATTGTCTTCATCTGTTGTAAAAAACAAATAGTCAGTTCCTCCATCTTTTACTTTAAGTTTTTGTCTTAAATGAGCAACAGTTTCAGGGAAGTTTCTAGTCGTAAAATTAGCTTTATCTAGTTTAAATTGCTGTTTAAACTTTTTCTTGTTGTAAGGCGCAATTGTTTCAATTTTAAAGCGTCTTCCAGGAAAATCTATTAATTGCTCACTTGTGTATAAATGCGAGTGTTTATGCAGTTTAAACACGCTTAATTGCTCTGCAACGCTATTAAACGCACCAGATTTTAATACTGCCGAATTAGGCTCGTATAAATAGGTTAGAGGCTTACTGTAATTAACAGTTGCGTTAGCTTCTTCATCTAAATAAAACTCGAAATTATGTTTTTTATCCTTTTTAATATTTGTTGTTATAATTTTAACCGATTGGTCAAAACCTTTGTCTAAAATCCATAACAGTTCTTTGACCTCATTATTAACCGCAATACAATGGATTTCTTTTACAAAATCAAGTTCTTTTATGCCTAAAGAAATATCTAATAACGGTGATGTTTTAATCATGATGTTATTAGTTTTTTTGAATAGATTGTCTAAATGTTGTGGAACATTAGGTAAACAATCGGACAGCATAAATACTTTACCTTTTGCATCGTTACGACGTGATGGGTCAATGTAAATCAAGTTGTATGTAGTTTCGTTATTTATAATGTAATCTATTCCATTTGCGGCGACACAATCTATATTTTCAATTTTAAAAACGGAATTATTGTGAGCAACAATTTTAGATAAATCGGTATTAAGCTCACAATGCGTAACAGTTTCAAATTGTTTAGCAAAGTAAAAACAGTCTACACCAAATCCGCCAGTTACATCAATTAATCTACTTCCATTAATTAAAGAGGCTTTGTGTTTTGCTGTAACTTCAGAAGATGTTTGCTCAATATTTAGTTTGTTTGGATAGTAAATATTATCAGTTTCAAACCAAGTATTCAGCTTGTTTTTACAACGGTTTTTAGCTTCAATTTGATTAATAATTTCTGAAGAAATTTCAGAAGAAAAAGGAAGACCTTTTAGTATTAATCCAGAGATGTTTGAATTAATATTATTTTTTATAAACTCTTGAATTTCAATATTTAATATTATTTTGTTGAAACTAATCATTTAAGCCTTCTGTAAGTTTGTTTACTACACGATATTCACTTAAAAATTCTTTAGCAATTACTTTTATTGCAGTATAAACTGGAATAGCAACAATTAATCCAACGATACCAGAAATTAGTCCAGCAATAATGATTACTAAAAAGATTTCTAAAGGATGAGACTTTACGCTTTTAGAGAAAATAAAAGGTTGACTAAAAAAGTTATCTACCAATTGCGCGATAATAAAACCAATCATTACATATATGGTTTTTGGTAAGATAACATCGCTAAAACTTTGTCCTAAATTGCTAGACATACTTAAAAGCACTAGCAATGCAGCACTAATTACTGGACCTAAATAAGGAATAACATTAAGTAAAGCACAAAGTGTAGCTATAATTATAGCGTTTTCTATACCAAAAATGAACAATACGATAGAGTATATTGTAAATAATATAAGTAGCTGTAATAACAACCCGCCAAAATATCTAGTTAATAAATCTCTAATTGTAACAAATGATTTTCTAAGTTTTTTTTCGTGTTTTTTAGGTAATATGGTAATTAATCCATTGCTCATTAATTTACTGTCTTTAAGGAAGAAAAACGAAATAAAAAGTACAGAAAATAATCCCATACTAAAGCTACCAAAACCAGAAATAACCGAATTTAAAAAGTCTGGAATAAATCCAAAATTTAGATTAGACATAAATTTTGAATCTTTTAAAGACGATTCTACATCCGAAGAATTTAATCCAAAATGACTAATTGCTTCCACATATAAATTTTCTATATTGTTTTGTAGCTCATCAACATCCAATAAAGATAGGTTATTGCCTTGCTCTATAATTAAAGGAATAAATAGGCTTATAATACCAAAAATAAAGATCAAAAAGAGAGTAATTGTAAATACAACAGCAAGTGTGTCGTTAAATTTTAATTTGCTTTTTAAAAACACAACAATAGGTCTACCTAATAAAGCTACAACACCAGCAATAGCAAGGTAAACAATAACGCTTTGTACTTTATAAATAAACCAACCTAAAAGTACTACACCTATAATTATAGCTACAGCACGAAGGATTCCGTTAGAGATAGTTTTTGATGTCATAACGTAAAGATAAACTATTTGTGGTTTAGTTGTTTAGTTATTTGGTAAAGTGCAATACTAGTAGCTTGTACCACATTCATGCTGCTATTTTGACCAAACATATCTATGTGAATAATAGCATCACTAATACTTAAAATATTATCTGAAACTCCAAAATTTTCATCACCAATCACTAATACAATTGGCGTATTTAAGTTGAAATTAAATTTATGTAATGCTTGGCTATTATCTGTAATTTCTAATGAAATAATTTGATGACCTTCGTTTTTTAAATTAGAAATATAGCCGAAAGCATCTTCTATAACCTGATAATTCATAACTTTTTCGGTAGCTCTAGACGTTTTGGTCATTTTTCTGCCTAATGGAATTTCGGTTCCTGTAAACACTAATTCTTTTACACCAAATGCATCTGAAGTCCTAAACAAACTACCAATATTAGGCGCGTTAGTTACATTTTGACAAACAATGGTAATAGGAAATGTTTGTTGTTTAAAGTTGGTATTGTAATGGTTGAGTTGCAAATGGATTTTAGATTTTTGATTTACAATTTACGATTGAAATAACTAAAAATTATCTATCGTAAATCTGAAATTAGTTTTAATTTTCAAACGCATATTTTACAATGTTTGCGCCCATTTTTAAAGCTTTTAAACGCACATCTTCTGGATCGTTATGTACTTCTTGATCTTCCCAACCATCGCCTAAATCACTTTCATAAGTAAATAAAACTACTAATCTATCTTCGTGATATAATCCAAAAGCTTGTGGTCTTTTACCATCATGCTCGTGTATTTTTGGTAAACCGTCTTTAAATTGAAATGCGATATTAAAAATCTCATGGGTGTTTGGAAGTTCTGCCAATTCTTGATTTGGAAATACTTTTTTTAAAGCTTCTACAACGTAAGGCTGCATTCCGTAATTATCATCAATGTGAAGAAATCCGCCAGAAATAAGATAGTTTCTAATGTTTTCAGCTTCAGCATCATCAAAAATAACGTTTCCGTGACCAGTCATGTGAAGCATTGGATATTGAAAAATATCAATACTGCCAGCTTCAACAACTTCCGGTTTTGTGTTCATCGCTGTACCAATGTTTTCGTTACAAAACTTGATTAAATTAGGTAATGCTGTTGGATTGCTATACCAATCGCCGCCACCTTTATATTTCAAAACTGCTAAATCTTGAGAAATAGCACTGATTGAAAATATGCAAAAGCATATAATGAGTTTAAACTTCATAATTATTCGTTTATAAAAGCAACACTGTGACAAGCTACAATTGCAGCAGTTTCTGTACGTAAGCGCGTATTACCCAAAGTTACAGGAATAAATTTATTTTTTATTGCTGTTTCAATTTCATTAACAGAAAAATCGCCTTCTGGACCAATTAAAATAGTAGTTTCTGTATTTGGTTTGATTTCGTTTTTAAGAGATTTTTTATCTGTTTCTTCGCAATGTGCGATAAATAAATCACCAGAAAAGTCTTGATTTATATAATCTTTAAACGATATAGGTTCATTTAAAATTGGTAAATATAAATGAAGAGATTGCTTCATCGCCGATTGTAAGATTTTTTCAAAACGGTCTGTTTTTATTTTTTTTCTTTCGGAATGATCACAATAAATAGGAGTGATGCTAGTGATGCCAATTTCGGTAGCTTTTTCTAAAAACCATTCGTAGCGGTCATTCATTTTTGTTGGAGCAACAGCTAAATGAAGTTTGTAATCTGTTGGTTTTTTAAATTCTGAATTTATAATATTAACAACGCAGTTTTTTTGGTCTGCTATTGTGATTTCAGCAGTAAAAAGATATCCTTTACCGTTAGTAATGTGTAAGGTGTCACCTGTTTTTTTACGTAAAACTTTTACAATGTGTCTACTTTCGTCTTTAGGAAAAGAAAACGTATTACTTTTTTCTGAAATATCTAGATTATAAAATAGCTGCATAATTTAAAAAAGAACAAAAATAAAAAAGAGTCTTACTTTTTAATAAAATAAGACTCTTTATTTGATTTAATTGTTTACTTATTGCTGATGACCTTGGCAAATAATATCGCCATGATCTAAATGCGCTTGTAAAGCGTTTACACTGATAGTAATTTCGTGCATGTTCGCAGGATTACCTGGTGGAATGTGACAAATTGTAATTTTTTTGTCATTTTCGGGTTGCTTTAACCCATTAAGAGTTAAAGCAAATGGTAGTATGGTTAGTACTACTGTTGCTTTGATTAAAAGTAGTTTCATAATTAATAGCTTTTAAATTTACTTTTACTAATGTATAGCAACAATTTGTTTAATTAAAAAAAACACGATTATCAACTTAAAAAAACTGTAAAGCACACTTTTTGTGTAAATTTTAGAAGTTTAATCTACTACTTTTAAAACCTTAATTTCTTTAATTTTCTTTATTCTATGCGTCTTTAAGATTACAAAATAGGCTTGCGGTTCTGGTATTCTTACGGTGTAAATTTGTCCTACTTTATGTTCTAGATTAAAGGCTTCGGTTTCTACTTCAATAGGAAGATTACCTTCTTTTAACCAACCAGAATCTCCACCACGAATAGCATTTTTATCCATTGAATATTTTTTTGCTAAATCATCAAAACGAATACCTTCTTCGTAAGATTGAAGGATTTCATTTTTATATTTTACAATAGTTTCTGCATCTAATTTATTACCATCTAAATACACGTAACTAAGTCTGTAATGACGTTGATTATCTTTTTCTATGACTTTGTAAACAGTGGTGTCAAATTCACTTTTAACGACTTCTGTGCTACCTACCGATGTGTTTAATAACGCTTTAGCTAGTTTTGATTGGTGCTTTTCTTCATTAAAAATGATAATCTTATTATTTCTAGATTTTTTGTTTTCAATAAATTTTTCAGCTTGTTCTGCTGTGGTTATGGTGTCTAAACTTTTAATAAGTTTTTTTTGAGCAGTTGCTGTAAACACTGTTAAAAATAGGGTTAACGTAAGTAGGTACTTCATTTTTTATTGATTTTTGATTTTATACAAAGCAAAAAAACAAAAAAAAGACACTTGAAAATGTCTTTTTGGAAACGTTATTAACAATGGTTTTAACAATGTTATATTTTCAATCTAGCAGTAGCCATTACATTTTGCGATGCAAAATCTTTTTCTAAATATTTTAAATAACCAACAATAGCTATCATTGCAGCATTGTCTGTGGTAAATTCAAATTTAGGAATATAAGTTGTCCAACCGTGTTTGGTTTCGCCATCTTTTAAGGCTTGTCTTATTCCAGAATTAGCAGAAACTCCGCCACCAATAGCTATGTGTTTAATTCCAGTTTCTTTGCTGGCTTTTTTCAATTTATCGGTAAGAATACCAATAATTGTGTATTGTATACTGGCACAAATGTCGTTAAGGTTTTCTTCTATAAAATTAGGGTTGTTTTTTACTTCACGTTGAATAAAATAAAGAATAGCTGTTTTTAAACCAGAAAAGCTAAAATTAAGTCCGTCAACCTTCGGTTTACTAAACTTAAAGGCTTTTGGGTTACCTAATTTAGCACGTTTGTCAATTTCTGGTCCTGCAGGATAACCTAAGCCTAATAATTTTCCGCTTTTATCAAAAGCTTCGCCAACAGCATCATCAATAGTTTCGCCAATAACTTTCATGTCAAAGTGATTATTCACCTTTACTATTTGAGTATGTCCGCCAGAAATAGTCATAGCTAAAAACGGAAATGGTGGTTTTTCAAAACCTTCTTCATCTATAAAATGTGCTAAAATATGAGCTTGCATGTGGTTGACATCAATTAAAGGAATGTTTAACCCATAAGCCAAAGACTTTGCAAATGATGTGCCTACTAATAAACTTCCCATTAAACCAGGACCTTTAGTAAAGGCAACTGCACTTAATTTATCTTTTGTAATTCCTGCTTTTTTTAACGCTTGATCAACAACTGGTACAATGTTTTGTTGGTGTGCACGACTGGCTAATTCTGGTACAACACCACCATATTCTTCATGAATTTTTTGACTAGCAATAATGTTACTTAAAATTTTTCCGTTGTGAATTACAGCAGCAGCAGTATCATCGCAAGAGCTCTCAATTCCAAGGATATAAATATTTTGTGAGTTCATTAGCTTTTTTTAGGCATAATAATTGTTAATTTTGAGGTGTTAATTAACAACTAGATTACATTTGTTAACGTATATGCAAATGTAAGCTTTCTTTTAAAATTATAATTTTAATTCAATATCAAAAAAGCACTTAAAATATTAGGTAAGATAGTAGCAATAATTTTATTGCTATTTATTATTTTAATGCTAATACTTTCTATACCTGCGGTACAAACCAAAATAGGTAAATATCTTACCGATACATTAAACGAAGACTTTAAAACCAACATAAATATAGACAAAGTTGGCTTGGCTTTTAATGGAGATGTACAGATTAAAGGTGTTTTAATTAAGGATTATAAATTAGATACTTTAATTAGTACTTCTGAAATTAAAACATCCATCATTAATTTTAAAAACCTGTATGATGGTACCTTAAATTTTGGAGATATTAGTTTAGATGATTTAGTGTTTAATATCAAAACCTATAAAGGTGAAACAGACACTAATTTAGATGTTTTTGTGGCTAGATTTGATGATGATAAACCCAAAACTACTAAAAGTTCATTTTTAATGTCGTCTAGCGATATTACTATTTCTAATGGTGTTTTTAGAATGATTGATGAGAATAAACAAACACCAAAAATCCTTCAATTTGATAATTTAAACATTAATGCCACCAACTTTTTAATTGATGGAAGCGATGTAAGTGCGCGTATAAATACCATGCAATTTGTAGATAGTCGTGGGTTAGCGCTTCAAAATTTATCAACTAACTTTTCTTATACTTTAACACAGATGCGTTTTGATGATTTAAGTATTAAAACTAAAGCATCTTATGTTGAAGGAAACCTAAATTTCAATTACAATAGAGAAGATTTTAAAGATTTTGAAGATAAGGTAAATGTTGAAGCAAATTTTACCGAAGCTAGTATCTTACTTGATGATTTAAATAAATTTTATAATGAGTTTGGCACTGATCAACGAGCAGATTTTAGCACTAAAATTTCAGGAACTTTAAATAATTTAAACACAATAGATTTAAAGTTAAATACAAGTAGTAATACCAAAATTTATGGTGATATAAACTTTAAAAACTTATTTAACAGCGAAGCTAATAATTTTGAAATGGATGGAAGCTTTACTAATCTATCTTCAAATTATAGAGATTTAAAAGCGTTGTTACCTAATGTTTTAGGCGAAGCAATTCCTTCATTATTTGATAAGCTTGGTAATTTTACAGCTAAAGGAACAAGTCAAGTTACGCCAGAAAATGTTATTGCTGATCTAGAAATTATTACAGATTTAGGTTATGTAGATTCAGATTTAAAGCTGTTTAACATCAATAATATTGATAATGCGTCTTACAGAGGTAGCGTTATATTTGACAAGTTTAATATTGGTAAAATACTTGACGACCCAAACCTTACAACAACGTCTTTAAATATAGATGTTGATGGTAAAGGTTTTAAAAAAGAAAATCTTTCTACGCAGTTAAAAGGAGAGATTTACAGCATAAACTATAACAATTATAATTACCAAAACATTGTTGTTAATGGTGTTTACAAGCAAAGTAAATTTAATGGTAAGTTAGTTATAGACGATAAAAATTTACAGTTAGAATTTAACGGATTAGCAGATTTATCTCAAAAAGTAAACACTTTTGATTTTGTTGCAAATGTCGACTACGCTAACCTAAAAGCATTAAATTTTTATAACAGAGATGAGCAGTCTGAATTTTCTGGTGATGTAGAAATGAAAATGAATGCTAACTCTGTAGATGATGCAGTTGGATATATTCAATTTAAAAATACAACCTACATTAACGAGAATGACACGTATAAGTTTGAGGATTTCGAAATCAACTCACAATTCATAGATAACGAACATATTATTGATATAAATTCACCAGAAATAATAGAAGGTAGTTTAAGTGGTGATTTCAAATTTAAAGACTTAGAGTTGTTGTTTGAAAACTCTTTAAAAAGCATTTATACTAATTATAAACCTAATAAAATTGAAGGTAATCAGTACATAGATTTCAACTTTAAAATTTATAATAAAATCGTTGAAGTATTCTTGCCAGAAGTAGAGTTAGCACCAAATACCTTTATTAAAGGAAGAGTAGAAAGTAATGAAAAAGAGTTTGAGCTTACTTTTAAATCGCCAAAAATTAAGCTCTTAGAATATTTTGCAAACGAAATTGAAATACAAGTAGATAACAACAACCCGTTATTTAATACTTACGTAGAAATTGATAGCATAAATACTAAGGTTTACAATATCTCTAAGTTCAATTTAATTAATGTAACCTTAAATGACACGCTTTATATGCGTAGCGATTTTAAAGGCGGAAAACGAAACGACGATCTTTATGACCTAAGTTTTTATCATACTATAGACCAAGATAATAACTCGGTTTTAGGTTTTAAAAAGAGTGATGTAACCTTTAAAGGAAACAATTGGCATATTAATGAAGACCAAAACAAATTCAATAAAATAATATTTGATAGAGATTTTAGAGATTTTAAAATCGAAGATATTTTGCTTAATCATCAAAATGAAGAAATTAAGCTAGCAGGTGTTCTAAAAGACTCAACTTACAAAGACTTAAAGCTTAATTTTAAAGATGTAGATTTAAATAAAATCATTCCAGAAATTGATAGTTTAAGCCTAGCAGGAACAATTAATGGTAAACTAAATATTTTACAAGAAAATGGTAGTTATTTACCTAATTCTAACATTACCATTGACGATTTAGAAGTTAATAAAACATTTTTAGGTTCTTTTGATGCTAAAATTGAAGGTAACTCAGACTTATCAAATTACACTGTAAACGCAAAAATAAAAGACGACACAACAAACTCTTTTGAGGCTAACGGTAATATTTTTGTATCAGGAGACAATCCTACAATAGATTTAGATTTAGCGTTTAAAGATTTTAGTTTAAAACCATTAAATCCGTTTTTAGATGGAGTTTTAAGTAATATTAGAGGAGAAATTACAGGAAACACGCAAGCAGTCGGAAGTCTTAATCAACCTAACTTTAATGGAGAGTTATCTATCAAAAATGGAGGGTTAGGCGTACCTTATTTAATGGTAGATTACAAATTTCAGGATAATACAAGAGTTGTTTTACAAGATCAAAGTTTTAATTTTCAGAAAACAAATATTACAGATACTAAATACAACACAAAAGGAAATTTTAGCGGTAGCATAAGTCATAATAACTTTTCTAAATGGAAATTAGATTTAGAAATCAATACACAAAAACTTTTAGTTTTAGATACAAAATATTCAGAAGAATCCATGTATTACGGTACTGCTTTTATTGGTGGAAGTGCTGAAATTGTTGGAGCAACCGAAGCATTAAGCATTAATGTAATAGCCGAAACCAAAGAAGGAACTGTATTTAAAATACCACTAAATGATAATGAATCTTTTGGAGATAATTCAATCATTCACTTTTTAACTCCAGAAGAAAAACAAGCAAAAGAAGAAGGTAAAGAAATAGATTTTGAAGTAGACGAAGGTTTAGATCTTAATTTTGAACTAGACGTGACCCAAGATGCAGAAATTGAAATTTTAATTGATAAAACATCAGGAAGTACAATTAAAGGACGAGGAGTTGGTGGTTTATTAATAGAAATAAACACCAACAACAAGTTTGATATGTATGGTGACTTTGTAATTTATGAAGGTGTCTATAACTTTTTATATAGTGGTGTAGTCCAAAAACAATTTGTTGTAGAGCCATACGTAAGTACTTTAGCATGGAATGGTCCACCATTAGACGCATTGATTGATATCAAAGCAAAATACAGTACACGTGCCAATCCTTCGCCATTATTAGATAGTGGAATAAATAGAAGTATTCCTGTAGAGTTAACTTTAGAGCTAACGGATCAATTAGAACGACCAACAATTAACTACGCATTTGATTTTCCAAATACAAGCTCAACAATAAAATCTGAGTTAAATTATAGATTAGATTCAAAAGAAGATAGAGAAAATCAGGCATTATTCCTTTTAGCAACAGGATCTTTTAGTCGCGGTTTAGAAAACTTAAACTTTACCGGTACATTAACCGAGCGTTTAAATGGATTAGTAAACAATCTACTTTCATCAGGAGATGGTAAGTTTAATGTAGGTTTAAATTTTGAAGCCGGACAAACAAGACCAGATTTTCAAACAGATAATAGAGTTGGTGTGACTTTACAAACCAAAATTTCTGATCGTGTACTAATTAATGGTAAAGTTGGTGTGCCAGTTGGTGGGTTAGGTGATTCGGTGATTGCTGGAGATGTTCAAGTAGATTTCTTATTAAATGAAGAAGGTACGCTTATCGCGAAAGTTTTTAATAGAGAAAACAGTATTCGAAATTTTGGTGAAGAAATTGGTTATACGCAAGGAGTAGGAGTTGCTTATAATGTAGATTTTGACACTTTTGGAGAATTACTTCGTAAAATTTTCAATCCAAAAAAGGAAAAAGAGGAAGACAATGAAGATGAAAACCAAGACCAAAACCCAAACGAAAATGCAACCGAACCTGAATCGGTTTTTAAGTCTGATAACACATTCAAAAAAGACTAATTTTCCACTTTTTTAACTCAAAAATCCGTAGCAAAACGTCTTCAAAATTAAATAGTTATTAACGAAAACGATATAGTTTACGGTACTTCGCAAAATTTTAGTAAATCTCATGTTAATAATAAAATTTGTTTAGTAGCTTTACAGAACTAACAAATTAATAATATGTCAAATACTATAAAAAAAGTAGCTGTTTTTACCTCTGGAGGAGACTCTCCTGGTATGAATGCAGCTATTCGTTCTGTGGTAAGAACCTGTGCATTTTATAAAATAGAATGTGTAGGTATATATAGAGGTTATGAGGGTATGATTGAAGGCGATTTTAAACCCTTAACCGCAAGAAGTGTAAAAGGTATTATCAATAAAGGCGGAACATTCCTTAAATCTGCTAGATCTGATGCTTTTAGAACTAAAGAAGGTCGTAAAAAAGCGTATGATTCATTAGTTGCCGAAAATGTAGATGCATTAGTTGTAATTGGTGGTGATGGAAGTTTTACCGGAGCTTTAATTTTTAACGAAGAATATGGTTTCCCTGTAATGGGTATACCAGGTACTATTGATAATGATATTTATGGTACTTCTCACACTTTAGGTTATGATACAGCACTTAATACAGTTGTAGATTGTATCGATAAAATTAGAGACACAGCTAGTTCTCACAACCGTTTATTCTTTGTAGAAGTAATGGGTAGAGATGCTGGTCATATTGCACTAAACGTTGGTGTTGGAGCAGGAGCAGAAGAAATCTTAATCCCAGAAGAAGATTTGGGTCTTGATAGACTTTTAGAATCTTTAAGAAGAAGTAAACAATCAGGAAAATCTTCAAGTATTGTAATTGTTGCAGAAGGTGATAAAACAGGTAAAAATGTTTTTGAACTAAAAGATTACGTAGAAGCTAATATGTCTGAATACGAAGTAAGAGTTTCTGTATTAGGACACATGCAACGTGGTGGATCACCATCATGCTTTGACCGCGTATTAGCAAGTAGAATGGGTGTAACAGCAGTAGAAAGTCTATTAGAAGGAAAATCTAACTTTATGGTTGGATTATTAAAAGATGAAATTGCATTAACGCCATTACAACAAGCAGTAAAAGGAAAATCAGAAATTGATCACGAGTTAATTCGTGTATCAGATATAATGACAACATAACTAGATAACTAACATTTAAAACAAATAATTAAAAATATGTCAACATTAAAATTAGGAATAAACGGTTTTGGTCGTATAGGGAGAATCGTTTTTAGAGCAACCTTAAAAAGAGACAACGTAGAAGTAGTAGCTATCAATGATTTATTAGATGTAGAGCATTTAGCATACTTATTAGAATATGATTCAGTTCACGGACGTTACGATGCAAAAATTGAAGTTAAAGACGGAAATTTAATTGTAGACGGAAAAACAATTCGTGTAACTGCAGAAAGAGACCCAAAAAACTTAAAATGGGATGAAGTAGATACAGATATCGTTGCAGAATGTACAGGTATTTTTACAACTTTAGACACAGCAGATTATCACTTACAAGCTGGTGCTAAAAAAGTAGTTATTTCTGCACCTAGTAAAGATGCTCCAATGTTTGTAATGGGCGTAAATGATGAAAAATTAAAAGCTTCAGATAAAATAGTGTCTAATGCATCTTGTACAACAAACTGTTTAGCGCCTTTAGCTAAAGTTTTAGAAGATAACTTTGGTATTGAAGAAGCATTAATGACAACAGTACACGCAACTACTGCAACTCAATTAACAGTAGATGGACCATCTAAAAAAGATTGGAGAGGCGGACGTAGTGCATTATTAAACATCATTCCTGCATCTACAGGTGCTGCAAAAGCAGTAGGTAAAGTTATTCCAGAATTAGATGGAAAACTTACAGGTATGGCATTTAGAGTACCAACAGCAGATGTTTCTGTTGTAGACTTAACAGTAAAAACTAAAAAAGAAACTTCTTTAGAAGAAATTAAAGCGGTATTCAAAAAAGCATCAGAAGAAGGACCAATGAAAGGTGTGTTAGGATACACAGATGAGCTTGTAGTATCTCAAGATTTTGTTAGCGATGACAGAACAAGCATTTTTGATTCTGAAGCTGCTATCGAGTTAAACTCAACTTTCTTCAAGTTAGTATCTTGGTATGATAACGAGTTTGGATACTCTAATAAATTAGTAGATTTAGCTTTAAAAGTAAATTCACTATAATCTAAAATTATTTAATGAAACAAAAGCGTAGTATATTTGTATAAAAGTGCTACGCTTTTTTGTTAAAACAAATTCTATGATTTTAATTGTTGATAGCGGATCTACAAAATGCGACTGGAAAGCGGTTGATAAAAACGGTAACCAGTTGTTAGAAAAAATCCGTACAAAAGGATTAAATCCAGCACTTCTTTCAGAGAAAAAGATAAGAAAAGTTCTTAAAAAGAGCGAACCACTAAAAGAACACCGTAGAGAAGTTACAAATATTTATTTTTATGGTGCTGGTTGTGGTACAGAAAACCCAAGACTGGTACTAAAATTAGTGCTTCACGAGTTTTTTCCTAATGCAGAAATTGTTGTTGAAGAAGACACTATGGCTGCGGTTTACGCTACACTAAATGAGCCAACTGAAGCTGCTGTAGTATGTATTATGGGTACAGGATCAAACTGTAGCTATTATGATGGAAAAAAATTACACCAACGTGTAAAATCGTTAGGATATACTTTAATGGATGATGCTTCTGGTAACTATTATGGTAAAGAGCTAATAAGAGATTATTACTTTAACCATATGCCAGAACAAATTAAAATTGCATTTGGAGACAAGTATAATTTAGATGCAGATTATATCAAATATAATCTGTACAAACAACCAAACCCTAATGCATATCTTGCAAGTTTTGCAGAGTTTATGATACTTAACAAAGATTCTGAATACGTAAAAGAATTAATTAAAAGAGGTATCAGACGTTTTGCTAAAAACATGATTTTACAATATAAAGAAGAATTAAAAACGGTACCTGTACATTTTGCAGGTTCGATAGCATTTTTCTGTCAAGATGAAATAAAAGAAGTAGCAGAAGAACTAAACTTTAAAGTAGGTAACTTTGAAAGAAGACCAATAGAAGGCTTAGTTAGCTTCCATACAAATGCATCTTAATTAATAAGTTATGGAAATAGCAATCATAGCACATGATGGTAAAAAAGCTGAAATGGTTCAGTTTTTAAATCAGCATAAAGATATTTTATTAGGTAAAAAAGTATCACTAATTTCCACAGGTACAACAGGAAAAAAGGTTAAAAAAGCAGGTTTTGAAGTCACTAGACTTTTATCGGGACCTTTAGGCGGTGATGCACAAATTGCAGCTAGAGTAGCGGAAGGACAATGTAATATGGTCTTATTTTTTAGAGATCCTTTGGAAAAACATCCTCATGAACCTGATGTATTAATGCTAATGCGCTTATGTGATGTACATGATGTGCCATTAGCCACAAACCCAGCGACAGCAGAACTTTTAATGAAAGCACTTTAAATTATTAAAGTGCTTTTTTATGAATTATATACTTGATTTTCTTGCTCTGCAACACGAATAAAGGTGGTACGTTTTGTAAGCTCTTTCAGTTTTGCAGCACCAACATAAGTACAAGTACTTCTAATACCACCTAAAATATCTTGTAACGTATTATCAACATCGCCTTTAAAAGGAACTTCAACAGTTTTACCTTCACTAGCTCTATATTCTGCAACACCACCAACGTGTTTATTCATAGCTGTTGCCGAGCTCATTCCGTAAAACTGTTTATAGCTTTTACCATTTTTTTCAATAGTAGTACCGCCACTTTCTGTGTGACCAGCAAACATACCTCCAAGCATAACAAAGTCAGCACCAGCTCCAAACGCTTTTGATAAGTCACCAGGTATTGTACAGCCACCATCACTAATGATTTGTCCACCTAAACCGTGTGCAGCATCTGCACATTCAATAATTGCGGATAATTGTGGATAACCAACTGCAGTTTTTACACGTGTTGTACAAACACTACCTGGTCCAATACCAACTTTTACTATGTCTGCTCCTGAGATTAAAAGTTCTTCTACCATTTCACCTGTAACAACATTTCCTGCTATAATTATCTTATCAGGAAAATTATCTCTGGTTTTTTTTACAAAATCTACAAAATGCTCAGAGTATCCATTAGCAACATCAATGCAAATAAATTTTAAGTCAGGATGTGTATTAAAAATTGAGTTTAGTTTATCGATATCATTTTTACCTGTTCCTGTACTTACTGCAATAAAATCGCTAATATCTTCATTAGAAGTAGAAAGAAACGAATTCCATTGCTCTAAAGTATAATGTTTGTGAATTGCTGTAAATAATTTATGCTTAGATAGGGCAGAAGCCATCTCAAAAGTACCAACAGTATCCATATTGGCTGCCATAATTGGTATACCTTTCCATGTATGGTTACTGTGTAAAAATCTAAATTCGCGTTCTAAGTCTACTTGAGATCTACTTTTTAAGGTTGATCGTTTAGGTCTTATCATTACATCTTTAAAACCTAATTTAATATCTAATTCAATACGCATTGACAGTAAAGTTTGGGTTACTATCAAAAATACAAGTTATTCAAAAAAAGACCCTTATCTTTTTTAAAAAGATAAGGGTCTTTTATTAACAATTGTTTATTAATGATTACTTATTTAGAAGCAATCATACTAATTTCTACGTTTACAAATTTTGGTAAATTGGCTACCTCTACAGTTTCTCTTGCAGGTGCTGTATCTTCATTAAAATAGCTGCCATAAACTTCGTTAATTAGAGAAAAGTTATTCATATCACTAATAAAAATTGAAGTTTTTATTACATTTTCAAACGTCATATCTGCAGCTTCAAGAACAGCTTTAAGGTTTTCCATAACTTGTTTAGTTTCAATTTTTATATCATCTAAAACAAGCTCATTAGTTTCTGGATTAAAAGCAATTTGACCAGAAGTGTATAATGTGTTTCCGTTTAAAACCGCTTGGTTATAAGGTCCAATTGGCGCAGGTGCTTTTGAGGTTGTGATTATTTTTTTCATAACAAGCTATTATAACTGTTCGTCTGGTTTACGACGTTGTTCGTATTTTAAATCTTTTAATAAGTTTGATTTTATTCCTATGAAGAAATTCCAACGGTTATAAGTACCAAATGGAACCCAACTAAAATTCATTCGCCAACTTAATAAGTCTCTCTGAAATCTTAATTGTGTTAAACCAAATCCTTTATTTTTAAAGTCATAACTGGATGATCCTCCAATAGACCATTTTGGCGAAATATCAATATCTCCTGAAAACATTAATGAATGTGAAGAAATTTCGTTTTGTCGTGCTGCGTTAGAATAATTAACAGCATAGGCTAGTCTTAAACTCCAAGGTATTTTGTAATTATAAAGCTCAGAAGGTTCTTCTTCCTCTTCTTCAACACCATCTTTGTTAAATTGTTGGTCTGCAAAATCTTCTGATACACCAAATAAATCATCTGCACGTCCACCACCTTGCAGTCTTTCGTTTAATGCGCTTTGGCTTTCGTTGGTTGATTTGTTTGTTCCGTCACTACTAAAGCTATAATTTAATGTCAAGTTAGCACTTGTCATTCTAAATAAACTTCCGCCATTATCAACATTAAATGTGTTGATTCTTCTATTATTAGCATCTAGTGCGTAAGGGTCTAAAGTTGCTCCAAAGTTGATATTCATTTTATTATCTAAAATCTGCATACCACCAGTAACTCTAACCGGACTCCAATTTAAAGAGTCTCCAGCTACATTATAAGATGTAGAGAAGTTTAGGTTGTTTAGTAATGTAATCTTTTTAGGCTCAACTTTAGTCGTGTCTCTATCTCTAACTTTAGCTTCAAAATTATTAGCTATACCAATACCAATTGAGCTTGAAAATGTATTGTTTGGTCTACCATAAATACTATTTTCAAAACGTGTATATTCTGATCTAGTTGTTCCGTCTGCATCAATAACTTCTACCGTATCATAATAATTATCAAATGCTGGATTGATATTATAACTGATAGATGGACGGATAACGTGTCTTATTTTTTGTAAGCGTTTATTTTCACCTTTTTTATCAAAATCAAACATACCATAGATAGTTGTACCAACACTTGTGCTAAAATTGTAGGTTCTAAACGAATCAAATTTGTTTAATTCTTCAGTAACAATATCATCTAGGACAGGATCGTAGTACTTTCTTATAGGGTTTAATGTCCATACTTCTTCAAAATTGGCATTAGCACTTACACTAAAATGATCAAAAACCTTGAAGTTTGTAGTCACAGGAATAGAATGTCTTGCACCAACTCTTGCGTCCTGAAACATTTCACTTTTAAAGAAAAACTCTTCTTCTGTACTAATTCTATTTTCTGCTCTTACGTTGTATTGTAAGTTAATATTTTGAATAATTCCCTTTTTTGTACCAAACTTTGGTGCAAAAGGATAAATACGACTTATACTACCTTGAAAGGTTGGTAGTGTCATATTTATAATTCCTGTTTGTGTATTTTGAGAATGTGTAGCAGTTAAACTAATATTGGCTTGCGGTTCTCCTTGAAATGTTTTTGAATAGGAGATAGAAGATGCTAACGTATTATTTTGTGTATTTGGTAAATTAACCTGATTAACAGACTGCTGGTAATAATTACTACTACCTAAGTTAACAGAAGCAGAAAAACGTGCATTTGGATTGGCTTTAGTATCTTGATTATGAGACCAACGTATATTGTAAATTGTTGTTTTTGCATAATCAGGAAAACCACGTTCGCTAGTAATTAAATTTTCATATCTAAAACCTACATTACCATTAAACTTATAACGTTTTGCATACTTACTTTCTAAACGTAACCCGTAACTACCATTAGTATAATAATCACCAATTGTTGCTAGATCTACATAGTCACTAATTGCAAAATAATAACCACCATTTTGTAAGAAATAACCACGTCTACCATCTTCTCCAAAACTTGGGAAAATAACTCCAGATGTACGTGTTTTTGTTAACGGAAAGAAAGCAAATGGTATCCAAACAGGTGTTGGGACATCATAAATATGCATTTGTGTTGGACCAGTTATTACTTTAGAGTTTGGTACAATTTTACCTTTACTTATTAAAAAATAATATTCAGGATCATCTAAATTTTCAGAAGTTGTAAACTTTGAATTTCTTACATAATAAACAGAATCATTAATCTTTTTTGTGGTTTCGGTAATTAAAGTACCTCCGTTTTGTTCTGTTTGAGAGTTGTAGATTAAACCTTTTTTGGTAACTGTATTAAAAATGATAGAATCAGGTTCGATTAGATTTTCACCTTGTTTAAAACTTGGTCTTTGTGTATAATCTCCTAAAGTGTCTTTAATTCCGTAGGCATAAACCAAGTCTTTATTAAAATCTAAAATAATACTACCAGCTTTAATTTCCATATCTTCATAATAGACTTCAGCTTCATTATAAAGATACATTTTAGATTCTTTCTTTTTATAAGCCATATAATCTGTTGCTTTGTAAGTAACAGTACTAGATAGTAATTGTGTTTTTGGCTTTATTGTGTCGTTTTTGGTAGAATCAATTTCTTTGTTTGTAGCTAAAAAACTTTCAGCATCAATAGTAAGACTATCGTCAACTTTTTCCTCAGGTGTTTCTTCTGTAGTTTCAACAGGAGGAATTTTTGTCCCTTCTTCAGGTAAATCCTTTTGTGCAAAGCACACAATGTTAATAAACATTGTAAAACTAAGGGCAAAAAGTATGTTAAGACGTTGTGTATGCAATGCTTTTAAATGTATTTTTGTAAAAGTATGGCTTGGTTTTTGAAATGACAAAACTACATATATTTTTTATTGAAATATTTATATTTCGTTAAAATTTATATTCCATAATAAACCTTTAAAAAAATGGTTATAATATCTATGCAAACGAACACTTTAAAACATTTCGTATCTTTTATATTAGTATTAACATTTTTTGCCTTAAACACTGTTAATGCTCAAGTTAATAATGATAAATTTATAGTAGTCTTAGACGCTGGTCATGGTGGTCATGATCCTGGTAAACACGCTAAATCTGGCTTAAAAGAAAAAGATATTGCTCTAAAAGTTGTTTTAGGAATTGGAGAGATTTTAGAAAAAAACAAAGACATTAAAGTTGTTTATACTAGAAAAACAGATGTTTTTGTAGACTTATTTAAAAGAGGAAAAATAGCTAATGATGCTAATGCAGATTTATTTGTGTCTGTACATTGTAATGCACATGACAGCCAAGCTTACGGATCAGAAACTTACGTTTTAGGATTACACAGAAATAAAACAAATTTTGAAGTAGCAAAAGCAGAAAACGAGGTTATCTTTTTAGAGGAAAACTATGAAGAAAACTACGCTGGTTTCAATCCAAACTCACCTGAGTCTTTTATAGGTCTATCATTTATGCAAGAAGAGTATTTAGACCAAAGTATAAAGTTGGCAACAAACATTCAAGATAATTTTACTAATAAATTAAAACGTAAAAACAGAGGTGTAAAACAAGCTGGTTTTATCGTATTACACCAAACAGTTATGCCAAGTGTTTTAATAGAAACAGGCTTTGTAACGAATACAAGTGAAGGGAAATACCTTAACTCTAAAAAAGGACAGTCTGAATTATCTACAGCTATCGCAAACGCCATAAAAGACTATAAAAAAGATGTAGATCTTAATGTTGGTAACCATATTGAAAAACCAATAATAGACACTGTACCAACAACAGAAAAAACAATTACTAACATTGTTTTTAAAGTTCAATTAGCGGCAAGTAGCAGATTATTAGAGCCTAAACCATATAATTTTAAAGGGCTTAATGATGTGTCAAGAGAAAAAGTTGGTAACTTATATAAATATTATTACGGATACACATCAGATTATAATCAAGCACAAAAACTTCAAATTCAGGCACAAAACAAAGGATATAAAACAGCTTTTATAACTGCTTTTAAAGATGGAAAACAGATAAAAGTTTCTGAAGCTTTAAAAACCGAAACAAAATAACGGTTGATTAATTATTTTATTTCTAATTTTGTTACTTAACCAAGCTTTAATATGATAAAGATTACCAAAGAAGTTAAAACCTCTATAATTGTCCTTGCAGGGATTTTTCTATTCGTTTTTGGATACAATTACCTTAAGGGAAATAATATTTTTGAACACGACGATGTGTATTACACAGAGTTTGATTACAATGCATTATCAACATCTTCTTCTGTAACCATAAAAGGTAACCGCGTTGGTAAAGTAACAAATATAGAATACGACCTAAAAACAGGTAAAACAAGAGTGTCTTTTACTGTAGATGAAGAAATTAAATTCTCAAAAAATAGTACCATTAGACTTTACAAACCAGGTATTATGGATGGTAATGCTCTAGCAATAATTGCTGCAAATGATAACGAATTTGCTAAAGATGGAGATTTTTTAAAATCTGAAGTAGAGCAAGGTTTAGTAGATAAATTAACAGGTAATTTTTCTGCTCTTAGTACCGATTTAAATTCAACTTTAAAATCTGCAGACACCTTATTAATCAACCTTAACGGATTAGTAACAGATACTTCAGAGAACGGATTAAAAAGTACGATTGCCGAGTTAAATTCGACTTTAAAATCATTTAAAAATCTTTCGTATTCAATTAACGGAGTAGTTAAAAAGAATGACGAAAATATTGCTTTAGTATTAGAAAACTTTAAAACAGTAAGCGAAGATTTAACTGTTTTATCTAAAGAATTAAAAGAAGCACAAATTAGTAATAGTATAGAAAAACTAGAGAATACTTTAAATAGCGTTAATGGTATTTTAGCAAGTGTTGATAACGGCGAAGGCTCTTTAGGAAAACTATTAAAAGACGACAAACTATACGATAACCTTGAAGGCGCAGCGTTACAAATGGAACAACTTTTACAAGACATGAAGTTAAATCCAAAACGTTACGTACATTTTTCTCTTTTCGGGAAAAAAGCAAAGCGTTATGACGCAGAAGGTAATGAAATTGAAGACAATAACTAACTAAATAAAAATTGACTAACTATGGAATATATTCCTAATATTCTATTTGCAATTGTCCTTATTTTAGGCATTGGCTACTTTGTAAAAAACGTGAAAAAACTATCCAGAAATATAAAACTGGGTAAAGATTTAGATGTTTCTGATAACAAATCACAACGTTGGAAAAACATGGCTTACATTGCTTTAGGGCAAAGTAAAATGGTGAAAAGGCCAATTGCAGGTTTTTTACATATTGTGGTTTATGTAGGTTTTATTATCATAAATATTGAAGTTTTAGAAATTATCCTTGACGGACTTTTTGGAACACACAGAATAGGATTAAAAGTCCTACCAAAATCTGTTTACGGATTTTTAATAGGAAGTTTTGAAATCCTTGCAGCATTAGTTTTCGTAGCTGTTGTTGTATTTTGGATTAGACGTAACGTAATAAAATTAAGACGTTTTTTAAGTGCTGAGATGAAAGGTTGGCCTAAAAATGACGGTAATTTTATCCTTTATTTTGAAATGGTATTAATGACCTTATTCTTGGTTATGAATGCAACTGATACAACATTTCAATCTTTAGACACAGGTAATGTTATTAGTCAATATATTTCTCCCTTATTTTCTGGATTATCAGAAGGAACATTACACATTATAGAAAGAGCCGCTTGGTGGTTACATATTGTAGGTATTTTAGTATTCTTAAATTATTTATACTTTTCTAAGCATTTACATATTTTATTAGCGTTTCCAAATACGTATTACGGTAAATTAACGCCAAAAGGACAATTTCCAAATAATCCAACAGTAACTAAAGAAGTACAGTTAATGATGGATCCAAACGCAGATCCGTTTGCTGCACCAGCAGAAGATGAAAACGCTGCAGAACCAGAAAAATTTGGAGCAAGTGATGTACAAGATTTAACTTGGTTAAACTTGTTAAATGCTTATACCTGTACAGAATGTGGACGTTGTACTAGCGAGTGTCCTGCAAACTTAACAGGTAAAAAATTATCGCCACGTAAAATCATGATGGACACCAGAGACCGTTTAGAAGAAGTTGGTAAAAACATTGATGCAAACGGCGGTAATTTTGTAGATGATGGCAAACAATTATTAGGCGATTATATTACAAATGAAGAACTTTGGGCATGTACCAGCTGTAACGCTTGTGTAGAAGCTTGTCCAGTTAGTATTGATCCATTAAATATTATCATGCAAATGCGCCAATATTTAGTTATGGAGCAAAGTGCGGCACCAATGGAATTAAATAACATGATGACCAATATAGAAAATAACGGTGCACCTTGGCCATACAACCAAATGGATCGTTTAAAATGGAAAGACGAGTAGTTTTAAAATTTAAATAATTGAAGTATAGAGTTTTAATATTAATCATATTCATCTTTGGTTTAAACCAAACCAAAGCACAAGATTATACTAAAGACTCATTACAATTTAAAATAATCACAGCAATAAAGTATCATAAAAGTAAAGTAGAAGATATAAAATTAAAAAAAGTACTTTGTGATTATTGTTCAGAAGAACAGAAAAACCAATTAGGATTACAAGCGCTTAAATTAACAGAACTTGAGCAAAACGATCCTAAAAACCGTAAAGAAAACGGAATAAAAATATTATCAATATACATAAGGCTTTCTAAAGAAGATTTTAAAGCTTTAAATAAATAAAACTCTTAAACAGTATGAGCGAGCAATTAAATGTGCCAACAATGGAACAAATGATGGCAGAAGGTAAGACACCAGAATATCTATTTTGGGTAGGTTCTGCAGGTGCTTTTGATGATAGAGCAAAAAAAATAACCAAAGCATTTGTAAAATTATTAAATAAAGCTAATGTTGATTTTGCTGTTTTAGGAACAGAAGAGTCAGACTCTGGCGATGCTGCAAAAAGAGCTGGTAACGAGTTTTTATTTCAGATGCAAGCAGTGACTAATATTGAGGTGATGAATATGTATGAAGTAAAAAAAATCATCACTACAGATCCTCATGACTATAATACCATAAAGAATGAATATCCTGGACTAGGTGGTAATTATGAGGTGTTTCATCATACCGAATTTTTAACGCAACTAATATCTCAAGGAAAATTAAAAGTAAAAGATTCTCAATTTAAAGGTAAAAAAGTCACTTTTCATGATCCTTGCTACTTAGGTCGTGCTAACGAAGTTTTTGAAGCACCAAGAGAATTAATCCAAACATTAGGCGTAGATTTTAAAGAAATGAAACGTAACCAACGTCACTCTTTATGTTGTGGTGCTGGTGGCGCACAAATGTTTAAAGAACCGGAAAAAGGTGATAAAGACATTAACGTTTTAAGAACAGAAGACGCTTTAGAAACTGATCCAAAAGTAATTATCACAGCATGTCCATTTTGTAATACAATGATGACCGATGGTGTTAAAGCCAAAGAAAAAGAATCTGATATTGACGTTATGGATATTGCAGAACTAATTGCTAACACACAAGATTAATCGTTTTGGAGGACCAACAAAAACTACCACTTAAGCAAAGAGTTATTACGGGTTTTATTATGGCTATTATAGGAACCTTGATAGTTACTTTTATAAACTATTTAAGAGATATGCCATTTAATAGCTTATATACAACAATTAGCTTTTTCTTATTTTGGATTTTTGGCATTTTTATGGCAAAACGAAAACCCAATAACAAAAACAAAAATTTAGATTAATGTTAGTAGATTTTAACACGCTACCAGAACATTCAAGAGTTTGGATATACCAAGCCAATAGAAGTTTTTCTGATGAAGAACTTACAGAAATCAAACAAAAACTAGATACATTTATCACCAATTGGACTGCTCACGGTACAGATCTAAATGCAGGTTATGATATTAGATATAAACGCTTTATCATATTAGCAGTAGACCAAACATCACAATCTGCAACAGGTTGTAGTATTGATGCCTCAGTAAGATTTATCCAACAATTAGAGCAAGATTATAATGTAGATTTAATGGATAAAATGAATGTATCTTACAAGCAAGGTCAATTTGTTGCTCATAAAACACTTTTAGATTTTAAAAAGATGGTAAAGGATAAAGCAGTATCTAAAAATACCATTGTTTTTAACAACTTAGTGACCAATATTGAAGAACTTAATGAAAATTGGGAAGTTCCGGCAGAAGATAGCTGGCACAGCAGATTTTTCTAACTACAAAATAACCAGATGACCAACGATATTTTTCTGCTTAACATTTCAGGACAAGACAAACCAGGATTAACTTCAAGTTTAACAAATGTATTATCGCTTTATGGTGCCAAAATTTTAGATATTGGACAAGCAAATATACACGACACATTATCCTTAGGTTTTTTATTTGAAATTGAAAAAGGAGACAAATCATCGGCGGTTTTAAAAGACTTACTTTTTAAGGCTTACGAGCTAGGTGTTAAAGCAAAATTTACACCTATTTCATTAGAAAAATATGAAAACTGGGTTAACCTTCAAGGAAAAGATAGATATATTATTACAATTTTAGGAGAACGTTTAACTGCAGAGCAAATTTCAAAAGTTACTCAAGTTATTTCTAATAAAAACCTAAATATTGATGCGATAAAAAGGTTAACAGGTCGTACGTCATTAATTAAAAAAGACGAATATCCTCGTGCGTCAATTCAATTATCTATTAGAGGAAAAATTGATAATAAAGCTGAATTTACAGAAAAATTCATGCAAATCTCTCACGATTTAGATGTAGATATTGCATTTCAAGAAGACAATATTTATCGTCGTAACAGACGTTTAGTGTGTTTTGATATGGATTCTACATTAATACAAACCGAAGTAATTGATGAATTAGCAGAACTTGCAGGTGTTGGAGCAGAAGTAAAAGCTATTACAGAGTCTGCAATGCAAGGCGAAATAGATTTTAACCAAAGTTTTAAACGTCGCATGATATTGTTAGAAGGGTTAAGTGAAGATGTTTTAAAAAACGTTGCAGAAAATTTACCAATAACTAAAGGCGCTAAACGATTAATTGATACTTTAAAAAGCTACGGATTTAAAACAGCTATTCTATCTGGTGGATTTACTTATTTTGGTTACTATTTGCAAGAAAAATTAGGAATTGATTATGTATATGCTAATCAATTAGAAATTAAAAATGGCGCTTTAACTGGTGGTTATATTGGAGAAATTGTAGACGGTAATAAAAAAGCAGAATACCTTAAAGAAATAGCTAAAAAAGAAGGCATTCATATCAATCAAACCATTGCAGTTGGTGATGGTGCTAACGATTTGCCAATGCTAAATTTAGCTGGTTTAGGTATTGCTTTTCATGCAAAACCAAAGGTTAAAAACAATGCGCAAAGTTCAATCTCTAGTATTGGATTAGATGGTGTTTTGTACTTGCTAGGTTATCATGACAGACATATAGATTTGGTAGATTAATTACCAATTAAATCTAAGTAAAAAGTTTGGCATAAACCCAATAGAGTAATAATCAAACTCTACTAAAGTGTTGTTTTCTCCAACAACATATTCTCTACTTAGCAAATTCTTTTTATTGTATAAGTTTCTAATAGAAAAGCCAATTTTTCCTTTAGCATCAGTATCTTTTGCTAAGCTAAAGTTGTAAAATGCAGATAAATCTAACCGATGATAATTAGGTAGTTTTCTGTTATTAATTTTATCAAATTCAATAGTATTATTAGAAGTAGTAAAATTTGTAAAAGGTTTACCATTGTGCCATTTCCAGCCTAAAGCTATTTGTATTTTATCTGTTTTATAAGCAACAGATGTTGACAAAGCATTTCTTATTTCGTTTCTAGCAGTGAAATAATTATTGTTGTTAATACCTTCAAATTTGTTATCAATTTCGGATAAAGAATAACTTGCCCAAGCATTAATTTTATTAAAGCTTTTTTTAGCGAATAGATCAAACCCTAAAATTCGTTTTCTACCGTTAAATACTTCATCATCAATATTTTCAAATAAACCTTGCGTAAATGCACTAACACCTTTTATTTGTTTATAATAAAAGTCAAAATCTAAGTCCCAATTATTATTTTTATAAATGGTACCTAAGCTTATTTGCTTGCTATTAAGTATCGGAGCATTATTTTTATCTGCAATTCTCCATAGTTTATTCTCTAAAGAAGAATCACTTAAAACACTTTCATTAATTTGATAAATAGCTTGGTTTTTAACTTCGGCAGTAGCTTGAAGTTTTAGTGTTTTGGTCAAATCTTTAGTTAAAATAATTCTTGGTTCTAATCTAATTTCATCTAAAATAGAGTAGTAGTTAACCCTAAAACCTAAGTTGTAAAATATAATTTTAGAAGTTCTGTTAGTGTAATTTGTAAAAAGAGAATATGTATTAACCTTAGAATAGTCCAGTTGCAAAGCATTATTCTCATTAGTTTCTTTAAATATATAACTGGCTTCTTTTTCTGAAATCTGAACACCTAAATCGACCTTATTTGAATTTTCAAGACGAATTTCAAATTCGGTTAAAAAATTATAATCTTCAACTTCATTATACTTTTCTCTGTTTAAATTTTCTAAAGTATTTTGGTATGAAGTAAAGTTATAATTAAGCGAATAATTTGAAGTGTTAACACTTGTGCTTTGGATAATATGATCATTCCAATAAGCTTTCCAATTAAGACTAAACCCTTTATTTTCAATATCTAAAAAATCTATAAAACTTTGATTGTTTTGTACGTTATCCAATTGATGTGTCAAATCATTATCTATACTTATATAACTGAAATTAAGACGATGATTTTTATTGATTTGATAGTTTAATTTTAGATTATAGTCTTTAAAATAAAAATCTTCTTCTGAGTTACCTTCGTCTAAAATAGAAGAGTTTTGAAATACTTTGTCTTCCATTTTTTGAAAGCTATTAGTCTCAAAAAAACCTTCGTAAGATCTGCGATAAGATAATAGAATACTTAATTTATTTTTTATAATTGGTGTTTCTAAAAAACCATCTACACTAATTCCATTTAAACCAATGCCAACGTTTGTTTTTTCTATTACATTATTGTTGGTAGAAATATCAATAACACCAGATAAACGCTCGCCAAATCTAGGGTTTGTCCCTTTATTATAAAACTGAATGTTCTGGGTGATATTAGGGTTAAACGGAGAAATCATACCAAATAAATGTCCGTTGTGATAAATATTAATATTGTCCCATAACAGCAAATTCTCATCAGAAGATCCACCTCTAATATTTAAACCACTTGCGGTTTCATTTGGACTAATCACACCAGGTAATTCTTGAATACTTTCTAAAATATCTGCATCTATTAAACCTGGTAAGACACCAAGTTGTTTGGGTTTTAAGTTAAAAGAGGCGTCTAATTTTTTAGAGATTCCTTTTGTTAGATATTCTGTAATAATAATTTCGTCTAATGTTTGTTCTGACAAGGTTTTTTCAGGCTCTTTTTCATTTAAAACAATAAAAGTATTGTCTATTATTTTGAATGAAATTTGAGATTTTTCGCTTAATTCTGTCAAGCTCTCCTGCAAGGTTCTTTCTTTAGATTCAAACGAAATTATTTTACCTTCAACAAGTTTATTAACGTAAGAAATTTTTACATCATAATTTGTCTCTATGACAGATATAGCTTCTGTAACCTGAATATCAGAAAACGAAAAAGTAGCTTTATTTTGAGAAAAAGCAAAACTACTTAAAAAGAAAAAGAATAAACAAAATCTGGTAGGCATTAAGGCTGTCTTTCTAACGTTACAATATTGTTTTTTACAGTATAATTTATTTGAACAGTTTCAAAAACAGAAGCCAAAGCTGACTTTAAGTTTTTGTTGTCAAAACTACCTGTAAAGATAACAGAATCATCAATATCATAAGGTTTAAAAGAAATATTAAATTGTTTTTCTAATGCCAATATTACTTGTTTTAAAGGTACTGCTTTAAAGCTACTTATGCCATCAATCCAAGTTGGGTTTTGGTTAGGTTGTATGGTCGAGCTTGTAATTATTCCATTGTTATTCGTAACACGCATGGTTGGTGTTAAAACAAACTTTTGTTCATCACTTACAACACTTACTTTACCTTGATAGCAAGTTGTTTCAAAAAAGTTAGAATTATTTAAAACATTAAATTGCGTGCCTAAAACAGTAACACTACCATTGGTTGTGTTAACTGTAAACGTACTTCCTTTTTTTACTTTAAAAAAGCCTTCTCCTTCTAAAGTGACTTCACGATTAGTTGCCCAATTCTTTTTATTGTAAGTAAGTGAAGATTTTGCATTTAAAATAACTTCAGAGCCATCTAATAACGTAATGGTTTGCTGTTCTCCAAAGTTTGTAGAGTTTATTACATCATTAAAAAAGAAGTTGTTTAATCCAAATAAAAGAATCAAAGATGCAGCAACAGCTATAGCTGCTTTATAGTAAATTGAAATAACTTTAGGCGATTTCTTTTTAGTATTAATAGATGAAATTTTCTTTTTGACTTGTTTTAAAGTGAAATCATTATCTGCTGTTTCAATATGTTGATATACGTTTATACCTTCTTTGATTTTTTGATAAGCCAAATAATCTGCTTCTGATACTAATTGTTTAAATTCAGTATCAGAAAGTTCGTCTGCAATCCATTTTGCAAGAAACGTATCTTCTATATTTTCGTTTTTAGCAGTCATATGTTTAGCCTTTCAACTTAAGTACAATTAAATAATAAAAAACCCTACTTTTAGATATCACCAATTTCTTCTCGCATTATAATTAAAGCTTTGTGCATGCGCTTTTCTACTGCTTTTAGAGAGATGCCTAATTGTGTTGCGATATCTTTATATTTCATTTTTTCTATTCTACTTAAAAGAAAAACTTCGCGTTGCGTTTCTGGTAAACTTGCAATAGTTTGCTCTAGTTTGTGTAAAAACTCTTCTTCTAGTAAAAGGAATTCTGGAGATTGATTTGTACTTGTATTAGTGTTGTTTTGTATATAATTATGCTTTACTTTATTATGCTTTGTAATGTTTAAAAATAAATTGTTGGCAATGGTAAATAAGAAGTTTTTAACCTTGGCAAAAATAACTGTTTCACAATTTTCCCAAATTTTAACAAAGGCATCTTGCACAATATCTTCTGCAAGTTCTAAATCTCTAGTTTTAGAGTATATAAAACGTCTTACGTCTTTGATGTAAGTATTAAAAACGTGATTAAAAACATCTTCTTCACAAACGTTTTTTGATTTTTCTGCCATAAATAAAGTCAGTGTTTATAGACCTTTCAAAGCTATGTAAAAAATATTTAATAATTGGGGTAGGGTAATTTAAAGATAGATTGTATAAACAGTATATTCAAAAATTTGGTTTTCTGTAATGGTATTTGTTTTCATTTAATTCTCCATTACACATTTATTGATTAATAGCATAAAGTCTCAATTTTTATTGAGGCTTTTTGTTGAAAACATATTAGGGTAGGGTTATTTAATATTGAGTTGTATAATAAAAAAACAGACAAATGAATAAGTTAAAATTTTTAATCATAATAACAATGTTGCTTTCTTTTAGTGCATTTGCTCAAGATTGGCAAACTAATATAGATACTGCAAAAGCATTAGCAAAAAAAGGAAATCATAACATTGTTTTGGTGTTTCAAGGATCAGATTGGTGTGCACCATGCATTAAATTAGATAAAGAAATTTGGAGCACAGCAAAGTTTCAAGATTTAGCAAAACATCATTTTGTAATGCTTCAAGCAGATTTTCCTAAACGTAAAAAAAATCAACTTTCAGATTCGCAAACAGCTCATAATGCCAAGTTAGCCGAAAAATATAACCCAAACGGATATTTTCCTTATGTAGTTGTGCTTTCACCAGAAGGGAAAGTGTTAGGAAGCTTAGGGTATGAAAAATCAACACCAGAAGATTACTTTAAAAAATTAACAGCTTTTGAAAAATAAACTTAGCATATTATTTCTTTTAGTTACAGTATTTGCACATTCTCAAAATGTGTTTAATAAAAAGCTAATCCTAATGGGAAGTAGCTTTGAAATTACTGTTGTTGCAAAAGATTCTACCGAAGGTTTTAAGCATATCAATTCTGCTATTTCAGAAATTAAAAGAATTGAAACACTTATTTCTTCTTGGGATAGCAATTCTCAAACGTCTTTAATTAATCAAAATTCTGGGATTAAACCCGTAAAAGTAGATCAAGAACTTTTTGATTTAATAGAACGAGCAATAAAACTATCAAAATTAACAAATGGTGCTTTTGATATTAGCTACGCATCTATGGATAAAATATGGAAGTTTGACGGTTCAATGACTAAAATGCCTAGTGAAGAAGATATTAAAAAATCAGTTGAAAAAGTTGGTTATGAGAACATCATTTTAAATAAGGAAAAACAAACAGTTTACCTGAAATTAAAAGGGATGAAAATTGGCTTTGGCGCCATAGGTAAAGGCTATGCAGCAGATAAAGCTAAAGCACTATTGATAAAAAACGGTGTAACAGCAGGTATTATAAACGCGTCTGGAGATTTAAATACTTGGGGAACACAACCTAACGGAAACGATTGGATGGTTGCTATTGTTAATCCTCTAAACAAAAGCAAAGTATTTTCTTGGTTTCCTGTAAAAAATAGAGCTGTTGTGACTTCAGGAAATTATGAAAAGTATGTAAGATTTAATGATAAACTATACACGCACATCATAGACCCAAGAACAGGTTATCCTGCTACTGGTGTTTTAAGCGTTAGCATTTTTACAAAAACAGCAGAGTTAGCAGATGCTTTAGCAACATCTGTTTTTGTAATGGGAAAAGATACGGGCTTAGATTTTATAAATCAGTTAAATGGTGTAGAGTGCATCATTATTGATGAAAACAATAAAATAATTACCTCAAATAATATTCAATTAAATACACAAAACTAAATAGATGAAAAAGCTGCTGATTGTCGCTGTTGTATTGTTAGGATTAACCTCTTGCACAGCTGTTAAAGAATACGAAAAAGTAAATATCAATGATCCAGATATGGCATTAAGTCAGAAAAAAATAGATCGTTTTGAAATAAGCTATCAAGTCTATCGCGAAGGTGCTTCTGGTGCAAACGGAGGTAAATCTGGTGGTGGATGTGGATGTAATTAACATTAAAAATTTATAATGAAAAACAGTCTTTTTATATTATTTCTATTGGCGTTTACTTGTATGTATGCGCAACAAGACTCAACGCAAGTATATAAAAAAAGAGTATTAGAAACTACAGAAGTAGATTTTTTAAGTACTTATTATTCTCAAGATGGTAATAATGCATCGGTTACTGGTGGAATTGGTACAGAAGAATTATCTGATGTTACAGGTACAATTGTAGTTAGCATTCCTTTAAATGATGATGATGTTTTAACTGTAGATGCTGGTATATCTGCGTATACATCTGCTTCTTCTAGTAACGGTAACCCATTTGATAAATCTAACTCCTTAAGTCCTTGGGTTGCTTCTTCTGGTGCATCAGGATCAGATACTTGGACAAGCATTAACGCCGATTATTCTCATAGTTCTGATGATAGAAACACTATTTGGAATGCAGATGTTTCTTTTGCTGCAGAATATGATTATGTTTCTGCTGGATTTGGTGGCGGATTAACAAAACTATTTAATGAAAAAAACACAACTTTAGGCATAAGCGGAAAAGTATATATTGACACTTGGAATCCTATCTATCCAACAGAATTAAAATCTTTTGAAGAAGTTAATGGTAATTTTAACCAAGGTTTCTTTAGCGGTGTTACAATAATAGATCAAAACGGAACACCTACAACCGCATGGAATCCTACAAATTATAGTTCTATTAAAGATAAAGGCAGAAACTCTTATTCTATATCATTAAGCGTATCTCAAATTCTTAATAAAAATGCGCAATTTTCATTTTTTGTAGATGTTGTAAGGCAAGAAGGTTGGTTGGCTAATCCATTACAACGTGTATATTTTGGGGACGTAGCCAATTATTATATTGGTAATGCATCAAGTATTCCTAATTATACATCGCCATCAAACACAGATGTATTTATGTTAGCAGATGATATTGAAAGATTGCCATCAAGCAGAACAAAAATTCCGTTTGGTATTAGGTTTAATTATTATTTAAATGAAATTTTTACAGTAAGAACCTATTATAGATATTACTTTGATGATTGGGGAATAAAGTCCAATACAGCAAGTATAGAACTACCAATTAAAGTATCTCAAAAGTTTACCTTATATCCATCATTTAGGTATTATGATCAAACAGCAGCAGATTATTTTGCACCTTTTGATCAACACCTATCAACAGAACAATATTATACTTCAGATTATGATTTGTCAAAGTTTAATGCAACACAGATAGGTTTTGGCATTAGTTACACAGATATTTTTACCAAAGCACATATCTGGAAATTTGGTTTGAAAAGTATAGACTTAAAATACAATAACTACAAACGTAATACAGGTTTGTCTGCTAATTTTATAGGAGTAGGTTTTAAATTTCTTCAAGATTAGTTAAAAACTCTTAATTGTTTATAAAGGCTTTATAAATCTATTATAAAGTCTTTTTTTTATCCTTTAAATTATACTAATTTGGCATAGTTTTTAGTTGAATATAATAAGAACAGACAACTCAATTTTATGCGTAAATTATTTTTCCTCTATATATTTTTATTTGTTTCAAGTTTATCTATTGCCCAAACTACAGATAATCCTTTATTAACTAAAGATATAGAAGCTCAACAACAATGGGTAGATAGTGTTTATAACAGCTTATCATTAAACGAAAAGATTGGTCAATTATACATGGTTCAAGTATTTTCTAACGGAGATGGACCAACTAAAGATGATGTTTTAAAACTTATTGAAGACAATAAAATTGGCGGAATTATCTATAGTAAAGGCGGACCAGTTAGACAAGCTCGGTTAAACAATCAATTACAAGCGGCTTCACCAACGCCATTATTGATTGGTATGGATGCAGAATGGGGATTGAGTATGCGATTAGACTCAACGTATTCTTTTCCTTGGAATATGACGCTTGGTGCTGTAAAAAACAATGAGTTAATTGAGCAAACAGGAAGACAACTTGGCGAGCATTGTAAACGTCTAGGCGTTCATTTTAATTTTGCTCCAGTTGTAGATATTAATACCAATCCAAATAACCCAATTATTGGTAATCGTTCTTTTGGAGAAGACAGAGATAACGTCACCGAAAAAGCTTTAGCTTTTATGAAAGGTATGCAAAGTGCTGGTGTTTTCGCTAATGCAAAGCATTTTCCTGGTCATGGAGATACGTCTTCAGATTCACATAAAACCTTACCAACAGTAGATTTTTCAGCAAAACGAATAGATTCTATTGAGTTGTATCCTTATAAAACTTTGATAAAAGAAGGTTTATCTAGTGTGATGGTTGCGCATTTAAATATACCAAGTTTAGAGCCTAGAGATGGCTATCCGTCTTCAATTTCAGAGAATATTGTGACTAATATTTTAAAAGAACGATTAGGTTTTAAAGGGCTTATTTTTACCGATGCTTTAAATATGAAAGGCGCTGCTAATTTTAGTTCGCCTGGTGATATAGATTTAGCTGCTTTTATGGCTGGTAATGACGTGATGTTAATCTCTGAAGATGTCCCAAAAGGCATCAATAAAATTGCTGTAGCATATCAAAATGGACAAATTTCTGAAGAACGCTTAGCGCATTCGGTTAAAAAGATATTGATGGCTAAATATAAAGTCGGTTTGAATAATTATAAACCAATTTCGACTGAAAATTTGGTAAGTGATTTAAATCGAATCAAAGATGATGTGCTTTATGAAAAACTAATGGAAAACGCCATTACCATTGCTAAAGATTCGACAAAACAATTACCATTTAGACATTTAGAGACTAAAAAAATAGCTTATGTTAAAATGGGAGACGACTCTGGAGATGCTTTTTACAATGAATTAAAAAAATATACAGACGTTCACATTATTTCTGATGATAATTTAGACGAATTAATTAAAAAACTTCAAAACTATAATACGGTAATTGTTGGTTTTCATAAATCTAATGACAACCCTTGGAAATCTTACAGTTTTTCTGATAAAGAACTAGTTTGGCTATATGAAATTGCTAGGACAAACAATGTGATTTTAGACGTATTTGCAAAACCATATGCGTTAATGGATTTAAAAACCATTGCAAATTTTGAAAGCATTATCGTAAGCTATCAAAATAGTGAAATTGCACAACAAAAATCAGCTCAATTAATTTTTGGTGCTATTCCTGCAAAAGGAAAATTGCCGGTTTCTGCTGGAGAGTTTTTCTCAGTAGGTGATGGTTTTCAAACTAATAGTTTAGAACGATTAGGTTACTCAATTCCAGAACGCGTTGGTATGTCAAGCGAAGCTTTAAAAAAGGTAGATTCTATCGCTAATTATGCAGTTAATGATAAAATGACACCTGGTATTCAGTTAATTGTAGCTAGACACGGTAAAGTAATTTACAATAAAAACTTTGGTAAACATACATATGAAGGTGATGAACAAGTAAAGTTTAATGATATTTATGATGTAGCTTCTCTTACTAAAATTGTAGCTACATTACCATTATTAATGGAATTAGAGGAGCAAGGTGTTGTAAGTTTGGATACAAAACTTTCAGAAATATTACCAGAGTATAAAAACTCAAACAAAAAAAATGTGACTTTAAAGCGAATGTTATCGCATTATGCGCAATTAAAACCATGGATTCCTTTTTATTATAAAACATTAGACACGCTTACTAAAAAACCGTCTTTAAAATATTACAGAAAGGAAAAAACTAAAGGCTTTACTGTAAAAGTTATGCCAGATTTGTACATGCGTGATGATTATAAAGACTCAATAAACGGCATTATTAAAGACACAGATTTATTATCAAGATTAAGGTACAGATACAGTGATTTGCCTTATTATATCTTAAAAAAATACATAGAAAAACATTATGACAAACCTTTAGACGAGCTTGTTCAAGACCATTTTTACAAGTCTTTAGGTGCTAATTATACAACTTACAATCCTTCAGAAAAATTTAGTAACAGACATATTGTTCCTTCAGAAAATGATGATTATTACCGTTTTCAAACTGTGCAAGGTTATGTACACGATATGGGCGCAGCAATGCAAGGTGGCGTTGGCGGTCATGCAGGAATTTTTAGTAATGCCAATGATATAGCAAAAATCATGCAGCTGTTTTTACAAAAAGGATTTTACGGAGGTAAGCGTTATTTTAAAAGTGAAACGCTAGATAAATTTAATACCTGTTATTTTTGTGAAAGTGATAACCGTCGTGGTATTGGTTTTGATAAACCTCAATTAGGTGATGTTGGACCAACTTGCGGTTGTGTAAGTATGACAAGTTTTGGTCATTCAGGATTTACAGGTACTTATGCTTGGGCAGATCCTGAAACAGAAATTGTTTACGTCTTTATGGCAAACAGAACCTATCCAACATCTATGGGTAAAAATATGTTGCTTAGAGAAAACATAAGAACCAATATACAAGAAGCTATATATGAAGCAATTATAGAATAATCGTAATGTTTTGTAAGTTTCAATTTAAAATATTGACCAACTAAATTAAATATTTGAAAGTTTTAAGACTTTCATCTAAAACTAAACAAACAAATGAAAATAGCCATAGTTTGCTATCCAACCTTTGGTGGTAGTGGAGTAGTTGCAACCGAATTAGGGTTAGAGCTTTCAAAACGCGGACACCAAATTCACTTTATAACCTATAATCAACCTGTAAGATTAGAGTTATTGGGTAATAATGTGCACTTTCACGAAGTAAATGTTCCAGAATATCCATTATTTCATTATCAACCTTATGAGTTAGCTTTATCAAGCAAATTGGTAGATATGGTGAAGCTTCATAAAATTGAAGTCCTTCATGTACATTACGCTATTCCGCATGCCTATGCTGCATATATGGCGCAAAAAATGTTATTAGAAGAAGGTATTTATGTGCCAATTGTAACAACTTTGCACGGTACAGATATTACTCTGGTTGGTAATCACCCTTTTTACAAGCCAGCAGTAACATTTAGCATTAATAAATCTGATGCGGTTACAACTGTTTCTAAAAGTTTAAAAGAAGATACGCTGCGTTTGTTTAATATAAAAAAGGAAATAAATGTAGTTGCTAACTTTATAGATATTTCTAGGTTTAATCATGATTTTACAGATTGTCAACGTGCCATGATGGCAACAGAAGATGAAAAAATTATAACTCACATTAGTAATATGCGTGAAGTTAAACGTATACCAGATGTAATTAAAGTGTTTTATAATATTCAAAAAGAAATGCCAGCCAAATTAATGATGGTTGGAGAAGGACCAGAACGCGAACCTGCAGAACGTTTATGTGAAGAATTAGGTATTGCAGATAAAGTAGTTTTCTTTGGGAATAGTAACGAGATTGATCGTATACTATGTTTTTCAGATTTATTTTTATTACCAAGTAAAACCGAAAGTTTTGGGCTTTCTGCTTTAGAAGCTATGGCGTCAGGTGTTCCTGTAATTTCAAGTAATACAGGTGGAATACCAGAAGTTAATAAAGAAGGTTTTTCTGGATTTTTAAGTGAAGTAGGAGATGTTGAAGATATGAGCAAAAATGCGATTTATATATTAAAAGATGAAAGTAGATTTAAGGAGTTTAAGAAAAATGCTAAGTCACAAGCTAAAACTTTTGATATACATCAAATAGTTCCAAAATATGAAGCTATTTATCAAGAAACCCTTAATAAATGTAAAGTATATTAATAAAAAAAGCCATCTAATCTAGATGGCTTTTTATTTGTATTTTAATTGGTTTAGAATCTATATCTAATTCCTAAAGCGATGTCAAAATCTAAATCATCTCTATAATCTCCAAATCCTAATTCAGGTCTAGCATCTAAAGATAATTGTAACGGAATATCAAAATTATATTCAATACCAATATCTCCAGCTACAAATAAAAATGTTTCGCTATCATCATCAAGACCAGGTATATCATTGTCAAAACTATAAGAACCTAATCCTCCACCAGCACCTGCATACCAGTTAAAACCACCATCAATATTCCATACCCATTGGTACAATGCAGCTAATTTAAATCCGTCGTAATTGCTTCCGCTTCTTAAACCTAGGTCAGCTTCTAAACGATTGTTATCTCCTAATGCTCTCTGATAAGAAATTTCTGCTCCAAAACCATCACTATCTCCTAAACGTAATCCAATTGCGTTTGGAGAAATGTCTTGGGCAAATGTAAAAGTTGCAAAACCTAGTAATGCAACAGTTGTAATAATAAGATTTTTCATAAATTTTAATTGTTTTGGTTTGTATAAAATTAATTATAAAAACGTTTCAAATGTTAAAATTCGTTCATAAATCGTTGTTAATATTAGTTAACATGTCTTAAATTTGATTTTTAGTAAAAACACCTTAACTCTTATGAACACTAAGCTTCAAGCACTTTCTAAAAACTTAGACGGATCACTTCATTTTGACCAACTATTAAAGGTGTTATATGCTACAGATGCATCAGTTTATAGAATTTTACCACTTGCAGTCGCTTACCCAAAGACAATAAATGACATAAAAAAGCTTATAGATTTTGCTAAAAACAACAAAACATCATTAATACCGCGTACTGCAGGTACATCACTTGCTGGTCAATGTGTAGGTAGCGGAATTGTAGTTGATGTTTCAAAGCATTTCAATAATATAATAAGTTTAGATAAAAATAATAAAACAGTTACCGTACAACCTGGTGTTGTTCGTGATCAACTAAATAACTATTTAAAACCCTTTGGATTATTTTTTGGTCCAAATACATCTACGTCTAATCGCTGTATGATTGGTGGAATGGTTGGCAATAACTCTTCAGGGACAACGTCTATTAAATATGGAGTGACAAGAAATAAGGTTATTCAATTAAAAACTATTTTAAGTGATGGAAGTGAAGCTGTTTTTAACACAAAAACTAAAAGTGAAATTCAGCAATTAAAATCTAATAATACCTTAGAAGCCAATATTTATAAGGTTTTAGATGAAATTATTTCTTCAGAAGAAACCGTAAACGAAATAAAAAACAACTTTCCAAAACCTGAAATTCATAGAAGAAACACTGGTTACGCAATTGATGAATTAATAGAAAAAGAAGATATTAACGTCGCTAAATTATTATCAGGAAGCGAAGGTACATTAGCTTTTACTACCGAAATTACTTTACAATTAAACGCTTTGCCGCCAAAACATCGCGTCATGGTAGCCATGCATTTTAAAACTATAGAAGATTGTTTAAATGCAGTAAAACCTGCAATGCAGCACGATTTGTTTAATTGCGAAATGATGGATAAAACCATTTTAGATTGCACAAAAGCAAACAAAACACAGCAAGAAAATAGATATTTTATTGAAGGTGTTCCTATGGCGATTTTAATGTGTGAAGTTAGAGCAAACACTTTAAACGATGCTAAAGAACAAGCAAATGCTTTAATTATTGATATTGAAAAGTACAATTTAAGTTATGCTAATCCAATATTAATTGAAGACGATATTGATAAAGCTAATAACTTAAGAAGTGCCGGATTAGGTTTGTTGGGTAATATTGTTGGCGATAAAAAAGCGGTTGCTTGTATTGAAGATACAGCTGTAACTATTGATGATTTAGCCAATTACATTAATGATTTTACTGCTTTGATGAAGCATTATAACCAGAATGCAGTGTATTATGCGCATGCTGGTGCTGGCGAGCTTCATTTACGTCCAATTTTAGATTTAAAGCAATCTGAAGATGTTAAATTATTTAGGCAAATTACAACCGATGTTGCCAAATTAGTAAAAAAGTATAATGGGTCTTTTAGTGGCGAACATGGTGATGGTATTGTACGTGCAGAGTTTATCGAGTTAATGATAGGTAACAAAAATTACCAAACACTAAAGCAAATAAAGTACACTTTTGATCCTGATAATATTTTTAATCCTGGTAAAATTGTAGATGCATTACCAATGGATAAAAACTTACGCTATCAACCAGATAGAGAAGAACCTATCATTGAAACCAAACTTGATTTTTCTAAGTCTTTAGGTATTTTACGTGAAGCTGAAAAATGTAATGGATCAGGAGATTGTAGAAAATTGCCAGAATTTGGTGGTACAATGTGCCCAAGTTACCGAGCTACTCGCAATGAAAAAGACACCACAAGAGCTAGAGCCAATGCCTTACGTGATTTTTTAACGACTTCTGATAAAGAAAACAAATTCAATCATAAAGAATTAAAAAATGTATTTGATTTATGTCTAAGCTGTAAAGCTTGCGCTAGCGAATGTCCAAGTAGTGTAGATGTTGCTAGTTTAAAAGCAGAATTTTTATACCAATATCAAAAAGAAAATGGCGTTAGTTGGCGTACAAAATTGTTTGCTTACAACAACCAATTAAATGAATTTGGAAGACACTTTAAAGTAGTCACTAATTTTATGTTTTCCAATACAATTTCGTCTTCATTAATCAAAAAAAGTTTTGGTATTGCGTCTAAAAGAAGTCTGCCTTTATTGTCAAGTGTTAGTTTAAATAAATATTATAAAAACACTAAAAATCAATTAATTGAAAACAATTCAATAAAAAAAGTATATTTGTTTAATGATGAGTTTACTAACCAATTAGATAGCCAAATAGGTCAAGATGCAATAACAGTGTTAACAGCATTGAATTATCAAGTAGAAATTATCAATCACGCTGAATCTGGTCGTTCGTTTTTATCCAAAGGATTATTAGATCAAGCAAAAACCGTAGCAGATAAAAATGTTGAAACTTTTAAAAAGTTAATTACTGAAAACACACCGTTAATAGGTATCGAACCTTCAGCAGTTCTAACGTTTAAAGATGAATATCCAAAGTTAGTTGATGATAAAATTTCAGCAGAACGTATTGCTAAGCACACCTTTTTAATTGAAGAATTTATTAGTAATCAAATTGCTATTGGGAATATCACTTCAGATCAATTCACTCTTAAAGAAAAAACAATAAAATTTCATGGACATTGCCATCAAAAAGCGTTGTCAAATCAAATACATAGTTTTAATGTTTTAAACCTACCTAAAAATTACAAAGTCACGATTATACCAAGTGGTTGTTGCGGAATGGCAGGAAGTTTTGGGTACGAAAAAGAACATTTTGATATAAGTATGCAAATAGGCGAGCAAACCTTATTTCCAGCTATAAGAAAAGCCGACAAAAACACAGTAATTAGTGCTAATGGTACTAGTTGTAGGCATCAAATAAAAGATGGAACACAGCGAACTGCATTCCATCCAATTTCTATATTAAAAGAGGCTTTATTGTAACGCGTATGTTGTTAACTTTTGTGTGTTTGTAACAGACATACTTGTTGGTAAATTAGTTAATTCTATACCAGCTAATTCTAAAAGAGCTAAAGTGTTAGCGTTTAAAGTATAACCTATTTGAGCATCTGCACTTATAAGCCCTACATTTTTTGCGTAAAATGCATCCACAGACATAACATCTTGCATATCTATTAAACTTAATGTTTGTGTAAATCCGCCAACAGTAACTGTTGTACTAACAGATAATCTTAAAGTAATGTTAGCAGAAGTTACAGTATCGTAATTAGTGTTTAACACAGATAAATTATCTAAGTTTTCTAATTGTGTACTAGTTAATTCGTAAGTTATTGTAATTGGAAAACCTTGTAAATCCTGCGTAAAGCTATCGGTTTGTGAAGATAACTCTGTATTTAAACTTGCTTGTGTATCATACAGCAAAGCATTATTAAAATCTATAGAAAAATCTAAACCGTCTATTGGTAAACTTAAACTTCCGTTAGTTGCAAGCGTGGTTTCTGTTCGCGTTAATTCGCCAGTTGTTAAAATATTAGACATGGTACCATATGCAACTGTACCATTGTTAGCTGTTAAAGTAAATCCGTTAGAAGATTCACTTTCAACAGTTAAAACATCTTCATTAGTTTCGGTTGTGTTTGTGTCATTATCTGTGTTGTTTACTTCGTATCTCCATTCATTATTAGTCGTTAGAGGAAAGAAGTTTCCGGTAAAAGTTTCGTTTGGTGTGTCTTCAGAAGAAGTGTCATCTTCAGAGCAATTCCATAATAATAAACAAAATAGTAATAGAGTCGTAGGTTTTAAAAATTTCATAAGATTTGTTTTTCACAAAGTTAAAATAAACTTATTAAACCTAAAAATTATATTACTAATTATTTGTTTTAAAGGGTTTCATTACCGTAATTGCTGCAATTAATTCGGCTTCTGTCATTTCTTTTATATCTTCATCTGCATAAAACGCAGAGAGTTTATCTTCGCTGTATTTGTATAATTTCCAACGTTTAAACTGATATTCTAAAGCGGTAAAATTTTCTACCCAATCACCAGAATTTAGATAATGCGTTTTTCCTTTTTTGGTTTCTACAATTTCATTTTTTGGTTGATGAATATGACCACAAATTACATAATCGTAACCGTTTTCAATAGCTAAATCTGTCGCTGTTTTTTCAAAATTACTAATGTATTTAACAGCAGATTTCACACTGTTTTTTATACGTTTTGATAAAGAATAACGCTCTTTTCCTAAGTTTACTAAAACCCAGTTAGTAAAGCGATTTATTAAAATTAAAAGATCATATCCATAACCACCAAGTTTAGCTAACCATTTAGCATTTTGAATAGAGGCATCAAACACATCGCCATGAAAAATCCATGCTTTTTTATCGTCTAATTCTAAAACTAATTTGTTAACAACTGCAATGTTTCCTATTTCAGTATCAGTAAATTTTCTTAGCATTTCGTCATGATTTCCTGTTATGTAGGTTACTTTTGTTCCTTTTGCAGCAAAAGACACAATTTTTTTAATCACCTGCATATGTGATTTTGGAAAATAACGTTTGCTAAATTGCCAAACGTCAATAATGTCACCGTTTAATATAAGATGTTTAGGTTCTATACTGCTTAAATAGGTAAGGAGTTGTTTAGCATGACATCCATATGTACCAAGATGGACATCAGATATGACTACAATTTCAACTTTTCTTTTAAATTTCAATACTATAGATTTTTGACACTACAAATATTCGTATTGATTGTTAATACAACGTGAATAGACAATTATTTAATTATCAGCATATTGTTAAGTTAATATTACCAAATTTTTTGAGTTGAAATAAAACCTGTTTTGTTTAGGCATTTTTTATGATTACATTAGCGTAAATTAAATGTTTATGGCAGGAAATAGCTTCGGAAATTTATTTAAAATCACCACATTTGGTGAGTCACACGGAACTGCAATTGGCGGAATTATAGATGGTTGTCCTCCAGGAATTGAATTAGATTTTGAAGCAATCCAGCACGAAATGAATCGTCGTAAACCTGGTCAATCAAAGATTGTTACCCAACGTAAAGAACCAGACGAAGTCAAATTTCTTTCAGGTATTTTTGAAGGTAAAACAACAGGCACGCCAATAGGTTTTGTTATAGAAAACGCCAATCAAAAATCTAAAGATTATTCGCATATTAAAGACGCGTATAGACCAAGTCACGCCGATTTTGTGTACGATAAAAAATATGGCTTTAGAGATTATCGTGGTGGCGGACGTAGTAGTGCACGCGAAACAGCAAGTAGAGTAGTAGCTGGTGCTATTGCAAAGCAAATGCTTAAAAACATAAAGATTAATGCGTTTACTTCTTCCGTAGGTGATATTTTTCTTGAAAAACCTTATCAAAGCTTAGATTTTTCAAAAACTGAAGACAATATTGTAAGATGTCCTGATGCTGAATATGCCGATAAAATGATTGAAAAAATCAAAGAAATCCGTAAAGAAGGTGATACTATTGGCGGCACCATTACTTGTGTACTTCAAAATGTACCTATCGGATTAGGAGAACCTGTTTTTGATAAATTACATGCCGAATTAGGTAAAGCGATGCTATCAATTAACGCTGTAAAAGGTTTTGAGTATGGTAGCGGATTTTGTGGTGCTAAAATGAAAGGTAGCGAACATAACGACCAATTCAATATCGATGGAAGCACAAAAACCAATCTTTCTGGTGGTATCCAAGGAGGAATAAGTAACGGTATGGATATTTATTTTAGAGTTGCTTTTAAACCTGTAGCAACGATTATGCAAGACCAAATAACCATTGATAAAGATGGAAACGAAGTTGAAATGCAAGGTAAAGGAAGACACGATCCATGTGTTGTACCTCGTGCCGTACCTATTGTAGAAACTATGGCTGCATTGGTTTTAGCTGATTATTATTTAATTAACAAAATATATTAATTGTCATTCCTGAATAGTCAGGAATCCTTAAAAACTAACTAAATAGAATATTGCTTAGGCAAGAGTGAAACATATCATATGAAAAAACTAGCATTACACTGGAAGATTATTATAGGAATGGTAATAGGTATCGTTTTCGGTTTTATAATGAATACTATTGATGGAGGAAAATTATTTACAACGCATTGGATAGCTCCTTTCGGAAAAATTTTTATTAATCTTTTAAAGTTAATTGCAGTTCCTTTGATTTTAGCATCATTGATTAAAGGTGTATCTGATTTAAAAGATATTTCAAAAATCAAAAAAATGGGCTTGCGTACTATTGGTATTTATATCGCAACAACTTTAGTTGCAATAGTTATTGGTTTAAGCATAGTAAATATTGCAAAACCAGGTACAGGTATGCCAAAAGACACCATCGAAAAAATTAAAATGAAATATGAAAATGATGCTGGTGTTGTCGATAAATTAAACAAAGCCAACGCCACTAAAGATGCTGGTCCATTGCAGCCATTAGTAGATATTTTCCCTAGTAATATATTTCAATCTTTTGCAGATGCTTCAATGTTACAAGTCATATTTTTTGCACTTTTTGTAGGTATTTGTCTGTTGCTGATTGGAGAGAAAAAAGCCAAACCAATGGTGGATTTTTTCGATTCGCTAAACGAAGTCATCATGAAAATGGTCGATTTAATTATGCTGTTTGCTCCTTATGCTGTATTTGCATTAATGGCAAACGTTATCATTGCTTTTGACGATACTGAGATTCTTTTAAAACTTTTATACTATGCGTTATGCGTTGTTGGTGGTTTAATTTTAATGATTTGTTTTTACTTAGTATTAGTTAGCTTTTACACCAAAAAATCGCCAATGTGGTTCTTACAACAAATTAGTCCTGCGCAATTATTAGCATTTTCAACCTCAAGTAGTGCCGCAACATTACCAGTAACAATGGAACGCGTAGAAGAGCATCTTGGCGTAGATAAAGAAGTTTCTGGATTTGTATTACCTGTTGGTGCTACCGTTAATATGGATGGAACAAGTTTATATCAAGGTATTGCTGCAGTATTTATCATGCAGGTTATTTGGCCAGAAGGACTAACTTTTACCAATCAAATCGTTATTATTTTAACAGCTTTACTAGCCTCTATTGGTAGTGCAGCTGTACCTAGTGCTGGTATGGTAATGTTAGTGATTGTTTTAGAGTCTATAGGTTTTCCTGCAGAATTATTACCAATTGGATTAGCACTAATATTTGCAGTAGACAGACCTTTAGATATGTGTCGTACCGTAGTTAATGTAACTGGTGATGCAACAGTATCTATGCTAGTAGCAAAGTCTTTAGATAAGTTGCACGATCCACATCCAAAAGAATGGGATGATAATTATGAAAACGTGAAATAAGCAGAGAACAAGTTTTATAAACTTTGTGAATCGCTTATCCTGAGCGAAGTCGAAGGATCTACTTAATTAATAGTATCTAATTTATTTATCACAAATTATTTTTAACATTAATATTTTTTAATAATTTTAATCATCTAACCAACCAAAAACCTTAAAAAATGAATGTTTGCTTTATCATGTATCCATGGGATCAAATAGACCCAGAAAATGACACAAGTCTAGCGCTTATTAAAGAATGTGCTAAACGTAACCATGGTGTTGCTATGTGTTCTCCAGCAAATTTAACGATTAGAGATAGCGTGACTAGTGCGTTTTGTACCGTAATAGGACGTATGGATAAAGTGCCAACGTCATTAAAATCATTTTATAAAAAGGCAGAGCTAAGAGAAGAAATGCTTCCGCTTGCTGGTTTTGATGCTATTTTCTTCAGAGCAAATCCGCCACTTGACCCAATCATGCTTAACTTTTTAGATTCGGTTAAAGATGATGTGTTTATCATCAATTCTTTAGAAGGTATGCGTGAAGCAAATAATAAATTATACACAGCTGCTTTTGGTGATGCACACAGCAATATCATTCCAAATACTCATGTATCTAAGAATAAAAAATACCTAATAGAACAAATTAAAAATAGTAAATCTGATAAAATGATTCTTAAACCGTTAAATGGTTTTGGTGGATCTGGTGTTATTTTAATTGAAAAGTCTGCGATGAGTAATATTAATTCTCTATTAGATTTTTACATAAGCGGAAAAGACGGCACATCAAACTATGTGATTTTACAAGATTATATTGAAGGTGCCGATCAAGGTGATGTTAGAATTTTAATGTTGAATGGTGAAGCTGTTGGCGCAATGAGACGTGTACCTGGTAGTGATGATCACAGATCTAATGTATCTGCTGGCGGAAGTGTACAAAAACATACGCTAACAAAAGCTGAAAAAGCATTATGTAAACAAATTGGACCTAAACTGGTTAAAGATGGTTTGTATTTTGTAGGTATCGATGTTATTGGCGGTAAGTTAGTAGAAGTCAATGTGATGTCACCTGGAGGAATTACTTACATCAACAAAGTTTACAAAAACAAACGTAGAGTTGAAGAAAAAGTAATAGATTTCTTAGAAAGCAAAGTGTTAGATAATTTGGAAGCTTTTAACAGACGCTCTAGATTACGTAAAAGAGTAGACGAAGCTTAATATTTAGCTATGGAAGGTTTTGATAACATAGTTTCTGTAGATTGGTTAAAAAATCATATTAATGACCCTAAAATTGTTGTTTTAAATGCAACGATACCAAAAGTTACTGGTGATTTTAAAACAGAAACACACCAAATCCCAAACGCTCGTTTTTTTGATATAAAAAAAGCGTTTAGCGATGTTTCTGCAGAATTCCCAAATACAATTCCTTCAGAAATTCAATTTCAAAACGAAACTCAAAAACTAGGCATAAATCAAGATGATTTCATTGTTGTTTATGATGAAATTGGCGTGTATTCTAGTCCTCGTGCTTGGTGGCTTTTCAAAACTTTTGGTCATAATAACGTAGCTGTTTTAGATGGTGGTTTTCCTGAATGGAATGCACATCAATTTTCAACTGAATTAAAATCAGAAAAACAGTATCCTTTAGGTGATTTCACCGCTAAATACAATCCAAATAACGTGGTGTATTTTGAGTCTTTAGACGCTATTAAAAAAGACCCAAATTTCAAAATTATCGATGCACGATCTAACGATCGTTTTATGTGTCGCGTGCCAGAACCAAGACAAGGTTTACGTTCTGGACAAATACCAAACTCGGTTAATTTACCGTATCAAAAGGTGTTAAACGGACATAAATTTCTGCAAAAAGAACAAATTGCTTCAATTTTTAAAGATTTAACAGACAACAATCAACATTTAGTATTTAGTTGTGGCTCTGGTATTACGGCTTCAATTTTAAGTTTAGCTGCAACAATTTCAGCATATAACAATAGTGTTTACGATGGTTCGTGGACAGAATACGGAACTTTAACAACAGGACATATGAATGATCCAAAACAATGGACAAAAGAAGAGTTATTAGCCTATATTTTAATTTTTATAGCGCATTCTGATTTAGAAGAAACCCGAAAAGAAAAAGAATATATCCTTTCTAGAGTAGATAAAACTATCTACAAACGTGTTGAAGAAAAATTTGAAGAAGATAATGATTATCAAAGCATTCAAAATATTATCGAAGCTGTAAAAACTCATGATTATTATCGTAATGATTTAGCAGATTTGTTTGCAGATATTAAATTAATGGCGTTTGCAGATGGTGGTTTTTATATCATGGAAAAAGAGGCTTACAACTACCTAAAAAAGATTTTAAAATAGTGGAAAGGCTTAGTATTTCTCAGATCATTTCAAAAATTGAAAATGAAGACTGTTTTCATGCGGTTGCAGAAGACTATTCTTTCACTTTAAAAATAGACAGTTACGTGCATTACGTTTGTGGTGCTGTACACGACGGACATCAGTTTAGAAAAGAACTTTGGGGCAATTGCTTGCATACCGAATATGAGCGTTGGTACGAAGAAGATCCTGAAACTAAAAACATGGTAACTTCGCATCCAATAGTCATTGCAGGAATGGATTCACGTTTTGAATACGATTTAAATCGTGCGCCAGAAACCGCTATTTACACAGATGCTTGGGGCAAACAATTATGGAAAAACCCATTACCAGAAGCTCAAAAAGAAAAATCACTTCAAAAACACGACAACTTTTACAAAGTCGTACACGCTTTAATTAATAAAATTGAAACCAAATTTGGAGTTTGCGTGGTTTACGATATGCATAGCTACAACTGGAAACGTTGGGATAGAGAAGTGCCAACTTGGAATTTAGGCACCTCGAATATAGACAACAACCGTTTTGGAAATGATGTTGAAACTTGGCGACAAAGCCTAAGCGAGCTTGATTTACCTAACGGAATTAAAAGTACATCTAAAGTCAACGATACCTTTCAAGGTAATGGATATTTCTTAAAATTTATTACTCAGAATTTTCAAAATACCTTAGTTTTGGCAACCGAAATTGCTAAAGTCTATTGCGATGAATATGAATACATTATGTATCCCGAAGTTGTTGCAGCAGTAGAAGAGCAGCTAAAAACTAGATTGGTAACTCATGCAAACGCATTTTACCAAACACACAAACAATAAAAATGACATCTACTTTAGAAGAAAAATACCAAAACTTATTTGATATTGACGCTAATCTTAATCGATTGGTCAAAAAGATTGAATTACTTAATTACATCAATCCTTTAAATATTGAAAGCGAGAAAAAACAATTCTTTTCTTCTAAATATAATTACGAGCCACAATTTAAATACCCAAAAATTAGATTTAATGGCTACAAATTGCATCGATTATTTTTTTCGCAACGATTAGAGCGTATAAAAGACGAAAGTATTCGTGAGCTTTACAAAGACATTATTTACGAATATTCTGGCTTAATAGAGTGTATTGAAACCATTGGTCAAGGACGAAAATTCTACTTTAATAGTTTAAAAAGTTTTGGTACACCAACCGAAAGAGATATTGAAAATGCAAAGTTTATCCTGCGTTTTGATGATAGTGATTTTGAAGAAGATTTATTACCACTTTACAACGTAGACGATGCTATAGCTTACTTTGAAGATTATCGTAAACGTTATGATTTTGATTTTACTATAAAAAAATCGACTAATATTTCTGCAGCAGCAATGGTGCAAAACAATACTAAAACTTTACTATTACGTCGTAATCATAAGTTTAGTAAAAATCAATTAGCAGTATTAGCCAATCATGAAATTGGTGTACACATGGTTACTACGTTTAACGGATTATCTCAGCCTTTAAAAGTGTTTTCTAACGGTTTTCCTAATAATGTAGAAACCCAAGAAGGATTAGCCGTGTATTCTGAATATATGTCAGGTAATTTAACCATTACCAGATTAAAAGAATTAGCGTATCGTGTGATAGCTGCAGATAGTTTAGCAAAAGGATATAGTTTTTCAGATACGTTTGACTTACTTCACAATCAATATAAATTAAACCGTGATAAAGCCTTTATAGTAACGTTGCGTGTGCATCGTGGTGGCGGATTTACAAAAGATCATTTGTATTTAACCGGTTTAAAAAAGGTTTATGATTATGCTAAATCAGGAGAAGATTTAAATGTTTTATTGACAGGAAAAGTGACGTTAGAATATAAAGACGTTATATTAAAAATGCAGGAATTAGGCTTAGCCATTCCATCTATTCACTACACAGATGCATATTTAACAAACGATAATCAAAATAAGAATTTTGATTTTATATTGAATAGTTTGAAGTAGCATAAAAATTGAAAAACCTCAAAACCATTCAAATAGAATAGGTTTCAAGGTTTCAAAACAACCAACCATCTCAATATTTATAAGTTGACACGTTTTTCTTTGGGGTATTTTACAGTATATGAAAATTTATGTTTTTCAGATTTTTGAGATTTTAGATTAATTTTCCATTTCATAATGCCTTTATCTTCATTATAATTAGAAGTTTCTGTTTCGATATTATCAATTTTAATTTCTTTATTTTGACTTATCGGGATTCTATCAAGCAACACAATATCTATTGCACTTGCTTTGTTATTTTTAATTTCAATTTCAAAAGCCTTATTAATTACTTTATTGTTTCCTATAAAAGTGGTCTTTTTAAAATCGTCTAGCTGAGTTCTTTTTACAACCACATTAGGGTCTACTCCAAGTGATACTGTTAAACTATCTGTTGTAGATAAGGGGTTTATGTTGGTTTTGCCAGAGTAGCTACCTTCAAAATAAACGTTAGCTTCTCCAGGTAGTAATCTGTATTGTTCCCAGTTACCAATTTTGGCTGTTAAAAAGACATTTTCGTTTATGACAGGAGCTGTAAAATAATTGTATTTGGCAGGGACATCATATTTTTCTATCTCAATAACGGTTATGTCGCCATTAGTAGCTATAGTATATGGTTTTTTAATTTCAAAACGTGTGTTTGTAATACCTTCTTCTATGGTGTCTCCGTTAGAGGTGGTTTCTTTAGTAGTAACAACTATAACACCATTAGCTCCTCTTGAACCATATATTGCAGTTTCACTAGAGTTTTTTAATGTTTCTACATTCAAAATACTATTTGGATCTATATTTGAAATTTCATTTTGACTAACTACAACACCATTGACAACAAATAAAGGAGGATTATTTGGATTAATCGTTCCGACACCTCTAATTTTAATTGCGGGTTCATCATCCCAATCTTCCTTTTTAGCCATTTCTCTTACTTTATTCGTGTAATTAGAATTTGTATTACTAATATTATTTGTGCCATAACCTATAACTATAACTTCATCTAAAGTATTATTATCTGGATATAAATTAGTATTAATTGTTGTTGAATGTATAGCAATATTTTTAGTTTCATAACCAACATAAGAGAATATTAATTCTTGCCCTTTTTCTACTTGTATTGTGTATTTGCCATCAAAATCAGTAGTGGTACCAATAGATGTCCCTTTAATTAAAACAGTTGCACTTGGAAGAGGTAATCCATTTTCATCACTAACAACACCAGATACCGTTTTAATTGTTGGGTTGTATTTATAGTTGTAACTTTTTATAACAGAGTTACTATTGTATGCACTATACTTACTTATAAAATTTAAATATTTTGGATTTACATCTGGTTTTATATTATTTGTATTAGGGTCACTAGTAGATAAGGTTAACTGTACATTATCCCAATTATTACCTGTGTTTTGATACACATGGGCTTTGTATGCTAATTCTAAGGGTGTATTTATTTTTTCGGCTTTTAAATCGTAAATAGGAAACCAACCTGCTTGCGTAACATTGTATTTAATAATTAAGTCTAAATTGGTAGTAACATCTGTATTTAATTTTACTGTAATTTCACCCGTTTTAATATCTTCTTCAGCATTAAACGCTTGTAACTGTTTTGTTAAATCATTGATAGTTTTATTATAATCTGCTATTTTTTTGTTAGACTTAAAAATGTCTGTTTTTATTGCAGTAATTCGTTTTCTAAAATAGTCTGTAAGTTGTTTTAGCTTTTCTAGGCTAACTACTTCATTTTCATTTCCTAATTTCCGATTATTTTGAATAAGTGTCATTTCTTCAATAAAGCCAGAAATTAAATTTTCTTCAAAAGTGATACTATCTTTAAGTGTTTCTATATTCTTTTTAAGAGTTTCAACTTCTTCAGAGTTTTCTGCATTTGATAAATAATTAACACCATAATTAATAGATAACACTGTTGCATCTTTTAATCCTGAAATCTGTATACTACTTTCTTGTATATAAGGTGAAAGCTTGTCAAAAGTAAATGCTGTGGTTCCTTTTTCTAAGGTTATTGATGCTGTTCTTGTCAATTGCGCACCTTCTAAATAAACGGTAACTTCAGTTAAAGTGGTTTTAGGTTTTTGGTTATCGGCATAAAGACATGCTGAAAATAATAGGGCTAGTAGTAATAGTTTGTATTTCATGATTTTTGTTTTAAATTAAGTCTCAAAGCATTACATAGTCCATTCATTAAAAGCTAATAATAGGGTAGACTTGCCTTTTATCAGAACTCAATCGATTCCCTACTAACAGAAGTAAGGCTTGAGCTGACCGTAATGCCTTGAGACTTTTTATCAACCTCTAACCAAAGGTAATTTGAATGTGAAAACTGTAAAAAGTATATTTAGGGAAGTGAACTTTTGATTAAGTAAACTTATGCTTTAGGTGAGTTATTCGTTTTAATTTAAATATTATTCAGTGTAAAAAGGTCTATACTTTTTATAGCTATTATATTTTCCTAAGTCAATATCACTAATTTTTGGATTGTCTTTTAAATAGATAACTTTAAATCTTTTGTTTTTTATTTTACTAATATCAAAATAAGAGGTAATTGTACTTTCTTCTATTTTAACACTATCAATATAAAATTGATAAACTAAATCATAAGAAGATTTATTAAGATGCTTTAATTTAATAACTTTTCCTGTAGTTGTAACACCTTTTTTTGATAATGAATTTTTATCAGAATAATTCTTATAAAGTCCTATACAAATAGCTAAAATTAAAATTGAAAATGCTAATATTTTTTGATTTTTAGTGTTCATTATACTATTTATTTTTAAATATCATATCGAGAACAATATTACTCCAAAAACTTACTCTTTAATTCTGGTGTTGGAATCATACAAGCCTCTTTTTTACCGTACCATTTGTAGCGGTTTTTGGCTATAAAATCATAAACCCAATTTCTAATAAAAGCAGGAACAATCAAAAATATAGCAAGTAGAGCAGAAGGAAAGCCCAAATCTTTAGTAATGTATAGTGCAGCTGTAGATTTCACCTTAAGTCCTTTGTCTTCAGAATATAATATAATTGAATCTGTTTTTTCAGTATCAATATTATATTTATTAATGATGTCTTGACCAGTTTTACCTTGTAACGGCGCAAACATAAAGGTGTTTTTTTTATCGTGTTTAATCACATATTGCACAGAACTGTTGCAAAGATTACAAACACCATCAAAAAGGATTAATTTTTTATGTTTTGGAAGTTGATTCACCATACAAAAATACAATGCAAGTTTTACAAGCTATTTAAAAACTCTGTTAAATCCTGATCTTTATCTAAATTAAGCTTTTTCTTAAGTCTATATTTTGATTTTAAAACACTGTCAGGCAATACATTAAGCATAGATGCTATTTGTTTAGTTGTTAAATTCATACGAAGAAATGAAGCTAACCTAATTTCCTTTTCAGAAATATCTACATTAATAGATTTAATTTTATGGTCAAAGTCATTATGTACTTCTGAAAAATATGATTTAAATATTTCCCAATCTCTATCTTCGGCGCTTTCACGTTTTAATAGCATAACAATTCTTCTAAACTCTACTTTAAATAATTCTGGAGATTGTTTTATCTTTTCTAAGTTTTCTTTTAATTCTTGTATAAAAGCATTTTTTTGAACTAAATGAAGTGTTTGTGATGCAAGCTCTTTCTTTTTAAATTCTATTTCTTGTTTATAGATTTCTTGTTGCTTTTGATTAGCTATTTTGTCTTTTTTTATTTTTTGTTTAAACCCAAAATAGAGTAAACTAGCAATAGCTAAAAAAGATATCATACCAATTGCGTATATTTTTTTTTGAAGTTTACTTAGGGATATATCTTTTTCTAACAATTTAATTTGTGCAGATTTTTTTTCTGATTCAAATTGCTCTCTTAGATTCGTAATTTCTATTTCTTTTTTTTTAGTAAAAATTGAATCTTTAGTAGTTATATAATCTTTATAAACGGATACCGCTTCATCACTTTGATTATTTAACGCTAAAGCTTCTGCGTGTAGTTTTAATGCTGAAAGATAGGCGTCAGATATACCTCGCGTCTTTTCTTCATTATATACCAAAGTAGTTTGTTCTAACGCTAAAGAGTTTTTATTTTTATCTAAATAGGCTTGTGCTAAATAACGCCTATTCATATTTTCTAAAATTTTATTATCAAATTTAATGGACTGTAAAATTGAAGATTTAAATAATTGAATAGATTTTTCAATATCTCCATTTAAATAATAAGCATACGCTAAATGAGATTGTCCATACAAAACACCACTTTCATTTTCTTCTATTTTCATTATTTTTATGGCTTCTGGTATTTTCTCTAATGCTAATTGTTGATTACCACTATCATTTGCTGCAATTCCTATACTAATTAAAGTTGCAGCATACATTTTTTTGTCTCCTGCTTTTAAAAATCCTTCTGAAGCTTCTTTAAAATATGAAATAGCTAACTCATTATCTCCGTTAGAGTTATAGGCGTTAGCCAAAGTAAATAACAAGCCACTTTCTCTATGTATATCATTACTTGCTTTTACATATGGTTTTGTATCTAATAATAGTTGTATAGATTTTTTTATATCTCCAATACGTCTGTAAGCACTTGCTAATCTAATTCTGCTTATTGCTATTTCACTACTGTCTTTAGCATATTCTGCCCAATAAACAGCTTTATTATAGATAGGTATTAAGCTATCAATTGTTCCGTTTTTAGAATAAGCATAACCTATTTCTCGTAATAACCTATTTGTAACTAAAGGATGTTTTTTGCCATCTAATGTTAAACCTTTTCTAGCGTAATTTATATGATCGTTACTATTTCCAACTAAATCTAATACGTTACATATTTCAAAATATGTTTGAGCTAAAATACTATCATTTTTAATTGCTAATGAAGCATTAATAGCTTGATCAAAAAATGTATTACAGTTAGCTTTATCATTTTTTAAACATTTCTTTCCTTGTTCTATTAATAATTTTGGTTTTTCAGGTAAATCATAAACTGCATTCTGAGCAAATGAAACTTGTAAAAACAAAATAAAGAATACAATTAATAGTTTTTTCATGGTATTAATTTTGTTCTGACTAAGTTACTAAATCTCTTTACTTAATTTACAATTTGCAAGTTTAGTGTCCTATGCTTTGATATTAAAGCAGGTACTTTGTCCATAATATTCTACTTTCTTTAATCTGTTAAAATATTGTTTTTCAATTACTTATTTTTATTTTATTTAAACTTGTCTATACAATAAATTTAATGCTTGTCCATACTTTGTCTATACTTAAAATTAGATTTTACACACATTAACTTCTAGTTTTGAGATGTCTTTAGACACCATTTGTGGTGACTTACTTAATGGAAGGCTGCAGACTTCTTTTATGTAAGCATCTAAAATGGAAATAACCACAAATAATATTTTATTATGAAAACAAGTATCAAAAACCATCTGTTAGTCCCAAAAATTATTAGTACAATAACGTTAAGTCTTTTTTTTATAATCTCTTGTAGTGAAAATGAAGATTTAGATCCTAAAAACCAGACTAATCCTGATGCTACTAGTATCAATCAATATATTGCGGGATTATCTTATAATTCAGACAGCATGTTAAATGTACAGGATACTGGAGGTGCTTCTAGCCAACGTATTGAGACATCTAATCAAACAATTCCTCAATCACCCAACATGGGAACTGTACAAATATGTAACATTAGAGATTTTAATTTAAAGTCAAATTTTGATGAAGTGTCTATTTTAAGACCAACTAACGGAATTATCTATCCAGGCGCATTAGTAAAAGGTGATCAAGGTATGTTGGATGGAGCACCTACACCATTAGCAATTTCTAGAGCTCCTATTACTTTAACCTTAGATTTACCTGGATTAGGAGCTAACGGAACTATAGTTGTAGATAACCCTGCTGGAAGTGCAAATGTTAAAACAGAAGTCGATAACGCCTTATCATGGTGGAATAATAATGCTTATCAAGAAGGTTACGTAAATGCAGCAAATTCATCTTACACGGCTGCAACATCATATTCTTCAATACAATTAGGTTTAGATTTGGGTGTAAATGTAGAATGGGCTACAGGATCTTTTGCATCACAATTACAATACGAAAGCTCTACTGAGCAACGTGTGGCATCTATTGTTTTTAAACAAGTTTTTTACACTATAGATGTAAATACACCTTTAAATCCTTCAGATTTTTTTAGCGCAACAACCACATTAGACGAGGTTCAAAATAAGATGGATAATGTAGAGCCGCCAGCATATGTAAGCTCAGTTTCTTATGGTAGAATTATTATGGTAAGAATGCAAACCTCTAACACTAACACTTCAATAAACCTAGATGCAGTACTTAAATATGCAACAGGTGTAAGTGCTGCAGTAGATGTTAATGCACAATATGAATCTATCATTTCTAATTCATCTTTAGATGTAATTACTATAGGAGGTAATGCAGAAGTTGCAACAAGTGCCATTAATGCAGCAAATATTAACGAAGGTCCTGGTTCTTTAAATTATATCATTACTGGTGAAAATGCTGTATATAGTGCTAGCAACCCTGGTGTGCCAATCGGATATCAAATACGTTATTTAAAAGATAATACACTAGCTAAAATGGGCTACACTACCGAATATACTGTTGAAGAATGTGGAAGCACTCCTTTTTATCACGATGAAGTAACTGTTGAAAATGATTCTTTTCATGATTGTAGATTTAGATTTAAGTACAAAGCACAAAATCAAAATAACTTTTCTACATCAAGTTATTATTTTTTAAATCAAGGTGATGTACTTAGTAAAACTCCTCCTAATGGTGCTCATGAAGTTGAAGTTGAATTTGAATATCAGTTTGGATCTGGTGGATGGAATTTTATTGATGACTATGATTTAGGCTATATCAATTCAGAAAAATGCTATAAGTTAACAGGAGGAAATATCTTCGGTGCAGCATCAACAGTTGGCTCTGTAGGTTGTAACTAACAAATAAAAACCATAGTTCTTAGCTATGGTTTTTTTATTTATTTTTTTACTGCTTCTACCAATTCTAATTGGTCTAAACTTACATTGGTCGTAAAAATACCGTAGTTAACAATAGCTTTTCCTTTGTCGTCAATACTATCAATACTTCCAACAGCTTTACCGTCTTCCATACGTACGCGGTCACCAACTTTTAAAACTGGTTTTGGTGGAGCAGGTTTTTCGGCTTCTTTTTTCTTCGCTTCTTTCTTTTTTTTACGAATCACTTCCACCTTTTTCTCTGCTTCTTTTTTGACTTGTTGTTGTTTTGCTTTTTCGACTTTAGCTTGTTTGGCGGTTTGTTTTTTGCGTTTAGAATTTTCAATTTGTACTAACTTGAACAACTCTGCCATTAATTCGCGTTTACGCTTATTATTAAAGTAACCTTCGGCTAAATCATTTACTTTTTGACCTAAATAAATCAAACGCTGATTGCTATCATACAATTCTTGATAGCTTTCTAATTTTTTCTGAATTTTAGCATTAATCTCTTCTAGCTTATCCGCTTCAGATTGCTTTTTCTGTTCGTTTTTCTTTAGGTTTTCGCCTGTTTTTTCAAGTTTTGCGCGTTCTTTTTGAAGTTTAGCAATGGTAGCATCAAAACGTACTTTACTGCGTTCTATCTTCTTTTTTGCTCGGTTAATTAAGCTATACGGAATCCCGTTTTTTTGCGCAACTTCAAAAGTAAAACTACTTCCTGCTTGTCCTAAAGCCAGTTTGTACATAGGCTCTAATGTGCGCTCGTTAAACATCATGTTGGCGTTAATCATTTCGTTCTTTTCATTAGCTAATAGTTTTAAATTAGCATAATGCGTCGTGATAATTCCAAATGCTTTACGGGCATAAAATTCTTCTAAAAACGTTTCGGCTAACGCACCACCAAGTTCTGGATCCGATCCTGTACCAAATTCGTCTATCAAAAACAGTGTATTCTTGTTTATTTTCTTCAAGAAATAATTCATCTGTTTTAAGCGATAACTGTAGGTACTTAAATGATTTTCAATAGATTGATTATCACCAATATCGCTAACAATTCGGTCAAATAAGCAGACTTTACTACGCTCGTGCACCGGAATTAACAAGCCAGATTGCAACATGACCTGCAATAAACCAACGGTTTTTAATGTAATACTTTTTCCACCAGCATTTGGACCAGAAATAACAATAATACGACTGTTATCTTTTAGCTCAATAGTTTGTGGATGCGTTGTTTCCTTTTTTTCTAAATTGTTTAAATAGAGTAGAGGATGAAAAGCATCACGTAAGTACAGCTCTCGGTTTTCTGTGATTTCTGGTAAAATCGCATTCATCGATTTGGCATATTTTGCTTTTGCCGAAATCACATCTATTTTAGTTAAAAACGATTGGTATAACTCTAAAAGCGGTAAATAAAACCTAACGTAATTGGTCACATCTTTTAATATGCGTACTACTTCTTCGCTTTCTTCGTATTGTAAATTATTAAGTTCTCTGGTGTGTTGTAAAGTGGTTTCTGGTTCTATGTAAACAATACTTCCAGTTTTACTTCCGCCCATAATGGCACCTTTAACCTTACGTCTGTACATGGCTTTTACTGCCAAAACACGCTTGTTATCGACTACAGATTCTCTAATATCATCAAGATATTCTAAATTATGATAATGGTTTAAAGCACTGGTAAAACTAGAGTTTATTTTACCTTTTAACTTGTTTATTTGTTGGCGTAACTCATACAAGGTTGGTGACGCATCGTCTTTAACTTCGTTAAATCGGTTAACAACGCTATCTATTTTGTCTATAATGTCTGTAGTGACTTCAATTTTACTGCTAAACTGCTGTAAATTTGGATAATAGGTTTCAAACTTTTTAAAAAATTTGATTAGATCGTTACTGGTTAACGATATAGAAACCAGCTTTTTAAGGCTATGTGGCTCTAAAAAGGTGTTTTCTATATTTAGTAGTTTTAACTCTTTGGTAATTGGGTCAAAACCATGATTTGGTATGCGATTATCGTTATAAAAAGACGAAATATACTCGTTAGTTAATTGTAACGAAAACAGTAAGGTTTCTTTGTCTTTGTATGGCGAAATAGAAAGCGCAGCCTCATTACCCAAAGCAGTGATACAATACTCACTAACTTGGTTTAAAACGGTAGCAAACTCTAAATCTTGTAATGTTTTTTGATGAATGTTTATCATGTCTATCCTGTCTGCTTTTGCAGAACTTTCAACGCTTGGTTAATTCTTTTATAGCGTTGCAAAGGTAGGGAATTGAAGTTTTACAAAATAAAAGTGAATGTTTAATTAATTAAAATATTAAATATTTCTTTAAAATTTTCATCCATTGATTTGTAATCATAAATTGTCATTCTAGTCGGAGATCCGTTTAATTTCATTGTTTTTCCGTGTTCGATAATGACTTCATCAAATGATTTTAATGTTTTTCTTAATTTGGAATAGTAATAATTGTGAAAACTAGATTTTTTTTTGCCTTTAATAACTTCAATAGCTCTTCCAATAGAAAAAAATATTAACCCTTCATCTTGATCAAACTTCATAAATGAAAATGATTCAGATTCTATTTTTATAAAAAACTCTTTTACTAAATCTAAACTAAGAGTATTATCAAGTAACTTTTCTTTTTTAATCGGTTTTTCAGGAAAGAAATTATATATTTTTAAAATACTATCTGTAAACTCTTTAACTCCTATTTGATGTTTATTTAGTTTTTCACAAAGCTTTTTTGTCAATTCACTATTCTGAATTGAATTACTATGATAATTAGTAATTTTATTTTTAATATTTTCTAAATAAGCCCAACACTTTTGATATGTTTCTTCATTTAAGTAATTGAATGGTAAACTATCTTTTTTCCTTCTGTTACAGCTTCTACAAACAGGTAAAATATTCCAAGGGAAATCTTGTCCTCCTTTTGATAGAGGATAAAAATGGTCTAACTCATATTTTTTCCTAATTCCTTCATCAAAAAGACCTTTTCCACAATAAGGACATTTCTTTTCAAAATAATTAATTGCGTCTATTTCAGCTTCTGCTAATCTAGTCTTAAGATTAGTTATTCCAAAAACAAGTTTTTCTTCATTTAAACTAAGTTGATTTACTAATTTTTCATCCATAAATTAAATTATTTTAAACATAACAAGAAACCGTCATCACCACTAAAGTAAAGACTACTAAAATGATAAATAGAGGCATTATAAATTTCAACCATTTATCAAACCCAATTTTTACCACAGCTAAAGAGGCTAAAATCAAGCCTGTTGGGTTAATCATATAAAATAATCCCATACCGTATTGGTAGGCATTCACTACAATTTCTCTTCCAACACCAACGCTATCGGCTAACGGAGACATAATTGGCATAGTTAATACAGCCATACCAGAGCTACTTGGAATAAAAAAGGATAATCCTGCGTAAATGGCGGTCATTGCACTTGCAAAAACACCTTTATTCATGCCTTCTGTTGCAGAACTAGCGTAATACAATAAAGTATCACTTATTAATCCATCTGCCATAATTACGGTAACACCACGTGCAATACCAATAATTAGTGCAACACCTAATAAATCGCTTGCGCCTCTAACAAAAGTGTCTATAAAGTCGGTTTCTTTAATTTTTGCAATAACACCTATAATAATTGCGCCTACTAAAAATGTGGTTGTCATTTCTATAAACCACCATTCTAAAAAGACAACGCCGTAAATCATAATGACAAAACACAACGCAAATACAAATAAAGATAGGCGTAACCTGCTATTAAAATTTACTGCTTTTTTATCGTGTGTAAATAGTGCTGCAATTTGTTGTTGTTGGTCGTAAACTATAGATTTTTTAGGATCGTTTTGTACGCGTTTACCGTAGCGAATAATATAAATTAAAGCAATAGTTAAACAGGCTAATAACATAAAAAATCGTCCCCAAATACCAGTTGTCCAACTTATACCAGCAGCATCACTTGCAATAATTGCACTAAACGGATTAACCGTAGAACACATGGTACCAATAGCGCTACCCAAAAAGATACACGCAATACCAACAATAGCATCGTAACGCGCAGCTAAAAACACAGGAATTAAAATAGGGAAGAAGGCAATGGTTTCTTCAGCAAAACCAAAAGTTGTTCCTCCAGCAGCAACTAAAATGGTCACTAAAATTATGAGGATAAACTCGCGTCCTTTTAACATCTTAGCTAACCAACCAATACCAGCATCAAAAGCGCCAGTACTATTGATAACACCAATTAATCCACCAATAATTAGCACCAGAAAAATGATATCTGCCGCTTCAATAATTCCCTTTATTGGCGACTTTACAAAATCGAAAAACCCTTGTGGCTTGGCTTCTAATTGGTGATACGTTTTTGGGATGTTTATAGGTTTATAAATATCACCACTTGTAAATTTTTCTAACGGAATTTTTATATTTAAATCCTCTAAAGTTTGTTGTGTGGCAGGTAAGGTTTCGGTTGTTGAGATACCTGTTCTGGTAAAGGTATTATCTGCACTGTTATAACCTAAAGTCTCGTATTTTCCTGCGGGAATCACCCAAGTTAATAACGTTACTAATCCTGCGATGATTAGTAAGATGGTTTGCGCTGAAGGGAATTTTAGTTTTTTCATATGTATTAAATACTCACTTTAATCTGAGAACTGTTTTTAATTTAAAGATGCTTCGATACTTCGACTGCGCTCAGCACAGGCTAGTTCAACTTGATAATTATTTTTTTTTGTCATATCGAACGTAAGTGAGACATCACATTTCACTTGTTGCAATAATGGATGTGATTTCTCCTTTTTAGTCGAAATGACTGTTGCTATTTTATTTTAATATTGTCATATCGAACGCATGTGAGATATCTCATCAAACTAATCTATAATGAATAATGTGATTTCTCCCTATTGGTCGAAATGACAAAGCTTTTTAAAAAATAAAGATAGTATTATTTTTATCTTTGAAAGCACTTCAGTAATTAGAAGAATACCATTTTATTTACAAACTTATGAACGTAGACATTAACCCAAGTTGGAAACCTTTTTTACAAGACGAATTTGACAAACCGTATTTTAAAAATTTAACCGAATTTGTTAAGGAAGAATATAGTAAACATCAGTGTTTTCCTCCAGGAAACCTCATTTTTAATGCGTTTGAAAAATGTCCGTTAGACCAATTAAAAGTCGTGATTATTGGTCAAGATCCGTATCATAATTACCATCAAGCCAACGGATTGTGTTTTAGTGTCAATGATGGTATTGCGCATCCGCCATCTTTAATTAATATTTTTAAAGAAATTGAAACCGATGTCAATAGACCATATCCAAAAAGTGGCAATTTAGAACGTTGGGCAAAACAAGGTGTATTTTTATTAAATGCAACATTAACGGTTAGAGCGCATGAAGCTGGTAGCCATCAAAAACAAGGTTGGGAAACCTTTACAGATGCTGTAATCAAAACCATAAGTGAACAAAAAGAAGGCGTTGTATTTTTACTTTGGGGCGGATTTGCAAAGAAAAAATCCAAACTTATTGATGCTAAAAAACATCATATTTTAACGTCGGGTCATCCGTCGCCTTTAAGTGCTAATCGTGGATACTGGTTTGGAAATAAACATTTTAGTAAGACTAATTCTATTTTGAAGGATTATGGGTTTGAAGTGATTGATTGGTAAAAAAAACGGCTTCGCGTTTTAGGTCAAACTCTCCGATTTTTACTAAAGTAAAAATCACCTCTCTTCAGATGAAGAGAGGAACTAAATTTGTTCTATTTTCAGAGCTAGCTCTCCTCTTTAATCAAAGAGGAGAATGAATTTTAGTTTTTCTAAAAAACTAAAAGAAAGAGGAGTTTGATGTTGTACTTAGTATGTTATCTCTTCAAAACACGTTTACCAATCAAAATCACGATAACTAATGGTAAAAAATAAACTATAAGTTGAAATGTGAGTGTTGAAGATACTTCAGTAGCACTTGCAGCAGAACCAAAAATGAGAAAAGCTATTAAAATTTCAATATAAACTATTACAAGATAGAGTAGTGCTAGACCAATGATTTTTAGAATTGTTTTCATGGTTTACAACTCGGCAACAAGGTCTTTATAGTCCCATTTTTCTTCAATAATGTTTAAATCAAATAGTTGATCTTGTACTTTTTTTATGGTGGCTTTAGAGATGTTTTCTTGACTCCATTCGGTTAGACTTAACCATTCTTGTACGTCTTCTAATTCTTGCTCATATCTATTAGCAATCATGCGGTCAATGCTTGGTATGTCTTTAAACTCAGACGTCGTAGCGTTTACAATATCTAAAATGGTTTTTACGTCTTCTTTATTGGTTTTTAAAAACTCTTCTCTAACTGCAATAACAAAGCATGGCCAAGGCGAAGGACAATTACCAACGCGTCTAAACGTACCGTTATCTACTAAAGGTTTTGTGGTAAATTTTTCCCACATAAAATAATCAGCTTTACCTTCTGTAAGACCTTCTACAGCGCCATCTAAGTTTTTTATGACTTCAAAATTAAGATCGGTTTCTAAATTCCAATCATTATTTTTTGCATTAACATAAGCCATTAAATGCGAACCTGATCCGTATCTACTTATGGCTGCTTTTGTGCCTTTAAGGTCTTCAATTTTATTATAATCTGATTGTGCAGCTACGTGAATGCCCCAAATTAATGGCGACTCTACAAATACTTGAACAATTTTAGATGGATTACCGTCTATGATGTCTTTTACAATTCCTTCGGTAAGGATTACAGCCATATCGATATCACCATCGCGTAAGCCTTTATTCATTGCGCCAGTACCTCCAAAATAATCTTTCCAACGCAGATTGATTCCTGCATCTTTATATTCGCCATGTTTTAAGCCTAAATACCAAGCCAGATTAAAATGTTCTGGTACGCCACCAATGTTTATTTGTTTCATTTTATTTACTTCAGTTTTTCTGCGAAAGCGAAACCCTTAAAAAAACTTATAAAGTTAGATTACTCTACAAACTTATTAAGTGTGTATTCTATTAAATTTTCGACCACTTGTTTTGGGTCTTTGCTGAAAGTACCGTTGGCACGATTAGCAATTATAGCGTTAAGTGACAGTGCATTATGACCTAAAAGTTTTGATAAACCATAAATTACTGAGGTTTCCATCTCTAGGTTAGTCACTCTAAAACCGTCATGTTTAAATGTGTCCATTTTATGATTTAATTCGGCATCAAAAAGCGGCAAACGCAACACACGACCTTGCGGACCGTAAAAACCGCCAGCAGTTGCTGTCATACCTTTAAATACATTAGGACCTTCAAATTGTTTTTCTAAAGCTTCACTATTATTTATGATAATTGGACGCGCTTTTTTGCTATCCCAATTTGTGAATTTTATAAAAGCATCTTCAATATCTGGATTGCTTATTTTATCAATTTGATAGAAGTGAAGCATTCCGTTTAAATCTAAACCGTGAGACGCCATTACAAAAGAATCTACAGGGATATCTGCCTGCAAAGAGCCAGAAGTACCAACACGAACAATGTTTAGCGATGTTAATTGTTCTTTTGGTTGTCTAGTCTTTAAATCGATGTTTACTAAAGCGTCTAATTCGTTTAAAACAATATCTATATTATCTGGTCCAATACCAGTAGAAATAACGGTTAAGCGTTTTCCTTTGTAAGTACCCGTTTGTGTTTTAAATTCTCTTTTTTGAATAGAAACTTCAACGCTGTCAAAGTATTTTGTTATTTTTTCTACGCGATCTTGATCACCAACAAAAATGATGGTGTCTGATATATGTTCTGGTTTTAAATTAAGATGATAAACACTACCATCTGGATTTAAAATTAATTCTGATTCTTGAATTGCCATTATTTAATGGTATTAACTAATTTACTTTCAGTTTTTAAATACTGAAAATCTGATTTTTTTACGCCTCCAAATTGGAAGTCTGATTTCATTTCTTCAAAGAAGTTTTGCTGATGCTCTAAAGCTAAAAATCCGTTTCTGTTAAGCTCTAGCTGTTCTTCGGTTTCATCATAAAAAAGCGAAATATTATTAATAATACGCTCTATTTGCATGTCTCCATAGCCATAATAACCTTGATAATGTAAGCCATAACCTAATAAATGATGACGGTCTTTTATTTTATACTCGTTAATTAGCTTTAAAAGGTTGTATTCCATCATATTTAAGCCTGTTCTGGTATCTGGAAAACGCTTCATGTGCGCTTTTAAACAGTTACTCATGTAAATATAATTTGAAGGACGTACAATTAATTCTTTTAATAAATTATGGTCATTTTCGCAGTAAATACGCCATGCTTTTTGAGCAAAAGCAATATCATCTACGTTTAATTGAATTCTGTTTTCGTAATTAAACTGAATTTGTTCTGGAGTTAACTCTCCAAAGCCTTTAAGTTGTTTTTCGCCTTCAATTTTACCACAATTAACAAGAAAAATAGGTAGTCTACACATTTTTTGCTTTAATAAACTTATGGCTGCAATCATGTTAATGTGACAGAACAAATCGTATTCAAACCAAAGGATAACTTTTTCGTAATCTTCTAGTTTTGAAAGTTTATCAAGCTCTTTTCTAAAAACTTCTTCTTTATATGGAATGTTGTAGGTAGACTCAATAAACTCTTTTCTTAAATTGAAAAAATTATCGTTATCTATTTCTTTAGTGGTTGGTCCAACGCATAACATTTCATGCCATGTCATTAGTTCTCCTTCAAAATTTAACTTGGTTAAATATTCTGTTAATACACCACCATTAGTGATATGAAACGTTTTTTTACTCATAATTTAACCTCCAACACGTTTTACATTAAAACCTTTTTCTTTTAAGATTTCCATAATTTTATCACGATAATCACCTTGAATTATAATTTTATCATTTTTAAAACTACCGCCAACACTTAGCTTTTGTTTAAGCTCTTTAGCTAATAGTTTAAAATCTTCGTCAGCACCGGTATATCCCTCTAAAATGGTAATAGGTTTTCCTTTACGTTTTTCGTATTTACAAATTATCGGATCGTCTTGTAACCAAATGTTGCTTTCTTCTAGCTGTTCTTCGGTTTCTTCTGGTACGTGATCAGGAAATAAGTTTTTTAATTGGTCTTGTAAGTCCATGTTGTTTAGTTTACAGTATCAGTTTGCAGTCACAATGATTTAGAATAAACAACTGTGACTGCGACTGAAAACTATTTTTTTAATCCTAATTCTCTTAAACGCTCGTCTAGGAATTCGCCTGCTGTAATGTCTTCAAATTGTTTTGGGTTGTTTTCATCTACACAACTATCTAAAACATCTAATTTCATTTCGCTAATTGGATGCATAAAGAAAGGTATAGAGTAGCGTGAAGTTCCCCATAATTCTCTTGGTGGATTAACAACACGGTGAATTGTAGATTTTAATCTGTTGTTGGTGTGACGTGATAACATATCACCAACGTTAATCATTAATTCATCAGGTTCTGCGATAGCGTCTATCCATTCTCCGTTATGGTTTTGTACTTGCAAACCACGACCTTGTGCACCCATTAATAAAGTGATTAAATTAATATCACCATGTGCTGCTGCACGAACTGCATTGTCTGGTTCTTGAGTAATTGGAGGATAATGAATTGGTCTTAAAATGGAGTTTCCGTTGTGGATATAGTTATCAAAATACGTTTCTTCTAAACCTAAATGAAGCGCTAAAGCACGCAAGACATACTTAGCTGTTTTTTCTAGGGTTTGATACGCTTTTTTACCAACTACATTAAAATTAGGCACCTCTTTTACTTCTACATTTTCCGGGTATTCTTTAGCACGTTGTGGATCATCTTCTACATATTGTCCAAAATGCCAAAACTCTTTTAAGTCGCCTTCTTTTTTACCTTTTGCACTTTCTTTTCCAAAAGACACATAACCACGTTGTCCACCAATTCCTGGTATTTCGTATTTCTGTTTTGTACCAACAGGTAATTCAAAGAAGTTTTTTATTTCAGCATATAAATCGTCTACTAATTTATCGTCTAAAAAATGACCTTTAAGCGCTACAAAACCTATCTCTTCGTAAGCTTTTCCAATTTCATCTACAAATTTTTGTTTTCTCTTAGGATCATCAGATAGAAAATCCTCTAAATTAACACTTGGTATTTTATTCATAATGTGTAAAAATTATAATCTTCTAACTACAAATGTAACGAAAACTAAGCAAAAACAGTAGTTTATTTTATTCGTAATTATACTATATTTGGCATAGTATATATTATCATATTTTCAATTTTTGAAAGCTTATTAATGAAATTTGACAAATCAACCTTAAATAACGATACGCTGTTAGATCTTTACAAGCGTTTACTTAAACCTAGATTAATTGAAGAAAAGATGCTTATTTTACTTAGACAAGGTAAAATAAGTAAATGGTTTTCTGGTATTGGGCAAGAAGCCATAGCGGTAGGACTAACATCTGCTATGCAAGACGAAGAGTACATTTTACCAATGCACCGTAACTTAGGTGTTTTTACAACAAGAAACATCCCGTTATACCGTTTATTCTCGCAGTGGCAAGGAAAAGCTAATGGGTTTACAAAAGGTAGAGACAGAAGTTTTCATTTTGGTACACAGCAATATAAGATTGTAGGTATGATTAGCCATTTGGGACCACAATTTGGTGTAGCAGATGGTATTGCTTTAGCATCTAAACTAAAAAACAAAAACCAAGTAACTACAGTGTTTACAGGTGAAGGCGGAACAAGTGAAGGTGATATACACGAAGCCTTAAACGTTGCTTCTGTGTGGCAATTACCTGTGCTATTTTGTATAGAAAATAATGGTTACGGCTTATCTACACCAACAAAAGAGCAATACAATTGCGAGAATTTAGCAGACCGTGCTATTGGTTACGGTATGGAAAGCCACATTATAGATGGCAATAATATTTTAGAGGTTTACACAAAAATTTCTGAAATTACAGAAAGCATCCGTAAAAATCCGCGTCCTGTATTAATTGAATTTAAAACCTTTAGAATGCGTGGTCATGAAGAGGCTAGTGGTACCAAATACGTACCGCAAGATTTGATGGATCAATGGGCTAAAAAAGATCCAATTGAAAACTATCAAGAATTTTTAAAGAATGAAGGTATTTTAACAGATGAAGAAGAAGTTAAAATTAAAGAAGATATTATCCACGAAATAAACGAACATTTAGAAATCGCTTTCGCGGAAGAACCAATCACACCAGATTTAAGCACTGAGTTAAATGATGTTTTTCAAGAGTTTAAATATCAAGAAGTTAAACCAAAAGAAAACAAAGAAAAATTACGTTTAGTTGATGCTATTTCTGAAGGATTAAAACAATCTATGCAACGCCATGAAGATCTTGTAATTATGGGACAAGATGTTGCAGAATATGGTGGCGTTTTTAAAATTACAGAAGGCTTTGTTGAAGCTTTTGGTAAAGAACGTGTTCGTAATACTCCTATTTGTGAATCTGCCATCATAGAATCTGCAATGGGATTAAGTATTGCGGGTATTAAAAGTGTTGTAGAGCTACAGTTTAGTGATTTTGTAACCTCAGGTTTTAATCCAGTAGTTAACTATTTAGCAAAATCACATTACCGTTGGAATCAAAATGCAGATGTGGTATTACGTATGCCATGTGGTGCAGGTGTTGCTGCTGGACCATTTCATAGTCAAACTAATGAAGCTTGGTTTACAAAAACACCAGGTTTAAAAGTTGTGTTTCCTGCGTTTCCTTATGATGCAAAAGGTTTGTTAGCTACAGCTATTAATGATCCAAATCCTGTACTGTTTTTTGAGCACAAAGCGTTATATAGAAGTATTAGACAAGATGTACCAACAGATTACTATACATTACCGTTTGGCAAAGCTTCATTATTAAAAGAAGGTAATGACATAACAATTATTGCTTACGGTGCAGCAGTACATTGGGCTTTAAATACATTAGACGTACATTCTAACATCTCAGCAGATGTTATAGATTTAAGAACACTTCAACCTTTAGATACAGAAGCTATCTATACTTCAGTAAAAAAGACAGGTAAAGCTATTATTCTGCAAGAAGATTCTTTATTTGGTGGTATTGCTAGTGATATTTCATCTTTAATAATGGAACATTGTTTTGAATATTTAGATGCACCAGTAAAACGTGTAGCCAGTTTAGATACACCAATTCCTTTTATTAAACAGTTAGAAGAACAATATTTAGCAAAAGGAAAATTTGAAGAAGAATTATTAAAATTATTAGAGTATTAAAATAAAAAAAGCAAGTGAATCTCACTTGCTTTTTTTATTAGTGTGCATAGCGTTTAACGCCTCGCCATAATCCGTTTTTTGTACAACTAAACCTAAAGATTTCTCTATTACAGTGTACGTTTGATAAAGTATTTTGATTTAGTCTTCTTATAATTTTTGGTGTTTTCATGATCTTTGTGGTTTAGTTGTTATTTACTTAGTGTCTATAACGTCTTTTACTATTCCAAACGTTACTTTTAGTTCCTTTTAAAGTTTCTGATAATCGATTGTTGTTTAAAGTTCTCATAATTAATAGTTTTATTTGATTGATTTAAAATGATTTACACCTATATGACGAGTATAAAACAAAAATGTTACAGTACTTTGTATAACATAATACCGTTTTAACAATTTTTAACATTTATGTATATTGTAAAAAAATTAATAAAACCCTTTTGCTTATAGTGTTAATAGTAAATTAACAAGGATTAATATAATTTTAGTATTTAGGTATAGTTTTTGAATTAATTTAGTACCAATTAATTTAAACATGAAGATTTTAATTTCATTCTTAATATTTTTTTCAATAACAGTATCAAGTTTTTCTCAAATTGATAGTGAAAGAATTGGTATTGCAATACCTGCTGAAGAAACTGAAGATCCAAAAGATGATCCAGAATTAATTATTGAACCTGTAGAAGAGCAGCAAAATGATATAAAACCAGACGATAACGATAATGTAGTAACTGCACCAAAAGATGCTAAAACAGAAGCTCTACCTAAAAAAGAATTTTCTATGGTAGAAAAAAATAATTTGAGAAATCCTGGTGAATTATTTAAAAAACAACTTGATCGTCAATTAAAGTTTAAAGAAGATGACGAGAAGAGCAATAACGGAAGTTTAGTTAATCAGTTTTTAGGTGAATATCGTACCACAGCAAAAGCCGTAAATATCATTTACCGTGATCATCAATATCCTGATGGTGATATGATTAGAGTGTTTATAAACAAAGATATTGTTGTACCAAGTGTCGTTTTGACTTCTGGATTTAATGGTCTGTTATTACCTTTAGATGAAGGTATTAACGAGATAGACTTTTTAGCTTTAAACCAAGGAACTTCTGGTCCAAATACTGCTGAATTTCAGATTTTAGATGAATTTGGAAACATTATAGCAGCAAACCAATGGAATTTAGCAACAGGCGTAAAAGCTACGATTACAGTAGTTAAAGAAAAGGAAAGTCCGCTAAAACTAAAATCTCAAAGCGTTGGACAACAAGAAAAAGCTAAAGATTCTATACAAACAAATTCAAAAAAATCTAATTAGGTAACACACCTAAACTATTAAATAATTTTGCTTTAGTTGAAAGAAACTTATTTTGAAGTTGTATGGCTTTTACCTGAACTTCTATCAATTTATTTTCACGTGTGTTGATTAAAAACACAGAGCTTTCTCCAAAACTAAACTTACGTTCTTCTGCACTTAACATAGTATCATAATCTTTTACTATATCTTCGATAAGCTCATTTTGAATAATGTAAGATTCTAACTCGTTTGTTATAGCGTCTATTTTGTTTTTCAATTGAAGTTCGGTATCAGATAATTCAAAATTAGCATCTTGTACTTTAAGTTTAGACAACTTTAAATCACCACGTTCTTTCCTTAAAAATAAAGGAAAAGCGGCACTAATTTTAGCTTTATATGCAGCAGAATTAAATGAGTTTGAAATATCTGGCGTTTCGGTTAAAAAGTTATATTCCAAATCTATTTTAGGTAGTAATTTATTAGCTTTTAATTTTTGATCTACGCCTAAACCATCTATTTTTCTTTGTAAAGCAATTAGTTTTGGATGATTATTTAACTGAAAACTTTCTAATTGATTTAAAGCTAAAACATTATCAATTTCTTCTTCATTAATTGTTACTGGTTTTACAGTTTCGCTAATATCTACAGGTGTTTGGTTTAGCCAAATGTAATTTGAAGCTTCAAGTCTTGCTTTCATTAATTTAACTTTAGCTTGTTCTAATTCTAATTTTCTGTTTTTTACTGTTATACCAGATTCTAAACTATCTATTCCTGCTTTATCACCAGCTAACACACTAGATCTTACACCATTAAATCTTATAGTAGCGTTTTCTAAAAACTCCTCATAAATTTTACTTTCTTTATAAGCCTGGACCCAATTAAAATAGGCTAAAGAGGCATTATAAATAACTTCGTTAACCATTAATTTACGTTCTGCAATGGTTTGTTCTTTATAGAATTTCGCCTTTTTTAAATCCGCCATTCTTTTATTGATAAACAAACCTTGACCTACCGAAAAACCAACACCAGCGCTAAATAATCCATCTTCAGGAACTGTGTTTTCTGGATTTAAATAGTATCCTGAGTTTTCTTCAAAGTTTGCTTTTAACTCTATACCGTACCATGTTGGGACTTTAAAAGTTGCGTTTAGTCTTTCGTAATATTCTGTGTTTTTGTAGTCTTTTTCGTTAAAACTACCTTCAACTTTAGGGTCAAATCCTCCACGAGCTTTTAGTAAAGTCGCTTCACCAGATGCCAACTTTAAATCTGCTTGTTTTGCTATGGGATGATATTGTTTTACATAACCTAAATATTCGGTATAACTTAAACTATCTAAAGTTTGACCTAGTAATAGGATAGGTAAGAGGCTAAATATGAAAATAAATGTGTTTTTCATTTTTATTTTTTAGTCTTTGTGTTTGATGCATCTTCAGGTTGATAGTAATTTGGAGGGAAACCATTAAGCTGTCGCCATAATTCAAACCAAATAGGCACATCTTCTAATAAACCTATTGTTCTGGCTCCAGATCCAACTCTAATGGCTTCAGGCCAAGCGTAATCGTCTTCATCAGGTGCTAATAGTATTCTAAACTTGCCGTTTGGACTTATAAAACGCTCTATAGCTACAACTTTAGCACCATAAGTACCGTAAGATACGTTAGGCCAACCGCTAAAAATAATTGCAGGCCAACCATCAAATTGTACTCTAAATTCTTCACCTAAATGCACTAATGGTAAATCGATTGGATCTACAAACGTTTCGATAGCAATGTCGTATTTAGAAGGCATGATTCCTACCAATTGCTCACCTTCTTTAAATGTTTCACCAATACCACCTTTTATAGCTTTGTTAATAAAACCATCTTGTGGTGCTTTGATGTAATACATATCATTACGTATAGAATAATTTGTGTAATCGCTTTCTAATTTTGAAACTTGCGCTTCGGCGTCAAACTGATTAGATTGCGCAGTAAACTTGTCACTTCTTGCTTTTGAAATTTTATCTGCATACTCTGCATCAATACGGTTTAATTCGACTTGAGCATTGATAATTTCGTTTTTAGATGCTAAAAATTTATTCTCTTGAGAGATTAATTTTGCTTGTGTTTCTTGTAATTTTAATCGTTTTGCTTCAACATCTGTAATTGCTTTTAAACCTTCAGACTGTAATTGCTGTGTACGATTAAACTGAGTTTCGGCAATACCTAAATTAGTTTTGGCAGCTTCAAAATCTATACTATCACTTTTTGTTTTAAGTCTAGCTTGTAACAGTTTGTTTTCGGCTTGTTTCAACTTTAATTGTTTTTCATTAATTAATGCTGAAATCTGTGTGTTTAAGGCTTTAACTTTTTCGCTATATGAGGTAACTGAAGACGATTTAGCTTTTATTTGCTGATTCGTTCTTTCAACTAAATTAGGGTCGAAATATTCATTTTTTACTTCAGAAATATGAAGAATGGTATCGCCTTTATTAACAAAATCTCCTTCTCTAACATACCATTTTTCAATACGTCCAGGAATTGGTGATTGTATAGTTTGCGGACGCTGATCTGGTGTTAAAGTTGTTACCATACCTGGCGCCGTAATGTTTTGTGTCCATGGTAAAAACAGTATAATTATTCCTATAATCCCAAAGGTGATTAAGAAACGATTAAATGCTTTAAAATGCTCTTTGCCAAATGCTTTTTTACCACATTCGTATTTGGTTAAATCTAACCTATCATCAAGCTTATTATTTGAAATATTTAACATCTTATTTATTGTTAATTATTTGACCATTATCTAATGAAATTATTTTGTCAAGCTTATTCTCCCAAAGTGGATTCTGACTTACAACAATTAAAGACCAACTGTGTTTTTTATCTATTAAAAAGTCTATAATTACCGATGCTTCTTTTTGATCAAAATGATCTAAAGGTTCTTTTAAAACTAATAGTTTAGGCTTTTTAAGAATAGCTCTAGCCAAAATTATTTTTTTAGAAACTGTGTAAGACATTTCTTTACCTTCTGGACGTAAAACAGTGTTTAATCCTTTTGGTAAATGTTTTACAAACTCTGATAATCTTACACTTTCTATTGCTGAGTCTATTTCTGCTTTTGTAATTGTACTGTCTCCAAAAGTTAAGTTTTGGTAAAGTGTACCTTCAAAAGGTGTTTCTTCTTCTAAGGTTTGTCCTAAATGTGCACGATAATGATTTAAGTTAATACCGGAAAGAGAGTTATTGTTTACAAACACATTACCTCTGGTAGGCTTTATTATTCCTGAAATTAGCTTTAATAAACTAGTCTTACCAGAACCATTTGTACCGTTAACTAAAATTCTATCTTTATAGTCAATTTTTAGATTTATATCTTTTAGAATAGGTGTTTCCTTTTCAGGAACTTCATAATAGATATTTTCAAATTCTAAGTTGAAATCTTTAGCATCAAAGTCTAAAATATCACCGTCTTGAGATTCTAATTCTTTATCAACTACTTTCCCAAGCTTTTCAATAGAAGTTAAAACGTCATAAAATGTTTCTAAACCAAGTATTAATTTTTCTACAGAATTAATCACTAAAAGAATAATAATCTCAGCAGCAACAAACTGACCAATATTCATTTGCTGATTTAAAACTAATGCACCACCAATTACCAAAAGACCAAAAGTTACTAAGACTTTAAAGCCAATTAGCTGCATAAATTGTATGATTAATATTTTAAAATGAGATTCTCTAGCTTCTAAATAATCTGTAACTAATTCATCATTTTTAGATAGAGCTAAGTTTGTTCTTCCTGATAATTTAAAACTTACAATAGACCTTGCTATTTCTTCTAACCAGTGAGCGACACGGTATTTATGATCAGATTCTTTAATACTTGTTTTTAATCCTTTTTCTGCTGTGTATTTAAAAACGATGTACATTAATACTATTAATAATACACCATAAATAATAAAGAATGGGTGATAAAAAGAGAGTAGAAGTAACCCAAATATAATTTGAAGTATTGCTGCTGGAAAATCTACTAAAATCTTAGCCAGTCCTTTTTGTACAATTACTGTATCAAAAAAACGATTGACTAATTCTGGCGGATAGTAACCTCTTAAAGCGCTCATTTTTATTTTTGGCAATCTGTAAGCAAAATCAAACGAAGCTCTGGTAAATATTTTTTGCTGAATATTTTCAATAATACGTATTTGCATAAGTTGCAAAACACCAACAAACACAACACCTAATGTTACTAAAATGACTAAAACAATCCAAGATGTGCTTACTTGAGCTGCTTGTAACAAATTAATAATTGCCTGAATACCTAATGGTAAAGATAGATTTACTAATCCTGCAAAAATGGCATAAAAGAAAACTTGTTTTAAATCTTTTTTATCAAGCTTTAATAGGTTGATAAAGCGTTGCCAAGCGGTTAATATTTTTTTACTCATTAAGTGTAATATTTAAAGTGTTAAACACCAAATCTTTATAAAATGCTGTTGGTGCTTCATTTGGTTTTAAACCAGAAATAGACTTAAAATGTTCTTTTAAGTATTGTTGGTGTAAAGCACCTTCTATGACTGTATTTGCTAAACAAAAAGGATGTTCATAATCACTATTTACTTCTTGTATAAGTTCTTTAAGTCTTAAAACAAGTCTTTTGTAAATTGAAAAGTAACCTTCGTCATTATCTAAATCTACTTGTTTTGTTAGATATGATTTACTGTATTCGTGAATGATAATACGTTTTAAAACAACTTCATCTATATGTTCAAAGTCACTATCTAAAGTTGTTGTTCTTGTTAAAATATCAATAGCTACATCTAGTTTTTTTATTGGATCAGTAATATTATTAATAGCAAATACTAATTGATATTCTGTCCAACTCCAATACCATGAAGCTAAATAGACTAGTAAATTATGCTTGTTTTCAAAATAGCGATATATACTACTTTCGTTAGAGCCAATTTTAGCACCTAATTTTTTAAATGTAAATGCATCAAAACCAATCTCGTCAATTAAAAGAATACTATTTTCTACAATGCGTTTTCCTAAGCTTGAAGATTCTGGGTCTTTTAAAAAGATATTATCGTTAATCGTAATTTTTAAATTAGATAGTATGTTTAGCATATCAAATCTATTATGATTGCTAAAATAATAGTATTACTATCATTTTTTAAAATGATTAACTATACATTAACTTTTTGCGCTATTATTGAAGTTTTTAAAGGTTGAATTATCTGGTAATTCAAAAATTTCTAAATCAAAATAAGGTACAGCTGCCAAAAAATGATCAAATAAATCACTCATTACATACTCGTAGTTTTCCCAACGTTTATCTTTACTAAAGCAATAAATTTCAATAGGAATACCTTGTGCAGTAGGCTGTAACTGTCTTGCCATAAGCAACATTTCATCATTTATTGCAGAATGTTGCTCTAAATACGTTTGTATAAATTTTCTAAATACACCAACGTTGGTAAGGTTTCTTCCGTTAATTAATAAAGATTTATCAGCATTATTTACAGTGTTATATTGGTCTAACTTCTGTTGCATATGGGTTAGATAGCCTTTAAGAATTTGAATATCTTTTAAACGCTCTATATCCTCATTAGTCAAATATTTAATTGAAGTTTGCTTAATTAACATATGTCTTTTTATACGTCTACCATCAGAGTTAGTCATGCCTCGCCAATTCTTAAACGAATCAGAAATCATGGCATAAGTAGGTATCGTTGTAATGGTATTATCCCAGTTTTGAACTTTTACGGTTGCCAAATTAATCTCTATAACATCTCCATCTGCACCATATTTTTCAAAAGTAATCCAATCACCAATTCTAACCATATCGTTTATTGCTACTTGAATACTAGCAACAAACCCTAAAATTGTATCTTTAAATATCAATAAAATAATTGCCGAAACAGCACCAAATCCTTTAAGAAAGTTCCATAAAGAAAGGTCTGTTATTACCACAATAGCTAATAAAAAACCTGTAATCCAAGCAAATATCATAAAGACTTGAATGTAACTATCTATAGGTTTATCCTTTAATCTTGGTAAGGTTTTAAAATAACTTTTTAATGTATTTAGCAGGCTTCTTACTATCCAAAGCCCTAATACAATCGCAATAATAGCTACAACTTTTTCAAGGATTATGTGCATGTATTCAAAATCATAAAATACAATAGGAATACTCTCGTGGGCTAAGTATAATGCAGGAACGTGAGCTGTATTGGCTGGTACACGATTAGAGATTAATAAATCATCAAAATTAGATTTTGTACTTGATGCAATTCGGGCAGAAATAAACCTAAGAATAGTTCTTATAACTAAATCAATAATAAAAATTCCAACAAATGCAATCACAAAAAGCACAAGCATATTCATATACTTAGCTGAAGAAACTGTAAAGTTCAAATCTCTAAAATAATCGTAAAAATAGTGTGTATATTGGGTCATGATTAGTCTTTAAAACATACAAAAATACAGAGTTTTTAAAGATTTTTACTACTAAAAAAACTAAAGATTAGTTAAAGTATTTCTGGTAAATCATTTAAGGCTTCTACATCACCAACTTGCATGTTTTCTAAATGAATATTTCCAACTCGTACACGTACTAATCTTAGTGTAGGAAAACCTACTGCGCTAGTCATTTTTCTAACTTGTTTAAACTTTCCTTCTTGTAAAATTATTGAAATCCAAGTGGTTGGTCCATGTCTGTCATCTCTTATTTTTTGAGAGCGTTCGGGTAGGATAGGAGTAGTCTCTAAAATTCTAGCTTTGCAAGGTTTTGTATCATATTTAATGCCATCAAAACCTATGCTTACACCTTCTTCTAATTGTAATATCGCTTTCGCGGAAATAGCGCCATCTAACAAAGCATAATATTCCTTTTCTATACCAGATTGGTTGATGTAATTACTCAGTTTTCCATCTGTAGTTAATAGCAATAAACCTTCACTTTTTTTATCCAATCTACCAATTGGCATTGTACCTTCAGGAAACGTACCAAGCTCTGATAAAAAGCGTTTTTTTTGCTCATGCTTAGCATTGCTGTCAAACTGACTAAGCATTCCGTAAGGTTTATATATTTTAAAGTGTTGGTGTTTATTTTTCATTTAAAATTTTAAAAACCAACTCTTTAGTTAGTTGCTGTCCTTTTGCTTTCTCCCTAATTAAATCGTAGCTAAACCTGAAATCGCAACCATTTTTATAGTCGCTACAACCATAAGCGGTTTTTCCTTTTATAATGGTACCTTTTTTACATTTAGGACAAGTTTTTTCTTCTACGTTTGTTTTTGTCGCTTTCGCGGAAATTTCTTTTTTAGGCTCTAATTTTAATTTAAAATTATCATCAAAACGAAGCAAACCTTCAACAGAAGCCTCTTTAACCTTAAATCCCTTTAAGTTTACAGTAGATCCTTTATCTAATAAGCGTTTGTATTGATTTTCTGATATTTTTTTTGAAGCATATTCAAAAGGTAAAACAAAATCACAATCTTTTCCGTATAGTGTGCAACCGTAAGCCGATTTTCCTTTTAATAATTGTCCTTTTTTACATTTTGGACATGTTTTACCTACAATACCTTTTTTTGAAGTTTTTTTAGATGGTGATTTGCTGGCGTTGGCTGGTTTATTATTAGTATAACTTAATTTAGCTTGAACCTTTTCTGTTCTAACTTCGTACACCAAATGGTCTACCATTTTTTTCATGTTATTGATAAATGCTACAGCGCTATATTCACCTTTTTCTATGTCTTTTAGTTGTTTTTCCCAAAGTCCTGTTAGTTCTGCAGATTTTAATAATTCATTTTGAATTAAATCTATTAATTGAATACCGGTAACCGTTGGCAATACCTGTTTTTTATTACGTTTTATGTATTTACGTCTAAACAGCGTTTCAATAATATTGGCTCTTGTAGATGGACGACCAATACCATTTTCTTTCATTAAATCACGTAACTCGTCATCATCTACTTGTTTGCCTGCGGTTTCCATTGCACGCAATAAAGATGCTTCCGTAAATTGTTTTGGTGGCTTGGTTTCTTTTTCTAAAAAAGAAGGCTCATGCGGACCTTTTTCGCCTTTCTCAAACGTAGGCAGAATACCAGTTTCTTTAGTTGGCTTATCTTTAGTTTCAAAAACAATACGCCAACCTTTTTCAAGTATTTCTTTACCTGTGGTTTTAAAGTTTACAGCTTCTGCTTTACCAATTACGGTTGTGTTTGAGACTTTACATTCTGGATAAAACACCGCTATAAAACGTTTGGTAATAATATCGTAAACCTGTTGTTGATTATACTGCAAATTGGTTTGTACACCTGTTGGAATTATCGCATGGTGATCGGTTACTTTAGCATCGTCAAAAACCTTTTTAGATTTTTTAATTTTTTGACCTAGAAGTGGCTGAATTAATTGACTGTAATTAGTCAAGTTTTTCAAAATCCCTGGTACTTTAGGATAAATATCGTTTGGAAGAAATGTAGTATCTACACGTGGATAGGTTACCACTTTCATTTCATATAACTTTTGAACTATTTTTAAGGTTTCTTCTGCCGAAAAGCCAAATTTTGTATTGCAATACACTTGTAAACCTGTTAGATCAAACAGTTTTGGTGCAAATTCATTTCCTTTCTTTTTGGTAATGCTTACAATTTCAAAATCGTGTTCTTTAACAATATTGGCTAATTTTTCGCCATCTTCCATTTTAAGAAAACGTCCTTCTTCGTAGCTAAATAATGTATCACGATAAAGCGTTTGTAGTTCCCAATAAGGTTGTGGTTTAAAGTTTTCTATTTCTTTCCAACGGTTAACAACCATGGCTAGCGTTGGTGTTTGCACACGACCAATAGATAAAACTTGTTTGTAACCACCATATTTTACGGTGTATAAACGCGTAGCATTCATCCCTAAAAGCCAATCGCCAATTGCTCTAGAAAACCCAGCATAGTATAAGTTATCGTATTTTGTGCTAGCTTCTAATTTTTCAAAACCTTCTTTTATGGCTTCTGTGGTAAGAGAAGATATCCATAATCGTTTAACTTCACCTTTATAATTGGCTTGGTCTAAAACCCAACGTTGTATTAATTCTCCTTCTTGACCGGCATCACCACAATTTATTACAACGTCTGCTTTATCAAATAAGGATTTTACTATTTTGAATTGTTTTTTAATACCAGAATCGTTTGATACTTTGGTTTCAAACTTATCAGGTAACATGGGTAAGTTGTTTAAATCCCAACTTTTCCAATAGGGTTTATAATCGTTAGGTTCTTTTAGTGTGCATAAATGACCAAACGTGTAAGTTACCGCATAACCATTACCTTCAAAGTAGCCATCACGTTTGGTTTTGGCGCCTAAGACTTGAGCAATTTCTCTTGCTACACTAGGTTTTTCGGCTATACAGACTTTCATTTAGATTAAAAAATTTAGTGTTGCAAATTAAATGAAATTGTTAAGTTTTGGAAGCAGTTTTATGACTAAGTTATTAACGGTTCATCACCACCAAACCATAAAACTTTTTTTAATTTCTCCGTTTGGAAATTTCATCCAAAGCATTGGCGCGTATTTTTCTTCATAAAATGTTTTTAATTGAGGAAGCATTTGCTCATAGTTATTCCAGTTTACATTTGGGTTTACATCTACTAACCAATCTAATTTTTTAGGAATATAAAATTTACAGTGTTTAAAATTTTCTAAATTATTATAGTTGAAATAAAAGCCATAAACACAATCATTATTTAGTGTTTTAAGCATGATATTTTTGCCATAAGGCATAAAAATTTGAGCTTTAAAATAGATTTTCTGTTTTATATCTACTGCTTTTAGATTTAGTTGTTCTAAGTAAGGTGTTGTTGTGTTAGAATAGAGTAGTGGTAATTGCTTGTCTTTTAGCTTTTTTAGTTTTTGTGTTAAAGTATCTTTACGGTTTGGTCCAATACAATGCTCAATTTCTGTCTTTCCAACAGTGGTATCAAAAAGGTAGAATTTATATTGAATTTCTAGATGAAATGGCTTCTCTTCATCCAAATAAATAGCATCAATCTCTCCATTTGTTGCTTTATTTTTATTTATAACTTGAAGGTTTTCTGATAATAATTTGATTGATTTAAATTGTTTTAACTCTTCAAAAACAAAATGCTCTACTAATTGTCCTAGTCTTAACTTTTTAGTTATCAGCTTTGTAAAAACAAATTGTTGTGGTAAGGTTTTAGTAAAAGGTGTAATCCCAAAAACTTCAGAGTTAAATAAATGCGGAGTTCTAAAAAAACCGCTAAACTTATCTTGGTAATTGTCAATTTTTCCTGCCATATTTTGAGATAAATGTAATCAATAAATTTTTTTTAGTAATTATTCGTCATAAGTATATTATCGTTGTATTTTTGCACATCTTAAATTTTATAGAACTATTAATTAATGTCAGTCCAAACACAAGAATTACAAGAACGTACAGAAGGTAAAAGTTTATATAATTATCAAAAAGGAGCCATAGACAAGATTTTTACTTGTTTTGAAGAAGCGCCAGATAATTACCATTTACTATACCAATTACCAACTGGTGGTGGTAAAACAGTTATCTTTTCTGAAATTGTTAGACAATACCTTAAAACCAGACAAAAACAAGTTTTAGTAATGACGCATCGTATAGAGCTTTGTAGACAAACCTCTAATATGCTAACAGAATTTGGTGTATCTAACAAAGTCATTGATAGTAAAGCCGATTTGAGCGATCAAGGTGATTACAACTGTTTTGTGGCAATGGTTGAGACTTTAAATAATCGTTTAAATGATGATAAACTTGATATCTCAGATATTGGTTTAGTAATTATTGATGAGGCTCATTACAATAGTTTTACTAAATTATTTAAGTTTTTTGAAAATTCGTTTATTCTTGGTGTAACAGCAACGCCTTTAAGTAGTAATATTAACCTTCCTATGAAGGATAATTACAACGAATTAATTGTAGGAGAAACCATTCAATCTCTTATAGAAAACGAATTTTTAGCACGTGCCGAAATCTATAGTTATAACGTAGGTTTAACCTCTTTAGTTGTTGGTGCTAATGGTGATTATACTGTAAAATCTTCTGAAGATTTATATACAAATACAGACATGTTAACCAAACTTTTACAAGCTTATGAAGAGCGTTGTAAAGGCAAAAAAACATTAATATTTAATAACGGTATTAATACCTCATTACACGTTTATGACACCTTTAGACGTGCAGGATATAAAATTGCTCATCTAGACAACAACAATACTAAAAAAGAGCGTAAAGCCATCTTAAAATGGTTTAAAGAAACGCCAGATGCTATTTTAACTTCGGTAAGTATTTTAACCACTGGTTTTGATGAGCCTACGGTAGATTGTATCATGCTTAACCGTGCAACAAAATCATTGACCTTATACTACCAGATGATTGGTCGTGGATCTCGTATTTTAGAGAAAAAAGACAAATTTACGGTTATAGATTTAGGTAATAATGTACACCGTTTTGGTGCTTGGGGCGCAGATTTAGATTGGCATAAAATTTTCCGTTCTCCTAACTACTATTTAGATGGAATTTTAAGTGATGAAGAACTTGAAAACAACTTTAAATATGAAATGCCAGACGATATGCGCAAAGAGTTTAAAAACTCTGAGCATGTATATTTTGACATCAAAAAAACCTATATAGATTCTATTAGATCTGGAGAAAGTTCTAAAGTAGTTTTAGAGCGTTCTATCGCGCAACATGCACATATTTGTGTAGAAAATAGTGAAGATATGTGGGACGCATTAGCTTTAGCTAAACTTTTAGGAGACGATATTGATTACCGTATTGGCAGATATACTAAATGTATTAGTAAAAGTACACACAATTTTGTAGATTGGTTAAAAGACGATTATCGTAAAAAATTAAATGCGAAAATTAGATCTGATTTTGATGAAATCTATGAAGAAATCAATGGTTTTCCTCCACCAGAAGAATAATAGCTTCATTTTCAAACTAAAATATAACAAAGTCTAACGACTATCAATTAAATATTATATGACTTTTAAAGACTTAGGCTTAGATAAAAACTATGTAAAATCCTTGAAAGAAATTGGTATTAAAACACCAACCGAAATTCAAGAACAAGCCATACCTATATTATTAAGTAGCCAAACCGATTTTGTTGGGTTAGCCCAAACAGGAACTGGTAAAACTGCTGCATATGGATTACCGCTATTACATAAAATAGACTCAAAAAAGAATCATGTACAAGCTTTGGTTTTATCACCAACGCGTGAACTGGTTCAGCAAATAAAAAAGCAACTTTTTAAATTCACTAAATACAATCCAAACCCAACATTTGTTGAGCCTGTTTTTGGTGGAGAAAAGATAGATATTCAGCTTAAAAATTTAGCTCGTACAACGCATGTTATTGTGGCTACACCAGGTCGTTTAGTCGACTTAATGCAGCGTGACGCAGTAGATTTATCAAACATTAAAACTGTTGTTTTAGACGAAGCAGATGAAATGCTAAGTATGGGTTTTAAAAATGATTTAACGACCATTTTAAATGCCATAAAAAGCAAAAAAAGTACTTGGTTATTTAGTGCAACAATGTCTAATGATTTAAAGGATATTGTAAAAAGATATATAGCAGATAACGCTGTACGTATTGAAATAGACAGAAACAGTATTGTCAATAAAAATATAAGTCACTTCTTTATTGAAACTTCAATTCATCAAAAAGCAAGTACAATCATGCAAATTTTAGATGAAAGAGCAGAAGAACGTGGTATCATTTTCACACGTACTAAAGCTGGTGCACAAGCTTTAAAACACCAATTACAAGTAGAAGGTTTTAACGTAGATGCGTTAGAAGGCGATATGACTCAAAAAGATAGAGATAAAGTCATGCGTGCATTTAAAAACGAATCGTTACAGTTTTTAATTTCAACGGATGTTTCTGCTAGAGGAATTGACGTTAATGATGTTAGTTTTATCCTTCATCATCAATTACCAGAACATTTAGAATACTACACACACCGAAGCGGAAGAACAGCAAGAGGCGGAAAAAAAGGAGTTTCAATAGCTTTAGTATTACCAAACGAACATAATGAGGTTACCAAAGTAGAACAAGCCTTGGGTATTAAAATGAAACAAATTACTGTTTAACAAGACAAAAAAAAAGCGACCAAAATGGTCGCTTTTTTTATAAAATATAGTTTTTAATGATGTGTTTTCATCTTACCCTTTCGCTTTGCTAATTGGTTTTCTAATTCTCTAACAGCTTCACTCACACTTTTATGAAAAGTGTCTTTACTGTCTTTAGCAAATAATCTAGGTCCAGGTGCACTTAGTCTAATACTAGATATCATACCGGTTTTATCATCGCTAGTATTTTCAACTTTAAAAAACACATCAGCTCTAACTAAAAATTCATATTTATTAAATAATTTTTGCACTTTTTCTGTTGTGTACTCTTCTAAAGCCTTGCTAGCCTTTACATTATCATATTCAAATTTTATATCCATATTATTTTGGTATTAAAGTTCCTCTTAAAGATAATTAAAATTGAATTTTTTTCATATCCTTTTATTAAAAATTTAAGACAATTAAATATTGTTTATCTTTAGGCTTCAATCAAAAATATATTCAAAATGAAACTCTTAAAAACGTTATCCATTTTGTCTGTATTTGCTATTTTTTCTTGCAACGATACAGATAAAAAAACAGAAACTTCTAACACAGACACTACTGTAGATTTTAAAATTGATTACGAAAAATTCACATTAGACAATGGTTTAGAAGTTATTCTTCACGAAGACCATTCAGACCCAATTGTTGCTGTTGCAACTATGATGCATGTTGGTTCTAACCGAGAAAAACCTGGTAAAACAGGATTTGCACACTTTTTTGAACACATGAGTTTTAATGATTCTGAAAATGTGCCAGTTGGTGCTAACAGAAAAATGATTCCAGAATGGGGCGGAAGTAGAAATGGAGGAACTTGGAGTGACGGTACCGTATATTACGAAGTAGTGCCAAAAGATGCATTTGAGAAAATTATGTGGATAGATTCAGATCGTTTTGGATACATGATTAACACTGTAACTAAAGAGGCTTTAGAGCGCGAAAAACAAGTTGTTAAAAACGAAAAACGTCAGCGTGTTGACAACTCTCCTTACGGATATACAGACGAAGTTATTAGAAAAAACTTATATCCAGAAGGGCATCCATACAGTTGGACAGTTATCGGTTCTTTACCAGATTTACAAGCAGCAACTTTAGAAGATGTTAAAGAGTTTTACAACAAATATTACGGAGCTAGTAATGCATCACTAGTAATTGCTGGTGATATTAATATTGAAGAAACTAAAGACTTAGTAAAAAAGTGGTTTGGAGAAATACCAAGTGGACCAGAAGTAGAAGACTTAAGTTTTGAGCCTGTTAAATTAGACAGTGTAAAAGCATTATATTTTGAGGATAACTTTGCAAAATTACCAGAATTACGCATGGTAATCCCAACGGTTAAAGAATATCATAAAGACACTTATGCTTTAAATATTTTAGGTCAATTATTAAGCGGAAGTAAAAAATCGCCTTTATATAATGTTATTGTTGAAGAAGAAAAATTAGCACCAAGTGTAAGTTCTTACCAAAGTAGCAGTGAGCTAGCAGGAGAGTTTGTGTTTAGAGTTCGTGCAAATGCCAATACAGATTTAGATAGCGTAAAAGTTGCTATTGAAGAAGGTCTAAAACGTTTTGAAACTAATGGTGTCAATGAAAAAGAACTAAAACGTATCAAAGCAGAGCTTGAAACTCAGTTATATCAAGGTGTTAGTACGGTTTTAAATAAAGCATTTCAATTAGTACAAGATAACGAGTTTGGTGGTGATCCAAGCTATATCACAAAAACAGCAAACCTGACTAATGCTGTTACAGCAGAAGATGTTATGCGTGTTTACAATCAATATATAAAAGATAAAAACTACGTGATGACAAGCTTTGTTCCTAAAAATCAAGTGGAGTTAGCTGTAGCAGATAGTAAAGAAGCAGAAGTTTGGATTGAAGAAGTAAAGCAAAATGTTGCTAACGAAGAAGTGAGTCAAGGTGAAGAAGCTATTTACGATAAAACACCTAGTAAATATGATAGAAGTGAACCTCCTTTTGGAGAATTACCAGTATTTAAATCACCAGACATTTGGAAAGGCGAATTGGCTAATGGTATGGATTTATACGGTATAGAAAACACAGAAGTACCTTTAGTACAGTTTGATATTACAATTCCTGGTGGACAACTTTTAGATCCAGAAGGTAAAGAAGGCGTAGCTAGTTTATTTAGTGATGTAATGATGCAAGGTACAGCAACAAAGTCGCCAGCAGATTTAGAAGAAGCTATTGGACTGTTAGGAGCAAATATTTATATGTATAGTAGTGATGAAGACTTTCATATTGCAGGTTCATGCTTAACTAAAAACTTTGACGAAACCATTAAATTAGTCAAAGAAATTATCTTAGAACCTCGTTGGGACGAAAAAGAATTTGACCGCCTAAAACAAGCTTTAGAAACTAATTTAAAGGGTCGCGAAGCTAATCCAAACGCAATTGCAAGTAATGTGTATAGCCAATTATTATACGGTGAAGATAGCCGTTACGGCATACCAAGTTCTGGGACTTTAGAAAGCACTAAAGACATAACCATGGAAGATATGAAAGCTTATTACAAAAATTTAGTACCAAGTCAAGCTACTTTCCATATTGCTGGAGATGTTGATAAAGACGAAACTATTGCTGCACTTCAACCATTAAATGAATGGAAAGGTGAAGCGGTTTCTATTCCAGAAGCAAACATTGAAGCTAATGATACTGCTGGTAAATTGTATTTTGTAGACGTACCAGACGCAAAACAATCTGTATTATATATAGGAAAACTAGCGTTATCTGGAAAAGATGAAAATGCAAATAACTTAGATTTTGCTAACGAAATTTTAGGTGGCGGATCTAGCGGAAGATTATTCCAAACCTTAAGAATTGGTAAAGGATATACTTACGGCGCATACTCTAATATTTCAGAAGCAAATGTTATCAGTCCATTTACTATAAGAACAAGTGTACGTGCAAATGCAACTTTAAAATCTTTAGAGATTATCAAAGACATGGTTAAAGGTTACGAAAGTAGTTTTACAGAAAACGAAGTAGAACTTACTAAAAACAAAATCTTAAAAGGAAACACTAGAGCTTACGAAAGTTTAGGTGCGCAATTAGGTATTTTAAGACGCATGAGTAAATACGATAGAGCAGAGGATTACCTTGATAAAAACCAAGAAGAGTTAATCAATATGACTCTTCAAGATTATAAGTCAATCATCAATAAATATATGAATGAAGAAGATTTAACTTACTTAGTAGTTGGTGATAAAGCTACACAGTTTGAAGAAGTTAAAAAACTTGGTAAACCAGTAATAGAACTTGATATTTATGGAAATAAGCTATAATTTTTAAACAAAAGTTAATTAAAAGCGTAACAAAAGTTACGCTTTTTTTATGTCTAAATATTAACAAATGTTAAACCTTCATAGATATATATTAAAGTTTGCTTAAATGACTTGACAAGACCCTAAAATCACTGTATATTATTATAAACCAAAAATCTACAATGATGAAAAAGATACTTACCATTTTAGCATTTTTAATTACAACTTCAATTGTAGCACAAGATACATTCACTCAAAAACATTCAGAAAAGTTAGATGAAAGAGCTACCGAAATTGCTAAAGCATACGACAAACAATTAGAAATGACCACCAAACAATTTATGTTGTTTGAAAAGAAAGTAGAGGAGTTTCTAATTACAAGAAATAAAATTGAAAATAACTTCACAGGAAAAACCAAATTAGCCAAATTATATAATATGCAGCGTGAAGAAACTGCAGAAATGGCGGACATTTTAACACAAATTCAGTTAGATGTTTACAAGCAAATAAAGGATGATATTCAACCCTTAGACGAAGTAAAATAACCATTTATATAATTGATTAATAACAGATTAAAATTAACCGATTTAAAATTATTAAGTCGGTTTTTTTCATCTAAAACTTTTAAAATTAAGTTAAACTACTTGGAAATATATTCCATGGTAAATATATTTGTATAAAAATCAAACAATATGACCTTATATAACGAATACAAACTAAAAAACACAACCCTTAAAAACAGAATCGTAATGGCACCAATGACGCGTAGTCGTGCGATTGATAACATTCCTAACGATTTAATGACCGAGTATTACAGCCAACGTACTGGTGCTGGATTAATTATTAGCGAAGGTACATCGCCATCTGTTAATGGTGTTGGTTATGCACGTATACCAGGCGCTTACAGTCCTGCACAAATAGAAGGTTGGAAGCAAGTTGCCGAAGGTGTACACAAAAACGACGGAAAAATATTTGTGCAATTAATGCATTGCGGACGTATAGCTGCAGACGAAAATCTTCCTGAAGGAGGAGAAGTTATCTCAGCAAGTGCTGTACAAGCAGATGGAGAAATGTACACAGATGCTAAAGGTATGCTACCACATACTACGCCAAGAGCAATGACTTTAAAAGATATAGAAAGCACTCAAAATGAATATGTTAATAGCGCAAAATTATTAGTAGATACAGGCATTGATGGCGTCGAGTTACACGCTGCAAACGGATACTTATTAGAGCAGTTTTTAAATCCAAAATCTAACGTAAGAGAAGATAATTACGGAGGAAATTTTGAAAACAGAGCTCGTTTTGTACTAGAAACAACAGAAAAAGTAGTTGCTGCTATTGGCGGTGACAAAGTAGGAATACGTTTATCTCCATACGGTGTTAACGGAGATGTGCAACATGATTACGAAGATTTAGTAGAACTATACAACTATTTAGCTTTAGAGCTTAAAAAGCTTGGTATAGCATACATACACATTGCAGATCATACTGCAATGGGCGCACCAGAATTTAAAACAGATATTAAAGCAACTATAAAAGGAGCTTTTGTTGGAACTGTAATTTCTGGTGGTGGCGTTGCTAGCGAAGCAGATGCTCAAAAAGTTTTAGATGAAGGTATGGATTTAGTTTACGTTGGTAGACCATTTATATCTAATCCAGATTTAGTAGAAAAATTTAAAAACCATAAAGAATTACAAGACCCAAATCCTGATACGTTTTACACACCAGGAAAAGAAGGTTATACAGATTATTAAAAGTGAATCCCTTAGAATACTATTACTATTAATAGTTTTGATTAGTTAGTTTTAAAACGCTTGGAGTAATCTAGGCGTTTTTTAATTGCTATGAATTGAAAGTATAGAGTACAATCTAAAAACTTCTATTTTACATAATATAAATTATAGAACAATTATAATAATTAGCTTAATAACGAGGAACGAGATATTTGACATAATTTTCAATACAATAACACGTATGTGTTTCATATTGTAAAAAATTATGTCAAGCTAATTATTATAAATCCAAAATAAATATTTGTTATCCATACTTGATTCTGAATCAATATTAATCCTAATTTTTTATTTCAAAAATAATATGATTTCTAACGTTGTTCGAAATGACTTTGAAAAATCTAAAAAAATGGTCATTTTCATAATTCTCATAATTTTAATATTCTGTACAACTAATAAAAAATTTTTAAATACGCGATTCTCAGCGATTAGATAATTTCAACCTAAAACATAAAAAAGCTGATATAAATAAATACATCAGCTTTTAAAAAGATTATAAATTGTAAAATTTAAGTCGTTTACTTTTTTACAATCTTATAATAAAATTGATTTCCGTTTTCTAAAGTGACATTTATAAAATAAACTCCAGCAGATTGATCTATCGTTAATGTTTCTTTATTTTTTGAAAACACTGTTGAAGTCGTTAAAACTTGTCCTTTTGTATTATACAATTTTAAAGTTGCATTACTAATTACTTTACCAAAATCTAAAGTTACTTGTCCTGTAGTTGGATTTGGATATACTACAATTTTATAGTCTGTTTTAATAACTTCTTCTGTACTAAGAACACCTTCACCACCAGAAATTGTAAAATCACAACCAGCTGCATTTGAAGTCCAAGTACCATTTGGAGGAAAATTAGTATCTGAATTATTAAAAGCTAAGCCAGTACCCATGATATTATACGAAATAATACATTCTTCTAATATACTGTCATATACACAAGCTCCATATTCTAATATCCACGCAGTTCCTGTCCAATATATTCTATATTCTTGCGGTACACCTGCACAACTACTTTGAGTTGCAGCACCAGAACAATTAGAAGTTCCTGTTTTTGTATAAACATTTTTACCGTTATTAATTTCACCTGGAATACTTATGTAATCTCCATAAGCATTTGGATCGGAACTACAACTTCCAGTTACAGAAATAGTAATATCTTCTCCTCCTGAAAGAATAAAATTGCAATCAAAATTATTTTCAATATAATCTGAAGAAACCCAATCTCCATTTGGAGGAAGTGTCGTATTAGCACTATTAGTTGCATATAAAGCTCCTGAAGTATTACCATTGGGAACACATTCTTCTCCCAATTGCCATTCGCATATAAAATATGCCCTAAGTTGCCATTCTGTTCCACTCCATTCTATCCTATATTCTGCAGTACTTAAGCAATAAGGTTGAGTTGGATTTTGGCTACAATCAACAACATTATCTGAAATATATGAGTTACGTCCGTTTACTATACCAGATATACTGTAAGTATCCATTGGACTTGTATTAGAGAAATTACAATTACTACCACTGTTAGATATTGTAATTTGTGCATTAACACTGCACACGACAAATAATAAAATTAAGAGTAAAGTTTTTTTCATATAAAAAGTAGGTTAATAGTTTGGACACCAAATATAAACATATATTAATTACATTTTTTGTCTGACCTACTTTATTTAATTATTAATTATCATAAAAAAACGCTTTAGAAAACTCTAAAGCGTTTTTAATTATAATAGTAATAGTCTATTTAAACTGTCATTCCGAAAGAGCATAGCGACGAAGAATCTCATCCTACTACGCTTCTACTCTATAATGATGCGATTTCTCTCTACGTTCGAAATGACTAATAATATGTTAGTTTATCCCAACAACCTCTAAATCAAAGATTAAATCTTGACCTGCTAACGGATGATTAGCATCTATAACAATATGGTCTGCTTCTACTTCTGCCACACGTAATTGTTGTTGTGATCCATCTGGTCTAGACGCTACTAAGCCCATACCAACTTCTGGTGTAATCTCTTTTGGTAATTCTTCTTTTGCTACTTTTTGAAACAACTCTTTACGTACGTCTCCATAAGCTTCTTCTTTTGCAATAGTTACAGTTTTCTTTTCGTTAACCGCCATATCTATTAATGCATTTTCAAAACCAGGTATTAATTGTCCTTGTCCTAATTGTGCTTGTAAAGGCTCTCTTTCTGCCGAAGTATCAAACACTTGACCATTTGTTAATTTACCTGTGTAATGTACCTGTACGGTATCGTTTGCTTTTACTTTACTCATAATTTTTGTTTATAATTTGTAAATAGCTACAAAGGTATGGCTCTTATATTGGTTTGACGAATAATTAAGAAATAGTTTAGAAATTCAACAATCAACAACTACTCCACTTCCAACTTATAACCAACACCATGTACGTTGGTTAGTTTAATGCGTTGGTCTTCTTGTAGCTTTTTTCTCAATTTAGAAATGTACGTATCCAAACTTCTACCAACTACAACACCATGGTCTTCCCAAACCCGTTTAGATAAAGTTTCACGTTTAATAATTTGGTTTGGCTGCGCTATAAAAATGCTAAGTAGCTCGCATTCTTTTTTAGACAAAGTAATTTCTTTAGCGTGTTTTATTAGCTTGTTTTGTTCTGGATAAAAGGTAAAACTACCAATAGTTTTAGCATTTGTACTAATGGGTTGTGCTGTTGCTTTGGGTTTAGATTTCAGCTTTACATACAACAATAATCCTATAATTAATAAGACTAACGGTATAGCATAATAAGCAAAAGGCGTTGTAGTTTTTATGGTATAAAACGCTACGGTTATGGTGTAGCAATCTTGTTTTAATGCTCTGCCGCCACAAGGCACAATACCTTGTTCTATATCTTGTTTCATTTGGTAGCTGTACGCTACTTGATTATCGCTGCAACGTTGTACTTCGGTAATATAATTATTTGGTAAATTGGCTTTTTTAAAACTAGTTTTTACCTGCTGTACCAAACTATCTGGATGTATGCTTAATGGTGTATTAAATTGTAATTGGTAACGGTTATCGCCCAAATCTTGTATTGGCGGTACTACCGTTGTACTATCTTGATTGCTTAATAATAGTTGGTGACCAACATCTCTTAAAGCTATTTTTACAACTTGGTTTGCTGCTGGTTCTTGTGTTTTTGTGCAAGATTGTAATACCATACTAACCAAAATTAGTACGATTACAGGTTTAAAAAATGGACGTATTAACTTCATAATTACTGTAAATAACATACATTTTTATGAGATTTTACAACTGTTGACACTTCTTTTACACTTTTTTGACACTTTTAACGGCTTATCGCTATAGTTTTATGACATCAATTTTTTTTAAATCTCATTAATCATTAAATTTAAAGTTATGAAAAAACAAGTTTTAATCCTTGGCACAGTAATTATTGCGTTTGCATTAACAGCGTTTACTGTTTTTAAAAACGACATCAAAGACGTTACACCAACGCAAATAACTACTACTGAAACTGAAGACGTGGTTTACGGACCAATGGAACACGAACCAATTAAAAAAAATGAAGTCTTTGAAGATTTTATTTATGAAATCGGCACACGTTTTATGCCTATAAAAAAATCGGTAGTCCTTAACGCAAAAACCTTAAAAGATGTCTACGATGTAGAAACACTTAATAGCATGAAAAGCTTAGAAGCGGTGCGATTACTAAAAGTGGTTAACGATAGACAACAAGATTTAAATTTAGCTGGAACAACAGCAGATTTTACCACAGAACAACTTAATTACTTACAAACGCTAGACTATGGCGACAATATTATTTTTAGAACAGAATTTATAGACAATTATTCTGGTGGTTATAACTATTCTACACCACATCATACGATTGTACCAGACGTGCAAGCACAATATTCTGAAGGTTTTAAAGCCTTAAAAACCTATTTTAAAGACCAAACCGAAACTGTTAGAAAAGATGTTGATCCAAAACAGTTAAAAGCTGGTAAACTATATTTTACAGTAACCAAAACAGGTGATGTTAAAAACATACATTTAGATCATACTTCTAATTACCCAAAAGTAGATAAGCAACTTATTAAATTGATGAAAGATTTACCTGGTACTTGGTCACCAGCAAAAGATGAAAACGGTAACACTGTTGACCAAGAGTTAGTTATTTCTTTTGGGTTGATGGGTTGTTAAATCTGTTATTTCGCACTAGATGCGGAATCTGTTTTAACCGTATGAGATACTGAAACAAGTTCAGTAAGACATAGATAATCTGTTGTCATTCCGAATGAGGTACGAAGAGGAATCACATTCTTTTTTAAAAACAATAATTATGTGATTTCTCAATACGTTCGAAATGACTTAGGGATTATTATTACTAACTATTCTGCTAAATAACAAAACAAAAAAGACATCAAAATTAACATGATGTCTTTCTTTTTTTATTGGTTTTACTAAGTATAACCCGTAATTTTACAAAAAAAATTATTGATGAGTTTACTTAGCATTTTCAGAATTATCGCACTGTTAGAAGGTGTGTCTTATATATTACTTCTATTTATTGCAACACCTATAAAGTATATGGCTGATGATCCAACTTACGTTAGAATGTTAGGGATGCCACATGGTTTATTATTTATCGCTTACATTGCAATTGCTGTTTTATTAAAACCAGAACAACAATGGAATAAACGTACATTTTTAGTCATTCTAGCAGCGTCTTTAATACCGTTTGGTACTTTTTACGTAGACAAAAAGTTTTTGGCACCAAAAAAATAGGCTTCTCTCCTACTTTTTTAATCGGTCTTTAACGTACTCTATTTTGGTTTTTCCATGTGGAGATGGTTTTCCGTTTTCATCTAAATTCACCATGATAATATCTTCAACAGAGATAATAGTTTCGCGTGTGCGCATATTACGTACTTCGCATTTTAAGGTTAACGATGTGCCACCAAACTTTTTTACGTCAATACCAATTTCAACAATATCACCTTCGGTTGCTTTGCTCATAAAGTTAATTTCACTCATGTATTTGGTGACTACTCTGTTGTTTTCTAATTGTACGATGCTATAAAGTGCAGCTTCTTCGTCTATCCACGCTAAAAGCTTACCGCCAAACAGTGTTCCGTTTGGGTTTAAATCTTCGGGTTTTACCCATTTTCTGGTATGAAATCTCATAGGTTAAAATAAATTTTGTTGTTGATCTTCATTAGGGACTTTTAATTGAGCGCCTAATTCTGCATTCAATTGTTTTATAAAATATGCCGAAAGTAACGGCGATTCTTTTTCTATATTTTGATGAATAAAAAAGTCTATCTCTTTAATTCCTTGTGTTTTCCAAGTTTTTAATCGTTCTATCCAATCGTCAAGTCGTGTATAATCTGTTGGATGATTGGCACCAACATAACGCACAAAAGCAGTTGGATTGGTTAATCGCATGTGCATTAAATCGCGTCTGCCAGCCGTATCTACAATAACATTAGATATATTATTGCTTTCTAAAAGTTGAAATAATTCTTTTGAAACCGTTGGATCGTTATACCAATCGGTATGTCTAAATTCTACTGCTAAGGGAATTTCTTTAGGCCAACCTTCAATAAAACTAACCACACGATTAAAGTCTTTTGGAGTAAAATTATTGTGCATTTGCAAAAAGATGGTGCCTAACTTTTCTTGTAAATTTACTGCAGAATATAAATAATTATCTACCACTTCTTTAACTTCGTTAAGGCGTTTCCAGTGACTAATTTCTTGATTTAACTTAGGGAAAAACTTAAAATTTGAAGGTGTTTTTTCTCTCCATTTTTCAAATTGTTCTGGCGGAAAAATTCGGTAAAACGTTGCATTAAGTTCTATACTATTAAATTGTGAAGCATAATACTCCAATTCGTCTTTTGTTCCTCTTGGATAAAAGCCTTTTAAGTCTGCTCTATTCCACTTAGCGCAACCCACATAAATTTCTGGTTCATTATCATCTTTAACCATATTAAGTACACGTTTGGTATCTTTATGGTCTTTAGGCAAAGTAAAGTCTACAGTTTCTGGGTTGGTAACGCTTCCAAATTTCATTTAAATAAGTATTTACTTCAAAATTACAACTTCTAAATTGTTAATAAGACCGTTAAAAACAATTTTTAACTATTTGTGCATTGCTAATATTTATCAATAATTTTAGTAAAAACTTACTATCATGACTACACGAGACCAACAGCTTTTAGCTGCACGACCAACCATTGAAAGTATGACCATTAACGACACTATGAGTAGTGAAGAACGTTTTCAAAACGAAACGTTAAGACCAGTAATTAAACTGCAAAACGATTTGTTTATTGAAGTGTTTAGAAACTACATTGCAAAGCATAAAAATGTGTTTTACCAATTAACCATTGAAAAGCGTTTAAATTACATTGAAAACGCAATACACAAAGATATTAAGTTTAGAAATAGCCTTAAAGGTATGGTGATTGGACAATTTACAGTAGATGAATATTTGACGTATATAAAAAACTCGTCTGCGCTTAATAAACGTATGATGAATATTGTAAAACAACGCTTGCAAAGCAACATTCAATTATTTGAAAAACCGGAGTATTTAGCTGCGGTTTAAGCTAAAATGACAACAAAACAACAACTTTTACAGATTTGTAATACACATGTAGAAAATCGCATAAAGGATTACAAAAACGAGATTGAACTTTTAAAAGAATCTTTAGAAAACAACGATAAACCGAATAACGAAGACGACGATTCTGGTAACGGTAAATTAATGAATGACCTTGAAAAAAATATAGGTTATTTAAACGAAGCCAGAAAAACACAAGAATACCTTAAACTTGTTAAAACCAACTTACTATCACCTAACGTGGCTTTAGGAAGCTTAGTAAAAACAGATAGTTTGCAATTTTTTATTGCTATTAGTTTAGGTAAATTGAATTAGATGGTGATACGTTTTATGTGATTTCTTTACAATCTCCAATAGGTCAATTATTAATGCAAAAAACAGTTGGTGATCGTTTTGAATTTAATGGCACTAAATATACCGTTACCGAAGTTGACTAATCGTTAAGTATAGAAACACCGTTAAGATCTGTAGTTAAAACATCGCTCATATAATCAAAAAATGGACGAATGGCTTTAAATGCTGTATCTACTTCATCTATAAAATGTTTAGACAATACTTGATCGTCTGTAAACTGTTTTATAAAAATGTACTGTTTACGACGTATTAAGTCTATTGCCGGATGCTCTTTATCAAAACCTTTTGGTGCTGTTTTTAAGCTATCGCCTTTAAAATCTCCCCAAATATTAGAAAAGGTTTTTTCTTTTAAAATATCACGCATCTCTTGATCGTCTATTTCAAATTCTTTTCTAATACGTAGTAAATCTTCTTTATTTGGATCCCAAAAACCTGTAGCTATAAAACTCTCATTATTAGGTTGAATATGAATATAATATCCGCCTCTTAAGTTGGGTTTTACACGGTTAAAAGAGCAACCAAAATGAGTTTTGTATGGTTGTTTGTTTTTAGAAAAACGCACATCTCTATAAATCCTAAACTGTTTTAATTTATCTATTTGATCGTGTTTATTTAATAGCTCAAACACTTCTTTATTAAAGGCTTTTACTTCTTTTTCTATCGCCTTAAATTCTGGTTTATGTTCGTTAAACCAATCTCTATCATTGTTTTTTTCTAATTGTTTTAAAAAAGTAAATACGCGTTTGGGTATAGTTGTTTCCATTACAATTTTTATAATTTAATTTTTTAATAAAGTTACAAAAAAACCTCAGTTACAACTGAGGTTTTTTGTTTCATAACAATTTATATTTTGATTTTTAATCTACTGCATCTTCAACGTCATCTGCTACATCTTCAACAGTATCTTCTACTTTTTCTCCTGTAGATTTTTCTTCTCTACAAGATGTAAATGCTGTTGCTAAAGAGAACATTAGTACTAATGCATAAATCGATTTTTTTAACGTAAATTTCATAATATTTGGTTTTTAGTGGTTAATGGTTTATTGTTCGTCCGTCATTTCTTCGACTTCTTCTTTACTTTCTTCTTTATACTCTTCAATTTCATCTTCTACGTCCTCCATTGCATCTTTAACATCATCTGAAGCTTCATCAATGTCGTCTTGCATTTCGTCCATAGTTTCTTCAATTTTTTCTTCTGGAGTTTTCTTTTCATCTCTACAACTTGTAAACACTGTGGTTAGTGAGAACAAGATTAAGAAGGTATATACTAATTTTTTCATTTTATTTGGTTTTAAATGGTTAATAAATAGAACTAATCAGCTAGCTTATTTTTGCTTCTAAATAAATTTAAGTAACTGATTAGTTGACTAGTAATTTATCTAGTTGCTCCTCTTAATAGTGATACTACAAATAGCACTAAAAAGACAAAGAATAAGATTTTTGCAATTCCTGCAGCTGCTCCTGCAATGCCACCAAAGCCTAAAATTCCGGCTATAATTGCGATAATAATAAATGTGATTGTCCAACGTAACATAATTTTTGGTTTTAAATGGTTAATGTTTAACTAACAGCGCTTTGCTTTTAGTTATTAGAGAATTGCTCCTCTAAGTTTTGAGCTTCAAATGATAATTTGTTGTCAAATTGAAGCGTTCTGATAGGAAACGGAATGTTAATATCCGCTTTATCGTATGCTTTTTTAATTTCGATAATGGCTTTACTTTTTGCTCTTAATTTTTCTAGAGCATTTTCGGCATCAATCCAAAATCTACATAAGTAATTTATTGAGCTTGATCCGTATTCTGTAAAGTAAAACTCTACATCTTCTGGTTTTTCTATTTGATCAAAAGTGTTGCAAATGGTTTCTTTAGTCAGTTGCTCTACTTGTTCTAAATCAGACTCGTAGCCTACACCGCATTCTAAAAACACTCTCATTTTTGTGGTTAGCGTGTAATTTTTTAGCGGATTCTCTAAAATCTTTTTATTAGGTATGACTACTATATTGTTATCTGCTTCTTTTAAGGTGAAATCTTTAAGATTTATATCCATTACTTCTCCAGAAAATCCATTGGTTTCTACCCAATGTCCTATTTGTATTTTCTTTCTAAAAGACAATACAATACCTGCAAAAGTGTTAGATAAAGTACCTTGTAATGCTAAACCTATTGCTAAACCTGCAACACCAGCACCAGCTAATAAAGAGGTTAATGTTTTACTAAGATTTAAGATACCTAAGGCTAAAAATAGTCCTGCTAATACTACAACTACTGCAGAAATACGTCCTACCATTTTAGTAATAGAGTTTTGCTCTACTCTTTTAGCCATTAACTTACTTACATATTTGTTTACATATTTTGAAACAAAATAGGCAGCAAACAATACTATGATTGCTAAAATTAGATTTGGTATGTTGGTTACTATAATATTAAACCAACCTTCTAATTTTTCAATTAGTAAATTATAGGCTTCTGATAGTTGATTTTTCATAATGTTGTTGTTTTAAAAGGTTAATACTGTTTTAATTATTAATTGAATAATTAACTAGCTACAGTATCTTCTTTTAATTGCTCTGTAGACTTTTTAGTCCAAGCATTTAACATCCAACTTGTTTTTTCTAATTCTCTAATGTATGCTCCAATTAAATCTACAGTACCTTCATCACTAGCATTTTCAGCAGAATCTATAACACTAGACATTTGCGCCAAGATAATTTTATGGTCTTTTAAAAGTGAATCTATCATTGCTTGGTCAGAAATCATAGCGCTTTCCTCTTGCACGGTTGCAATTTTAATGTAATCACTAAACTTGCTTACAGGGTGATGTCTAAGTGTTAAAATTCGCTCAGCTATTTCATCAATTTTTACTTGTGCGTCATTGTACATGTTTTCAAACTGTTCATGAAGGTCAAAAAAGTTTTTTCCTAATATATTCCAGTGAAAACTTCTTAATTTTTGGTAGTACATATGGTAGTCAGATAATAATGTATTTAGCTCCATTACTACTGGTAATAATTTTTCATCTTGCATATTCAAATAACTCATAATCAATATTATATTTTTGGGTTGTTTAATTTGTTTAACAATACTAAGTTACTATTAAACAATATTGATTACAGGATATTTAACTAGCTTTAACTAATAGCTTTAGCTTTTAACATAATATTGTGTTAAGAAAAATGAGTTATGTTAAATCAATTAACAGATTAATCAAACTCTAGTTTGTGAAGAATAAGTCCAGATGCAGGCGCAACATAATCTATAGCAACAGTGTTTTCGGGAGTTAAGCTAGATTTTATATCTTCTAAAGTCAGCTCTCCTTTTCCTAAATTAATTAGTGCGCCCATCATTAATCGTATTTGATTTCTCATAAAACCTTTACCTCTTACACGTAACATATACGTTGTTTCAGGGAAAAAATTTGCAGTATAAAGTGTGTTTTCTACAATTTCGCAAGTATCAATTTCTCTTTCGTAGATACCATTATCTGTTGGTCTAAAACAGTAGTTCTTTAGATAATGTTTACCTTCAAAAAGTTTTGCGCCTTCTTGCATTACCTCAATATTCAATGGATCTAAAATAGTAGTCATTATTGGCGCACAAAATGGATGAAATTTCCCGCCAAAAGCAAAAATGTATATATATTCTTTAGTTTTTGAAGATTGAATAATATTAAAACTAGCATCTACTTCTCTGATAGATTTAGCACGAATATCTTGAGGTAAATTGTAATTAAACAACTCTAAAAACGCGTCAAAATCTTCAATAGATTCTTCTAAAAACAACTCGAAAGCAGCATTTTCTGCACTAACCATTGCATCTGTACGACCAGAAACTAAAGTTTTAAAAGGCTTTTTATTTAAAATGAAATTTAAAGTACGATCTACCATTAAATGTAAGGTTTTTACATCGGGTTGTTTTTGCCATCCGTGAAAACGATAGCCTAAGTATTGAATGGTGATAACGTAAAAGAATTTCTTTTTCATAATTATTGCCGAAAATAAGTTTTTACATCACAATTGGCAAAAATTTTATAAATTGTATATCACAAAAACTAACTAAATTTTAAAAATTATGACAACAACTGCACAAAAACCACCAATTTGGTTCTGGATAGTAAGCGTTATTGCTTTAATATGGAACGCAATGGGTGTAATGGCTTACTTAGGACAAGCCTTTTTAACAGAAGAAGCTTTAGCTGCAATGCCGCCAGAACAACAAGAAATGTATAGTATAGATTATCCTGCATGGTATACAGCAGCGTTTGCTATTGCTGTATTTGCTGGATTTATTGCATGTATTATGCTTTTAGCAAGAAAAAAATTAGCTAATATCTTATTTATAATTTCATTTATTGCGGTAATAGTTCAATCTATTTTTACATTCTTTCTTTCGCCTTTAAAGGATAAAATGACTGCTTTTGACTCATCAATGTCAATTTCAATACCTGTTATAGCAATACTTTTAATTATTTTCTCAAATAAAGGTATTGCAAAAGGTTGGCTTAAATAACAAACAACAACTCAAGTAAAAAAAGCATTAGAAATTTCTAATGCTTTTTTATTTGTCAATAAATCTTAGATTTGTTTATCAACATTTAAAATTATGGTTCTATCTACTTTAGATTGGGTAATTATTGCCTTTTTCTTAATTCTTTTTGCTGCAATCGGAATTTTTGTTTCTAAACAAGCCGGAAAAGATACAAAATCATTCTTCTTATCAAGCCGAAATATGCCTTGGTGGTTACTAGGTGTAAGCATGGTTGCAACAACTTTTGCTGCAGATACACCTGGTTTGGTTACCGAATTGGTTAGAACAAACGGCGTTTCCGGAAACTGGGTTTGGTGGGCATTATTATTAACAGGAATGTTGACCGTATTTTTTTATGCAAAACTTTGGAGAAAAAGCGGAATTACAACTGATTTAGAGTTTTATGAACTACGCTATAGCGGAAAAACAGCTGGTTTTTTACGTGGATTTAGAGCTATTTACCTTGGTGTTATTTTTAATATCATTACTATGGCTGGCGTATGTTTGGCTGGAGCAAAAATTGCAAATATTTTATTAGGAATTTCTCAAGAAGAAATGCTACTCTACGCTTCTATTATTGTTGTGATTTACTCAACATTAGGAGGATTAAAAGGTGTTTTGATTACAGATTTTATTCAGTTTATTATTGCAATGGTTGGAAGTATTTGGGCTACGATTTATATTGTTAATATCCCTGAAATTGGAGGCATCAACAATCTTTTAACTAATGAAAATGTAGTAGATAAATTAGCCTTTTTTCCTGATTTTAGCAACACAGAAGCACTAATAACTTTGCTAATTATTCCGTTAGCTGTACAATGGTGGAGCACTTGGTATCCTGGTGCAGAACCTGGTGGCGGCGGATATATTGCACAACGAATGCTAGCTGCTAAAAACGAAAAACATGCGACTTGGGCAACTTTATTTTTTAATGTTGCACATTACGCCATCAGACCTTGGCCTTGGATTGTGGTTGGTTTGGCATCTATTGTAATATTTCCAAATTTAGAAACTATTTCTAACACCTTTCCAAACCTTACCAACCAAATGAAAGGTCATGACGTTGCTTACGCAGCAATGATGACCTATTTACCTGCTGGATTAATTGGTATAGTTTTAACATCACTTATTGCGGCGTTTATGAGTACCATTTCAACACAATTAAATTGGGGAAGCTCATATATTGTTAATGATTTTTATAAACGATTTTTAAAACCAGAAGCTACAGATAAAGAGCAGGTTTTAGTTGGACGTATTTCAACAGTGTTATTGATGCTATGCGCTGCGTTATTTTCATTTTATCTACAATCGGCAGCAGATGTATTTAATCTGTTACTTCAAATTGGTGCTGGAACAGGATTATTATTTATTTTACGATGGTTTTGGAGCAGAATTAACCCTTACAGCGAAATTGCAGCTATGGTCATTTCGTTTTTAATCGCAGTTTTCTTTTTTATTAACGGAAAACTAGAAACACCTTTAGTAGACATTGCTGAACATTGGCAATTAGTATTTGGTGTTGTTACTACTACAATAGGATGGATTATTGTGACGTTAATAACTCAACCTTCAGATGCAAAAACATTAGCTTCTTTTAATGCTTTGATATTTGGTGACGAATCAAAATTTAAAGGTTTTGGCAATAAAACAATTAGTTTTTTCTGTGGTGTTTTTGGTGTTTACGCATTATTGTTTTCAATTGGAAGTTTTATTTATGGCAATAGCTTAAAAGGATTTGTATTATTAGTTATTACAACTGTTTTAGGGTTTATTATTTACCGATTAAATAAGGATTAGTGTCTTTCTTTTAAAACCTTAATCACATCTTCCAACTTAAAACCTTTTGCTTGCAATAACATTAAATAGTGAAACAACAAATCGGCACTTTCATTTAAAAATAAATCGTCGTTATTATCTTTAGCTTCAATAACGACTTCTACAGCTTCTTCACCAACTTTTTGAGCCACTTTATTAATTCCTTTTGCAAATAATGAAGCTACATACGATTTTTCAGTATTACCAGCTTCTACTCTACTTTGTATTGTGTTTTCTAATTGGGTTAAAAATCCGTAAGATTCGGTATTAGCTTCATTCCAACATGTATCGCTTCCAGTGTGGCATATTGGTCCTTTTGGATTTACAATTACTAACAAAGTATCGTTATCACAATCTAATTTAATATCTACTAAGTTTAAAACGTTACCGCTTTCCTCACCTTTGGTCCAAAGTCGGTTTTTGGTACGACTAAAAAAGGTTACTAGCTTTGTATCTTGAGTTTTTTTAAGCGCTTCTTCATTCATATAACCAAGCATCAACACATTTTTGGTTGTTGCATCTTGAATGATTGCTGGGACTAATCCGTCTTTATTTTTATTGAAATCTATGTTCATAATGTTGATTTTTGGATTCCGCATCAAGTGCGGAATGACAATTTATAGTCTAACAGAAACACCTTTCTGTTTTAATTCTTCTTTTAAGTCTTTTATTTCTATTTCACCAAAATGAAATACACTTGCAGCCAAAGCAGCATCGGCTTTTCCTACTTTAAAAGTATCTGTAAAATGTTTAATAGTTCCTGCGCCACCAGACGCAATGATTGGGATATTTACAGTGTCTGATAGTTTAGCCAAAGCTTCATTTGCAAATCCGTTTTTTGTTCCATCGTTATTCATCGAGGTAAACAGAATTTCGCCTGCGCCTCTTGTTTCAACTTCTTTTGCCCAATCGAATAGATCTATTTCGGTTGGAATACTTCCACCAGCTAAATGCACTTTCCATTGTTCTTTAACTTGTTTGGCATCTATAGCAACTACAACACATTGGCTACCGAATTTACTTGACAATTCATTAACCAATTCTGGTCGTTTTACAGCTGAAGAATTTACAGATATTTTATCTGCACCAGATTTTAAAAGCATATCTACATCTTCTACACTTGAAATTCCGCCACCAACGGTAAATGGAATATTGACTTGTCCTGCGACTTTAAGCACCATTTCAATTATTGTTTTTCTAGCTTCTAAAGTTGCAGAAATATCTAAAAACACCAATTCGTCTGCACCTTTTTCTGCATACTGTTTTGCTAATTCTACAGGATCGCCTGCATCTCTTAAATTAACAAAATTAACGCCTTTAACGGTTCGACCGTTTTTAATATCTAGACAAGGTATGATTCGTTTTGTTAGCATTTATTTGGCTTTTGGCTCTTGGCTTTTTGCTTCTAACGTGTTGCTAAAAGCAAAAGGCTAAAGGCTAATTATTTATATTATAAAAAGCGTTCTAATTCTTTTAAACTTATTCTGTTTTCGTAAATAGCTTTTCCAATTATGATTCCATCGCAACCAATTTCAGATAAAACTTCAACATCTTCAATAGTAGTTACTCCACCAGAAGCGATAAGTTTAACAGATTGATCTGCGCTACCATTGGTACATTGGTTGATTATTTTTTTATACAAACCTACTGATGGACCTTGAAGCATTCCGTCTTTTGAAATATCTGTACATACCACATATTGAATACCATTTTTTTGATAGTCTTGTATAAATGGTACAACGTCTAAACTACTTTCTTCTAACCAACCAGAAATGGCGATTTTTTCATTTTTACAATCGGCACCAAGGATGATTTTTTGCGTTCCATATTTATTAATCCATCTTAAAAAAGTGTCTGTGTTTTTTACAGCTATACTTCCACCGGTAATTTGTTTAGCTCCAGAATTAAAAGCTATAAATACATCGTCGTCTGATTTAAGTCCGCCACCAAAATCAATTTTTAAATTGGTTTTTGTTGCTACCTTTTCTAAAACTTTATAATTGACTACGTGGTCTGCTTTTGCACCTTCCAAATCCACCATATGTAAGTATTCTATGCCTGCATCTTCAAATTGTTTGGCAACTTCTAACGGATTTTCATTGTACATTTTTGTAGTGCTGTAATCGCCTTTAGTTAATCTTACGCACTTTCCTTCTATTATATCTATTGCTGGTATTATTCTCAAAATAATTGTTAGTTTCTAGTTGTTAATATTTAGTTTTAAAAAATTCTTAAGAATTTTTTCTCCTTCTTTTCCACTTTTTTCTGGATGAAATTGTACTCCGTAAAAATTGTTTTTTTGTAATGCTGAAGCGTATTTTACATCATAAGCTGTTGTTGCAATTGCCTCTTGGCATTGTTCTGCATAAAAACTATGCACCAAATACATAAATTCATTCTCTTTGATATCTTTAAACAAATCTGATTGAAGATTACATATCGTATTCCAACCCATTTGTGGCACTTTTACTGTGTCTGAAAACCGTTTTACATCTACATCAAAAATACCTAAGCCTTTTGTATGTCCTTCTTCTGTAGATTTACACATTAATTGCATACCTAAACAAATCCCTAAAACCGGTTGTTTTAACTGTGGAATTAATCGATCTAAACCTGATTCTTTTAGCTTTTGCATTGCACTACTCGCCTCGCCTACACCAGGAAAAATCACTTTATCTGCTTCTTTAATTTCTTTTGGATTGTTGGTTAACAACGATTCAAAACCTAAGCGTTTAAAAGCAAATTGAATGCTTTTGATGTTTCCTGCACCGTAATTTATGATGACTATTTTCATTTATTGTCATTCCTGCGAAGGCAGGAATCTTATTTATTATTGTTCATTTTTTTTAGATTCCGTATCAAGTACGGAATGACAAGTACTACAACATACCCTTTGTACTTGGTAAAATCATTTTTTCAACGTCGCGTTTTACAGCCATTTTTATTGCTTTAGCAAATGCTTTAAAAATCGCTTCAATTTTGTGATGCTCGTTTGTGCCTTCTGCTTTGATGTTTAGGTTACATTTTGCACCATCTGTAAAGGATTTAAAGAAGTGAAAAAACATTTCGGTTGGCATTTTGCCAATCATTTCGCGTTTAAAATCGGCTTCCCAAACCAACCAATTTCTACCACCAAAATCTATTGCAGCTTGCGCAAAACAATCGTCCATTGGTAAGCTAAAACCGTAACGTTCTATACCTAACTTGTTACCTAAAGTCGTTGCAAACACTTCACCTAAAGCTATTGCTGTATCTTCAATTGTGTGATGCTCGTCTACCTCTAAATCACCATCGACTTTAATGTTTAAATCTAATTGTCCGTGACGCGCAATTTGGTCTAACATATGGTCGAAAAAAGCAATACCTGTATCGATATTACTTTGTCCTGTTCCGTCAAGATTTAAATCGATTTTAATCTTGGTTTCGTTGGTGTTTCGTTCGATGCTTCCTGTGCGTTCTTTAGCTTTTAAGAATTTGTAAATCTCTTCCCAATCGTTACTTTCTAATCCGATAAACTGGTCTAAAGAATCTCGTTTTACCGTAATTTCGTCCGTTCCTAAATTGGTATTGTCATTGATAAAAATGCCTTTAGAACCAAGGTTTTTAGCTAATTCGACATCGGTTAATCGGTCACCAATAACAAACGAATTTTCTAAATCGTAATCTTCGCTAAAATATTTGGTTAACAAACCTGTATTTGGCTTTCTAGTTGGTGCGTTATCCTTGGCAAAAGTTCTGTCTATAAATTGTTCTTCAAAAATAACACCTTCGTTTTCAAAAGATTGAAGCACAAAATTATGTATTGGCCAAAACGTGTTTTCTGGATACACATCTGTTCCCAATCCATCTTGATTGGTAATCATTACGATTTCGAAATCTAATTCTTTGGCAATTTTACTTAAATATGTGAAGACTTTTGGGTAAAATACCAACTTCTCAAAACTATCGATTTGTTCGTCTGCTGGTTCTTTAATTAATGTGCCGTCACGGTCTATAAATAGTACTTTTTTCATCTTATTTGTCATTCCTGCGCAGACAGGAATCTATTATTAGTTTAACTTCTTTAATACTTCAATCAATTTCTCATTTTCTTCACTCGTGCCAACCGTAAAACGCAAACAATTTTCACAAAGTGGCTGATTGGTTCTGTTGCGAACAACAATGCCTTTTTTTACTAATTGATTATATCGTTTTGTCGCATCATCTACCTTAATTAACACAAAGTTGGCCTGTGTTGGATATATAGTGTGAATCCAAGTAATCGACTTTAACGCTTTAATTAACAAGCTTCTTTCTGAAATTATATTCTGAATTTCGTTTTGAACGTCTTGTTGCTTTTCTAAACGTTGGAATGCCTTTTGCTGCGTTAATTGATTGACGTTATATGGTGGTTTTATTTTGTTTAAAATTGAAATAATTTCGGTTGAAGCGTAGCAAATTCCTAGTCTGATGCCTGCCATTCCGTAAGCTTTAGACAACGTTTGTGTAACTATCAAATTTGGAAAATCTGATAATTTAGATATCCAACTTTCATCTTCTGAAAAATCGATATACGCTTCATCAATCACTACTATTCCATTGAAATTAGTTAATAATTTTTCAATTTTTGAAGCTTCAAAACTATTCGCTGTTGGATTGTTTGGCGAACATAAAAATAACAGTTTTGTATTGTCGTTTTGAGTGTTTAAAATGTCGTTTACTTTTGGTTGAAAATTTGCATCCAATTCAATCCTTAAAACCTCTATAGCATTTGTATTTGCTAATACGTTGTACATTCCATAAGTTGGCGGTAATGTGATAACATTATCTTGGTTTGGCTCGCAAAATGCTCTAAAAATTAAGTCTAACACTTCATCACTTCCGTTACCTAACAGGATATTTTCGATTGGAATGTGTTTAATATTTGACAACATCGATTTTACATCTTTTTGTTGAGGATCTGGATAACGATTTACACCATTTTCAAACGGATTTTCATTAGCATCTAAGAAAATCATTTGGTTTGATGTTGCGTCTTTAAACTCATCTCTCGCCGAAGAATACGGTTTTAAAGCTGCAATGTTTGGTCTGACTAAGTTATTTATGTTGAAATTTCGTTTCATATTATAATCTTTAGATTCTTCGCTTTCATTTCGACTGCGCTCAATGTGACAGCTCTGAATGACATTAATTCGTTAAGTCTTTTAATCTAATCGAAACTGCGTTTTTGTGCGCTTGTAAACCTTCAGCTTCAGCCATTAGTTCTATGGTGTTTCCTATGTTTTTTAAACCTTCTTTTGTGATGTTTTGAAACGTAATCGCTTTTGTGAAACTGTCTAAATTTACGCCTGAATACGCTTTGCTAAATCCATTAGTTGGCAAGGTATGATTAGTACCAGATGCATAATCGCCAGCACTTTCCGGTGTGTAATTACCAATAAATACAGAACCTGCATTTTGAATACCATCAACATAAAAGTCGTTGTTTTTAGTCGCAACAATAAAGTGTTCTGGACCATAATCATTGATTAATTCTAATGCTTCTTCATCTGTTTTTACTAAAATAGATTTTGAATTATTGATAGCTTGTTGCGCAATGTCTTGTCTTGGTAATGCTTTAATTTGCGTTTTAATTTCAGTTTCAACTTCATTTATAAAATTTTCAGACGTTGATACTAAAATTACTTGACTATCAGTTCCGTGTTCTGCTTGACTTAATAAATCTGAAGCTACGTAACTTGCATTGGCGCTATCATCTGCCACAACCAACAATTCGCTTGGTCCTGCAGGCATATCGATTGCGACACCATATTTAGTAGCCAATTGCTTTGCAACAGTTACAAATTGGTTTCCTGGACCAAAGATTTTATAGACTTGCGGAATAGTTTCGGTCCCAAACGTTAATCCAGCAATCGCTTGAATGCCTCCAACTTTCAGGATTTTAGTGACACCACAAAGTTGAGCAGCATACAAAATTTCGTTAGCAATTTTACCGTCTTTATTTGGTGGCGAACATAACACAACTTCTTTACAACCAGCGATATTTGCAGGAATTGCCAACATTAAAACCGTTGAAAATAATGGCGCTGTACCAGCAGGAATATAAATCCCAACTTTTTGTATGGCACGTTTTTCTTGCCAACAAGTAATTCCAACAGACGTTTCTACGCTTACCTTTTCTGTTTTTTGTGCTTTGTGAAAGACTTCAATATTTGACTTCGCTTGGTTAATTGCAGCTTTTAATTCTGTAGATAATTTTGAAGATGCTTCTTTGATCTCTTGTGTAGTCACGAGATTAGATTGTAAGTCTGCTCCATCAAATAACTTTGTATATTTTGAAACTGCAGCATCACCGTTGCGTTGTATGTCTTCAAAAATTTGATTTACCGTACTTTCTATATCGTTAACAGTTTGTGTTGGTCGTTTTAAAAGTTCTGACCACGTGTTTTTATTTGGGTATTTTATTGTTTTCATTTCTTCTCGTTAATTAGGCTTCGACTGCGCTCAGCCAGACATTAATTTTAAATATTAGATTCCTGCTTGCGCAGAAATTTAGAGCACCATATTTTCAATTGGACAAACTAATATACCTTCTGCTCCATTGGCTTTTAATTCGTCTATAATTTCCCAGAAATCGTTTTTATTTATTACAGAGTGTAATGAACTCCAACCTTCTTCAGCTAGCGGTAAAACCGTTGGACTTTTCATTCCTGGTAAAATATTTATAATGTCGTCAACCTTGTTATTTGGTGCATTTAGTAACACGTAGCGTGAGTTTCTTGCTTTTAAAACCGATTGTAATCTAAACTGCAACTTGTTTAAAATCGCTTGATTTTCAGAAGAAATTTGAGGTGAAACTGCTAAAACAGCTTCCGATTTTAAAATGACTTCAACTTCTTTAAGGTTGTTTTTGAATAAGGTGCTTCCGCTAGAAACAATATCAACAATCGCATCTGCTAAACCAATATTTGGCGCAATTTCTACAGAACCGTTAATAATGTGTAAATTGGCGTTAACGTTGTTGTCTTTTAAAAATTTATTGACTGTGTTTGGATACGACGTCGCGATTCGTTTTCCTTCTAAATCTTTAATAGAATTATAGCTTTTTCCTTTTGGAATCGCGACAGACACTTTACAGCTAGAAAATCCTAATTTCTCTGCAATAGTGATGTCTTGTCCTTTTTCTACCAAAACATTTTCGCCAATAATAGCAACGTCTACAACACCATCTTTTAAATATTGAGGAATGTCTCCGTTACGCAAATAAAAGACTTCTAATGGGAAGTTTTTAGCCGAAGCTTTAAGTTGATCTTTACCATTATCGATAGAAATACCAACGTCTTTAAGGATTTTCATAGAATCCTCATTTAATCGTCCTGATTTTTGAATTGCAATTTTTAGTTTACTCATTTTTCTTTTTTGTTAAAGTGTTTGAGTAAATCTTTTTGGGTAAGATTCCTGTTTTTACAGGAATAAAAAAAACCGCTTGATTTACTCAAACGGTTTTAAAAATATTTTGGTTTTATTCAATACATTTCTAGCTCGCTTGAGTGCAAGTATGGAAATGATGATGATGTAATTGAATAAAAGTCATGTATAGTTTTGTTCTGTACAAAGATTGTAAATTAATATTTAAAATTCCAAATCATGAAATGTTAAAATTAATTTAATTATTATTGATTACCTAAAATAATAGGCATTCCACTTTCACCAGAACCTATTATAACAACTTTACTATTAGGTGATTCTGCTAATTTATTAGTCGCTTCAATACCCTTATCTTGAAGGATTTTATCTGTTAAAGAAGCGCTTAAAATTCTATTAGCATCTGCTTTACCTTGTGCCTCAATACGTTGTTTTTGAGCTTCTTTTTCAGCAGTAACTAATCTAAATTCATACTCTAAAGATTCTTGTTCTTGTCTAAGTTTTCTTTCTATTGCTTCTTTAATTGTAGGTGGTAAAGTAACATCTCTAATCAAAACATTATTAAGTTGAATGTATTGACTTTCTACAATTTTTCTAGTTTCTTCAAAAATTTCTTCTTGAATAGCATCTCTTTTAGTAGAATATAATTGTTCTGGAGTATAACGACCTACTACACTTCTTGCGGCACTTCTTATAGCAGGTTGTAAAACTCTGCTTAAATAATTTTCTCCTTTCTCATTATGCAATTTTCCTAAGTTTTTAACATCTGGTTCGTATAGCACCGATGCATCTAATTTTATATCTAATCCATTAGATGATAATACAGACATTTTTTCTGGAATTTCTTGCTGACGTGTTTCGTAATCTATAACTCTATTCCATGGAGCAATTATATGAAAACCTGGACCTAAAGGTGCTTTTTTAGAGTCTACTCCATCTCCTAAAGTTTCATATAAAACTGCAGCATGACCGGCATCTATGGTGACAGCAGATTTAGCTATGATAATTATAAATATAACTCCCGCAATGATAAAAGGGAATGCAATTTTTGGTAATCTTTCCATTGTAATTTTTATTTTAAATTAATCCTTTATATTTCCTGATAAACCATTCTAAAGCTAAGCACAATGCTATAAAAAATAGTAGATAATACCAGTTTATCAAAGGTACAACTCTTTTATTGGTTTTAAGAATTGGCTGATAACGATTATCTGATAATAAACTATCTGCCAAAGTAGAAGTGTTATCAATAAAATAAGCTTGACCTTTACTATTAGTAGCAACTTGTTGCAACTTTGTTACATTAGCGTTTAAAAATTGTTGCTCTATATTAAATGGTATAATTTTAAAATTACCTGACGATGATAATTTATCTGTAGTAGAACTAACTGTAATACTGTAATCTCCAGCGTCTAAACCATTTAAATTAACTTGATAACTGTTGTTTTTTAGTATTAATGGTCTTGATATTTTTTGATTAGTCTCCTTATTATTAAGTGAAATATTTAAGTTTTCAGTTGCATCAAATTCGTAGTTTTTATTGAAATATTGTGCGCTGATAACAATATTATCGCTACCATTGTAAAATGAATTATAATCGACTGTTAACCTATTTTTGCGTTGATTTGAAGCTAAATACTGCACCATTTTACCAATAAAAGCATCAAACGCTTCAAATGATTGATTGTTTAGGAAGCTTTGTGAACGCCACTTCCAAAGGTTTTCTCCAAAAAGGATCGCTTCTCTTCTATCATTAGTTTCAAAAGTTGCTAAAAGAGGCTCGTTTGTAGGAATACCAGAAACGGTTTTATTCAAAATAGATTGGTAAGGCACAGAAAAATCTGGTGCACCAAAATTAGATTTTAATGGAGGAAAGCTTTCAAAATCGATATCATCTATAATAAAATTGCTATAATTTTGATTCAGGTTAGCTTGATAATCTTCGGTTTGTGATGTGATTTCTAATTGATAATTTTTGGAAACTGAATTTAAAAATCGCCAGTCTGTTTTTACTCCAGAAATTAACCATTTATTTTTATTTTGAGCTTCTAAAGCTTCAAATAATTGTTTAAATGAATTGTTTGGCTGATACGCTATAATTAATTGAAAATCATTTAATTGATTTAAAATTTCATTTGGTTTTAAAAATGAAACTTCGCGCTGTTCATTACTTTCAATACTTTTTTTAATTGCACCTAAATCTGGATGTAAAACGGTGCTAACAACTGCTACTTTTGTCTTTTGATCTATAACTTCAACAGCAAAATTTTTATAATTATTAGTCTTATTTTTTTCAGTTGAAATAGGAACTATTTGCGCTTGATGACTTTGAACACCAACGGAAGTTGCTGGTAAGGTTGTATTAATAATTTCGGAAGATTTATCTTGAGAAAACGTAATTGGTTTTGAAAATACTGTTTTACCGTTTTGGGTGATGATAAAGTTTTTTGCTACTGTTTCATTTCCGTTATAAATAACAATCGCTTCAATTGGAAATCTATTTTTTAAATACGCATATTTATTAACGTTTAACTGACTAATTTTTAAATCGGAATACGTTATGGTATCACCAAGTATGATTGGATAAATCGGTTGTTTATAGTTATTAGCAGAGAATTGATAATCGCTACCTATAGTTTGATTCCCGTCAGAAATTAGTAATGTTGGAGCTGTTGTATTTTTATAGATTTCTGATAAATCTCTAAATACTTTATTTAGGTTGGTTTGTTGGTCTTTAAAATTTAAACTATCTGATGTGTTTAATTGATTTCCAAAAGTGAAATATTCAACATTAAACTTATCATTAATCTTTTGATTTTCTTTTAGTTGACTTATAAATTCAAGTTCTTTTTCATTTTGTTTTAAATGAGAAATAGATGCTGAATTATCAGCTACAATAACTAAATTAGGTTTTTCTGTATATGTAGAATTTTGTTCAAATTTAGGATTAATTAAAAGCAAAAACACAGAAAAAAAGGTGAAAAACCTTAAAAAAACAAAAAGCGCATTAAAAGACAATGCGCTTTTTGTTTTGTATTTATACTGGAAAAGCGCTAAAAGTAGCGCTATAATTCCTGCTAATATGATTAATAATATATCTTGTGTAGACATCTTTTAATATATGAAGTACTATTTTGTTATAGATAAATAGTATTTCAAAAAAAATCTAGGATGAAAATTTACGTTAACATTCCGCCATCAACGTTAATCGTTTGTCCTGTAACATAAGCGGACATATCACTAGCTAAAAATACACAAGCATTTGCAATATCTTCTGGCGTACCACCACGTTTTAATGGTATTGCATCACGCCAACCTTGCACAGTTTTTTCGTCTAATTTTCCTGTCATTTCAGTTTCGATAAAACCAGGAGCAATTACGTTACTTCTAATGTTTCTAGAACCTAACTCTAAAGCTACAGATTTAGAAAAACCAATAATACCAGCTTTACTTGCTGCATAGTTAGTTTGTCCTGCATTACCTTTAACACCAACAACAGAACTCATATTGATAATAGATCCTTTACGTTGTTTAAGCATAGTACGTTGTACAGCTTTTGTCATGTTAAATACAGATTTAAGATTTACTTCGATTACTTTATCAAAATCTTCTTCGCCCATACGCATTAACAAGTTGTCTTTAGTAATACCGGCATTATTTACTAACACATCAATGCTACCAAATTCAGCTAACACATCTTCTGCTAATTTTTGAGCTTCTTCAAAACTAGCAGCGTTACTTTGATATCCTTTAGCTTTAACACCTAAAGCGTTTAGCTCTTCTTCTAATTCATTCGCTGCTTCAACAGAAGAGCTATATGTAAATGCTATATTTGCTCCGTTTTGAGCAAAGACTTGTGCTATTCCTTTTCCTATTCCTCTTGAAGCACCTGTAATAATAGCTGTTTTATTTTCTAAAAGTTTCATTTATAATTCTGTTTTCAATTAGTATTTCAAATATAGTTATTTAGAATGTTATTGATAAGAAAAAGCCTCATAATTGTCATAAAATTATGAGGCTTTAAATAGTTTATGTTATTGGGCTTATCCCATTACTTCAGCTACTTTTTTACCTATTTCTGCTGGAGAATCTACCACGTGGATTCCGCAATCTCTCATAATAGCTTTTTTAGCTTGAGCTGTATCATCAGATCCACCAACAATTGCTCCTGCATGCCCCATTGTACGACCAGCTGGCGCAGTTTCACCTGCTATAAATCCAACGATTGGTTTTTTGCTTCCTGAAGCTTTGTACCAATTAGCTGCGTCTGCTTCTAATTGCCCACCAATTTCACCAATCATTACAACACACTCAGTTTCTGGATCGTTAATTAATAATTCTACAGCTTGTTTAGTAGTAGTACCGATAATTGGATCACCACCAATACCGATTGCTGTAGTAATACCTAAACCTTGTTTTACAACTTGGTCTGCTGCTTCATAAGTTAAAGTTCCTGATTTAGAAACAATACCTACTTTTCCTTGTTTAAATACAAAACCTGGCATGATACCAACTTTTGCTTCACCTGGAGTAATTACACCAGGACAATTAGGACCTACTAAGCGACAGTCTTTACCTTTAATATAATCTGCAGCTTTAATCATGTCTGCTACAGGAATTCCTTCTGTAATACAAATAATTACTTTAATACCAGCGTCTGCTGATTCCATAATAGCATCTGCTGCAAATGCTGGCGGAACAAATATAATTGAAGTGTCTGCTCCTACTTTTTCTACAGCTTCTGAAACTGTGTTAAATACAGGTTTGTCTAAATGTGTTTGACCACCTTTACCTGGTGTAACACCACCAACAACGTTGGTACCGTATTCTATCATTTGACCAGCGTGGAAAGTTCCTTCGCTACCTGTAAATCCTTGAACTATTATTTTTGAATCTTTGTTTACTAAAACGCTCATGTTTTGTATTATTAAGAATTTTTGAATGAATTTATTTTTCGTGTAACAAAAATAAGTTTTTGATTGCTATTTCTAAAGTATTTTTAAACTTTAATTTCAGAAAATGAGTTTAAATTTTGAGAATTTTCATCTGCAAGCTGACTTATTTCAAAACCTCTGTAAAGTTTACCTTCTTTAACTTCCCAAACTGTAATAAAATGCGCTAAAGGTTCTTCTTCATCAGGTTTTTCTATTGAAGTTACATAAACAGTATATCTTGCTGTTATTGTATTATTATCTTCTAGTAAATGACTAAGCTTGTAATTAAAAGAATGAAATGCTTTTTTTAGCGTTTCAATTCTTTCTTTAATCATCTTATAATCAGAACATCTATAGCCTTTACTACTATTCCAATGCAACAAACAATCTTTATGAATGTATTTGATAGCATCATTGTCTTTGGCTAAATCAAAACTGTAAAATGATTTTACAACCTCTTTTGCTGTCATTATTTCTCTTTTAATTGTTTTAAAATTTCAGGAATTCTTTTAACGTAAGCTAAATCTTTCAGCTTCACTCTAGATTCTTCTATTGGTGTACCAAAATAAGATTTTCCGCCTTCAATAGATTTTGTAACTCCTGTTTGCCCTAAAACATTGGCTTTTTTACCAATAGTAATACCACTTGTTGTACCAACTTGTCCCCAAAGCGTCACTTCATCTTCAATAACACAACAACCAGCAATACCTGTTTGAGAAGCTATTAAGCATTTTTTACCTATAACGGTATCGTGACCAACTTGAATTTGGTTATCTAGTTTAGATCCTTCACCAATTGTTGTATCACCGGTAACACCTCGGTCAATGCTACACATAGCGCCAATATCTACATTATCTTTAATAATAACACGTCCACCAGATTTTAATTGATCAAAACCTTCTGGTCTGTTTTTATAGTAAAAAGCACTTGCACCTAAAACACAACCAGCATGAATTGTAACATTGTTACCAATAATCGTATCATCATAAATACTTACGTTAGAATGAATGACACAATTATCACCAATAGTCACGTTATTTCCTATAAAACAGTTTGGTTGAATAATGGTATTTTTTCCAATTTTAGCAGTTTCTGAAATTGCTGAACTTGAAGGAACAAATGGCTTAAAGTGATTAGTTAGCTTGTTGAAATCTCTAAAAGGATCATCACTAATCAATAATGCTTTTCCTTCAGGACAATCTACTTCTTTATTAATAAGAATAATAGTTGCCGCACTATTTAAAGCTTTATCGTAGTATTTTGGATGATCTACAAATACAATATCTCCAGGTTCTACAACATGAATTTCATTCATACCTAAAACCTCAAAATTTTCATCACCAACAAACTCGCAATCAATTAATTGTGCTAATTTTTTAAGTGTATGTGACTTTGGGAATTTCATTTTAAAAAAATAAAAGAGTTAAATTATTCTTTAACTCTTTCTTTATAAGTTCCTTTTTCTGTTTCAACCTTAATTTTATCACCTTCATTTATAAATAAAGGCACATTAACTGTTGCTCCAGTTTCTACAGTTGCAGGTTTAGTAGCATTTGTTGCTGTATTACCTTTTACACCAGGTTCTGTTGCTGTAATTTCTAAAATTACTGTTGCTGGCATATCTACAGAAAGTGGCATATTATCTTCTGAATTGATTTGAATAGTTACTACTTCACCTTCTTTCATTAAATCTGGTCTATCTAAAGCAGATTCTGATAATCTAATTTGAGTAAAATCTTCTTCATTCATAAAATGATAAAACTCGCCATCATTATATAAATATTGAAATTTATGAGTTTCAACTCTTACATCTTCTAATTTATGTCCAGCAGAAAACGTGTTATCTAAAACTTTACCTGTAGTTACACTTTTTAATTTTGTTCTAACAAACGCAGGACCTTTACCTGGTTTTACGTGTAAAAACTCGATGATTTTATAAATATCGTTGTTATATCTAATGCATAAACCGTTTCTAATATCTGATGTTGTTGCCATTATTTAAGTTTAATTTGAATTTTTAGTTTGATGTGAAATATCCTTTCATAATTCCACGATGAGAATTTTTGATAAACTGAAGGATTTCGTCTCTTTCTGGAGTTGCTTCCATTTCAGCCTCAATAATTGCTACTGCTTGAGAATTATTATAGTTTTTCTGATAAAGAATTCTGAAAATATCTTGAATTTCTCTAATCTTTTCGGTTGTAAAACCACGACGTCTTAATCCAACTGAATTTATACCTACGTAAGATAAAGGTTCTCTTGCTGCTTTTACAAAAGGTGGCACATCTTTACGAACTAAAGATCCACCAGTTACAAATGCGTGATTACCAATAGAACAAAATTGATGTACTGCTGTCATACCTGCTAAGACTACAAAATCTCCAACTGTAATATGACCAGCTAACGTACTATTATTTGAGAATATACAGTTGTTTCCAACAATACAATCGTGAGCAATATGGCAGTATGCCATGATTAAGCAATTATTACCAACAACCGTTTTCATTTTATCGGTTGTTCCTCTGTTGATTGTTACACATTCTCTAATGGTTACATTGTCACCAATAATAGTTAATGTGTCTTCGTCATTATATTTTAAATCTTGAGGCACTGCAGAAATAACTGCACCAGGAAAAATATTACAGTTCTTCCCTATTCTTGCACCTTCCATGATTGTAACATTACTACCTATCCAAGTACCTTCTCCTATTGTTACATTATTATGAATGGTAGCAAAAGGCTCTATAACTACATTTTTTGCAATTTTGGCTCCAGGATGAACGTATGCTAATGGTTGATTCATTGTTTAGTTGTTTTTAACTTTAGTTATTTGCGCCATAAGTTCGGCTTCAGCACATAATTTACCGTTTGCATAAGCATAACCTTGCATATGACAAATACCACGACGTATTGGCGTGATTAATTCGCATTTAAAGATTAATGTATCACCAGGCATTACTTTTTGTTTGAATTTTACATTATCCATTTTCATGAAAAATGTTAGATAATTTTCTGGATCTGGCACTGTGCTTAATACTAAAATACCACCTGTTTGTGCCATAGCTTCTACTATTAAAACACCAGGCATTACTGGCGCGCCAGGAAAGTGACCTCTAAAGAAGTCTTCATTCATTGTTACGTTTTTAGCTCCAATAACGTATTGATCTGTTAGTTCAAAAACCTTATCTAATAGTAAAAATGGCTGTCTATGTGGTAGCATGTCCATAATTTGATTTACATCCATTAATGGTGTTTGATTTAAATCAACTTTTGGAACATTATTACGTCTTTCGTTTTTAATTAATTTAGACATTTTTTTTGCAAACTGTGTGTTTACAAAATGTCCTGGTTTATTAGCAATTACCTTACCTTTGATATGAGTTCCTATTAAAGCCAAGTCACCAATAACATCTAATAATTTATGTCTAGCTGCTTCGTTTGGATGATGTAAGGTTAAATTATCTAAAATACCGTTAGGTTTAACAGCAATTGATTCTTTATTAAATGCAACTTTAAGTTTTTCAATAGTTTCTGGCGAAATTTCTTTATCTACATAAACAATTGCATTGTTTAAATCTCCTCCTTTAATTAAGCCATGTTCTAATAAAGACTCTAATTCGTGTAAAAAACTGAAAGTTCTTGAGCAAGCTATGTGATTTTTAAAATCTGACATACTTTCTAAAGTCGCATTTTGAGTTCCTAAAACTTTAGTCCCAAAATCTACCATTGTTGTTACCTTGTAATCTGAAGCTGGCATAACTAAGATTTCGCTACCTGTTTCTTCATCTGTGTAAGAAATAACATCTGTAACTTCGAATACTTCTCTAGTAGCTTCTTGCTCTACGATTCCTGCTTTTTCTATAGCTTCAACAAAAAACTTAGAAGAACCATCCATTATTGGTGGTTCAGAATTATCTAATTCTAATAAAGCATTATCAATACCCATACCTACTAATGCAGCCAAAACATGCTCGCAAGTCTGTATCGTTACTCCATTTTTCTCTAAACAAGTACCGCGTTGTGTATTAGTAACATAGTTAGCATCTGCTTCAATTACTGGAGCACCTTCTAAATCTATACGCTTAAAAGCAAAACCAGCATTTTCTGGCGCTGATTTAAAGGTTAATGTAACATCTTTACCAGTATGTAAACCTACACCTGTTAAAGACACTTCGCTTTTAATGGTTTTTTGTTTGACGTCTGTATTAATTATTGCCATTATTTTGTTTTTCTAAGTCGTTTACAGTTTTAACTATTTTAGGTAAGTTTTTAAAATACACATATGATTTATTAAAATCCCCGTATGATAACGCAGGTGAACCTTGTAATACTTCATTGTCTTTTACATTTCTACCAATACCAGATTGCGCTTGTATTTTTACATTATTACCAATTGTAATATGTCCTACAATACCAACTTGACCACCAATTTGACAGTTTTCACCAATTTTTGTTGATCCTGCAACACCTGTTTGCGCTGCTATTACAGTGTTTTTACCGATTTCAACATTATGGGCAATTTGTATTTGATTGTCTAGTTTTACTCCTCTTCTTATGATTGTAGATCCTAAAGTAGCTCTATCTATTGTAGTTGCTGCTCCTATATCTACAAAGTCTTCTAAAATCACATTACCTATTTGAGGCACTTTAGAGTATTCTCCGTTTTCATCTGGTGCGAAACCAAAACCATCAGCACCTATAATAGCACCTGAATTAATCACACAATTCTTACCAATTACAGATTCTGAGTAAATTTTTGCTCCAGAAAAAACAACTGTATCATCTCCTATGGTTACATTATCACCTACATAACTGCTAGGAAAAATCTTTACATTATTACCTAAAGTTACATTATTACCAATATAAGTAAATGCTCCAATATATATGTTATCTCCCTTCTTTACATTTTCTGAAATGTAAGACGGTTGCTCTATTCCTGATTTGTTTAGCTTAACTTGATTATAATATTCTAATAATTTTGAAAATGCTTTATAAGCATCTTCAACTTTAATTAGTGTACAACTAAGGTCTTGTTCTGGCTTAAATGTATTATTAACAATAGCTATGGAAGCTTTTGTTGAATATATGTAATGCGTGTATTTAGGGTTTGCTAAAAAGGTTAATGCACCTTCTTCCCCTTCTTCTATTTTTGATAATTTAGAAACCTCTACCTGAGGATTGCCTTCTACGACACCTTCTAAAATACCAGCTATTTGTTCTGCTGTAAATTTCATTATTGGCAAAAATAGAAAAAATGAATTAAAGTTTTTGCTTTGGATAACATATATAATGTTTTGTCACCTTTTTTGATAATGCTTTTAAGTTTAATTGATCCGAAGCCTTGACTACATCTTCAACCTTTCCTGACTTATATAAAATTTTTATATTTTGTTTACTTCTGGTATACGCTTGGTTACTGATTTCGCCTTGAAACACAAAATATTTGGCTTCGTCTTCTGTAATATTATATTTTTCTTTCAAAAAATTTATTTGAGCGTATAAAAAATCTTCTTTGATAGGTTTCTTTTTAATTTTCACTTTAAGCAATTGCCTATCTACAATCATTTCGCAAAGGTTGCTTAACACAAAATCGCCATGATGTTGCCAAGCTTTCATTGCTGAAATTATATCATAATCATCTAATTTAGCAAAAGTTTCAAGACAATTATCATCAAATTCATTTAATGTAATTTCATTCTTTAAAAAGAATTGTAACGGTTTACTCGCTTCCAGTTTTAAACCTTGCCTACTTAATTCTTTAGCTCGTTTTAGGACTCTAATTATAAGTTGCTCAGCAGCTAAACTTGTTTTGTGCAGATAGACTTGCCAATACATCAATCGTCTTGCGACTAAAAATTTTTCGACACTATATATCCCTTTATGCTCAATAACTAACTCGTCATCTTTTACGTTAAGCATTGTAATAATACGTTCGCTATTAATATTACCTTCAGAAACACCTGTATAAAAACTATCTCTTTTTAAGTAATCTGCACGATCCATATCAATCTGACTTGATATTAACTGAAGCATAAACTTACGATGATAATCTCCTTTAAAAATTTGGATTGCAAGTGTTAAATCGCCGTTAAATTCTTCATTCAACTTTTGCATGAAAAGCACAGAAATTTCTTCGTGGGACACACCGTTTACAATACTATGCTCCATCGCATGAGAAAACGGACCATGACCTATATCATGTAATAAAATAGCTATGTAAAGCGCGTTTTCTTCTTCTTCAGAAATTTTAACACCTTTAAAACGAAGTACTTGCACAGCTTTCTGCATTAAATGCATACAACCAATAGCATGATGAAATCTAGTATGATGCGCACCAGGATACACCAAATATGACAAACCCATTTGAGAAATACGTCGCAATCTTTGGAAGTACTTATGCTCTATTAAATCAAAAATTATCGAATTTGGTATGGTAATAAATCCGTAAATTGGATCGTTTAATATTTTAAGTTTGTTTATTTTTCTCAAACTAAATCTTTACATTATAATTAGATAACAAATATACATGAACAATATAAATATTCTTTGGGTAGACGACGAAATTGATTTACTTAAACCACATATACTATTTTTAGAACAAAAAAACTACAATGTTACAACCTGCAATAGCGGTACAGAAGCATTAGAAATTTTAAATGACAAGAATTTTGATATTGTTTTTTTAGATGAAAATATGCCAGGTTTAACAGGTCTTGAAACTTTAAACGAAATAAAAGAAATAAAAGACACCATTCCTGTTGTAATGATTACCAAAAGTGAAGAAGAATATATCATGGAAGAAGCTATTGGTAATAAAATAGCCGATTATTTAATAAAACCCGTTAACCCGAATCAAATTCTATTAAGCCTGAAGAAAAACCTAGATCATTCTAGATTGGTTAGCGAAAAAACAACTTCAAATTATCAACAAGAATTTAGAAAAATAGCAATGGATCTTGCTATGGTTAATAGCTATGAAGATTGGGTTGCTTTATATCAAAAGTTAATTTATTGGGAAATTCAACTAGAAGATATTGAAGACCCAAGCATGTTTGAAATATTAGAATCTCAAAAAAACGAAGCTAACATACAATTTGGTAAGTTTATAGATAAAAATTATCCTACTTGGTTTCAACCTAACACAGATGCACCAATATTATCTCATACGCTTTTCAGAGAAAAAATTGCTCCAGAACTTAGTAAAGAGCAGCCTACCTTACTTATAGTAGTTGATAATTTAAGGTATGATCAATGGAAAGCATTTGAACCAACAGTAGCTAATCATTATAAAAAGGAAAATGAAGAAGCATTTTTTAGCATTTTACCAACCGCTACACAATATGCAAGAAACGCTATTTTCTCAGGTTTAATGCCTGCTGATATGGAAAAACTACATCCAAATCTATGGAAAAACGATACAGATGAAGGTGGAAAAAATCTACACGAAGCAGATTTTTTAGAAGCTCAAATCAAAAGATTAGGCTTAAATCATTTAAAACATGAGTTTTACAAAATAACCAACCTTAAAAGCGGCAAACAATTAGCTGAAAATTTTAAAGGACTAAAAGACAACGATTTAACAGTTGTAGTATACAATTTTGTAGACATGCTTTCTCACGCAAAAACAGATATGGAAGTTGTAAAAGAATTAGCCTCTAACGATAAAGCGTACAGATCTTTAACCCAAAGTTGGTTTAAAAATTCACCATTATTAGAGATGGTTCAGCAAGCGCAACAACTAGGTTTTAAATTAATTATTACAACAGATCATGGTACAATTAATGTTAAACATCCTTCAAAAGTAATTGGAGATAGAGACACAAGCTTAAATCTACGCTATAAAACAGGTCGAAGCTTAAGTTATGAAGAAAAAGATGTTTTAGTAGCTAAAGATCCTAAAACAATACACTTACCTTCTATTACGATGAGTAGTTCTTTCATTTTTGCAAAAGGTGATTTGTTTTTTGCATACCCAAATAATTACAATCATTATGTTAGTCATTTTAGAAACACCTATCAACATGGCGGTGTTTCTTTAGAAGAAATGATTATTCCTTTTGTTGTATTAAATCCGAAATAAATTAATTTTGCAAATAAAATTGCAACAGTGGATTTTACATATACATTAGATCAAATAGAAGAAGCTTCTAATTTTGTTTTAGAAAATGCCAATTCAAAAATAATTCTTTTTGAAGGTGAAATGGGTGCTGGAAAAACAACACTAATAAAAGAGTTAGTTAAAAAATTAGGAAGCCAAGACATTGTTAGCAGCCCTACTTTTTCTTTAGTAAATGAGTATGAAACTGACAATGATACTATTTATCATTTTGATTTATATCGTGTTAATGACGAAGAAGAGTTATATAATTTTGGAATTGAAACATATATATATAATGATAAATATGTACTAGTAGAATGGCCGGACTTATTAAAACCAATGTTACAAGAGAGTTTTACTATTTTAAAATTTGAAACAACAAATAATAATTCTAGACGTATCAATTTGATTAATACTAAATAAAAAATTACTTTATTTTTTAACAAAAAAATGTATTTTTGACCTGTTTACGGTTTTAACCACATCAAAAAATTAAAAAAACACGGTTTTTAACATAATTTTAACATTTAGCTTGAAATCCTATTAGTTTTCAACATAAATTAGCGGTAATTAATTAAATCCCTAACATTATGAAAACTAAAAAGTATGTAATTGCTTTAGCAATTTTTGGTGGTGTATTATTCACTGCACAAGCGACAAATCTGATTGATTTAAATGGACAACAAACAACAAGCATCGAAAAAGCCAGAATTAAAGTCCCAGGACAAGGTAAGTAACAGTAAATCATCAGTAATATATGGAAGCTTAATTGCTACAGTTATAGCTTTAACTCCATTATTATTTAATGCATACGTAAGTGTTCCAGATCAAAAGGTTTGGAACACTTATTTTTTTACCTATAACAGTGAGTACTATGAAAGCGCATTTGTAATGGCGTGGACATTAATGAGTAAATTAATTCCTCTTTTATTAATGTTCATATGGATATCAACATGCAGACACTGGTGGTATCATGCCATATTAATACCAATAGGTATGTTTATATATCAAATTATTGTTATTTTAGATGACGATCTTTCTTTTGCTGATCAAAATGAAATGTTTGTACTACTTCCAGTAATGATAATCATTATACCATCAATATATCTTGTAAGAGCAAGAATATTTAATAGAATAAATACAGTAACAAAATCAACACAAGAATTAGAAGACGAGTTAACCTTTAGACCAAAATCTCTTTGGGGAAAAATTAAGCAGTATTTTTAATGTTAAACAATTACAATTTATTTCGTAATTTGTTTCATATTTAAAAACTAGCTAACCAATGTCCAAATCCATTACGCCTTTCTCTAAAGCACAGCTTATCCCTCAAGAAGAAACTTTAGAGGTTTATAAACATAAAAGCGAGCTTTTTATAGGTATACCAAAAGAAACCGCTTTTCAAGAAAAGCGTGTTTGCTTAACACCAGATGCTGTTTCTGCAATAATCAATAATGGACATCGTGTTCTTATAGAATCTGGCGCAGGTCTTGGCGCTAATTTTACAGACAAAGATTATAGTGAAGCTGGCGCAGAAATCACTAAAGACACAGCTAAAGTATATAGCTGCCCAATGATTTTAAAAGTTGAGCCACCAACTTTAGAGGAATTAGAGTTAATAAACCCGCAAACAACACTTATTTCTGCACTACAAATAAAAACTCAATCTAAAAAATACTTCGAAAAACTTGCTACAAAACGCATTACAGCCTTAGCTTTCGAATTTATAAAAGACGAAGACGGTGCATATCCTGCTGTTAGAGCTTTAAGTGAAATTGCTGGTACTGCTTCTGTTTTAATTGCATCAGAATTATTAAGTAGTTCAAGTCAAGGAAATGGGTTAATGTTTGGCAATATAAGTGGTGTTCCTCCTACAGAAGTTGTCATTTTAGGCGCAGGAACTGTTGGCGAATTTGCCGCAAGAAGTGCAATAGGCTTAGGTGCTAATGTTAAGGTCTTTGACAATTCAATAACCAGATTACGCTGTTTACAAGCTAATTTAGGTCGCACCATTTACACGTCTACAATTCAACCAAAATATCTAAGTAAAGCTTTAAAACGTTGCGATGTTGTAATTGGAGCTGTTAGAGGAAAAGACAGGTCACCTATTATCGTTACAGAAACCATGGTTGAATCTATGAAAAAAGGATCTGTAATTATTGATGTTAGTATTGATATGGGCGGATGTTTTGAAACTAGCGAAGTCACTACTCACAACAAACCAACGTTTAGAAAACACGATATTATTCATTATTGCGTCCCTAATATTCCTGCTAGATATTCTAGAACTGCTTCTGCTTCAATAAGTAATATTTTTACACCATATTTATTAAAAATTGCTGATGATGGCGGTCTTGAAAACGCTATACGTTTTGATAAAGGCTTAAAAAATGGACTTTATTTTTATCACGGAATATTAACTAGTCGCGCAGTTGGTGAATGGTTTGATTTAAAGCATAGCGACATCAACTTATTAATATTCTAAAATAGTTTTTGTTTTTATTATTTAAGTGAAATGATTTTACGAATTTTGCCCAAATTTTAAACTTCATGAAATTTATTCACAGATTAGGATATTACCTTGGTGGTTTTGCAATCGGATTAGTATTATTAGCTTTCTTTTTAAACGGAAGTAACACCTCTTGCCAATACGATTATGGTCCAGAATCTAGAGTTCTAAAAGATATAAACACTAAAGTTTTAAAATACTCTTCTGAAAGTGAAATTTTATTACAAAATAAAGAGATAGATACCAACACAATAAAAAATATCCTTAAAGAAGGAGATGTTATATTTTCTGAAAGCGAACCAAGAAAAGAACCTTGTGGTATCTATCATATTGAACAAAAAAAGGATAATAAAACTATTATCCTTTCTGTTGAAAACTGTAAAAAAACAGCCGTATTGCAATCTATAAAAATAGTAGACTAGGCGTTTTTTCTTCTATTTCTTTCTTCTTTTATTAATGTTAGCTCTCTACTTGTTTGTCCCGCTACAGATGTATTTTCTTCAGCGCGCCTAATTAGGTAAGGCATAACATCTTTAACAGGTCCAAATGGTAAATATTTAGCAACATTATACCCATTGGCAGCCAAATTAAAGCTTATATGGTCACTCATACCGTATAATTGCCCAAACCAAACTCGGTTATCTTTTATATCAATATTTAAAGTTTCCATAAGCTCCATAGCTATATAGTTACTCAATTCATTATGAGTACCAATAAAAATTGAAATATCATCAATATGATGTAAAATATATGTTAGGCAGTCATTAAAATTAGCATCTGTGGTTGCTTTATCCTTACATATCGGACTCTCATAACCTTTCTCTTCAGCACGCTCGCGTTCTTTTTCCATGTAAGCACCACGAACAATTTTATAGCCCAACATAAAACCTTGCTCTTTTGCTCTTTTATGCGAAGCTTTTAAAAATTCCAACCTGTCATGACGGTATGTTTGTAACGTATTATAAACAACAGGCACTTCTGTGTTGTAGGTTTTCATCATTTCTTCAGCAAGTTCATCTGCAGCATCTTGCATCCAACTTTCTTCAGCATCAATTAAAACTTCAACATCTTTTTGTTTAGCTAAACTACACACATCATGATAACGCTGCACTACTCTATCCCATTCTTTTTGCTCTTCTTCTGTAAATGGCTTCCCTTCACCTTTTTTCTGAAACAGATAAAAACGTCCAAATCCAGTTGGTTTAAAAACAACTATTGGCATTGCTTCTCTCTCTTCACAAAAACGAATTATTTTTATAATCTTCTGCGCCGCTTCATCAAAATGAGATTCTATTTCTTTTCCTTCAACAGAATAGTCTAAAACAGAACTCACTCTAGCCTCATACATTTTATCTATAACACCCAAACAATCTTCTTCACTTACTCCTCCACAAAAATGATCAAAAACTGTAGCTCTAATCAATCCTTCTACTGGCAAATGTGCTTTTAATGCAAAATTTGTTGCTGCTGTTCCTATTCTAACTAACGGTTCGTTAGCTATCATTTTAAACAAAAAATAAGCACGTTCTAACTGAGAATCGCTTTTCAACTTAAAAGCTACTTCAGTGTTTTCAAAAAGTTTTTTATCTACCATTATCACTTAAAAATTATATACAAATATAAATGAAGTATAATAGAATTTATTTAAAAAACTCCTTATTTTTACACTTCATTTTTACATTTATGACATCCATCCAGACACAAGATTACGCCATACATTTTAACGAGAATTGCTACACTAATCTTAACCAACAGATTGAGAAAAAAAACTATACATCTATTTTTATTTTAACCGATAGTAACACAAATAGATTCTGTGCTACTCAACTTTTATCTCAAATAGAAACTGAAACCAGAATTGAAGTTTTAGAAATAGAACCTGGTGAGCAACTTAAAAACCTTGAAACTTGTGCTAGCTTGTGGAGTGCTTTAAGCGAACTTGGTGCAGACCGAAAAAGCTTGATGATTAATTTAGGTGGTGGCGTTGTGACAGATTTAGGTGGTTTTGTAGCTTGTTGTTACCAACGTGGTATTGATTTTATAAATATGCCAACCACTTTATTATCTATTGTTGACGCATCAATTGGTGGTAAAAACGGTGTAGATCTTGGCGCTTTAAAAAATCAAATAGGGATTATAAAAACACCAACTATGGTGTTAATTGATACTTCATTTTTAGGAAGTTTACCACAGCGCGATATGCGTTCTGGATTGGCTGAAATGATTAAACATGGATTAATAAATAACCCAAAGCATTACAAAGATTTACAAGACTTATCTAAACTTACACTTGAAGATTTAGATCGATTAATTTTTGACTCCATTTTAGTGAAAAAAGAGATTGTAGAACAAGATCCTACAGAACAAAATTTAAGAAAAACTTTAAACTTTGGTCATACACTTGGTCACGCTATAGAATCTTATTATTTAAACCAACCAGAAAAGGCTTTGTTGCACGGAGAAGCTATAGCTATTGGGATGATTTTAGAAAGTTATTTATCGCATAAAATATTAGGTTTAGATACAGAATCTTTAAATGAAATTAAATCGTTATTAACTAAAACTTTTGGTCATCCTAAAATTGAAACTTCTGATTTTGAAAATATTATAGAATTAATGAAGCATGACAAGAAAAATGAAAATGGTGTTATAAAATTTGTTCTTCTTGAAAAAATCGGAAACTGCAAAATCAATCAAGAAGCTTCCAAAAAACTGATAATCAATTCTTTTGAATTTTATAACAATTAACATTTTTGTATTAAAATAAATCGTAATTTTAAGTAATTTACTTTTTACATGACTACACTAACCTCTTAATTATTAAATTATTAGGTATGAAAAAAGTTATTGTCGATTACAAAAAATTAACACCAGAAGTACTACAATTACTTACTGAAAAATTTCCTGACGGTTATGGAGATGATGATATTATCAAATTTGAGGATCATCACAATCATTCTATTGAAGCTATAGAAGTTAAAACCAAAGATGCAATCTATCTAGTAAAAGTCAGCAGTAAACTTCACTACACTATGACTAATTTTGATGCAAGCTTAGATTTTGAAACCAATGACGATGGTCATATTGTTATGGATTTTAATGAAAATACAACTTTAAACAACGATATTGTTTTGATTAATGAAGAGGAATAAAAAAACGCTTTAATTAAAATTAATTAAAGCGTTTTTTTAATTTTTACTAATATATAAAACTACATATCATTAAAAATACTGTGCATTAAACGTTTTTTATCGTTAATACTTTCTTCCATAGAAATCATCGTTTCTGTTCTGTAAACACCTTCAATATCATCTAACATAAAGATAACATCCTTTGCATGCTCTGTGTTTTTTGCTCTAATTTTACAGAAAACATTAAATTTTCCTGTTGTAATGTGAGCTACAGTAACAAAAGGTATCTCGTTAATACGCTCTAAAACAAATGTAGTTTGAGATGTATTTTGTAAAAACACTCCAACATATGCTATAAACGAATACCCTAATTTTTTATAATCTAAAGTTAAAGAAGACCCTTTAATAATACCTGCATCTTCCATCTTTTTTACTCGTACGTGAACCGTACCAGCAGAGATTAATAATTTTTTAGCGATATCTGTAAAAGGAACTCTTGTGTTATCGATTAACATATCAAGAATTTGATGATCAATTTCGTCTAATTTAAACTTTGCCATTTTATTGAATTAATAGATTTTAAGCAAAAATAGTACAAAATCTTTGATTATTCTTTATTTTAAACAAAGATTTTTAAGCTTTTAATGATTTTTTCACATTATTTATCAATACGAAATCGTTTTCGTATCCTATATACAATGCTTCTTTTTTTACTGTTTTTATCTCTAATTTATTGGCTTCAATCCACTTATGAGCGAAAAAACTTTCATTTTTAAAAATTTTTTCAACTTTTGGTACAAAATGAAGCTTTTTATCTATTAATTTTTCTTGATATTGAATAGCAATGTTGCAAACTTCACCTTCAACTAAAGCTTCTTTAATTATGACATCAAAAAATAGCTTTTGGTTTTCTGGTATTTCAAAATAAGGCTTATAATTTGTTCCTGTAATATCATTATTTGCAATGTAAGATAAGCCTGCTACTAAAGCTTGATAAGCAAAACGCCTAACCTCTTCCCTGTCATAATCATTTTTATAATGACCTGTTTCATATAATATTGTAGGCGTTTGTTTCATTTGAAAGCTATCACCAACGCAATTAGCGTTAAAACCATCATCATAGCGTCCTATTTGATCAGATAACTGTTTTTGCATTGTGTTATTGATAGCCGCAATAACTTCCATAGCTTTTTTTCTAGTCAATGTAATGTCTCTTTCCTTATTTTCAGCAGGAGATAAAAAGGATAAAGTAGCTACATTATTGGTGTTACCAGCACTAAAAATAGTACGCTGACCATGTAGATTAAAGCAATAATGAGGTTTAAAAGCAGTGTAACAGTCTAATAATACCTTACTTTCTGGTTGTGATAAATCTTGCGCATCTCTATTTAAGTCAACATTATTAGCGTTTAATCTTGTGTAGGCTTTTGCACCGTCAGGATTAAGCATTGGAATTATTTTGATGGTACAATTCTTTAATATGTCTTCTAAAAAATAGCTTTTAAAGCCATTTAATAGATCAAAAATGGCTTTTGTAGTTGTAGACTCGTTGCCATGCATTTGTGACCACATTAATATCTTTTTAGGCCCATTACCCAAAGTTATAGAATAAATATTTTCACCTAAAACAGAAGTCCCAATAACTTCAGTAATAAAATTAGATGGCAAATTATTGATTAAAGGAGCAATGTTTTTTAAGTGAATATATCTACCAAATAAAGAAGATTCTTTACTCTGTTTATACCAAGTATTTAAGTCTGTGATTGTCATAGTAATTATTATACGTTACAAATGTAAACAATCTTTATTTTACAATTGTAAACACTTAAATTTACATTTGTAATTTACTTATGTAAACATATTTATGCGTTTTAATATTAAAATACTCACTTTACTACCCAAAGTCATATACAATATCATTATAAAACTTTAGAATATTTATTTTCAGTTATTTGTATATTTATATTTAAAGTAATTATTTAATAACAAAAGACGATTTATAACCGTTGCTTTTACATTATTAACTATTTTTTTACAATTGTAACATTGAAATTCCAAACACTTTGTTTACATTTGTATCAACATGATAAACAATACAGAATTTGCTAAACGACTTCAAAAAGTCATAGATTATTACGGTGAAAGCGCCTCTTCTTTTGCCGAAAAAATTGGTGTGCAACGCTCTAGCATTTCGCACATACTTTCTGGTAGAAATAAACCAAGTTTAGAATTTGTTTTAAAAGTACTCTCCTCTTTTCCTGAAGTAGAATTGTATTGGCTATTAAATGGAAAAGGAAATTTTCCTGCTGAAAAAAATTCTACAGAAATAAAATCTGAAATTCCTCCTCGACCAGAATCTCAAAATTTATTTTCTGAAGTTGAAGAAAAAACTACGGAAACAAATTCGACTTCAATTTCTCAAATTCAACAACATTCAAAAAAAGAAATCGAGCGTATCGTTATTTTTTATAAAGATGGTAGTTTTCAAAATTTTGAGAATTCGTAAGTAAGTCCATAAAATTTTCAAATACGAAAGTTATAAGTAGGTGAGAAATTATACGATTTTAATAAGCTAGTTTTGTAATTTTGTAGTAAATATTTTTTTATGAAACATTTTATCCTTTTGCTTTTAACATTAAGTCTATTTAGTTGTTATCAGGTTGAAAGAAATTGTAAAGATTTTAAAACAGGTAAATTTACTAGTGAAGTAACCATTAATGATAAACTGTATAAGTCTACATTTTTTAGAAATGATACGCTACAAGTAGAAACTTACGAAGGTAAAACCGATAGTTCTTCTTTGCGATGGATTAATAATTGCGAAGTTATTTTTAAAACCATAAATCCAAAGAGTATGGCAGAGCAAAAAGATATTCACTTAAAAATATTAACCACAACAGATTCTACTTATACCTTTGAATATTCTTATGTTGGCGAATCTAAAAAACAAAAAGGTATAGCTTATAAACAACAATAAACATGATAGAGTTTTTAACCTCTAGTGATGCTATTTTTGCATTACTAACGCTTACATTTTTAGAGATAATTTTAGGAATAGACAATATTGTGTTTATCTCTATCGCTGCAAATAAACTTCCTGAAGAACAACGTGGTAAGGTTACTAATATTGGATTATTATTAGCAATGGTACAAAGAATAATCCTTTTGTTTTTTGTTTCTTTTTTAGTTGGTTTATCTAAGCCTTTTTATACTTTAGATTTAAATTGGATGCATTTAGAGTTAAGCTGGCAAGCCATAATTTTATTTGCTGGTGGATTATTTTTAATCTATAAAAGTACTTCTGAAATAAGAGAAAAAGTCTCTGATCCAAAACATGATGAAGATGAAGTTAAAGGAAAAGCTATAAAATCGTTTCAACAAGCTATTATACAAATATTAATTATAGATTTTATTTTCTCTATAGATTCTATTTTAACAGCTGTTGGTATGACTAATGGTTTATCAGATAATCACAATTATAATTTAATTTTAATGATAATTGCGGTTGTTATTTCAATAATAATAATGATTGGTTTCGCTAATAAAATTAGACGTTTTATAGACAAAAACCCAAGTATACAAATACTTGGGCTTTCTTTTTTAATCTTAATTGGATTTATGCTAATTACAGAAGCTGGACATTTATCTCACACAACTTTCTTTGATAAAAAAGTTGGTGCAATACCTAAAGGATATCTATATTTTGCTATTGCATTTTCTTTATTTGTCGAATTTTTGAATCAGAAAATAAGCAAAAAACCTACTAAAAAAGTGTAGGTTGACCGGAATCATCAAGGTTACTTCCTTCTTCTAAATCTTCTGACGGTTTTGAAGAAACATCTTCTTCGTCTATTACATCAATGGTATCTGCTGGAACGTCTTCTGGCGCTTCATAAGGTAAAGGATCTAAAAGACTTATTTGGTTAACCTTATCTTTAGTTAATTGATTACCAAGTGCATTTATACCTTTAATTGCTATAAATTCTTCTAAATTAACTTGAAGATTTTCCTTTCTATCTTTACCTCTTTCTTTAGTAAATTCTACTTCCGCCATAGGTTTCCAATCGGTAGACACAATTTCTAATTGTGATTTTGGATGTTCTGATATAAATAAATCTTCTTTGCTTTCGTTTTCAATTAAAAAACGTTTTACGTAGTAACGTTCTTTATCGCCATCATAATAAATTGCAGAAATTGGCTTTTTAGGTATCCATTTTTCCAAAACAATCATATCGTCATCAAAATGCGCTGTTACTTCTGGAATTATAGTTTTTACATAACCACGTTGGTTGATTACTAATAGTCGATCTTCACCTCTAAATTCACCTAACAATTCTCCTCTACCGTCTACATTTAAACGCTGTACTGTGTCGTCAAACCATATTTTACGTGGTTTTAACGTAGACACACCTTTTTCTTTTAATTCTATTTTTTTGATAGCATATTTGGTGACCAAATTACCTTTACTTGCACGACCTTTTATTAAAATGTCTGCAAAATCTATATCCCATTTAAGTTTTTTAATACTTCCAACTTGTCTTAAAAATACCGAAATGACTTCGGCTTCTCCATTAGGGTTTGCAGAGAAATACCAAACTTTACTCGATTTATTTCCATTAGTTAAGTCGTACTCTTTATCTCTAGTCATGGAAGTTACGGCAAAACGTTTGATATACGAAGGTCCTTTGCTTCCATCGCGATAAATCATATTGTAAATAGTACGCTTGTCTTTCTTTTTAAAGACTGCAACGTGAATAATATTTTTACCGATAAAGGTTTTACTATCTACTTTAGTGACCATCATTTTACCTTCGGCAGTAAACACAATAATATCGTCTATATCACTACAATCGCAAACATACTCGTCTCTTCTTAACGATGTACCAATAAAACCTTCTTCTCTATTTACGTAAAGTTTTGTATTTCTAATCACCACTTTTGTAGCATCTACATCTTCAAAAGCGCGTAGTTCTGTTTTACGCTCTTTACCTTCGCTATATGTTTCTTTTAAGCGTTTAAAGTACGCTATTGCGTAATCTATTAGGTTAGCTAAATGATGTTTAACTTCAGCAATTTGATCCTCTAAAGCATCGATTTTTTGTTGCGCTTTATCGATATCGAATTTAGAAATTCGTTTAATTCTAATTTCGGTTAAACGTACAATATCTTCTTCTGTAATGGCACGTTTTAAATGTTTTATATGTGGTTGAAGTCCTTTGTCTATCGCTTGGATAACGCCTTCCCAAGTTTCTTCTTCTTCAATATCACGATAGATACGGTTTTCTATAAAAATACGTTCTAACGATGCAAAATGCCACTGCTCTTCAAACTCGTTAAGTTTGATTTCTAATTCTTGTTTTAATAACTGAACTGTGTTGTCTGTACTACGACGTAACATTTCAGAAACACCTATAAATAACGGTTTGTTATCTTCAATCACACAGCCTAATGGCGAAATAGAGATTTCGCAATTTGTAAATGCGTAAAGTGCATCTATAGTTTTATCTGGTGAAATTCCTGACGGTAAATGCACCAAAATTTCTACTTCTGCAGCAGTATTATCTTCTATTTTTTTGATTTTGATTTTACCTTTATCATTCGCTTTTAAGATAGAATCTATTAACGACGATGTTGTTGTACCAAAAGGTACTTCGGTAATTACCAAAGTGTTTTTATCGTATTGCGAAATTTTTGCACGTACACGCACTTTTCCGCCACGCATACCATCATTATAATCGCCACAATCTGCAATACCTGCAGTTGGAAAATCTGGTAAAATTGTAAAACGCTTACCTTGAAGATGCTTGACAGACGCATCGATAAGCTCTATAAAATTATGCGGTAATATTTTTGTTGATAATCCTACCGCAATTCCTTCCCCGCCTTGCGCTAACAATAACGGAAACATTACTGGTAGATTGATTGGTTCTTTACGTCTACCATCGTAAGACGCTTGCCACTCGGTAATTTTTGGATTATAAACTACATCTAAAGCAAATTTAGAAAGACGCGCTTCGATGTAACGTGATGCTGCTGCGCTATCTCCGGTAAGGATATTTCCCCAGTTACCTTGTGTATCAATTAACAGGTCTTTTTGACCAATTTGTACCATAGCATCTGCAATACTGGCATCTCCATGCGGATGATACTGCATGGTATGACCAACAATATTAGCTACTTTATTGTAACGACCATCATCTAAGTCTTTCATGGAGTGCATGATACGACGTTGCACTGGTTTAAAACCATCTTCTATTGCTGGTACTGCACGTTCTAAAATAACATAAGACGCATAATCTAAAAACCATTCTTTATACATACCAGTAATCCTGGTAATGGTTTCGTTAGCGTCTTGGTTTTGGTCGTTTGTTAAGTCTTCGTTTTCTTCTTCTGCCATATTGTTATTCCTGTCTAAAGGAAATTATTTATTTAGACTTAAATATAAGTTTTAATTATTCGATAGTTAAATAATATTCTACATCTATCAATTCAAAAGTATTTGATATACCTGTTGAATGCGGCTCTTCAACATCATATGTAATAACACAACTTGAATTTGCATCAATTGATGTACAAGAATTTATGCCATAATTAGTTGAAAATTGGATATTATCTGAATTAATAGTTATTCTTTGTATACCTTCTACTGGTTGGTCGCTAAGGTTATTTAATTGAATTTCAAATTGTAATCTAGACGTATTATTACCTGTGTCTTGTGTGTATTCAAACTGAATTACATTATAGCTAAAGTCTTCTAATTTTTGAGGTTCTATTTGTTCTGCATCAGTTGGCTCTGGAAAATCACAAGGTACTTCTTGTTCTGTGTTATAGCTGTAAGATGCTCCGTCAAGAATATAAAACTGCGGTATGGTAATTGTTTTTGTACAACTTTGAGCCTCATTAGTTATGTTATCATCATTAGAAGAACAATTAAAACATAATAATAAAACAAATAATAAATTTAATATAGCTTTATATTTCATCCTACTTCTCGTCTATTATATCCATTTCAACTTTTAAGTTATCTATGATAAACTCTTGTCGCGATGGTGTGTTTTTACCCATGTAAAAAGACAATAATTCTTCTATAGACATATTATCGTCAAGCATTACAGGATCAAGTCTTATATCGTCACCTATGAAATGTTTAAATTCGTCTGGACTAATTTCACCTAAACCTTTAAATCGTGTAATTTCTGGTTTTGGCTTTAGTTTTTCTATAGCGTTACGACGTTCTTCTTCACTGTAACAATAAATAGTTTCTTTTTTGTTTCTTACCCTAAATAATGGTGTTTGTAAGATGTAAAGATGTCCGTTTTTAATAACTTCTGGAAAAAACTGTAAGAAAAAAGTAATTAACAACAGTCTAATATGCATACCATCTACATCGGCATCGGTTGCAATTACGATGTTATTGTAACGTAAATCTTCTAAAGATTCTTCTATATTTAAAGCTGCTTGAAGTAGATTAAACTCTTCGTTTTCGTAAACTATTTTTTTGGTTAAACCGTAACTGTTTAATGGTTTTCCTTTTAAACTAAAAACCGCTTGCGTATTAACATCTCTAGATTTTGTGATACTTCCCGAAGCCGAATCTCCCTCAGTTATAAACAATGTAGTTTCTAGATTTCTTTCGTTTTTTGTATCACCAAAATGCACACGACAATCGCGTAATTTTTTATTATGCAGACTTGCCTTTTTAGCACGATCTTTAGCTAATTTTCTAATACCAGAAAGTTCTTTACGTTCACGTTCTGCTTGTAATATTTTACGTTGAAGCTTTTCGGCTGTTTCAGTATTTTTATGTAGAAAGTTATCTAAGTACGTTTTGATAAAATCGTTAACATAAGTTCTAACGGTTGGTAAATCTCCACCCATATCTGTAGAACCTAATTTTGTTTTAGTCTGACTTTCAAAAACTGGTTCCATTACCTTTATGGCAATTGCAGAAACAATAGACTTTCTTACATCTGAAGCATCGTAATTTTTACCATAAAAATCTCTGATAGTTTTTACAATAGCTTCTCTAAAAGCGTTTAAATGCGTTCCTCCTTGCGTTGTGTTTTGTCCGTTAACAAAACTGTTGTAATCTTCGCTATATTGTGTTTTACTGTGCGTTATTGCAACTTCGATATCGTCACCACGTAAGTGTATTATTGGATAAAGCTGATCGTCTTCTTTAATTTTTTCTGAAAGAAGATCTTTTAATCCATTTTCGCTAAAGTATTTTTCGCCATTAAAAACTATGGTTAAACCAGGATTTAAGTACACATAGTTTTTAAGCATTTTTGCTACATACTCATGACGAAACTTGTAATTTTTAAAGATAGTTTCGTCAGGAATAAATGAGACTTTTGTTCCTTTTCGTCTAGAGGTTTCTTCTAAAAACTCTTGATCTACAAGGTTTCCTTGCTCAAAATCGGCAGATGCACTTTTACCATCACGAGATGATTCAACTCTAAAATATGTTGATAAAGCGTTAACTGCTTTTGTACCAACACCGTTAAGTCCAACCGATTTTTTAAAGGCTTTAGAATCGTATTTACCACCAGTATTCATTTTAGACACGACGTCTACAACTTTTCCTAATGGAATACCACGACCATAATCGCGCACGATTACTTTATTGCCTTGTATAGATATCTCGATGGTTTTTCCTGCGCCCATAACAAACTCGTCTATCGAGTTGTCTAATACTTCTTTAAGCAGAATGTATATACCGTCGTCTGGCGATGATCCATCACCAAGTTTACCAATATACATACCAGGTCGCATACGGATGTGTTCTTTCCAGTCTAACGAGCGTATATTGTCTTCGGTATAATTTGTTTGTTCTGACATAAATTTAGGTGCGAAATGTGAGATAAGTTGCTAAGATAACATAACCCAATAAAAAATGAAATAGTAGACTACGAAATTAATTAACAATGTATTTTGATAAGTTGGAATATAATTTTTCTGACACGAATTTCACGAATTTTCACTAATTATTTAGTATTTTAACTTGTTGTGCATTATGATAAAAATTCGTCAATTCTAATCGATTTTATGATTAATAGAATTAAAATCAATATCGAAATAGAATTTTTAATTTAAACATGTTCTCGATACGATTTTTCGTGCCTCAAAATCACTCGAACTGACGCTTAAAAATGGTCTTAAATTCAATAATATTTAAATAAATACGAGTTGTTTTTTAATTTTCTTCAGCTTCTATTTTCAAGTGCGAATTTCTTGTTAAGAGTAAATTTTTCATGTAGTTTTTTAAAAACAATACATCAGCTATTTTACCAAGTATTCCTAAAGGTGATATGTAGTGAAATTTGTCAATCATTTTTGTTTTATCTCCTACAGAAATAAATAGATGCTCATGTCTAAAACTCTTAAATACTCCTGAAACCATTTCATCTACAAAATAATTTGGTGAATCAAATTCTGTTATTTTTGAAGTTAACTTTTGTTTTATTCCAAAATGATTGGCTTCCCAAGTAACCCATTCATTTATACCGATTAAACCAGAAGTTTTTCCTGCAACAGCTTTTTCCTTAGAGTGTTTAAGTGACTTTGTATAAAAATCAATATTTCGAGATAAATCAAAACAAGTTTTGATATCTGAGTTTATTATTGTTTCTAAAACTATTAAAGGCATAATCAAATGTAAACAAAAAAACGAGATGAAAATTCATCTCGTTTTTAATGTCTTAAATCTTAATATCTAATTGTGAAGCAATCTAAAATGTAAATTACACATTAAATCTAAAATGCATTACATCTCCATCTTTTACGATGTATTCTTTACCTTCAACACGCATTTTACCAGCTTCTTTTACTTTAGCTTCGCTACCAAATTGTACATAATCATCGTAAGCAATAACTTCTGCTCTAATAAATCCTTTTTCAAAATCGGTATGAATTACTCCTGCTGCTTGTGGTGCAGTTGCACCTACATTTACAGTCCAAGCTCTTACTTCTTTAACTCCTGCAGTAAAGTAGGTTTGTTGGTTTAATAATTTATAAGCAGAACGGATTAATTTTGCAGATCCAGGCTCGTCTAATCCTATGTCTTGTAAAAACATTTGGCGCTCTTCGTAATCATCTAATTCATTGATATCTGCTTCTGTGCCTACTGCTAACACTAAAACTTCAGCATTTTCATTTTTTACGTTTTCACGTACTTTTTCAACATATTCATTACCAGAAACAGCACTACCTTCGTCTACATTACACACATACATTACTGGCTTTTCTGTAATAAATTGTAATGGTTTTACGTAAGCTTTATGGTCTTCTTCAGAAAAATCTAAAGCTCTAATCGATGTTCCTGCCTCTAAAGCTTCCTTAATTTTTAATAAAACAGCTTCTTCTTTTTGAGCTTCTTTATCGCCTGTTTTTGCAGCTCTTTTTACTTTGTCAAGCTTTTTTTCTACTGTTTCTAAGTCTTTTAATTGCAGCTCTATATCTATAGTTTCTTTATCTCTTATTGGATCAACACTACCATCTACATGAACAATATTATCGTTATCAAAACAGCGTAACACGTGTAAAATTGCATCTGTTTCTCTAATATTTGCTAAAAATTGATTACCTAAACCTTCTCCTTTACTAGCTCCTTTTACTAATCCAGCGATATCAACAATTTCTACTGTTGCTGGTAAAACACGTTCTGGTTTTACTAAACTTTCTAACTTTTCCAACCTTGGATCTGGTACATTTACCACACCAATATTAGGCTCTATCGTACAAAACGGAAAGTTTGCACTTTGCGCTTTTGCATTAGACAAACAATTAAATAAAGTCGATTTTCCTACGTTTGGTAAGCCTACAATTCCTGCTTTCATTGTTATATTTTATTTTTAACGAGTGCAAATGTACACATTAATCCAATAAAAAATCCCAAGTGTTAACTTGAGATTTTAATTTTTTAGATAAATATTATGTTATCCATCAGGATGCATAAATTTTTGTTTACCAAGTAAGGTTTCTTCACTTTCTACATGATCATCATCAGGTACACAACAGTCTACAGGACAAACTGCAGCACATTGCGGCTCTTCATGAAATCCTTTACATTCTGTACATTTATCAGGGACAATGTAATAAATCTCATCACTTAAAGGCTCTTGCGCCTCATCTGCATCAACTTCTTTTCCATCAGGTAAAACCAATTTACCTTCTAAACTTGTTCCGTCTTTATATCTCCAATCGTCAGCACCTTCGTAAATTGCAGTGTTTGGGCATTCTGGCTCACAAGCTCCGCAGTTTATACATTCGTCTGTTATAATAATTGCCATAGCGTAATTTCGTTTTTGTTTACTTAACTTTGTACAAAAATAAAGCCAAAAATACGGTTATACAAATTATAATGGGTAACAAATATTACATAACTACAGCTTTCGCCGAATTAGGCCAATTTTTAAGCCAATTTACTACTAAAGGAATTGAAAAAAAAGAAAATGTTCTACATAATGACTTGTTTTTTGATGGATTTAAACATCAAATAAAATTAGCCAAAGAACATAATGGCTGGTTTACTGAAAACAATATTTTATTCGCTTTAGAAGGCTGGGCTAATTTATTGACTGAAAACAATTTAAAGCAATGGTTATTAAGTTATAATTTAAACGAAGTCAAGCCAAAAAAAGTAGCTATTATAATGGCAGGAAATATCCCTTTGGTTGGATTTCATGACTTTTTAAGTGTTTTAATCACTGGACATGATGTGTTGGTAAAGCAATCGTCTAACGATAAACACCTTTTACCTTTTTTAGCTAAATATTTAGAATATGTTTCTCCTGAATTAAAAGGAAAAATAACATTTACCGAAGACAAACTTCAAGATTTTGATGCTGTGATAGCAACAGGTAGCAACAATACTGCTAGATATTTTGAGTATTATTTTAAAAATAAACCATCAATAATTAGGCAAAACAGAAACTCGGTAGCAGTTTTAACTGGTGATGAAACTGAAGATCAACTTAATGCCTTATCAGAAGATATTTTTAGATATTATGGGTTAGGCTGTCGCAACGTTTCAAAACTATTTGTACCAAAAGACTATAATTTTGATAGCTTTTTTAACGCGATGTATAAATGGCATCCTATAATTGAAGAGGCTAAATACACTAATAATTATGATTATAATAAAGCAGTCTATTTAATGAGCGAATTTGACATGCTAGAAAATGGTTTTTTAATGATTAAAGAAGACCAAAGCTACGCATCTCCTATCGCAACTGTTTTTTATGAATACTATGATAGTTTAGAACAACTTCAAAACAAACTAAACATTGATAAAGATTTAATTCAATGTGTTGTGTCTAAAGGGCTAACCGAAAACGATGTAGATTTTGGTATGACCCAAAAACCACAACTTTGGGACTACGCAGATGATATTAATACTATTGAGTTTTTGTTAAAAATATAGTTGATAAATTATCATATTAATAACATTTTTTACAGTATTAATTAGCACCTTTGTAATGCTAAACAAACTATATATACTGTAAATCTTTTACAGTGTATGCATAAAATATTAAAAAATGCAAAGACACAATTTTAGCGCAGGACCATGCGTATTGCCTCAAGAAGTATTACAAAAAGCCTCTCAAGCGGTTTTAGACTATGACAACGGATTATCTTTAATTGAAATTTCTCATAGAAGTAAATCCTTTGTAGATATTATGGAGCAAGCAAGATCTTTGGCTTTAGAATTACTTGGTTTAGAAGGCAAAGGTTATAAAGCTTTATTTTTACAAGGTGGTGCAAGTATGCAATTTTTAATGGTTGCTCAAAATATGTTAGAAAAAAGAGCGGCATATTTAAACACAGGAACTTGGTCTGACAAAGCTATTAAAGAAGCTAAAATCTTTGATGACATTATTGAAGTTGCGTCTTCTAAAAATGCTAATTACAATTATATCCCTAAAGGATACGAAATCCCAGAAGATTACGATTATTTTCACTGTACATCTAACAATACCATTTTTGGAACACAAATAAAAGAGTTTCCAAACTCACCAATACCAATGGTTTGTGATATGAGTTCTGACATATTTTCAAGAACCTTAGATTTTTCAAAATTTGATATTATTTATGCTGGTGCTCAAAAAAATATGGGTCCTGCTGGTACTACTTTAGTTGTAGTAAAAGAAGATGTTTTAGGTAAAGTATCACGTAAAATTCCTTCAATGTTAGATTATAAAGTTCATATTGATAAAAGTTCAATGTTTAATACACCGCCAGTTTTTGCAGTGTATACAAGCATGTTAACTTTACAGTGGTTAAAAGATTTAGGAGGTATTAAAGCTATTGAGGAAGAAAACGAAAAGAAAGCGCGTTTAATTTATTCTGAAATTGATTTAAACCCATTATTTAAAGGTTTTGCTGCTAAAGAAGACCGTTCTTTCATGAATGCGACTTTTACTTTAACTAATGACGATTTAAAAGAAACCTTTGATACCATGTGGAAAGAAGCTGGTATTAACGGACTTAACGGACACAGAAGCGTTGGTGGTTACCGCGCAAGTATGTACAATGCATTATCACTTGATAGTGTAAAAGTTTTAGTTGAAGTAATGAGCGAGCTAGAAAGCAAAGCTTAACCATTTCATAAACAAAAGATTAAAATTAATTTAGATTTTCGCTTTTGCGGAATTAAAAAATAAAACAATGAAAGTATTAGCAAACGATGGTATATCAAATAGCGGAATCGAAGCTTTAGAAGCAGCTGGATTTGACGTTAATACCACAACCGTAGCACAAGAACAATTAATAGATTACATTAACAAAAACGATATTACTGTACTTTTAGTAAGAAGTGCAACCAAAGTTAGAAAAGACTTAATAGACGCTTGTCCAAACCTAAAAATAATAGGTCGTGGTGGCGTTGGTATGGATAATATTGATGTAGAATATGCACGACAAAAAGGCATTCACGTTATTAACACGCCTGCTGCATCTTCACATTCTGTTGCCGAGCTAGTTTTTGCTCACCTTTACGGATTAGCAAGATTTTTACACAATGCCAACAGAGACATGCCTTTAGATGGAGATTCTAAGTTTAAGGAGCTTAAAAAAGCATACGCTAAAGGAACCGAATTAAAAGGAAAAACCCTTGGTGTTATTGGTTTTGGACGTATTGGTCAAGCTACAGCCAAAGTTGCAATTGGTGCAGGAATGAAAGTTATTGCTTTTGACCCATTTATTGAAAATGCCGACTTAGAATTAGAGTTTTTTGACGGACAGAAACTAAATTTCAATATAAAAACTGTATCTAAAGATGAAGTAATTAAAAACTCAGACTTTTTAACGCTTCACGTACCAGCACAAAAAGAATACGTGATTGGTAAAGACGAATTTGACAACATGAAAGATGGTGTTATCATCGCTAATGCTGCTCGTGGTGGCGTTTTAGATGAAGTTGCTTTAGTCAACGCAATAGAAAGCGGTAAAGTAGCAAGAGCTGCTTTAGATGTTTTTGAAAAAGAGCCACAACCAGAAATACAATTATTAATGAATGCTAATTTATCATTAACGCCTCATACTGGTGCAGCAACTAACGAAGCGCAAGACAGAATTGGTGTTGAGTTAGCAGATCAAATTAAAAGTTTGCTATTAAACGACTAAAACAAACGTTTTATAGAATAATATTAAATAGAAAAAGCCTCAATAAAAAATTGAGGCTTTTTTCGTAAATTAGATGTCTTAACAGTTACAAACCTTAAAAAATTAAATAAAATGGCAGGAATTTTAGATTTACTAAACTCAGATATTGGTAAAACAATTATTAGTGGTGTTTCTGGATCTACAGGAACAGACGAAAACAGAACAAGTAGCGTATTAACTATGGCTTTACCAGTTATGATGAAAGCTATGGAACGTAACGCAGCTTCTTCACCAGAAGGTGCTCAAGGTCTTTTAGGAGCAATTATGGATAAACATGATGGTAGTATTTTAGACAACCTTGGTGGATTATTTAGTGGAGGCGTTGATGAAGACGTTAAAACAGATGGTGATAAAATTTTAGGTCACGTTTTAGGTGCTAAAAAAGAAGGCGTGCAACAAGTTATTGGTCAAAAAGCTGGTCTTGACGCTGGTTCTGTTGGTGATATTTTAAAAGTAGCTGCACCAATTTTAATGGGTGTTTTAGGTAAACAGGCTAAACAAAACAATGTAAGTTCTACTAACGATTTAGGCGGATTACTTGGTGGATTACTTGGTGGTAGCGGCGCTAAAGAAGAACAAAGTTTCTTAGAAAAAATATTAGATGCAGATGGCGATGGTAGCGTTGTAGATGATGTTGCAGGAATGGTATTAGGTAGCGCTAAGAAAAAAGGTGGACTTGACGGACTTTTAGGTGGTTTATTCGGAAAATAATTACCAACTAACATATTATAATCAAGCCAAACGTTATGTTTGGCTTTTTTTTGCTATAATTTTAGTAACTTTAGTAAAAACAGAACTATGAAAAATTTAGCTTTAGTTGCTATTATTCTTTTAATAGCTTTTAGTTGTGGTACAACTCAAAAAACTGTTGAGACTGACAAAAGTCCTGCGCAGGTTGGAGACACCATTAAAATAGCTAGCGAAGAATCTGAATACGACATTATTATAATAGAACCAGGTTTTAATGTTTGGTTAAATACAACTGCTAGACCAGAAGGTTTTTACAACCAAACTTATCTTGAAAACAAGAACATTTTTTATGTACAAGCTTGGAATAGTCGTGTATTACAACCTCAGCGTTACAATCCAAATTTGTATGAAATGCAAATTAATTACCAACAACACATAGATTACGGTTACGAGGTTAATTACAAACTTTATAATTACTTCATTTATTTTCAAAATAAGTATAATCAAAATCTTTTAGGCGGTCGTGTGCCTCCTTTTTAAATCGTTTTGTATTTTTGCAGCTGTAAAAATCAGCTATGAAAGCATTTAAACAACGCTGGCAAATTCAACAAAATTGGCAGCTCCTCTTCCCTATTTTAGGCGTATTAGGTTTACTTTATTCTAGTTACAAACTGGCTAATTTATTTTTTGATAATATCTATCTAAAAATAGGTCTAACTCTTGTAATTACATTTGTATTATTAAAATTTACCCTATTCTTATTCAGTAAATTAGAGAATAAATGGAAGGTTACTTACCGCTGGGAATTAATTACCATATTTATCGTTTTTGCAATTACAGGATCTTCTTCAGTCTTTGTAGGACGACCATTAATAAAGTTTATAGGAATTACTAAAGAAAACTTAAATCCTACTGTTTATTGGTTCTTATATATTATTATTGGGCTAATTTTTTACCAAATCCTATTAGTTTGTTTTGGTTGGCTGTTTGGTCAATTTAAATTTTTCTGGAATTTTGAAAAGAAAATGCTAAGACGTTTTGGTTTAGGACGCTTTTTAAACGAATAAATGCACACAATTAAACACATACTAACAAAAGGCTTTGCAGTACTACTTACAGTAGCTGTGTTGTTACCTGCTGCGGTAAAAGCTATGCATGTGTTTGAAAACCACAAACATGAGGTGTGTACAGAAAAAACTAGCGATCATCACTTACACCAAATAGATGTAGATTGTGACTTTTATAAAATAAAACTCAACAATTCGCTATCATTTTCTGTATTTAGTTACACACTTTTAAAGGTTAAAAATAATCATAAGCCTATCCTTTCTCAATACCAATTTATTAGCTCTTACCAGCGATTAGGTATTGTACTTCGTGGTCCGCCACAATTTGTATAAACACTGTTATAGATTTCGCTTTCGCGATATCCAATTTATTATTTAAAACACTTTATACAAATTCATATTTAAAAACATGAAACAATTTTTATTTATGCTAATTGCTATGGTATCCACCGTAACAATTGCACAAAACAATATATCTGGACAAGTCACCATTAATGATTCTTCAGAGCCTATTCCTTACGCAAATATTTATTTTCCGCAGTTAGAAAAAGGAACAACTACCGATGACAACGGAAATTTCACTATAAATAATTTACCTTCTGGTGTTCAAAAAATAACCATTTCGGTGATTGGTTTTGAAACCTTTTCAGAAAACATTACGCTACCAGCAACAAGTCCGTTTCAATTTCAATTAAAACCTTCTGCTATAGAAATGAGTGAAGTTATACTTTCAACGCCATTTCATAAGCTTCAAAAAGATAATGTAATGAAGGTTGAACAAGAAAAAATAAGCACTTTAAAAGCAAAAGGTGCTGTAACTTTATCTGACGGAATCACTAATATCGCTGGTGTAGAAAGCATTACAACTGGTATGGGAATTGGTAAACCTGTTATTAGAGGTTTAAGTAGTAATCGTGTGTTAGTTTACGCGCAAGGTGTAAGACTAGAAAACCAACAGTTTGGTGCAGAACACGGTTTAGGCATTAGCGATGCTGGTATAGAAAGCGTCGAAGTGATAAAAGGTCCAGCATCTTTACTTTACGGTAGTGATGCACTTGGTGGCGTTTTATATCTAAATCCTGAGCGTTTTGCAGATCCAAATAGTACTGCAACTAATATAAACACTAGATATTTTACAAATACAGATGGTTACAATGTTAATTTTGGGTATAAAGCATCTGCCGATAAATTTAAATTCTTAATTAGATTAGGTCAAGCAGAACATAGCGATTATCAAACCCAAGATTATAGAGTAACCAATACACGTTTTAGAGAACAAGATTTAAAGGCTGGTTTAGGTTACCAAAGCACCAATTTTAAAACCGATTTTAGATACAATGTTAACCTTTCTAAACTTGGTATTCCTGAAGACATTGGAATTCAGTCTGATTTAAAAACACCTTTAGAGCCTTACCAAAGCTTAACCAACCATATTTTAAGTTCAAAAAGTACGTGGTTTTTTGATAATTCTAGCTTAGATATTAACTTAGGTTATATCTACAACGATAGACAAGAATTTGAAGACCATCATCACGAAGAACACGGTGAGGAACACCATGACGAAGATGAAGATGACCATGATCATGACGAAGATGCGCACGAAGAAGAACATGAAGATGAACACCACGAAGACGAAGCGCCAGCACTACATATGAAGTTAAAAACCTTTAACTACAACATTAAATACAACTTACCTGCTATGGGTAGATTTGAAACTATTGTTGGTGTACAAGGTATGCTTCAAAACAACAGTAATTATGGCGAAGAACAATTAATACCAGACGCAACAACTAATGATGTTGGTGTGTTAGCTACATCACATATTCATTTTGAAACTTTTGACTTGCAATTAGGTGCACGTTTTGATCACAGAAGTATAGATATAGACAATGCTATTACTAAGCAATTTAACAGCTTTAATGGTGCTGCTGGTATCAAAGCTAATGTGACTAAAACTATTGTAGCACGATTAAACCTAGCCACAGGATTTAGAGCACCAAATTTATCTGAGTTAGTGTCTGATGGGACTCACCACGGAACAAATAGATACGAAGTAGGAAATATAGACCTTAAAAATGAGCAAAACTTTCAAACCGATTTAGCCTTAGAATATGCTAACGAGCATTTTGAAATTTTTGCCAACGGTTTTTATAACCACATTAATAATTACATCTATTTAGCGCCTAACGGAAATTTTATAGACAACACACCTGTATATAACTATTTACAAAGTAATGCGCGTTTATATGGTGGCGAGTTTGGTGTACACTTACATCCGCATCCTTTAGATTGGTTACATTTAGAGTCTAGTTTTGAAACCGTAACAGGACAACAAGATAATGATGATTATTTACCATTAATACCTGCTAACAGTTTAACCAACACGTTACGTGCAGAGTTTAATACCAATACCCTAAAAAACAGTTATGCATTTGTAAAACTGCGTACCACATTTGCACAAAACAATGTGAGCCAGTTTGAAACCACAACACCAAGCTACAACCTTTTAAGCGCTGGTGTTGGTACAACGATTACATTATTTAAAAATCCTTTAGATATAAGCATTGCAGGTACTAACTTAACCGATAAAGTGTACATTAACCATTTATCACGCTTAAAAACAGATGGTATTGCTAACATGGGACGCAATATTAGTTTTGGTTTAAATTATACTTTATAACTGTTAATAACATAGTGAAGATTACTTCAAAAAAATCCCGACTTAGCGTTGGGATTTTTTTATATTTAGATATTAAAAGTTATTTGAATATTTAAAACTAATTAACAAAATATATTAATGGCATTAAGCTGGAATGAAATAAAAGATCGAGCGTTAAAGTTCTCAAATGAATGGGCAGAAGAAACAAAGGAACGAGCTGAAAAAGATAGTTTTTGGAATGATTTTTTCAACGTTTTTGGAATATCACGCAGACGAGTGGCAACATTTGAAGAACCTGTCAAAAAATTAAGTGGAAATCAAGGATTTATTGACCTTTTTTGGAAAGGTACTTTACTTGTTGAGCATAAATCAAAAGGAAGAAGTTTAGACAAAGCTTTTGAGCAAGCAACTGATTATTTTCCTGGACTAAAAGAACACGAATTACCAAAATACATTTTAGTTTCAGATTTTGACAAAATCAAACTTTTTGACCTTGACGAAAAAACTGAACACGAATTTCACGTTTCAGAACTTTACAAAAATGTAAAACTCTTTGGCTTTATTGCAGGTTATCAAAAAAGAACTTTTAAAGAAGAAGACCCAGTAAATATAAAAGCTGCTGAGTTAATGGGAAAACTTCACGACCAACTTGAAGAGTTTGGTTATAAAGGGCATCATTTAGAGGTGTATTTAGTTCGTTTACTATTTATACTTTTTGCTGACGATACAAGCATTTTTGAAAAAGATACTTTTAAAGAATTTTTAGACCAAAAAACAAACGAAGACGGAAGTGATTTAGGAGCTTTAATGGCTCAATTTTTCCAAGTTTTAAATACACCAAAAGAAAAAAGACTTAAAAACTTAGACGACCATTTAAATCAATTTCCTTATGTAAACGGTAAATTATTTGAAGAGTTTTTACCTATTGCTTCTTTCAATACCAAAATGCGTAACATTTTATTGGAAGCATCTGGTTTAGATTGGGGAAAAATATCACCTGCGATTTTTGGTTCACTATTCCAAAGTGTAATGAACCCAGAAGAGAGAAGAAATTTAGGAGCTCATTATACTTCTGAGAAAAATATATTTAAACTTATCAAACCACTTTTTCTTGACGAGTTAAGAGCAGAATTTGAAAAGATAAAATCAAGTTCTAAAAAACTCAAAGAGTTTCATCATAAATTATCGACTCTAAAATTTCTTGACCCAGCTTGTGGAAGTGGAAATTTCTTAATTATTACTTACAGAGAATTAAGACTTTTAGAAATTGACATTTTACGTGAGCTATTTAAAAAAGGGGAACAAGTTTTAGATGTTTCCTCTATTCTTTGGTTAGATGTAGACCAATTTTACGGAATAGAATATGACGAATTTGCAGCAAAAATAGCAGAAGTTGCTATGTGGTTAATTGACCACCAAATGAATATGCGTGTTTCAGAAGAATTTGGGCAATATTTTGCACGTTTACCATTAAAAAAAGCAGCTAAAATTATACACGGTAACTCTTTAAGAATCAATTGGGAAGATGTTGTGCCCAAAACAGAACTTTCTTACATCATTGGAAATCCACCTTTTATTGGTGCAGCAATGAAGAACAAAACTCAAATTGAAGATATGAGTGTTGTTTTTGAAAAAACAATTAATTACGGTAAATTAGATTATGTAGCTGCTTGGTATTATTTAGCTGCTAAATATATTAATGATACAAATATCGAAGCTGCTTTTGTGTCGACTAATTCTGTATCACAAGGAGAACAAGTTTCGATTTTGTGGTATGAAATTTTAGTTAATCAAGGTTTGACAATAAATTTCGCTCATAGAACATTTAATTGGAAAAATGATGCAAAAGGTAAAGCTGCTGTTCATTGTGTTATTATTGGTTTTTCTTTAAAAGAAAAACAGAAAAAACTCTATGATTATTATGATATCAATGGTGAACCTGATGAAATCATTGCTCGTAACATCAATCCATATCTAGTTAATGGTAATAACATTTTTATTGATAAAACTAGAATTCCAATATGTAACACTCAAAAAATGATAAGAGGTAATATACCATATGACGATGGTAATCTATTATTATCACAAAACGAAAAGGATGAATTAATCAAGACTAACCCAGAGTTAAATATTTTAATAAAAAGATATGGAGGTTCTTTTGAAATGCTTAATGAAAAATGGAGATACTGTTTTTGGCTTAAGGACATTAACCCTAGTTTAATACAAAAATCAAGTATTCTAATAGAAAGAATTAATAAGTGTAAATCATTTCGTGAATCAGCCAAATCTAAATCAGTAAATTCAAAGGCTTCAACACCTTACCTTTTTGGAGACATTAGACAACCTGAAAATGATTACCTTTTAATTCCAAGAGTTTCATCTCATAAAAGAAACTATTTACCAATAGGTTATATACCTAAAGAAACAATTCTGGCTGATAGTGCGTATGGTCTTCCAAATGCTACAAAATATCAATTTGGGATTTTGCAATCACTTATGCATAATGTATGGATTAGAACTGTAGCCGGTAAACTCAAAAGTGATTATAGGTATTCTAACAACTTAGTTTATAATAATTATCCTTGGCCACTTGAACCTAGCGAAAAAAACAAACAAAAAGTAGAACAAAAAGCTCAAAAAGTATTAGATGCAAGAGCAGAATTTCCTGATAGTAGTTTAGCAGATTTATATCATCCGTTAACAATGCCTTCTAATCTAGTAAAAGCACATCGAGATTTAGATAAAGCAGTTGATTTATGCTACAGACCTCAAGCCTTTACAAATGAAACTGCTCGAATTGAATACTTGTTTGACTTGTATAATCAGTACACAGAACCATTATTGAACGAAAAGAAAACAATTAAAAAGTAAAACCAATCCTATTTAACATCAATAGTTTGATCTTGTTTTTTGTTTGAAAATACATAGGTATATAACCACATAATGGTAAAGGTTGGGATGACGTCAAAACCAGGTAGCGCCTCTTCTATAAAAGACACTACTGCTGCTACTCTACCCGTTTTACCTTTATAAAGTTTAGTCATTAACCATGCAGATGCTGGTGCCCAAATGATGTCTCCAAATTCGCCAATACCAGGAATAATAAAAGTAACATATCCTAAAGCATCAAAAAGCAAACCTAAAAACAGTTTGGTGTATTTGTTTGTGTTGTTGTTCATTTATAATGTTTTGAATTCTATAAAGTTAATAGCAAATAGTATTCCAAAAATGAAAGAGTAATACGTATTTGGTGTTTGGTAGTAAGTTATTAGTCTTTACTAATTGTTCGTTTTAATAAAATTTCGTCAATTCGAGTGAATTTTACGATAGTAATGAGTAAAATTTGTATCGAGAATAAGAATTTTTGCTTATTAACCTTTTCTCGATAGCTCTATTGAACTTATCTAAATACAATTTTATCGTTTTACTTCGACTACGCTCAGCAATCACTCAAAATCACTCAAACTTTTCAACTTTGAACTTTTAAGCTAACTCAAATCTGCATTAATCAGATTTAAAAACTCAGTACGTGTTTCAATATTTTGAAAAGCGCCTCTAAAACCCGATGTTGTAGTTACCGAGTTTTGTTTTTGCACGCCACGCATCATCATACACATATGACTAGCTTCAATCACTACAGCAACACCAGCAGGTTTTAAAGTATCGTTTATACAATCTAAAATTTGATGTGTTAAGCGTTCTTGTACTTGCAAGCGTCTTGCAAAAACATCTACAACACGTGGTAATTTACTTAGTCCGACAATATGTCCGTTTGGGATATAAGCAATATGTGCTTTACCAAAAAATGGCAAAATATGATGTTCGCAAAGCGAATACAATTCAATATCCTTAACAATAACCATATCATGATAATCTTCTTTAAACATGGCGCCTTTAAGGATTTCGGCAGCATCTTGATTGTAACCTTGCGTTAAAAACTGCATGGCTTTTGCGGCGCGTTCTGGTGTTTTTAGCAAACCTTCACGTTTGGTATCTTCACCAAGTTCTGTAATAATACTTTTGTAACGGTCTTTTACATCGTCGGTTACTTGCATGTTGTATTCTTCAAATTTCTTGTATGGCATAATAGTTTAATTACTTCACAATAAAAATAGTGTTTTCTATTAATTAACCATTGATTCTCTATAATTTCTGAAAAGATTTTAACGTTATCTTATGAGAAAAATGCAATGACAAACATAGTTTTGCATCCTTAAGTGTAACATTATTACTTTTGTATAGTCTTTATTGAGAAAACCACATTTAATCAATCAAAATGAAATTAATCTTAACATCGCTATTCACCATATTATTAGCATTTCAACTCAATGCTCAAGACAAAAAAACTTACCAAATAAAACGTACAGATATAGCACCAAAAATAGATGGTGTTTTAGATGATATCGCATGGAATGATGCACAAATTGCAACAAATTTTACCGAATTTAGACCAGATTTAGGCGATTTGCCTAACAAAGAAAAAAGAACCGAAGTAAAAATGACGTACGACGATGCTGGTATTTATATCGCAGCGTATTGTTATGACAATCCAGAAGATATTTTAAAACAGTTTACACAACGTGATAACTTTGGTCAATCTGATTTTTTTGGCATTATTTTTAACCCTAATAATGACGCACAAAATAACACCGAGTTTTTTGTATTTAGTTCTGGAACACAAGCCGATGCTGTTGAAAGTCCTAATAACGGAGAAGATTTTGGCTGGAATGCTGTTTGGGAAAGCGATGTAAAAATGCAAAACGACGGTTGGATTGTAGAAGTTAAAATACCTTACAGAGCTTTACGTTTTACCCAACAAGAAAACCCAACTTGGGGCATACAATTTCATAGACATTACCGTAAAACTAGAGAACAAATGACGTGGAATCCTGTTGATCCTTCTAAAGGAAATATTGGATTATATCACGCCGAACTTAAAGGCATCAAAAACATATCGCCACCAACACGATTAAGCTTTTTTCCATACGCTTCTGGATTAATTAGCACCTATGATAATGAAACCGAAACCGATCTTGCAGCTGGTATGGATGTTAAATATGGTATTACCGAAAATATTACGCTTGATGCCACATTAATACCAGATTTTAGTCAAGCAGGTTTTGATAATGTGATTTTAAATCTTGGTCCATTTGAGCAACAATTTTCAGAAAGAAGACAGTTTTTTACAGAAGGTATTGATTTGTTTAGCAAAGGTAACCTCTTCTACTCTAGACGTATTGGTGATGCACCAAGCGGATTTCCTATTTTAGATGATGACGAAGATATTATTGAATACCCAGAAAAAGTGCAGCTGTTAAATGCTGTAAAAATTTCGGGACGTACAAAAAATGGTTTAGGAATTGGTTTTTTTAATGCTATTACCCAAAAAACCTATGTAGACATAGAAAAAACTCAAGTTTTAAACCCAAATTCTGACAACGAAGAAATAAGAAAATCTAGACGCAAAGCTATTGTAGAGCCTTTAGCTAACTACAATATTATGGTTTTAGACCAGCAGTTTAATAAAAACTCTTCGGTAACATTAATCAACACCAATGTAACTAGAGATGGCGATTTTAGAGATGCGAATGTGACTGGGTTTTTAACCAATATTGTCAATAAAAAGAATACTTACGGTATTTATGCCAATGGAAAAATGAGTACGTTTAATGACGTATCGGATAAAGAAAACGGTTATGCTGTAGAAGCTGGAATTGGTAAAATTAGTGGTAAATATAGAGTGTCTTTGGACTATAATTATGCCGATACTAATTTTGATCCAAATGATTTAGGTATTCAGTTTAGAAACAATTATAATAATTTTAGTGCAAGTGCTAGTTATCGCATATTTGAACCGACAAAACATCTAAATAACATGTATATAGGTACTTGGTTTAACTATAATAGGTTAGCTACACCTAGCGTGTATACCGGAAAAAATACAGGTTTTGAATTTAACGCTACTAACAAAAAGTTACTTAGTTATGGTATTAATAGTAACTGGAATATTGGTGAACAACATGATTATTTTGAACCTCGTAATGGTTTTAATAGCTTTTTTACAACCAAAAATTATGCGCAAACCAATATATGGATTTCTTCTAACTACAATAAGTTTTTTGCATTAGATGCTAATTTTGGTTACGGACGTTTTTTTGATAAAGAGCGTGATAACTTTAATAATTATTGGTTTGGAATCAATCCTAGATTTAAATTTAACGACAAGTTTTTATTATTGTTAGGTTTTGATTATGATGACTATACGGCAGATAGAGGTTATGTAAACGGACAAGAAATTTACGACCGTATCATTTTTGGTCAACGTGATAGAATACAAATTACGTCTAGTATTTCTGGAAGCTATAATTTTAATTCTTTTAACGCATTAACGTTAAGTTTTAGAAACTATGTAAGTACCGTAACCTATGACCCAGAAATGTATGTTTTACAAAGTAATGGACGTTTGGTACAATCTGAGGTTTACACCAAAGAGAATATAAGTTACGATCCTGATTTTAATCCAGATATTAATTTTAATACTTGGAATTTAGACTTAAGCTACACGTGGCAATTTGCACCTGGTAGTCAGTTAACAGCTTTATATCGTAATCAGATTTTTAATCAATCCTCAAACTCAGATGCAAGTTATTTTGATACGTTAGACGATTTATTTAAGCAAAAGCAACGTAATACCTTCTCTTTAAGAATGGTATATTTTATAGATTATAACGATTTAAAAAAGGTATTCTCTAAAAAAAGTAACTTCATCTAACCTTGCTAAAGCTAATTTAAAGTAGTAATTTTCAAGCTTTATAAAAGTCTATGATTAAAGCAAAAAACATTCACAAATATTATGACGATTTGCACGTACTAAAAGGTGTAGATGTTACGATTAATAAAGGTGAAATTGTCTCGATAGTTGGTGCTTCTGGAGCAGGAAAAACAACCTTACTTCAAATATTAGGAACCTTAGATTTTATTGATAAAAACTCAGAAACAGAGTTAATTATCAATGATAAAAACATTACTGCTTTAAATGAAAAACAATTAGCTGAATTTAGAAATAAACACATAGGTTTTATTTTTCAGTTTCATCAATTATTACCAGAGTTTACAGCGTTAGAAAATGTGTGTATTCCTGCGTTTATAAAGGGAACTAATAAAAATGAAGCCGAAAAACGCGCTAAAGAATTATTAGACTTTTTAGGTTTATCACACAGATACAACCATAAACCCAATGAACTTTCTGGCGGAGAACAACAACGTGTCGCTGTTGCTAGAGCTTTAGTAAACAATCCTGAATTAATCTTTGCAGACGAACCGTCGGGTAACTTAGATAGCGAAAGCGCAGAAAATCTTCATAATCTATTCTTCAAACTTCGTGATGAGTTTGGACAAACCTTTGTTATAGTTACACACAACGAAGAATTAGCAAATCTAGCCGATAGAAAACTAACAATGGTAGACGGTAAAATTGTTTAACCTTTAACGTATTTGCATATATATTTTCACTACTTTAGTTAAACAAAATTTCTGACTCTCTTAAAAAATGCAGCTAAACACAATTCCTAAAAATGACAAAGAAAGGCTTTTAGCTGTACAGAGTTACAAGCTAGATAGGTGTCAAAACGACATTAGCTTTAATAATATTACTTCACTAGCCTCTACATTAACCAATATGCCTATCTCTTTAATTTCTATTGTAGATAAGGACGAAGTTTGGTTTAAATCTGCAAGAGGTATGCAAATAAGTACTTCTGAAAGAGATTTATCTTTTTGCAGTTATGCAGTAGCAAGTGATGATGAGGTTTACATTGTAGAAGATACGAAAAAGGACTTATGTTTTGTTAATCATCCGTATGCACAAAACGGTGAAGAGTCTATTATTTTTTATGCTGGTGTTTGTTTAATCGATAAAAACAATCACAAATTAGGTACACTTTGTGTTATAGACAATAAACCTAACACAATAAATAATGACCAGAAAGAGGCTTTAAAATTACTATCGCAACAAGTTGTAAAACTAATAGAGCTTAATAAAAGCAACTTAAAGCTTAAACAAACCAAAAGAAAGCTTACCAAAAAAAATAAGATGCTTAAAGGGTTTGCCTCTCAAGTAGCGCATGACATGAAAATGCCTTTAGCAAACATGATTTTAACTACAGATATTTTAAAATCTAAATATAAAGACGCAATTGGCGATAACGGAGTTGACTACTTAAAAAACATAAAATCGTCGTCACTTTCTTTAAGTAACTATATCAATAACCTTTTAAATTACTACGAAAACAGCCATTCTTCTTCATCTTCTGTAGAAACATTTTCTTTTAATCAATTACTAGAAGAAGTTATAGACATCATAAATATAAAAGTAGATTGTACAATTAATCTACCTGAAAAAGATTATGATATAACTAGTAATAGAGCTGCTTTAGAACTTGTTTTATTAAACTTAATTACTAATAGCTTAAAGTACAATGATAAAGATGAAACTGTAATTGATGTAGAATTAGACACCAAACAAGCAGATTTTAATTTTATTACGGTTACAGATAATGGTATTGGCATACCAAAAGACAAACAGAAAAAAATATTTAAGTTGTTCTCTACAGTTGAAGAAATTGATCGTTTTGGACAAAAAGGTCACGGTATTGGTTTGTCTACAGTAAAAAAATTAGTTAGCAATTTAGGCGGAAATATTACTGTACATTCTGAAGTTGGTGTTGGTAGTAGCTTTAAATTTTCTATCAAAAAATAAGTATTGGAAACAATAGAAAACCTCAAAGAATTTTTAGATCAAAAAGTAATACAATATAACAACCCAAAGTTTATTGAGAGTGATCCTATTCAAATTCCACATCAATTTTCTAAAAAAGAAGATATTGAAATAGCAGGATTTTTAACCGCTACTATTGCTTGGGGAAACCGTAAAAGCATCATCAATAATGCTAATAAATTAATGGATTTATTAGAGCATTCGCCATATGATTTCATTTTAAATCATAAAGACGAAGACTTACAACGTTTTGAAACCTTTGTACATCGTACTTTTAATGGTACAGACTGTATTACTTTTATAAAAGCACTTCAGCATATTTATAATAATCACAATGGTTTAGAAGCTGTTTTTACTAAAAATAATAATGAAAATTTACAGCATTCTATTTCAGAATTTAAACAAGTATTTTTTGAAATCAATCATTTACCAAGAACACAAAAACATATAAGTGATCCTATAAAAAACAGTGCTGCAAAACGTATTAACATGTTTTTACGTTGGATGGTTAGACCAAATAATACAGGTGTAGATTTTGGTATATGGAAAAGCATAAAACCTTCAGAGTTATCTTGTCCGTTAGATGTACATTCTGGTAACGTTGCTAGAAAATTAGGCTTACTAAGCAGAAAGCAAAACGATGCTAAAGCGTTACAAGAATTAGACAAAAACTTAAGAAGTTTAGACCCAAAAGATCCTGTTAAATATGACTTTGCTTTATTTGGTTTAGGAGTTTTCGAAAAATTTTAACATAATTAAAAACCTTGACCTTTATCTTTACGTAAGCTTAAATACAAACCTTAAGCCTACAAAAAACAAATGATTGCACCCAAATTCCCTGAAAACGAAAGCGAACGCCTAAATGCCGTTAAAGAATACAAATTATTAGATACCTTACCTGAAGAAGATTTTGATAACATTACCAATCTTATTGCTAATATTTGTGATGTACCTATTTCTTTAATCACGCTTTTAGATGCCGATAGAAACTTTTTAAAATCTCATTACGGTATTCCGTTTAATGAATCACCAAGAAACATATCCTTTTGTGGTCATGCTATATTAGACAAAAGTCCCATTTTTATAGTAGAAGATGCTACTAAAGATGAGCGTTTTCATGACAATCCTTTAATAAAAGAACACAACATTGCTTTTTATGCTGGCGTACCTTTAATTAATCCCGATGGTTTTCCTTTAGGCACATTGTGTATTTATGATGTAAAACCAAAACAGTTAGACAAACAACAACAAGAAGCAATGATAACATTAGCTAAGCAAGTTGTTAATTTATTTGAGTTACGATTAAAAAACATACAATTAACTAATGCTTATAATTTATTAGAAGAAAGGCACCAATCATTAAATACATTTGCAGGTAAAGTGTCTCATGATCTAAAATCGCCATTAGCTAATATTACCTCATTATCACAATTATTTAAAGATGAATTAAAAGTCTCTCACCCTGAAATAGATTTACAATATTTAGATTTTATTGAAGAATCTGCAGATACTTTAAGAGCTTATATTGACGGAATTTTAATGCATTATAAATCTGAAGCTTTACTACAAGACAAAAAAGAAGCTACCGAATTATCTAGCATCTATAATGATGTAAAGCAAATACTAAGCTTAAAAACATCTCAATTTCAGCTTAATGATGACGCTAATTTAGGAGATATTAATAGGTCTGCAGTTACTCAAATTATATTAAATTTAGTTGATAACGCAATAAAATACAACACAAAACCACAACCATTGGTTGTTTTAGGTTATAGTGAAAGTGAAACACATCATCACTTTACAGTTTCTGATAACGGTAACGGAATAGCTATCAAGAAAAAAGAATCGTTATTTGAACTTTTTAATACAGCACATGATGCTGATAAATACGGAAATAAAGGTACTGGTATTGGATTATACACCGTTAAAACTTTAGTCGAAAAATTAGGCGGAGAAGTGAGTTTAACCTCTAAAATAGATGAAGGCACAACTTTTACTTTTTCTGTAGAAAAGTAAGCTTAATATTCAATAACAATATCTGTAATTGACTTTGTGCTATTGTTATCTATAAATTGTTTTACTTCATCTAAATTTTTACATAATTGGTTATTCTGTTTATAAACAGATAATTTTTTAACCAAAACATATATCCAACTATTATCACCATATGCAATCGTTCTTACTGTCATTTTATATTTATCATATTGTATAGACATGGGTTCTTTAGGATAGTATTCAAATTCATATAGTTCTTCATCAAAACCTACAGCTTTATCTGTCATTATCACTAACCATTCTCCTTCACCATAAGTCACATTTGTAACTTTCAAGTTTTGTTCATATTTATTATTAACCCAATCTACAGGAAATTTTTCATCTTTGTTCCAAGCTTGTTTCTTTCCAAATTTTTCACCTTTTGTCATAATCAGTACCCATTTGTTATTAACATAGTTAACTTCTGTTATTCGGTAATTTTTTTTCCACATAGATTCTATCCATTGTTCAGGAAAAGTTGTACTAATATGCCATTCTTGTTTTGAGTATAAACCGTAATCTCCGTAAGACATAACTACTAACCAATTATTGTCTATATAACTGACTTGTGTAACTTTAAACTTCTTTTTTAATTGCTCTACAATCCATTGTTTAGGAAATGTCTTTTGTGTTTTATAAATAATATCTTCATTAAAACCGCTTGAACGCGTTGCAAAAACTGCTATATTTTTTGGTTTAGGCAAATCTGCATCATTTTTTGGGGTATAATTCTTAAGAAAGTATTGGTATTCTTTTTCATCAATTTTAAAAAATTGTTGTAGATATTCTGGTGTTATATCACTTTGGTCTACTTTATTCCAATACTTTATTTTTTTTCCTTTCCAAATGATATCGATATCTTCTTCTATAATTGGGTTTTCGTCATCGTAACGATAAATATTATTAATTGGCTCTGAATATTTCTTGTAAGCAGAAGATTTATCAGACACAACATAAAAATTATCTGCATAATAATTATCGTTACTCGAGCCTTTAATAGATTTTACATCAAAACCGTCAAAATAATTAATATGATTTTCTCTATGGATTACATCTGCTTTAAATGAAACTATATTTTCTTCACCGTTTATAAAATAATTTACTCTAAAAAAAGCATCATCTTCTGTTATTGCCAAAACTGCTAAATAAGCGATCCCATCAGATTCCCATAAAATTTCATATAAATGTTGGGCTTTTACTTGTATAGTACTTAATAATAAGAGAAGTGAAATTAGGTAGGTCTTTTTCATTTTAATGATTTATGGGTACAAATTAATAAATTATTGAAAAGAAAAAAGCCTGATAAAATTATCAGGCTTTAAGAGTGTATCAATCTTTAATTCATTTCTTTTTTAAGCTTTTTGGCTAATGTTGCTTGGTCTTTGTAGAGTTTCCCACTCATTCCTAAACATTGTCCGTCTTCAAGCTTCATTGTTTTACCGTCTTCCGTCGTATAAGTTCCATCTGTTTGCACAATAGTTCCGTTGTGCAGTTTTAATTCTTTTTTTAAGGGTTCTACTCCTTTTTGTGTATAATGATATACTTTTTCATTTAATAGAATTACATAATTAGCGTCTTCTACTTGTATTTTATCTTGTGCCATTACTGCTCCTGTTGTCATAAATAGAGCGAATGCTAAAAGGATAACTTGTTTCATTTTGATGTGTTTTAATATGATTAAATATACTAATTTTTGATGAGTAATATTCATCTTTAACTTATAATTCACTAATTATGCCAAAAATAAAAAGCTTGGTTTTACACCAAGCTTTTTAATCATTCTATCAAAATAAATTAGAGGATTAGCCTTTTAACCAAGCTTGTCTAATTTCTTTTTGCTTTTGTGTTGCTTCTGGGTTTTCGGTAATAGTTTTTCCTGTAGTATAAGACTGTGTTAGTTTTGTTTTTACAGTATATTCTTTACCATTTCTATCAATAACAACTTCTACTTCTTGTCCTGGTTTCCACATATACATATCTGTTAAGATTTTTTGTGCAGTCATAAAAGAAAAAGCTTCACCGTTTACAGTTTTCATTACATCACCAGGTTGTACACCATTATCTGCCCAAAAACTGTTTTTTTTTACAGCTTCAGAAAATGGAAGTTTCATAGTTTCTTGATTAGGAGCAAAAATTAACTCACCGCCATTCTGGATGTAGTTAGTTTTTACTTTTCCTTCACTCATCATTAAGCCTACTTTTTCAAAATATACATTATAGTCTATTGGTGTTCCTCCAACTACATGTGTATTTAAAAACTCTCCAACGCTTGGGTAAGTCATTGCAGTGATTTCGTCTATTAATTTATCGTCTTCAAATGGTTTGTTTTTTCCGTATTTATTAGATAATTCTTTCATTAAAGATAAAATACCACGCTGTCCATTACTTTCTTCACGCATAATGATATCAATACACATACCGATTAAAGCACCTTTCATATAAACGTTATAATATTGTGGTGCGTAAGGCTCATCTAAAACATTTTCACTCATTTCGGTAAAACTCATTGAGTCATTCATGTTTTTAGCGGTTTGTATTTTTTGTAAAATATCACCGTAAAATTCTTGGTTATCCACTAAACCTTGATCTACTTGAAATAACGTTGCAAAATACTCTGTTACGCCTTCATACATCCATAAATGCTTAGAAAATGTTGGCTGGTTGTAATCAAAATAATGTACATCTTCTGAATGTACACTTAATGGTGTTACGATGTGAAAAAACTCATGAGACACGACATCTATCATACTTTCTGCTAAAGCATCAAATGGCATATCTTCTTGTAAAACAACTACTGTAGACGTATGATGCTCTAAAGCTCCAAATCCTTTAGGAGAACCTTCTGATCCATCAGATAAGTATAAATAGATATCGTAACGAGGTGTGCTGTTTATATCGCCTAAATATGTTTTTTGAGCTTGCATCATTTTTTCAACAACACCTTTAATTTCTGTAGCTGAATGTACTTTGTTAGGAGAGTAAACACTTAATACAATTTTAATGTCTCCTACTTGAAATTCTTCTACATCTAATTCTCCATAAAACATTGGGTTATCTGTAATGTCAAAATATCTTGGTGCAAAGTAGCTTGATGTGATTAAGCTTCCGTCCTCGCTTGTTTTATTTGAAGTTTCCTGCAAAGCAGATGTACGTTTAAAGTTTGCTGGCGCAGTTACATCTAATTTATATTGACTGTTTTTTAAACTATCAAAATACCCTATAAATCCATGTAAATTCATTACATAATTTGTTGGCTCTATGTTTGTTCCTGCTGGCGAAAAAGGTTGCTCGCCTCCTATTCCTCCTTCAACTTCTTGATCAAAAGTATCATTTACATAATAGGTAATATAATCTAAGTCTTTAGCATTAGTAATTGTCCAGGTATTTGTGTCTACCTTACTTGTAGATAACTCTTCTCCTTTATAATTAAAAGCTTTAAAACTATCAATATATTTACCAAAGTCGCTTACCGAGTATGTTCCTTGTACAACTCTTGGCAGTCTATACGTTACTGTTTCTGTAGTAAAACGACCAGGGTTAATCGTTACTGGTACTTTATCATTTGTTACTTTAGATAAGTCTATTGAAGTTTCAATAGGTGTTTGTGTTGCTAAAAGACTTGTAGTGGTTTTAGATCCACCGCAACCTACTAGTAAAAGTCCTGAAGCAAGTGTTGATAATAGGAGTTTTTTCATATTTAAATATTATTTGTTAATGGTCTTGGTAACAAGACGCTCAAAAGTAAAATTTGTTACAATCGTAAAGATTAAGATTTTGTTAAAATGTTAATTTCTTATTGCTGTTTTTAATTGTTCAATTATTATCTTTGACAAACTTTTAATAACACATGCAGTTTAAAAACCCAGAACTTCTTTACGCGCTTTTCTTACTGCTAATTCCTATTATTGTTCACTTATTTCAACTAAGAAAGTTTCAAAAAGAATACTTTACAAACGTTGCTATTTTAAAAAAGGTACAATTACAAACACGTAAAAGTCAACTAATTAAAAAGTGGCTAGTCTTATTAACTAGGTTACTACTTTTAACTGCTATTATCATTGCTTTTACTCAGCCCTATTTTTCAAAAACTAATAGTTTTAACACAGAAAAGGAAACCGTTATATACCTAGACAACTCGTTTAGTATGCAAGCTAAAGGTAATAATGGTCCACTTTTAAAACGTGCAATACAAGATATCATTACTTCTATTGATGAGAATGAAAAATTCTCACTAATTACCAATACTGATAGTTATAGAAACACAACTATAAAGGCAATTAAAAACGAATTACTTCAACTTGAATATTCTTCAAATCAATTAAGTTATGACGCTGCGTTATTGAAAGCTAAAAAGCTATTTTCTAATAAAGCAAATAGCATTAAAAACTTGATTTTTGTGTCAGATTTTCAGCAAAAAACACAAGAATTTAGTATTGAAAAGGATTCAAGTATTACTTTAAGTGCTATTCAGTTAAACCTTGTAAGTAAAACAAATGCGTTTATTGACAGTTTGTATATTTCTAAACAAAACGCAACTAATTATGAGTTGACTGCTTTATTAAAAAGTAATCAAACTACTACTATTAATTTACCTGTTTCTTTATATAATAATGATCAATTAGTCTCAAAAGTTTCAGTTGAAATTAAAGACGAAAACAAAGCTATTTTTACAATACCTAACAATCAAACTACAAAAGGTAAAATTACTATTGATGAGGCGCAACTTCAATTTGATAACACCTTATATTTTAGTATAAATACGCCTTCAAAAATTAATGTTTTAGCAGTGTCTAACGATGATGCCAACTATTTAAATGGAATTTTTACTGAAGACGAGTTTAATTTTACAAAAAAAACACCAAACACATTAGATTATGCCCTTTTTGATACACAAAACCTAGTAATATTAAACGAAATTGAAAACCTACCAAATACTTTAATTACTGCTCTTAAAGTCTTTACAGACAAAGGTGGCGTCGTTGCATTTATACCTAATATAAAAGGAAATTTATCAGACTACAATAGGTTTTTACAGCAATTTAACTTTAGTGTTTTTAATTCAATTTTAGAGCAAGAAAAGCGCATTACATCCATAAATTATGCACATCCAATTTACGCTAATGGTGTTTTTGAAAAACGTATAGATAACTTTCAGTATCCAAAGGTTAATCTGTATTTTCCTCAAAATACATCTCAAAGCACTGCTATCCTTCAATTTGAAGATAACAAACCATTTTTATCACAACGTAATAACGTGTTTGTTTTTAGCGCTGCAATTAATGAAGACAATTCAAACTTTAAAAATATAAATCTAATTGTACCTACATTTTATAACATTGCAAAACAAAGCTTAAATACTGCCCAACTTTATTATACAATCGGTCAAAACAATCAATTTGATGTGTCTGTAAATTTAAAACCAGATACTGTATTAACTCTTGTTAATAATGACGAGTCTTTAATACCAGAACAGCAATATTACAACAATAAAGTGGTTATAAAAACTAACGATTTACCAGAAAACGCTGGTGTTTATGAAGTAAAGAATAAAAATGAAATTTTAGAATACGTAAGCTTTAATTACAACAGAAACGAAAGTGATTTAACCTATCAAAACCTTGAAAACATAGAAGGCATCAATGTTTCAAACTCTGTTAAAGAAGCTTTTAACACAATAAAAAATGACACTAAAGTTAATGAGTTATGGAAATGGTTTGTAATTTTAGCTTTAGTGTTTTTAATCATAGAAATGCTCATCTTAAAATACTTTAAATGAACGTCTTAATCAAATCGGCAACAGTAATTGATACATCTAGCAAGTTTCACAATCAAATTGTGGATGTTTTAATTGAAAAAGGAAAGATTTCACAAATTGCTAAATCCATTAAAAACACTAGCAATTATAAAGAAATTGAGTTAGAAAATTTACACATTTCTCAAGGATGGTTTGACTCTAGCGTTTGCTTTGGCGAACCTGGTTTTGAAGATAGAGAAACGATAGAAAACGGTTTAAAAACCGCTGCAAAATCAGGATTTACAAGTATTGCGCTGCAAGCAAATACCAATCCGATTATCGATACCTGTTCTGATGTTGCCTTTTTATTATCAAAAGCACAATCGCAAACCGTTGATTTGTTACCAATTGGCGCATTAACAAAAAATAGCGAAAGCGTTGATTTAGCTGAACTTTTTGACATGAAAAATGCTGGCGCAGTAGCGTTTAGCGATTATAAAAAACCAATTACTAATCCTAATTTATTAAAAATTGCTTTGCAGTATGCTAGCAATTTTGAAGGATTAGTTTGTAGTTTTCCTTTAGAACAAAAAATTGCAGGAAAAGGCATGGTTAACGAGCATGTTTCAAGCACGTTATTAGGCTTAAAAGGAAGTCCTAATTTAGCCGAATCACTACAAGTAGCCAGAGATTTATTTATACTAGAATATGCAGGCGGCAAACTTCATATACCAACAATTTCTACTAAAGAAAGTGTAAAGCTAATTAGAGAAGCCAAACAAAAAAAGTTAGACGTAACTTGCAGTGTTGCCATACATAATTTCTTTTTAACCGACGATGTTTTAAACGAGTTTGACACACGTTATAAAGTCAATCCGCCATTACGTACACAAGAAGATGTGGAAGCATTAATTGAAGGTGTAAAAGATGGAACAATAGATATGGTAACCAGTGACCATAACCCACAAACTATAGAAGAAAAGAAAGTAGAATTTGATCACGCCAGCTACGGTACCATTGGTTTAGAAAGTGCTTTTGGAGCTTTAAATCAGATATTTTCTACTAAAAAAGCTATTCAACTATTAACCAAAGGGAAAGAACGTTTTGGCGCAATAGCTTCTAGTATTGAAGAAGGTGAAATTGCAAACATCACGCTATTTGACCCAAACACAAAATATGAGTTTAATAAGTCAGATATCCTTTCAAAATCAAAAAATAGTGCCTTTTTAGGACAAGAATTAAAAGGAAAAGTTTACGGTATTTATGCCAACAAAAAATTAGTTTTATAATGAATCAAAATATAATTGAAGAAGGAAAAACATTAGCAGTAGTGAGTTATTTAACCATTATTGGAAGTGTTATTGCCATCATAATGAATAACGAAAAGAAAAATGAGTTTACTGCATTTCATAATCGTCAAGGTTTAGGACTTTGCTTAATGTATATGATTATTGCATACTTTATCAGTCAGTTTGATAATATGCAAATTTCTATAGCATTTTGGGTAGGAATGGGTTTATTATTTTTCTACGGAATTATAAATGCTGTTAACGGTAAAATGCAAACTGTGCCATTAGTTGGACCGTTTTTTCAACGAATTTTTTCATCAATAGGAAAATAAAAATGACTGATTTAAGCTTAGAGTATTTAGTAAGACCTTCAACTTTAAAAGAAAATGCACCATTACTTCTACTCTTTCATGGTTATGGAAGTGATGAGAATGATTTATTTAGTTTTGCTTCAGAGTTACCAGAGGAATTTTTAATTATTTCCGCGAAAGCGCCTTACCCAATGCAACCTTTTGGAAATGCATGGTACGCCATAAATTTTGATGCAGAAAAAGGAAAATGGAGCGATAACGAGCAAGCCAAACAATCTAGAGATTTGATTGCTAATTTTATAGATGAAATTTTAGCTAAATACAACGCAGATAGTGATAATGTAACACTTTTAGGTTTTAGTCAAGGCGCAATTTTAAGCTATGCAGTTGCTTTTACATATCCTGAAAAAATTAAAAATGTTATTGCTTTAAGCGGCTATGTAAATCCTGATTTATTTGAATTAAAAGCACCAGAAACTTATAAAAATCTTAATTTTTACTGTTCACACGGAAGTGTAGACCAAGTTATACCAGTGGATTGGGCAAGACAAACCAAACCATTTATGGAACAATTAGGCGCAAACTATAAGTATAGCGAGTTTCCTGTTGGACATGGCGTTGCGCCACAGAATTTTTATGAGTTTAGAGAATGGTTGAAAGCAAACACTAATTTGTAGGATACAACAAGTGATCTAATACTTTAAAATTCAATTGATTTTCAGGAGTAATTTCATATTTAATTAGTAATTCTCCCCAAAACACACCATCAGAAAAATCGGCAATAATCCACTTGTGATTTAAAATTTTAATAGAATTGAATTGCATTTTCTTTCCTTCTGAAGCTGCATAAGGAATTAATGGATGTTCTCCTGGTACGTCTGTTAAATCATACAATTCATTTTCAATTAAAGTAATTAAAGAATCCGTATTGATATTTCGGTTATAATAATAGTCTTTAGCTTCTTGATTATATCTAAAATCAAACATTATAAAATCATTTAACTGATTGTTTAGAAGCGCTAAAGAGTCTTTCATTCTTATGTTTTTCTCTTTTAAACTTTTTAATTGTCCATCATTGGCATTTACGTAGTTTTTAGTGTTTACGTACTGAAACAAAACAACAAGTAACGTAAAAATAAACAGGTACATAAAAATTTTATTCTTCATTATAATTTTTGATTTTAAAGTTGAATTTGAAGTTCATCATATGCCAAAAAAACGTTTTTTGGTAATTTTTGTTGTACTTCATCATGAAAACCTAACAAGTGGCTTATATGAGTTAAATAGGCTTTTTTAGGTTGTAATATATCTATAATTTGTAATGCTTCTTCTAAGTTTAAATGCGAAATATGAGTCTCTTCTCGCAAGGCATTAATCACTAAAACATCTAGGTTTTTAAGTTTTTCCATTTCTTCATCAGGAATTGTTTTAACATCTGTTAAATAAGCAAAGTTGTTAAATCTAAATCCAAATACTTGCAATTTATGATGAAAAACTTCCACAGGAAAAACCTCTAAATCATTCAGCTTAAATGGTTTATTTTCAATTTCGTTTATTGCTAAATTTGGTACACCTGGATATTTATTTTCAGTAGCAAAAATATAAGCAAAACGTTGCTTAAGTTGCTCTACTACTCGTTTATGTGCATAGATTGGAATATCTCCTTGACGAAAAAAAAACGGTCTAATATCGTCTAAACCTGCGGTATGATCGGCATGCTCGTGTGTGAAAATAATTCCGTCAATTTTATTCACATTTGCACGAAGCATTTGTTGTCTAAAGTCTGGACCGCAATCTATTACGTAAGTGTAATCATCCCATTCTACCAAAACTGAAACACGCAAACGTTTATCTTTAGGGTTTTTGCTTAAACACACTGGATGAGTGCTTCCTATAATCGGAATGCCTTGTGAAGTACCAGTACCTAAAAATGTAATTTTCAAACTGTTTAAAATTTTAAACAAAAATAAGTTAATTTTTTTGTTTACTATAGTTATTTGGTACCTTTGTAGCACTTAATTTTATAGGGATTTTTATGGAAATTACGCTAAAAGGAGATAAAGAATTTGAAAATATTCCATCCTTAAAAGACAAAGCGCTTCGTATTAACTTAAACGAAAACATCTACGGTACATTTGCCGAAATTGGTGCTGGTCAAGAAACTGTAAGGCATTTTTTTAGAGCTGGTGGCGCATCCGGTACTATTGCAAAAGCAATGTCTGCTTACGATAAAAACTTTAGTGATGCCATTTATGGTATAGAAGAAGATAGACGTTATGTAACAGAGGCGCGTTTACGTAAAATGCTTCAACATGAATACAGACTTATTGAAGAGCGTATAGGAAGAGAAAACAATCCCCATAGAATGTTTTTTAGTTTTGCAAATACCGTTGCAACTATTGATTTTGCTAAGAAATATAAAGGACACGGTTGGGTAGGAATTAAATATCAAATAGATCCCGAAGACAAAGAAGTAAACGAAATTATTCTTCATATTCGTTTTAAAGAGAATGATGCTAGATTACAACAAGAAACATTAGGTATTTTAGGAACTAACCTAATTTACGGAGCTTTCTATAAATATAACGAACCTAAAAAATTATTAAGATACTTATACGATCATTTAGATAAAGACCAATTAGAAATTGATACCATCAACTTTACTGGTCCTGTATTTAAAGATGTAGACAACCGTTTAATGAGCTTACAGTTAGTTAAAAATGGTATGACAGATGCCGTTATGTTTGCTCCAGATGGTAATAATGTACTTCCTGCAAGAGTCCTTTACAAGAAAAACATTTTAGCATTACGTGGTAGTTTTAGACCTGTAACTAAGGTTAATATGGATATGTACCACAAATCCTTAGAAATGTTTATTAAAGAAAATAAGGTAGATGAAGACAAAACACAAGTTATCTTCGAAATTACACTTTCTAACCTAAGAGCAGAAGGTGAAATTGACGAGCAGGACTTTATGGATAGAGCACGTTTACTGTGTTCTTTAGGTCAAACTGTATTGATTTCTAATTTCCAAGAGTATTACAAGTTAGTAGAGTATTTCTCTCAATATACTAAAAACCGTATGGGATTAGCAATGGGTGTAAATAACTTAGTAGATATTTTTGATGAGAAATATTATCGTCATTTAAGTGGTGGAATTTTAGAAGCTTTTGGTAAGTTATTCTTTAAAGATTTACGCGTATATCTTTACCCTATGGAAAATGAAGATGGAACAATTACTACAAGTGATAATCTTAAAGTTCATCCAAGAATGAAAGAGCTTTACAAGTTCTTTAAATACAATGGTAAAGTGGTTGATATTACTGATTATGACCCATCTACATTAAACGTTTTCTCAAGAAAAGTATTAAAAATGATCGCTGAAGGAGAAGATGGTTGGCAACCTATGTTACCAGAAGGTGTTTCTAAACTAATCGCAGAACAAAGTTTATTTGGTTGTGAAACTGAAGAAATTCAAAGTAAATAATCTTATATTGTATAAAAAACAAAAAGGCGTTAGATTAAATCTAACGCCTTTTTTATTTAGGTTTCAACTAACTTCTTATACCAACTCTAATATTTGAGCTGCATGGTCTTTTGTTTTTACTTTATCAATAACGTGCTCCACTACTCCATTTTCATCTACTAAAAAAGTTTTACGGTGTATACCATCATATTCTCTACCCATAAACTTTTTTGGTCCCCAAACTCCAAACGCATTGATTACTTCTTTTTCTTCATCTGCTAAAAGCGGAAAAGGAAATTCATACTTATTCTTAAAATTAGTTTGCCTTTTTTCAGAATCGGCACTAACACCTAATAATTCAAATCCTTTATCTTGTAAAACTTTGTAGTTATCTCTTAAATTACAAGCTTCGGCAGTACAACCTGGTGTACTTGCTTTTGGATAGAAAAAAACAATTAATTTTTTTCCTTTATAGTCAGATAAAGAAACTGCATTTCCATCTTGATCATTTACTGTAAAATTTGGCACTTTATCGCCTTGTTTTAATGTATTCATAGTTGTAATTTTGATTTTATTCAAAAATACGAATTAATGACTAAGCAAGAAAAGGTACATTTTGTTATAAATACGTTAAATAAGTTATATCCTGAAATCCCTATCCCTTTAGATCATAAAGATCCTTACACTCTTTTAGTAGCCGTTTTACTATCTGCACAATGTACAGATGTTAGAGTTAACCAAATAACACCGTTATTATTTGCAGAAGCAGATAACCCTTATGATATGGTTAAATTATCTGTAGAAGAAATAAAAGAAATTATAAAACCATGTGGTTTATCACCTATGAAAAGTAAAGGCATTTATGGTTTATCTAAAATTTTAATTGAAAAATATAATGGTGAAGTCCCGCAATCTTTTGAAGCTTTAGAAGAGTTACCTGCTGTTGGACACAAAACAGCTAGTGTTGTAATGAGTCAAGCATTTGGTGTACCTGCTTTTCCTGTAGACACACATATCCATCGTTTGATGTATCGTTGGAATTTATCTAACGGAAAAAGCGTAGCTCAAACAGAAAAAGACGCTAAACGCCTATTCCCTAAAGAACTATGGAACGATTTACATCTGCAAATCATTTGGTATGGAAGAGAATATTCTCCTGCTCGTGGTTGGGATTTAGATAAAGATATTATTACAAAAACTATTGGAAGAGCTACAGTTTTAAAAGAATATCATAAAAAAACGTCCTAATGTTTTAGGACGTTTTTCTTTTAATTTTGAAGTGATTCAAACTTCATGCTTTTATAATTTATAACACTTAAAGCCTTAGAGTAATTAAGGATAAAACTTATTGTTTCATCTTTTGGGTTCAATTTAAAATCTGATTTAGGTTTATTAGAGTAAAGTTTTGCCATTTAATGTAGATTTTTAGTTTGTTACTACATTATAACGGATAAGATTTAACTTTATTGTTTATCCTAATTTGTTAAAACAATATTGTGCTTTTCTATTACTTTTCTCATATTAATTAATGCATATCTCATACGTCCTAAAGCAGTATTTATACTTACTCCTGTGCGTTCTGAGATTTCTTTAAAACTCATATCTTTATACATACGCATTACCAAAACTTCTTTTTGGTCTTCTGGTAACTCGTCAATCAAACGTCTTACATCTGCTTCTACTTGACCTTTTATAATTGTTTTTTCTGCATTTAAAGCATTATCACTTATTACAGAAAAAATATTAAAATCTCCTGAGTTGTCAAACTTAGGCATACGACTGTTTTTTCTAAAATGATCTATAACCAAATTATGAGCAATACGCATTACCCATGGTAAAAACTTACCTTCTTCGTTATATTTACCTCTTTTTAAAGTTCTTATTACTTTGATAAAGGTATCCTGAAAAATATCTTCAGATATATCTCTATCAAAAACTTTAGAGTATATAAAACTGTAAATTCTTTGTTTATGTCTTGTAATTAAAACTTCTAGAGCAGATTCTTCGCCTCTTATATAATTACTCACTAATTGAGCATCAGAGATTAATTCTTTTTGCATAATCATTACTTTTTTTTGCACAGAAAACGTGTTTCGGGCTTGGGGTTTATAAATTAAAAAAGTAATGTTTTGCTATAGGCAAAAGTGTTTGTGGGTTAATTGATATGTTTCAAATGTAACAACAATTATTCCAAAAATGCAAACATAATTTCAAGTTTTAACATTTTAATGCACAATAATCTATTTTTTAAGCTGAAATTGTTGTGTTATCTTTGCAAATCTATACGAAAATTGACTATGAAGACTACGCTTTCTGAAGTAAACCCTAAAGAGAACATCATAATTAAAGGTGCTAAATTGCATAACCTTAAGAATATAGATGTTGTTATACCTAGACGTAAATTAGTTGTTATAACAGGTCTATCAGGTTCTGGTAAATCTAGTTTAGCATTTGATACGTTGTATGCAGAAGGACAACGTCGTTATGTAGAAAGTCTTAGTAGTTATGCACGACAATTTTTAGGTAGACTTAACAAACCTAAAGTAGACTATATTAAAGGTATTGCGCCTGCAATTGCTATAGAACAGAAAGTAAATTCTACTAATCCACGCTCTACTGTCGGAACTACAACCGAGATTTACGACTATTTAAAACTACTTTTTGCACGTATTGGTCGTACCTACTCTCCTATTTCTGGTAACGAAGTCAAAAAAGACACTGTAACAGATGTTTTAGAATTTATAAAAACTATTGATTTAAAAGAAAAACTTTTACTTCTAGCTCCTATTTATTTAGAAGAAGGAAGAGCACTTCAAGACAAACTTAGCGCCTTAAATGCTCAAGGATATTCTAGAATTAAAGTAAAAGATGAAGTTTTAAGAATTGATCAAGCAAAAGATTTAACATCTACTGAAGATGTATTTTTAGTTGTTGATAGAATTGTAACAAAAGACGATGACGATTTTTATAACCGATTAGCAGATGCCATTCAAACTGCTTTTTTTGAAGGTAAAGGCAATTGTTATATTGAAACTTTAAAAGATAACTCAATAAGACATTTTAGTAATAAATTTGAATTAGATAACATGCAGTTTTTAGAGCCAAATGTGCATCTATTCAGCTTTAATAACCCTTACGGTGCATGTCCAAAATGTGAAGGTTACGGTGATGTTATTGGTATTGATGAGGATTTAGTAATTCCAAATACTGCACTTTCGGTTTATGAAGAGGCTATTTTCCCTTGGCGAGGAGAAAGTATGAGTTGGTACCGTGATCAATTGGTAAACAATTCGCATAAATTCGATTTTCCTATACACAAACCCTATTTTCAATTAAGTCAAGAACATAAAAATTTAATTTGGGAAGGTAATCAGTATTTTGAAGGTTTAAATAGCTTTTTTGAAGAGCTAGAAAGTAAAGCTTACAAAATTCAAAATCGTGTTATGTTATCGCGCTATCGCGGAAAAACAAAATGTAACGTTTGTGGTGGTAAACGTTTGCGTAAAGAAGCTAGTTATGTAAAAGTGAGTAATGCTACAATTACAGATTTAGTTGAAATGCCATTAAGTAAGTTGTCTATTTTTTTCAATCAATTAGAATTGAATGATTATGACACCAAAATTGCCGAACGTTTATTAATCGAAATTAAAAATCGTTTAACCTTTTTAAGCAACGTTGGTTTAGATTATTTAACCTTAAACAGACGATCTAACACACTTTCAGGTGGCGAAAGTCAGCGTATTAACCTAGCAACATCACTAGGAAGTAGTTTAGTGGGTTCGATGTACATTTTAGACGAGCCTAGTATTGGTTTGCATCTAAAAGATTCAGAAAAACTAATATCGGTATTAAAATCTTTACGCGATTTGGGTAATACGGTTATAGTTGTTGAGCATGACGAAGATATTATGAAACAAGCTGATACCATTATAGATATAGGTCCAGAAGCTGGTACTTTTGGTGGTGAAGTTGTTGCTACAGGTACGTTTAAAGACATCTTAAAATCAAAGTCACTTACTGCTCAATATTTAAATGAAACTTTAAAAATTGAAGTTCCAAAAAAACGTCGTACAAGCAAGTATAGCGTAGAAGTTGTTGGTGCAAGAGAAAATAATTTAAAAAACATTGATGTTACTTTTCCTTTAGAAATGCTAACCGTTGTTACCGGTGTTTCTGGAAGTGGAAAAAGTACATTGGTTAAGAAAATTCTTTTTCCTGCTATTCAAAAGAAATTAACAGGATTTAGTGATAAAGCTGGACAATTTTCAGAATTAAAAGGAAATTTTAGTAACATCAAGCATATTGAGTTTATCGACCAAAACCCAATTGGTCGTTCATCACGTTCTAATCCTGTAACGTATATCAAAGCTTATGACGATATCAGAGCTTTATTTGCAAAACAAAAACTAAGTAAAATTAGAAATTTTGCTGCTAAACATTTCAGTTTTAATGTTGATGGTGGACGTTGCGAAACCTGTAAAGGTGAAGGCGAGGTTACTATAGAAATGCAATTTATGGCAGATGTACATTTAGTCTGCGAAACCTGTAATGGTAAACGTTTTAAAAAGGAAGTTTTAGAAGTTACTTTTGAAAATAAAAGCATTGATGATGTGCTGAATATGACCATTGACGACGCTATTTCTTTCTTTGATACACACAAGCAAAACAAAATAAAAGACAAATTACAGCCTTTACAAGATGTTGGTTTAGGCTACGTAACACTTGGGCAAAGCAGCTCTACCCTTTCTGGCGGAGAAGCACAACGTATAAAGTTAGCAACATTTTTAGGCAAAGGAAATACTAAAGACAAAGCCTTATTTATTTTTGATGAACCTACAACAGGTTTGCATTTTCATGATATTCAAAAATTACTAAAATCATTTTATGCTTTAATTGAAAAAGGACATTCTATTATTGTTGTCGAGCATAATTTAGATTTGATTAAATGTGCAGATTACATTGTAGATCTTGGTCCTGAAGGTGGTGAAAATGGTGGACAATTAGTCGCTTTTGGTACACCTGAAGAAGTGGTAAAAGTTAAAGAAAGTGTTACTGCTAAATACTTAAAAGATAAGATTTAATAGATCATAAAAGCTAATACTGCTATTAACACTGAAGCAAAAGGAATAATCATGCCCATAAAAATTGTAGTTATGGCTCCACTTTTTATAAAACTTAAAATCCAACCTTGTTGGTAAAACTTTTTTACTGCTATAAAAAAGTAGAAAAACGTAGATAAAACCAATAAAAAGTCTAACCAATCGGGCATATCATAAAACCAGTTTATACCTAAGTCTATAGCCATTACCGCAAATATAAAAGAGAAAAAATAAAAACTAAATACCAAATGGTAGGCATATCTTCCTTTATTAAAATAGAAAACCTTTAAAAGCAACGCAAAAATTGGTAACAGAAAAAACATAGCTATCGGAAAACTATCTGTAATGGTTTGATAAATAGACCCAACACCTTTTTCTTTTTGAAACTTAAACATTTGCTCAAAAAACTTTCGTTTTAAATAACCTGCATCTTCAGGCATTCCCATCTTTTTTAAGATAAGCTTTTTGTCTGCTCCAGCATCAATTAAAGAGTCTATTTCTTTTTCATCATAAGTAAAAGAAGTCCCAAAAAAACTACCGTTAGGTTTTCTATCTTTTGCATCTATTTTTTTATTTATTAAAGAATCTAACTTTATAGAATCTGCTACTTTTTCAAAAGCTTCTCTATATTCTCTTTCTTTTTTTACAGCTAATTCTTCTTTTATAGCTTTATCTAATTTTGATCTAGTTTCTCTGATATAAAAAGAAAAAATGAAGAAAAATACTACCGAAACAAATAAGTAAAACTGTGCTGGATGCAAATAAGTTAGTCGTTTACCTTGTAAAAACTTTTTTGGTAAAAAACCTGGCTTTACCATTAAAGGCAAAAAGCTTTTTAAAAATTTAGAATCCCAAAGTAAATAGTTATTAATAGTATTATAGAAAAGACTTCTAACTGTTAACTCTTCTCTATTTTTCATACCACAACAAGGACAAAACTTAAAGCTGTCTTTAAATTCTGTTTCACAGTTTTCGCAAACTTTATATTGAAGTGACATGGTGGTTGGTTGTTTACGTAAATGTAAAAATAATCTTTAAAATATGCCTAATTTCTTTTAAAATTGAAATAAAAGGAATGTAATTTCACTTCAAAATACTAGTAAAATCAACACTTTTCAAGTTTGGCACAGCTATTGAAACTAATTAATCAAATAGCGAACGCCGAAACGCTTAATAGTAGGCAAAAATCTAAATCCTTAATACTATGAAAAAACTAGTACTTTTAATTACAGGTGTGTTAATGGGATTAACCACTGTAACCGCAGAAAATAAATCTGCATCGCAAGGTGAAGATTTAGTTGTAAACCCAAATCGTTTTGTACAACCAATTTTGTTTGTAGAACGTGGTGTTGAATTTTTAATTTTCCCTGACGGAAGTTTTGATTTTAATACTCAATTAGATTATACTCAAGGAGATAATTATTACAGACGTAGTAATGTAAGTGTCAATACAAAACGTAGTAGCGTAAATCGTACTTATGGAGCGCCTGGTACTTACAACACCTACTACGGACCAACAAATAACGGAACTATTGTTTTACATGATAGATCAGGTAAAGTAAGACGTGTTGGATATGTATTTTTGAATTATAATAGACAAGGACAAGTTAAACGTATAGGTTCTGTTTATGTAAATTATAATAGATTAGGATTAGTAAGCCAGATTGGAGGTATGCGATTAGTATATAACCCAAGAGGAAAATTAATCAGAACTATAGGACACGTAAACAGATACAACACTTCTTTTATTTTAGATAACAACTACGGAAATCCATACGGATCACCAATAGATAATAATCATGATTACAATTATAATAATGATGATTTTTACTACTACAGAAACGGTGTTAAAACCGAAAAACCTAAATTGAAAAAATAATTTTCAATAACACAAAAAACCTCGTAAGTCTTTATTTACGGGGTTTTTCATTTCAAAATTCAACTCTTAACTACAACGTTTTCGGTTTTTGGCACGATGCTTGTAATTAACTAAGTGTACAATCATAAAACAAACAGTTATGAAAATTTCAAGCAAATTTCACGAACACTTATTTAATATAAACAACGTGAGTAAAAAATTATTCCTTTTATTATCAGCATTTACCTTAAGCATATTTGCTGTTAATGCAGACACAACAAACAAATCAGAAAGTTTAACTATAAACGAATCTTTTAACCGTGGTTACGGTAACTCTTTCATCTTTACTGAAGCTGGAATTGAGTTTTCGGTTTTTGCAGATGGGCAGTTTGATTTTTACATGCCTAATTATGGACCTAATGTAAATGTTTCAGTTAATACACCTAATGCATCTATTAGCTTTAATACTGGTTACGATTATAATCCTTATGTACAATATGATGAGTACGGTGCGATTATTCAAATTGAAAACACACCAATATTTTACGATTATTACGGACGTGTTAATCAAATCGGTAACATTATAATTAACTACAATAACCGTGGTTATGTAACAAGAGTTGGTGGACTTTATGTACACTACAACCGTTACCACAGATTTTCTCACTGTACAGGATTTATAAACATTTATAATAGAGTTTATGTATACAGACCTTGGCATGCGTATTATGTAATTCCAACAACGTTTTACAGAGTAGTTTATACAACACCTTACAGAAGACATTATAGACCTGTTAGATATGTATATAACAGACCTTTTGTAAACAATTATAGACGTAAAACTGCGGTAGCAACTAGACGTGGTAATACAATTACTAGAAGTAGAAGTCTTGCTACACGTAGCGAAGGTAGAACAGTTAGAAATGTAACAAGAAATAATGTGCCAAGAACACGTAGTAATGCTACTAGTTCTACACCAAGAACTAGAGGTAATTCTACAGCTTCTACACCAAGAACAAGGGGAAACAGCTCTGATTCACAGCCTAGAACACGTGGCAATAGTTCGGTTAATACTCCAAAAACTAGAGGAAACTCAAGTAATGCAACAAAACCTAGAACTCGCGGTAACAATAATGCTTCTCAACCAAGAACGGTTAGAAATAACACAGTTACTTCTAAGCCTAGAACAAGAAGTAATTCTACTGTAAAACCTAGGACTAGAACACAAACTAGAGCTAATACAAGTAGATCAAGCTCTACACCAAGAGCAACTCAAAGTAGATCTCAGTCAAGATCAAAAGCATCTTCAAGTAGATCAAGTTCTAATTCAAGAAGTACATCAAGATCGTCTTCTAGATCTGGAAGAAGAGGATAAAATATTTATAACACTTACTATAAGTCCTATAACAATGGTTTATAAAACCTCAAGTTATAGGGCTTTTTTATTTCTTTAAAAATGAATTTAAAATTTCTGTAATTTCTGAGGATAAATTAAGCTTATAAACGCTTAATCCATAAATTAATACAAGAAGTAATGATTTTAAACCGATGTTAATTATTGAATGAAAAGGAAATTCCCAAAAGAATAAACCAAAAGCACAAATTAAAATTAGTAACGCAGAGTTTAATGTTTCTTTGGTAAACGGTTGAATTTTAAATTTACTATAAACAAATAACAACTTTACAGTATTGTACACAAAGATGGTTATACAACTTGCGTAAGCTGCACCATTAATACCGTAAACGGGAATAAAAACCAGATTTAAAATTATGGTTAAAATAGCCAACATAACTCCAAAGACTAATACCATTCTATAATAATCACTATTAAAAAGAATAGCGTTATTGTTTCCTAAAAGATTATCAAATAGTTTAGCTAAACCAATAACTAGAACTACTAAAAAACCTTCTGAGTAATTATCAGGAATCATTGTATATAGCTGATTGATATTGACTATAATTGCTAAAAAGATAAATCCGCTAATTATGAATAAATTCAACGAGCTTTTTTGGTATAATTTTTTAAGTTCAACTTTATTTTTTTCATTTAAAAATTGAGCTGTTAATGGGTTTGTTATTTGATGCATAGATCGTGATGGCACACCAATAACCGTAGCAATATAAATAGCTACGCCATAATAAGCTACATTATTTAATGCTTCAAACTGACCAATCATAAACTTATCAATTTCAAGAATGATATTTGCAATAGAGCCTGCAATAATTATTAATGAAGAGTATTTTAAAACACTAGATAATTTAGGAATTTTAACAAATTTAAATACTGGTAGTTTTAAATTGAATGCATAAAGTTTCATCACGACCATTCTTACAATATAAACGATAACTATACCATAAATAAGCTGCTGTACATTTAAATATCCAAAATGAAGTGCTAACAACAAAATAGAAATACAAAGTCTATGAAAAACCTCTTTCATAAAATTACCAAACACACTATGTAAATGTACTTTACTCCATGCATAAAACACCTCAAAGTAAGCAAAAGCAATGGCGCAAACGTAAATTAACCAACTGTAATCTTTGATGATTGGGTTTTCTTTTGCAAGCCAATTTCCAACGGTATCATATGCTAAAACACCTATAAAACCTAATGGAATAATGACAATTAAAGGCAAAAATAACATTAAGGTTAAAAAACCATTTTGTGATTGTCTAGTCTTAAAAGACGAAAAGAATTTAATTATCGTATTATGTGTACCAAAAGCCATTAAAGGCATTAAAATATTGGCTGTAGAGAGTATAAAAGTAATTAACCCAAAATAGTCGTCGGATAAAAATTTAGTGTATAAAAACACTACATTAATAGCACCAATACCAAAACCAAGGTAAGTAATTACCGTGTTTTTTATGGATTGATTAACGACTATACCCATCAGTTTTACGAATTACGATTTTTGATATATAAAATAATTTTAAACTTCACTTATAAGATATTGATAATCAATGTTTTTCGTTTATTACTTATTGAGCATTATGATAAAATTCGTCAATTCGAGTGGATTTTACGATTGAAAATTAGTAAAATCAGTATCGAGAATAGAATTTTTAAATTTAAACAATTTCTCGATACAATTTTTCGTGCCTCAAAATCACTCGAACTGACGCTTAATTTTATTCGCAACGGGTTGTTTATTGTTTATTGTTTATTGAAATCAAATCTACTAATTGTTTTGTTAATGCTTGTCGCGAAAAACGTTGCAATCCAATAGCATTAACTTTTAAAGTATTGTTTTGATAATCCTCAAAAAGCTGTTTTATAGCTGCTTTTAAAGCTGAAAATTCTGAATAATTAAAAAACTGTCCTGTATTTGTTTGCTTGATAATATTTTCAATATCTGCACCTTTTGGTCCAACAGCTAAAATTGGTCTATTAGACACCATATATTCAAACAATTTACCAGGAATAATAGCTTTAGTATCTTCAGAATTTATTTCAATCAGCAATAATATTTGTGATTTTTTTTGAAACTTAACAGCTTCACTATGTGAAACATACCCAACTTTATTTACATAGCTAGTTAAACCGTAATCTTTTAAAGAGTTTAACACGTTCTCTCCTACTTCACCTACTAAATTTAACTGAAAATGTTTTGCAAAATTTTCATCTTCCTTAACAAATTCAGAAAGTGCTTGCCATAAAATCTCAGGGTTTCTTTTAGATAATAAAGAACCTATGTGAGATATGGTAAATTTTTCATCTAAATCGTTAACTATTACTTTTTCTTTATCGTAACCGTTTGTTATCACGCTAATTGGCTTATCTGTAATAGTTTCAAATTCAGTTTTTGTACTTGGACTTGTTACCACAATCTGATCGGCTTGATTAAGCACTTTGCTTTCCAATTGCTTGTGTTGCTTTTTTGCATAATTGGTTAATTTAAGCTGCTTATGGTAACCTATACTTGTCCAAGGATCTCTAAAATCTGCAATCCAATTAACATCTAATTTTTGCTTAATTTTTAAACCAATTAAATGTAAACTATGTGGTGGACCAGTTGTAATTACTGTATCTATATTAAAATCTTGAATATAAGTTGTTAAAAAATTAGTAGATGGTTTTACCCATTGTTTTCTGGCGTCTGGAATAAAAAAGTTACCTCTAATAAATAATAACAAACGTTCTGGTATGCTTTGCTTGTTTTTTTCTTTTATAATCCCTTTACTAATTGTTTTGGTTTGTTTAGAAAACAAATTAGCCAATTTATATGGCTCTTTTATGGGTTGTTTTAAAATGATTGCATTTTCAGGAATTTCATCCTTTAAAGACTCATCAATTATTGGGTAATTAGCATTAGAAGGACAATAAACAATAGGCTCTATATTGTATTCTGGTAAGTATTTTACAAATTTTAACCAACGTTGTACGCCAGGTCCGCCAGCTGGTGGCCAATAGTAAGTCACTATAAGAACACGTTTTGCCATATTACTCTGGTTTTCTGTTTTTAAATTGGTAAAATAAACCACCAATTATTAAAATGAATAACAACACAGAACTTGCCAAAGCAATTTTACTTCCAGTTTCTATTACTTTTGGTTCAAATTTAAATTCAACAGTGTGTTTTCCTTTAGGTATTTGAAGACCTCTTAACGCATAATTGACTTTGTAATGTGGCTTTAAGTTTCCATCGATGTAAGCATTCCATCCATTACCATAATACATTTCTGAAAATACTGCAAAACCATCATTTGGATTATTTGAACTGTATTTAATGTAATTAGGTTTATACGTTTCAACTTTTATAGATGCTGTTGAATCCACTTGAAACGTTTTTTCTTGTAATTCTGCTATACTGAAAATAGCTACATTTTTATTATCTAAACTGTCTAAAGTTTTAATTTCTTGATCGGCATTTTCAACGTTTTTAAGTTGTTTTACAAACCAAGCATTTCCGTTAGCTTCATTATTTACGTATGGAAATGGTTCTCCGTTTTCACCTTGTCCAATAATATATTTTGCATTAAGCATATTAAGGACATTTATATTATTATTAGATAGATAAAACTCGTATAAATCTTGGTAACGCTTCGGTTTTGCAGCGTGATAACCACCTAAAGCGTTGTGGAAATAACTTGCTTTTGCGCCACCTGAAGTTAAATCATACACTCGATAATTAGAATCGTCTTTTAAGATTTGTAAGTCGGCTTTATTGGCTTGGTACGGACGTTCCATTTTAATTTTCGATACAAAATCTTCATTGTTAACATAACGTCTATCAACACTTACTAAATCTACTACGATAAGAACAGTAAACGCAAGAATAACTTTAGTTTCGGTGAATTTCTTCTTTAAAAACAGATAAATAATTCCTGCGGAAAGTAGGACGAAAATTAAAGTTCTAAACGTGTCCATAGTTAGAAAACTAGCTCTGTCTTCGCGTAAAGCATCAACAAAATCTTGACCATAATTTTGACGATAATAACCGTCATTACCACCAACAAAATCGAAGAATCCAAATAATTTTCCTAACAGTATTAGAACTGTAAAACCAGCAGTAATTATAGTGGTTTTCTTTAATGCGTTAAGTTTTTCTTCATCAGAAGTATTATCAAATAATTTTTTTATTGCAATTATTGCCAAAATAGGAATACACAACTCTAAAATAACTTGTATAGAACTTACGGCTCTAAATTTGTTGTAAAGAGGTACAACGTTTATAAAAAAATCGGTTAAAAAGTCTAGATTCTTTCCGTAAGACAATAAAAGAGATAAAATAGTTCCGCCTAAAAGCCACCATTTTAAACGACCTTTTACTAAAAACAATCCTAAAACAAATAGAAAAATCACAACTGCTCCAACATAGGCTGGTGCTTCTACTATAGTTTGATCGCCCCAATATGTTGGTGTGCTTTTTGCGTATTCTTTAGCTTCTGCAGGTGAAACGCCTCTATCTGTAAAAAACTTATACATTGCAGAGTTTTCGCCAACATCTTCTCCGCTTCCGCCACCATAAAACCTTGGAATAAACAGGTTGAAACTTTCAATTATACCGTAACTATACTCTGTGATGTATTCTTTACTTAAACCATTTGTATTTGCTCTACTTGATCCATCTGGATTTATAGTTAACTCAGATTTTCCTCGTGTACTTTCATTAACATATTCCTTTGTCGCTAAAATATTTGTAGCATTAAGACCAATAGATAAAATTACAGCAACAGCTAATATTCCTATAGACTTAAAATAATGCGGTAATTCTTGTTTTTTATAAGCATCTATTAAATACACTATACCTAAAACAATGACTAGTAATAGTAAGTAATAGGTCATTTGATAGTGATTTGCAACCAATTCTAATCCCATTGCAACAGCTGTTAGTAAAAATCCAGCGATATATTTTTTTCTAAACGTGAGGATAATACCACTTAACACTAAAGGCATATAAGCAATAGCATGTGCTTTACTATTATGACCAACGCCGAGTATAATGATGAGATAGGTTGAAAACCCAAACGCTAAAGCGCCTAATCCAGCTAGTTTCCAATCTACTTTTAGCACCAAAAGCAGAATATAAAAACCTAAAAAATAAAGGAATAAATAATCTGCAGGTCTTGGTAAAAAGCGTAATGATAAATCTAATTTTTTAATATAATTATTTGGGTACTTTGCCCCTAATTGATAGGTAGGCATACCTCCAAAAGCACTATTTGTCCAATAGGTTTCTTCACCAGTTTCTGCTTTAAAATCTTTTTGTTGTTTTGCCATACCTTGGTAATGGACAATATCACTCTGGAAAATGGTTTTGCCTTGTAAAACAGGATTAAAATATAATAAGGCGCAAACAATAAAACCTACCAACACGATTAAGTGTGGTAATAACTTTTTAAAAGAAAATGGCATAAATAATTATAAATTCAATGAGGTTGAAAATTAGTCAATTTCTTCGTAATCTACATATTCACCTACATTTTTATTTGAAGATTTGTTTTCAGGCATTTTGTCTATGGTCACTTCACCTTCTTTACTTAAAGGTTCTTGACGTTGTTGGTTAAATGCACCACCAAAGCGTTCTTCAGCTTTTTTAGCAGCGTATTTAAATAAGACTGGCGCGAATATTCTAGATAGGATTTTAAATCCGTAGTAAATCAGTAATATTATTAATATGGTTCTTAATAAACCCATAATTCAAATTTTATTCAATAAATACAAAAATACAATTCTCTAATTTTAATTTCGTTATTTAATAGCTAAAAAAAATATAAAATCTCTATATTTGACTTTAAACAAATAGCTATGCTTAACCCAAAATCCTATATTAAATACGTATTATTTTTCTTTAGTATTTCGGCATTTTCTCAGTATACCGAAGTGATTAATTCTAACAGACCTGGCGAGTCTAAAAGTGCTTTTGCTGTTGGTGTAAATGTTGGTCAAATAGAAGCTGGACCTTATACTGTTAATGAAAAACATACACCTTTAAAGAATGAAGCTAAAGGTTTTGGAATTGACTTTGCACTACGCTACGGTTTGCTTTGGGAAGAGTTAGAAATTAACCTTGAAGGTACCTACCAAAACGATACGTTTACAGATAATAGATCTGCATTATCACCTAACGAGACTAAACGATCTAATTTTAGAAATTTTGCATTAGGTGCTAAATATTTGGTTTATGACCCATTTAAAAACAAAGAAGAAGAAAAACCAAACCTATACAGTTATCACGCTAATAAAAAGTTTAAATGGAGTAATTTAATTCCTGCTGTAGCTATTTACGGAGGCGTTAATCTAGATGCTAAAGACAATATTTACGTACCATATACAAATCCTTTTACTAGTCCTGCTTATGAAGGTGGCGTTAACTTTAAAGCTATGTTTGCTACACAAAACAACTTTAGTAGCGGTTGGGTATTTGTCACTAATTTTTCTATGGAAAGATTAGGTACAGATTTTTCTAGTTTTCAGTATATCTTAACGCTTACAAAAGCTTTAAATGAAAAGTTTGTACTGTTTGGAGAAACTCAAGGTATTAGCGGAGATTACTACGCAGATAATTTATTTAGATTTGGTGGTGCTTACCTTTTCGGAAAAGACTTTCAGTTAGATACCGCTTTAACTTTCAATACAAAAGATACACCTTCTGTTTTTAGCTTAAATTTTGGTGCGTCTTACAGGTTAGACTTTCACAAAGATCCACAAGTAGACAACGGTACTAATGTAATGGATGAATATGAAAGAAAAGCTAACAGAAACAGAAATAAGAAAAAGAAAAAAGGTGACGACGATTCTCCTTCTGATGATGGAAAACGAAAGAAAGAAACGCAAGTCATCAATTTTGACGACGAATAATCCTTATTTATAATCTATGATAACCATTAAAGAAGTAAAATCTAAAGCAGATTATAAAGCTTTTGTAAAGTTTCCTTTTAAAATCTATAATGATTGTGAATATTGGATTCCGCCAATAATAAGTCAAGAATTAGAAGTTTTTGACACTTCAAAAAACCCTGTTTTTAATGATGCTGAAGCTACATTACTATTAGCTTACAAAGAAGGTAAAGTTGTTGGTCGTGTAGCTGCAATTATAAATTGGTTAGAAGTAAACAAACAAGATGACAAAAAAATGCGCTTTGGTTGGTTTGATTTTATTGATGATTTAGAAGTTAGTAAAGCATTAATAGAAGAAGTAATTAAGATAGGAAAAAACAATAATTTAGAGTTTGTTGAAGGTCCTGTAGGCTTCTCAAACCTTGATAAGGTTGGTGTCTTAACCGAAGGATTTGATCATCCAAACGACATGATAACTTGGTATAACTATCCGTATTACCAAAAGCATTATGAAGCACTTGGCTTTAACATTGAAAAAACTTATATAGAAAGCTCTTTTAAATTTAGTAATGTAAATCCAGAATCTTTTGCTAAAATTCAAGATTTAATTAAAAGACGCTATAAGTTAAAACCACTAAATTTTACTAAGACTAAAGAGATAATGCCTTACGTAGATAAGATGTTTGACTTGTTTAACCTTTCTTATGCTAAACTATCTTCTTTTGTTGAAATTACTGATATTCAAAAAGAATATTTTAAGAAAAAATACATCAATTTTATAAATCCAGAATACATCAAATTTGTTGTAGATCAAGAAAACAACTTAATCGCTTTTGCTATTGTTATGCCTGGATTTACAAAAGCATTAAAAGAGATGAATGGTAAATTATTTCCTTTTGGATTTTTAAAACTTTTAAAAGCTAAAAAGGAAAGTAAAAGCGTTATCTTTTATTTAATTGGAGTACATCCTGATTATCAAAACAAAGGTGTACATGGTATTATTTTTAATGAATACTACCCTATTTTTAAAGAAAAAGGTATTGAAGATTGTTACCGAACTCCAGAATTAGAAAACAATGAAGCTATTCAAAAAATCTGGAAAAACTTCGACCCTAAAATTATAAAAAGGCGAAGCACTTATAGAAAAACATTATAGATAAAAAAATCCGATTTAAATATTTAAATCGGATTTTTAATTTTATATAAAAGTGAAAATATTATTCACCCATTGCTTTCATTAATGCTGCAGACATACGCTTGTAAGTACCATTTACAAGACGTTCTCTAATTGCATCAAAAGCATCTAATGTTTCATTTACATCTTCTAAAGTATGAGTTGCAGTAGGAATCATACGTAATAAGATTAATCCTTTTGGGATTACAGGATAAACAACTATAGAACAGAAAATACCATAGTTTTCTCTCAAGTCTTTAACTAACGCCATAGCTTCTGGAATACTTCCGTTAAGATACACAGGAGTTACACAACTTTGTGTAGTACCAATATCAAAACCACGTTCTTTTAATCCAGATTGTAAAGCGTCTACAATTTTCCATAAGTTTTGTTTTAACTCAGGCATTGTACGTAACATATCTAAACGTTTTAAAGCACCTTCTACTAATTGCATCTGTAAAGATTTTGCAAACATTTGAGAACGTAAATTGTACTTTAAATAGTCTATAATCTCTTGATCAGCAGCAATAAATGCTCCTGTACTAGCCATAGATTTTGCAAAGGTTGCAAAGTACACATCAATATCATCTTGTACACCTTGCTCTTCTCCTGCTCCTGCTCCTGTAGCTCCTAAAGTACCAAATCCATGAGCATCATCTACAAATAATCTAAAGTTGAATTTTTCTTTTAACGCTACAATCTCTTTTAAACGTCCTTGCTCACCACGCATTCCAAAAACACCTTCGGAAATTACTAAAATTCCTCCACCTGTTTGTTCTGCCATTTTTGTAGCACGCTCTAAGTTTTTTTCTAAACTTTCAATATCATTGTGCTTGTATGTAAAACGCTTACCGTGGTGTAATCTTACACCGTCAATGATACATGCATGTGCATCTACATCGTAAACAATAATATCATCTTTAGATACTAAAGCGTCTACTGTAGATACCATTCCTTGGTAACCAAAGTTTAATAAGTAAGCTGCTTCTTTATTAACAAATTCTGCTAACTCATTTTGTAGTTTTTCGTGTAAATCTGTGTGACCAGACATCATACGTGCTCCCATAGGGTAAGCAGAACCGTATTTTGCAGCAGCTTCTGCATCTACTTTTCTTACTTCTGGGTGATTAGCCAAACCTAAGTAATCGTTGATACTCCAAGTAATAACTTCTTTTCCTTGAAATTTCATACGATTTGAAATTTGCCCTTCTAATTTAGGGAATACAAAGTAACCTTCTGCTTGCGACGCCCATTTTCCTAACGGTCCTTTGTCTTTGTATATTTTCTCAAATAAGTCTTTCATCTTTAAATGATTATTAAGCCTATGGCTTAAGCTATTAGTATTTAGTTAGATTGGACAAAATTAGGCATTTTTATAATTCTTGCATAATTAATCTTCCAACTATTATTAACAAAAAAGTTAACCAAAATGAAATCTCATTAAGGCTAACTTTTATTTTATGATTTTATGCGTTATTTAACGTACTGAATGCTTTGAGCTGCTTCTTCATTTTGACTATCAAAAAAGCCTTGATCACTCATCCATTTGTCACTATAAACTTTGCTCATGTATCTTGATCCATGATCTGGGAAAATTACGACAACCTTATCTGTTGGTTTGAAGTAATCTTCTTCGTTTAATTGTTTTATAGCTTGCATTGCTGCTCCAGATGTGTAACCTACAAATAATCCTTCTGTTGTTGCAATCTCTCTTGCTGTATGTGCACTTTCTTCGTCTGTTACTTTTACAAACTGATCGATTACATCAAAATCTGTTGCTGTTGGTATTAAGTTTTTACCTAATCCTTCAATACGATAAGGATAGATTTCATCTTTATCAAACTCACGTGTTTCATGATACTTTTTTAATACCGAACCGTAAGCATCAACACCAATAACTTTGATATTTGGATTTTGTTCTTTTAAATACTTTGCAGTACCAGAAATTGTTCCTCCTGTACCACTACAGGCTACTAAATGCGTGATTTGACCTTCAGTTTGGTTCCATATTTCTGGACCTGTTGATTGGTAATGTGCATCTAAATTTAATTGATTAAAGTATTGGTTAATGTAAACCGATCCTTTAATCTCACTATGTAAGCGTTTTGCTACTTCGTAATAACTTCTTGGGTCATCTGCACTTACGTTTGCTGGGCAAACGTAAACTTTTGCACCCATAGTTTTAAGCATGTCTATTTTGTCTGCAGAAGACTTAGAGCTTACAGCTAAAATACAATCGTAACCTTTGATAACACTTACCATTGCTAAACTAAATCCTGTGTTACCAGAAGTAGTTTCGATAATAGTATCACCCGGTTTAATTATACCTTGCTTTTCTGCTTGTTCAATAATGTATAAAGCTATACGATCTTTTGAGGAGTGTCCTGGGTTAAAAGCCTCTACCTTAGCGTGGTAGTTTCCTTTAAACTCAGACGTCATTTTGTTTAGTTTTATTAGCGGAGTATTGCCGATTAGGTCTAATGCGCTATTAAAAACTTGTTTACTTTGTTCCATAAATGCTGTTTAAAAGCTACTTATTTTTCAGTTTTAATCACTAAAACCTGACAAAAATAAGCATTTTTTTTGATTAATCAGTAATTCCTTCCAAATAGAATAAAAAGGCGTACTCTAGTGCAACTTCTTTTAATGCTTCAAACCTTCCAGAAGCACCGCCATGACCAGCATCCATATCTGTTTTTAATAATAATAAATTATTATCTGTTTTTAACTCTCTTAATTTTGCAACCCATTTTGCTGGTTCCCAATACTGTACTTGAGAGTCATGTAACCCTGTAGTAACTAACAAATTAGGATATTGTTTTTCTTCTACATTATCATATGGTGAGTAGGATTTCATATAATGATAATAGTCTTTATTGTTTGGGTTACCCCATTCATCATATTCTCCTGTGGTTAATGGGATACTATCGTCTAACATAGTAGTTACAACATCTACAAATGGTACTGCTGCAATAACACCTTTATATAATTCTGGATTTAAATTGATAACTGCTCCCATTAATAATCCGCCAGCACTTCCTCCCATAGCATATAAATGATCTGAAGATGTATAATTTTGTTCAATTAAATATTTAGAACAGTCTATAAAATCTGTGAAAGTGTTCATTTTTTTAAGAAGCTTTCCGTCTTCATACCATGGTCTTCCTAAATATTCACTACCTCTAATATGTGAAATTACATATATAAAGCCTCTATCTAACAAACTTAATCTAATCGTAGAGAAATAAGGATCTATGGTAGAACCGTAACTTCCGTAGGCATACTGAAGTAAAGGATTTGTACCATCTAATTTGATACCTTTTTTGTAAACAACAGACATTGGTATTTTTTTTCCGTCTCTAGCTGTTGCCCAAATTCTTTCAGAAGTGTAATTATCTTTATCAAAATTTTTATCTAAAACTTCTTGCTCCTTTTTAATTTCTTTAGTTTTTGACTTAAAATTATAATCGATTACAGAGCTTGGTTGTGTTAATGCATTAAAAGAATACCTTAACACATCACTATTAAAATCTGGATTATTGCCAATACTTGCTGTGTAGGTTTCACTTTCAAAATCAAGATAATAGTCTTCTTTATTATCCCAACTCATTATACGTAAAAGGTTTAATCCGTTTTTACGCTCGTTAACGACCAAATAATTTTTAAAAATTTCAATATCTTCAACTAAAACATCTTCTCTGTGCGATAGTACATCTGTCCAGTTTTCTTTTGCTGTAGCTGTTTCTGGCGTTTTTTGAACCTTAAAATTAGTCGCTCCATCTTTATTAGTGATAATGTAAAAACTATCGTTATAGTGTGCTATGGAATACTCTAAATCTCGCTCTCTAGTTTGAAATACTTTAAAGTCGCCTTCAGGATTATTAGCTTGTAAAACTCTATATTCTGAAGTCTGTGTACTAGAACTACCAATAATTAAGTATTTTCTTGATTTTGATTTATATACATAAGTATGAAATGTATCATCTTCTTCAACAAAAACCAATCTATCATCTGCAACCTTTTCTCCTATTTTATGACTGAAAATTTTATCCGATCTTAAAGTAACTTCATCTTTTTTAGCGTAAAAAATAGTTTTATTATCACTAGCCCAAGTAGAACTACCTGTTGTATTTTCAATAGTATCTTCTAAAATTTCACCAGTTAATAAATTTTTAATTTTAATGGTGTATTGTCTTCTACTTACCGTATCTATTGAAAATGTTGCCAAAGTATTGTCTTCACTGACAGAAAAACCACCTAATTTAAAGTAAGAATAGCCTTTAGCCATTTGGTTACAATCAAACAAAATTTCTTCTTCGGCATCTATAGTTTCTTTTTTTCTGGTGTAAATTGGGTAATCTTTTCCTTGCTCAAATTTGGTGATATACCAGTATCCGTTAAACTTATACGGTACACTTTGGTCATCTTCTTTTATACGAGATTTCATCTCTTCAAAAAGTGATTTCTGAAAATCTTCTGTAGACTTTAAAACAGCATCTGTATAGTCATTTTCGGCATGTAAATAATCTAAAACGTCTTTATCTTCTCTTTGGTTTAACCAATAATAATTATCTACTCTTACATCGTTATGTATCGTAAGTTCTTTCTTTATTTTTTTGGCTTTTGGAGCTATTAATTCAGAATTAAAATCTGTCATTTTAAGTTCATTTTTTTAGGAAAAAGCAAATGTAAAGTTAAATAACAAAACAGCTAAATCATTTAATGAATAATTGAGTTGAAATTTATCTATTGAAATTAATAAATTTGCATTTATAATTTTAAAACTAATTAAGATGTTTGGAGACCTTATGGGAATGATGGGTAAATTAAAAGAAACCCAAAAAAAAGTTGAAAAAACTAAAAAACGTTTAAACACTGTTTTAGTAGACGAGAAAAGTGCTGATAACCTTTTACAAGTTACTTTAACAGCTAATAGAGAGATAAAGTCTATAAGTATAGATGATGCTTTACTTGAAGATAAAGAGCAATTAGAAGACTATTTAATCTTAACATTAAACAAAGCCATTACAAAAGCTACAGAAGTGCATGAAACCGAAATAGCTGCTGTTGCTAAAGATGGTATGCCAAATATACCAGGTATGGACATGTTTAAATAACATTGTGTCTTTAATACAAATAAAAAAAGGGAGCCTAATTAGGCTTCCTTTTTTGTTTGATTATATTGATTTTATAACTTTTTCTACTTTATCAATTTGTTGATCTGTGATATGTAAATGTGTGACCATTCTTAATTTATTATTACCCATATTGGTGATTAAAATTTTATGTTCAGAAAGTAATTTCAATAGCTTTTCACTTTTATCCTTGAACAGTTCAAAAATAACGATGTTTGTCTCTACCGGTTCTACATTTTTAACACAGTCAGATTGTTTTAATAATTCAATTAAATACTTCGCTTTTTTATGGTCTTCTGCTAATCTTTCAATATTATGTTCTAACGCATACAAGCCTGCTGCTGCTAAAAATCCTACTTGACGCATACCGCCGCCTAAAATCTTTCTAATTCTTATGGCATTTTCCATTATGGCTTTATCACCAACTAAAACAGAACCAATAGGACAACCTAAACCTTTACTTAAACAGACAGATATGGTATCAAAAGCTTTACCGTATTGTTCTGTAGTTTCGTTTTTTGCAACTAACGCATTCCATAATCTTGCGCCATCTAAATGAAATCCTAAGTTATGTGTTTTACAAAGTGATTTTATTTTTAATATTTCGTCAAAATCCCAACATGCGCCGCCACCTTTATTGGTTGTATTTTCAATTTCTACTAATCTAGTTAAGGGACTATGATAAAAATCTGGTGGATTTATAGCTTCTTCAACTTGTTCTGCAGTAAACATTCCGCGATTTCCATCTAATAAGTTACAAGACACGCCACTATTAAAAGATGCGCCACCACCTTCATAATTAAAAATATGAGCATATTTATCGCAAATTACTTGGTCACCAGGATTGGTGTGTAACTTAATAGCGGTTTGATTAGCCATAGTACCACTAGGAAAAAACAATGCTTTTTCTTTTCCAAAAAGATTAGCTATTTTTTCTTCTAAAGCGTTAACCGTTTCATCTTCATCATACACATCATCTCCAACTTTGGCTTGCATCATTGCTTCAAGCATTTTTGGTGTTGGTTTAGTTACTGTATCGCTTCTTAAATCTATAATCATTAGTATATTTTTTAGAGATAAAACTATAAATATTGTTTTAATAAATTTTAGAATCTTACTAATAATTTTATTTTTGTTTCAAACAATATATTATATGATTACAACAGATCAAATTAAAGATCTTAACAAACGCCTTAATGCTTTAAGGCAATATCTTTGACTTAGACGCAAAGACTATCGAGCTTCGTAACGAAGAAGAAAAAACATTTGACCCGAATTTTTGGAACGATTCTAAAGCTGCAGAACAAATCATGAAATCCATTAGAGAAAAGAAAAAATGGATAGAAGATTATAATACTGCCAAAACTTTTGTAGAAGACTTAGAAGTTATTTATGAGTTTTTTAAAGAAGAGGAAGCTAGCTTAGAAGATGTAGAATCTAGGTTTGAAAAAGCTGAAACTGCTATTGAAAATCTTGAATTTAAAAATATGCTTTCTGAAGAAGGTGATAGCCTAAGCGCTGTTTTACAAATAACAGCAGGTGCTGGCGGTACAGAAAGCTGCGATTGGGCAAGTATGCTTATGCGTATGTATTTAATGTATGCTGAAAAAAATGGTTTTAAGGTAAAAGAACTTAACTTTCAAGAAGGTGATGTTGCAGGTATAAAAACAGTGACTTTAGAAATTGAAGGCGACTTTGCTTTTGGTTGGTTAAAAGGCGAAAACGGTGTACATAGATTAGTAAGAATTTCGCCATTTGATAGTAACGCAAAACGACATACAAGTTTTGCTTCTGTTTATGTTTATCCTTTGGTTGATGATACTATTGAAATCGAAATTAATCCAGCAGATATTGAAATTACCACCGCTAGATCAAGTGGAGCCGGAGGACAAAATGTAAATAAAGTTGAAACTAAAGTGCAGTTAACACACAAACCTACTGGAATTCAAATTTCGTGTTCCGAAACACGATCTCAACACGATAACCGTGCTCGTGCCCTACAAATGCTAAAATCTCAGCTTTATGAAATTGAACTTCAAAAACAAATGGCACAACGTGATGATATTGAAGCTAGTAAAATGAAAATTGAATGGGGAAGCCAAATACGTAACTACGTTATGCATCCATACAAGTTAGTTAAAGACGTACGTTCTGGTCACGAAACTGGTAATGTAGACGCTGTAATGGATGGTCATATAGAACCATTTTTAAAGTCTTATTTAATGATGATGGGACAACAAACCGAAGACAATAATAACCTCTAAAAATTAATATGATTAAAATATATCACAACCCAAGATGTAGAAAATCTAGAGAAGGATTTCAAATTCTTGAAGAATCAGGTAAAGATTTTGAAATTGTAAAATATTTAGAAAATACGCCTACAAAAGAAGAACTTTCTGACATCATAAAACTACTGGGTATTAAACCAATTGACCTAGTTAGAAAAAATGAATCTATTTGGAAAGAAAACTACAAGAACAAACAATTATCTGACAATGAAATAATTATAGCAATGACTGAAAACCCTAAGTTAATAGAACGACCAATTGTTGTAAATAAAAATAAAGCTATTGTTGGAAGACCACCTGAAAATATTAAAAAAATTATTTAAATTGTATCGCTATTAATCATTAATATTTAAAATCATAAATAATTATAGAGTAATAAAATCTCCCCTTAAACAATAATGATAGTAGTATATCACAACCCAGACTCTCCAAACTCAAATAAGTGTTTAGAAATTTTAGAGACAAGTAAACATGACCAAGAAGCTATTAAATATCAGGATAAACCTTTAGATAAAATAAAACTTCAAAAAATAATAAAGCTTCTTAAAATTAATCCAGAAGAACTAATTAGGAAAGAAAGTAAAGTCTGGAAAGAAAATTTTGATCACTTGCATCAAGATGATCATAAGTTTAATAACGAAGAGCTTTTGGATCTAATGGTTGAGTATCAAGAAATTATTGAAAGACCAATAATTATTAACGGAGAAAAAGCCCTAATAGGAAAACCTGCAAAACGCATCTTTAATATAACTTCAGACTAATTAACGTACGTTAACACTATTCATTTTTATTTAACAAAGCTTTAACCAAGTCAGGTTAAACCTGTAAGTATTTTTGGCGTCTTAGAACAAAAACCTAATTATGACTAAAAAAATACTAACCAGTTTTATTCTTTTATTTACAACGCTAATTTTTGCTCAGAGCGAAAAAGAAATTACAGTAAAAGGTAAAATTGTAGACGCTAACACTCAAACACCATTAGAATACGCTACAATTGTATTTACTAGCACAACAGATGCAAGTGATGTTACCGGAGGAATAACAGATACCAAAGGTAATTACAACATTAAAGTTGCAGCAGGAACTTATAACATTTCATACGAATATATTGGCTTTAAAAAGCTAACAATCAACAACAAATCAATTACTAGTAATACAAACTTAGGTACCACTTCCCTATCTGTAGATGCCGAAACTTTAGATGAAATTGAAATCGTTGCCGAAAAAACTACTGTAGACATCAGACTTGATAAAAAAATCTACAACATTGGTAAAGATTTAACCACAGCTGGCGGAACTGTAAGTGACGCTTTAAATAATGTACCATCAGTTTCTGTAGATATTGAAGGTGGTATTAGTTTAAGAGGTAACGAAAATGTTAGAATTTTAATTAACGGTAAACCATCTGCACTTGCTGGTTTTGGAGACAGCAATGTGCTAAGTCAGCTTCCTGCAGAAGCAATAGAGCGTGTAGAGGTTATTACGTCACCATCTGCTAGATATGATGCCGAAGGTACTGCTGGTATCTTAAATATTATTCTTCGTCAAAAAGAAACTTTAGGATTTAATGGATCTATTAATTTAAATGCTGGTAACCCAGATTTAGTTGGTGTTGCTACAACATTAAACTACAGAACAGAAAAATTCAACCTATTTTCAAACATAGGTTTTAGATATTATGATGCACCAAGAACAAGTGATAGTGACACCTATTACTTTGATTATTTAGATGAAGACGGTATTTTACAAACACCAGAATATAGACAAATTATAGAAGACCAAGATGTTACTAGACTTAATCGTAATTATAACGGTAACATTGGTATGGAATACTTCTTATCAGATAAAACCTCTTTAACAGGAAGTTTTTTCTACAGATATGGTGAAGATGCAGATTTATCAACAAATATTTCAGAACGTTATAACGGTGGTTTAGTTGAACAAACTACAAGATACGAGCGTCAAAATGAAGAAGATAATAGCTACCAATTCGCATTAAATTACATCACTAAATTTGATGATAACGGACATCAATTAACTGCAGATTTCCAGTATGTGATTGATAAAGAAGAGCAATTTACGTTTTTAGATGAAAATTACGATTTTACTGAAGATACTAACCCAGAACCTTTTCAAAGAGAACAAATTTATCAAACTGAAGACCAAAAAGAATATTTAGTACAAGCAGATTATGTATTGCCAATTGGTGAAGATTCTAGGTTTGAAGCTGGTTACCGTGGTAGTTTTCAAAATGAAATTACAGACTATCTTTTAGAGCAAGAAGATATAACTGATGGTTCTTTATTTGTAAACGATACTATCACAAATGTTTTTGATTATACTGAAAATGTTAACGCACTTTACACGCAATACGGTACTAAATTAGGTAAATTCTCTTTCCTTTTAGGTCTTAGATTAGAGCACACACAGTTAAAAGGAAAAATTGATTCAAGATTATCAGATCAAGAATTAAACGATGCTTTTGGTTTCCCGATTGATACAGATTTTGATAAAAACTATTTAGGTTTATTCCCTACGGTAAACTTAATTTATAACCTTGCAGATGAAGATCAAAGTGAAGAAAGTATAACACTTGGTTATAACAGACGTATTAACAGACCTCGTGGTTGGTTTATTAACCCATTCCCAACTAGATCAAGTAGAACAAGAGTTTTTCAAGGTAACCCTAATTTAAATCCTGCGTTTTCAAGTACATTTGATTTAGGTTATTTAAAACGTTGGGACAAATTAACCCTTACTACTTCTGTGTATTACCAACATGAAACTGACTCTTTTGAGCGTGTTCAAGAAAATACTGGTGGTACAACATCAGACGGAATTAACATTATTAGAACCATTCCGGTTAACCTATCTACAAACAAGCGTACAGGTGCAGAACTTGGCGTGTTATACAACCCAGAAAAATGGTTACGTTTAAATTCTAGTATTAACTTCTTTCAATTTAATACAGAAGGAGAATTTAACGACGTAGATTATAGCGCAAAAAACACAAGTTGGTTTGCTAGATTTAGTAGTAAAGTGACTTTACCTGCAAAGATAGATTGGCAAACAAATGCTTTTTATAGAGGCGCAAGATCTGATGCTCAATCTGATACAGACGGAATTTTCTCTATGGATTTAGCCTTTAGTAAAGAGATTTTTAAAGACAAAGCAACACTATCACTAAACATTAGAGATGTATTTAACTCTAGAAAAAGAAACTCGGTAACTACAACTGCTACAGAACGTGTTATATCTGAGTTCCAATGGAGACAACGCCAAATTACATTATCTATGATCTATAGATTTAATCAGAAAAAAGATCGTAATAGAGGTAACAGAAATAATGACTACAACGGTGACGACGAATTTGAAGGATAGTTTTTCAGTTAGCAGTTAGCAGTTAGCAGTTAGCAAAATTAAAAAAGGGTTTATTAAATTATAATAAACCCTTTTTTACATCCTAAAATAACAATCAACTTGTCATTCCGAAGGAGGAACGACTGAAGAATCTAAAAATAAAAAAGACTCTTCGCTACGCTCTGAGTGACAAACTAAAAATAGAAATATCAACTGTCATTCCGAAGAATTGAGGAATCTCATAATCTTAAATAAATAGATTCTTCACTTTCATTTCGACTGCGCTCAATGTGACAGCTCTAAATGACAAACAACTCTAATAAAGAGCATAAAAAAAGGGAAATTCTAAAATAGTTTTAGAATTTCCCTTTTTAAATATGATTAATAAAAAGCTTAAGCCTGTTGTCTTTTTGCTTTTTTCTCTTCTTTAATTTCTTTTAAACGCTCTATTAAGCTTCCTCCAATCCAATAAGGAACTACAAATGTGATTAAAAAAATCATTAACCAAAATCCTATGGTTAAGATAGTTAAAAATGCTAAAAAGCCTAAATATTGGTCAAATTCGAACATGATTACGTCTAATTACTTGTTTATTGTTACCGCAAAGATACTTATTACCTTTTTTTTAAACAACACTATCCTAAAAATTATTAACAGAGTTGTTAAGAACTAATCTAAAAACTCAAGAACCTAACATTATTTTTTTTGTTATTTCAGCAACTACACTCACAAAAACCTCTTTAATTATTTGTAAACCAGTTTTTTGTGCTCTGCCCCAAAACTTTGAAAGACGCATCATAATTTTTCGTTTTGACTCTGTGGTCAAAGCATTTTTTATTTCATCTGTTTCCTTTTCTAAAATTTCTATTTCTATTATTTTCTCTTCCGTTTGATTTTCTTTCAAATTTTTAAGCTTCTCTTTAGAGCTTTCTAAATATTCCTCTAAAAATAATTGTTGTTCTAAATTAAAAGTTTCTTTATCTGCATTATCATCTAATATTTCAAACTTTTGAAAGAATTTTTCTGCATTTGATATAACAATTGGATCATCAAAAAATGAATTAGTACTTTCATAAGAATGAAGAAGATCTAACCAAATTTTAAATTGTGTATCAAGATGTTTTATATTAATCCAAGCTTTATATTGATTAGGTTCATCATCATTTTTCGGCTTTCTATCCATTAGAAATTGAAATGAACCATCTTGCTTTTTTTGATACTGTACTATTTTAAAATAAAAATCAGACTCTTCATCTACATCAACAACTGAAAGTAAGTTATCTCTTGGATCTGTGACTATAAATTTGTCACCAGATAAATTAACAAATGATTCTAACGCTTTTAAAATCGTTATAGGCAATTTCTTCTTTTTATTATTCATTTTTTTAATTATTCCTTTTAGTAAAATATTTTCATAAATAACATTTCCAATTTCGACAAATTATTCAAAACCTCAAACACAAACCCTAAAAAGTATTTATTTCTTATTAACATTCACTTAATTAAGACCTCATTTTTTTATAAATTTGTAGTCTTATTTTTATAATCAACTATACCATGGAATACAGAATAGAAAAAGATACAATGGGCGAGGTTAAAGTGCCTGCAGACAAACTTTGGGGCGCACAAACAGAACGCTCTCGTAACAATTTTAAAATTGGTGCGCCTGCATCTATGCCTTTAGAAGTTGTTTACGGTTTTGCTTACCTTAAAAAAGCGGCTGCTTACACTAACTGCGAGCTTGGCGTGTTACCGGTAGAAAAACGCGACCTTATTGCTAAGGTTTGTGACGAAATTTTAGCAGGTAAACATGATGATCAGTTTCCGTTAGTAATTTGGCAAACTGGTTCTGGTACACAATCTAACATGAATGTTAACGAGGTTATCGCTAACCGTGCACATCAATTAGCTGGTAAAACTATTGGTGAAGGCGATAAAACCATTCAACCAAATGATGATGTTAACAAATCGCAATCGTCTAACGATACCTTCCCAACAGGAATGCACATTGCGGCGTACACAAAAATTGTAAAAACAACCATACCTGGTGTTAAACAATTACGTAATACCTTAAAAAAGAAATCTGAAGAGTTTAAAAACGTTGTAAAAATTGGTCGTACACACTTAATGGATGCAACACCATTAACCTTAGGACAAGAGTTTTCTGGTTACGTATCTCAGTTAGATCACGGTTTAAAAGCGTTAGAAAACACTTTAGACCACTTAAAAGAATTGGCTTTAGGTGGAACAGCTGTTGGTACTGGTCTTAACACTCCAAAAGGTTACGATAAACGCGTTGCAGAGTTTATAGCTGAATTTACAGGTTTACCATTTATCACTGCACCAAACAAATTTGAAGCTTTAGCTGCACACGATGCTATTGTAGAAAGTCATGGCGCTTTAAAACAATTAGCAGTGTCGCTTAACAAAATTGCTAACGATATACGTATGATGGCGTCTGGACCAAGATCAGGAATTGGTGAGATTATCATTCCTGCAAATGAGCCAGGAAGTTCTATTATGCCAGGAAAAGTAAACCCTACGCAATGCGAAGCTTTAACCATGGTTTGCGCGCAAGTTATGGGTAACGATGTGGCGATAACTGTTGGTGGTACACAAGGTCATTACGAGCTTAACGTATTTAAACCTGTTATGGCGGCTAATATTTTACAATCTGCTCAATTAATTGGTGATGCTTGTGTAAGTTTTGACGAAAATTGTGCATCTGGTATAGAGCCTAACCACGCTGTAATTAAAGAATTATTAAACAACTCTTTAATGTTAGTGACTGCTTTAAACACAAAAATTGGTTACTACAAAGCTGCCGAAATTGCTAATACAGCACACAAAAACGGTACTACTTTAAAAGAAGAAGCAATTAATTTAGGTTATGTAAGCGCAGAAGATTATGACGAATGGGTTAAACCAGAAGACATGGTTGGAAGCTTAAAATAAGCTATTTTAATAACCAAAATAAAAAAACCGTTAAAAGAGATTTTAACGGTTTTTTGTTGAGAATAGTTAGTTACTTTAAGTCTTAAAGTATAAATATAGTAATTGTTTTTTTTCAAAGCAAATGTGTTTTAAAGACTGTCTTTCAATTCTTGTAATTTCTATATCTTTGAAACTATAACAAACCATAACAATATTACATGTCTACATTAATTATCAATATAAAATCATTACTACAAGTTAGAGAAAATTGTCCGTCTTTTATTTCAGGAAAAGACATGAAAACGCTTCCAACTATTGAAAACGCTTATGTTTTAATTGAAGATGATACTATTGTAAGTTATGGACCAATGGAAGACGCTGCTTCCATAGAAGCAGAAACCACTATTGACGCGACTGGTAAATTTGTGTTACCAACATGGTGCGACTCACATACACATATTGTTTATGCTGGTAATCGTGAGTTAGAATTTGTAGACCGCATTAACGGATTGACTTACGAAGAAATTGCCAATCGTGGTGGCGGAATTTTAAACAGCGCTAAAACACTTCAAAATACCTCTGAAGACGAACTTTACAATCAGTCGATAGAACGTGTTAAAACCGTAATGAAACTTGGTACTGGTGCAATAGAAATAAAATCTGGTTACGGATTAACACCAGAAGCCGAACTAAAAATGCTTCGCGTAATTAAACGTATAAAAAAGGAATTTCCAGTAAAAGTAAGAGCCACATTTTTAGGTGCACATGCGCTTCCTCTTCACTATAAAAATAACAAACAAGGTTATTTAAATGAAATTATAAATGAAATGCTACCGCAAATTGACAGAGAACAATTAGCAGACTACATTGATATTTTTTGCGAAAAAGGCTATTTTGATTTAGACGATACTAAACAAATTATAGAAGCTGGTAAAAAATATCATATGCCTTCAAAAATACATGTTAATCAATTTAATACGTTTGGTGGCGTAGCTTTAGCGGTACAACACAATGCTTTAAGCGTAGATCATTTAGAAGAAATGAATGATGAAGATATCAACATATTAAAAGGAAGCAGCACTATGCCAGTTGCGTTACCGTCTTGCTCCTACTTTTTAAGTATACCGTATTCACCTGCAAGAAAAATGATTGATGCAGGTTTACCTTTAGCTTTAGCTACAGATTATAATCCAGGATCTACACCTAGCGGAAATATGAATTTTGTAGTAAGCACAGCTTGTATTAAAATGAAAATGACTCCTGAAGAAGCCATAAACGCAGCAACCATTAATGGTGCTTACGCTATGGGTATAGAAAAACAATACGGAAGTATTACAAGAGGTAAAAAAGCCAATTTAATAATCACTAAACAGATACCTAGCTACTATTATTTACCATATTCTTTTGGTGAAAACAATATAGAAACCGTAATCATTAATGGTCAAATTATTGCATAAAAAAACCCAAAAATTAATTTGGGCTTTTTAGTGGAATAATTAACAATATCTACATTGTTTCTGAATATTATTTAAGGGTAAATTCAGAGCTAGATACCAATTCGTTTCCGTTAAATACGTTTACTTGATAGCGACCATCTTCAAAATCGTCGTCTGTATTATTACTTACAAACTCACATATATCTAAGTTTCCATTTTCGTAATTAAACTTACTTATAACGCTATAATTTAAAGTTTGCTCTCCAAAAGTTACTTGTTGATTTGCTCCTAAAATATTGTTTTTAGGATCAATAACCTGTACGTAAAGCTCTTTATCTCCAGATTGTACTAACTTGTTTTTAGCAACAGTATAACATACTCTAATTTTGTCTACACGTCTTGCTCTTTCCATTGGCACTAACTTACCATTATTACGCACTAAAACACCATATCCTTTAAGATTTACTGTATTTAAAACAGCTGCATTTTCCATAACTTCAGCTAAAGCTGTATTTTGAATCATTAAAGAGTCATTAAATATTGCTCTTTCTTCAAGTTGAACTTTTGTACTGTCTAAAGTTGTTGCTAATTGCATGTTTTCTACTTTTAAACGATCATTTTCTGTAAGTAAAACATCCATTTCTTCTTGTAATGCAAGATACTTTTGTTTGTATCTCCATAAGCTTTTTACGTTAGTTTCAGCAGTTTCTAAAGAGTCTATCAATCCTTGTATACGTTCTCTTGCTTCTACTAAGTTTTGGTTAGTGACTTCGTTTTCGCTTAATGCTAAATCATATTTAGCTTTCATTTCGTTTAAATTAGCTAATACGTCGTTTTTTTCTGTTGTTAATTGCTGTTCTGTTTCTTGCTTTTCATTGTAAAGAGAACCTGTATAAACAGCTGTACCAATAAACAAGACTAGTGCTATACCTAATGCCACTTTTAATCCTGTGCTTGCAGTGTCGTTTGCCATAATATTTAATTGTTTTTAAGGGTGAAACGTTAATTCTTTTTTTTGGATAAAACTTTGATTTAAAAACCTTAATTTTATTCTGCAAAACTTATAAAAAGCAAATGGAAAAACTAATTTTATTAGAAAAATCAGAAGTAAACAATATACTTAATACTCGTGATGGAGAAACAAAATTTGGTGAACAAATTAAGTTGTTATCCAACGTTTCTAATATATACGACGCAATTAAATCTTTAGACGTTGACTATGTGATTTTTGGTTTACCAGAAGATATTGGTGTGTTCGCAAACCTAGGAAATACTGGCACTCACAACGCTTGGAATGCTACAATTAAAGTTTTGTTAAATATACAAAGTAACCATTTTACAGCAGCCAATAGAGTTTTAATATTAGGACATTTAGATTTTACTGAAGAATTAGTGCAACTGTCAAAACTTAAGCAAAGTCATAAAAAACACGTACAAAATGCCAGAAAATTAGTTACCGAAATTGATAAGCACGTTACAGATTTAGTGAGCACCATTATTAGTACTGGCAAAACACCTATTGCTATTGGTGGCGGACACAATAATGCTTACGGAATGATTAAAGGCTCATCATTAGGATTAAAAAAACCGATTAATGCCATTAATTTTGATGCGCATACCGATTTTAGAGCTTTAGAAGGACGACATAGCGGAAATGGTTTTAGTTACGCATACAATGAAGGTTTTTTAAAAAAATACTTTGTTTTTGGTTTACACGAAAACTATACCTCTATTCCTATTTTTGAAACTTTAGACACTGATAAAAAGCTAGATTACATAACCTATGAAGACATAGAAGTAAGACAAAAAACATCATTTAAAAACGCTTTAAAACAAGGTAAAGATCATATTAGCAAAAATGAATTTGGTATTGAAATAGACTGCGATGCTATTATAAATATACCAAGCAGTGCAAAGACACCAAGCGGATTTAGCGTAAAAAAAACAAGGCAATTTTTACATTACTTTGCAAAGCGTAAACACGTAAAATATTTGCATATTTGCGAAGCTGCTCCAACTAAAAAAACAGCTAATCAAGTAGGAAAATTAATTACTTACTTAATAACCGATTTTATAAAAGCAAAACACACTAAAAATGAATAAACTTAAACTTGAATACATACGATTAACCTTAGCTTTTTTAGTTTTTGTTTATGTAGTTACACACTTATTTATGTACATAAATCGTGTGGAGTCACAATGGTTTCAAGTGTTAGCAGAAATACTTACCATACCAAGTTTAATATTAATTATTGCTATTCCTGTTTGGATGATTATTGATTTAGCTAGAAAAAAAGTTGCCGATAAATCTATTTTTAATTTAACGTTTTTTATCTCGGTTATTTCAATTCTTTTGATAGGTTTTGCTATGGTTGCCATAAATTAACTTTCATTAAAAAGGCATCAAAATCATTACAATATTTTTCATCGGAATTACATAAAACAGAAAGAGTTTCAATCATTAAATTGTTAAGTTGTTCATTATTTGGGTTTAGTTGATAGGCCAATTTAAACTCAGCATAAGCACCTTTATAATTTTTAGAATACATTCGATTAATTCCTGATTCTAGTAAAAAATTATAAGCTATTTTATCTTCTCTATTTTCTAACTTTTGCTTGGCAATATTTGTAGTTTTTGAGTGCTTCATAAAATCATTTATCATTGAAAATGAAATAGGTGTAATAATCAAAATCATCACCAAAGCTATTAAAGCAACTTTTTTAGATGAAGATTTAGAATGCTGAAGCTTAAATTCTCTTTTATAATTAGAAACAGCTGTGAAAGACGGTTTTCTTTCAACAGAAAAAGGTTTACGTGGTTTCATTTTATAAACCCAACTTAACGAACCAAATCCCATGTATCCCATAATCTGCTTTACTTATAAGTCTGAAAATCAAAATAATTGTTACAAAAAAAGCACTCAAAAATTGAGTGCTTTTTAAAACTAACTAACGTCTAAAATTAAGCCATCACGCTTATAACTTTATCTTCTTTTTCTTTAGCAATCTTAGTTTCAAATTGATTGGAAGTATTTTTTTTGCCACCAGCTTTTAAAGCTTTTTCTCCAGCAAAAAATGTTTTATGGTCGTCTCCTAAATCTGATCCTGCCATACGTTGGTGTTTTACACAAGCTACACCTTTACGTATTTCTTGTCTTTGTACACCTTTTACATAAGCCAACATACCGTCTTCACCAAAATAACCTTTGGTTAAATCACTCATGTGTAACGCAGTTGTGTGATACGTAGGTAACGTAATTAAATGATGAAAAATTCCTGCTTCTTTAGCCCCATCTAATTGGAAGGTTTTAATTTTTGCATCTGCTCTTTTACATAATTCACTACCATCATATTTTACATCCATTAAATTGTCTTTATCGTATGCAGTTACATCTTGTCCTGCTTCTAACATGTCTTCAAAAACTTGTTTTCTAAAGTTTAATGTCCAGTTAAATGAAGGCGAATTATTGTAAACCAATTTTGCATTAGGAATAACTTCTCTTACACGATTTACCATATGCGCTATTTGCTTTACATTTGGAGTTGGCGTTTCTATCCATAATAAATCTGCTCCGTTTTGTAAACTTGTTACACAATCTAGCACAACTCTATCAATGTTAGATCCATCTTTAAACTTATATAATCCATTTGGAAGACGAACAGGTTTTACCAGTTTACCGTTTCGTTTTAATAACACTTCGTTGTCTTTTATTTGATCAAGATTGACTTCTTCTGTTTCAATAAAGTCTAAATATTTTGAAGCTAAATCTCCAGGAACTTGGCTTACCGGAAGCTTTTGTGTTAATCCTGCACCTTCAGAGTCTGTTCTTGCGACAATAATTCCATCATCAACACCAAGCTCTAAAAAAGCATATCTAACCGCATTTAATTTTGCAATAAAATCTTCATGAGGTACAGTAACTTTACCGTCTTGGTGTCCGCATTGTTTAGCATCAGACACTTGATTTTCTATTTGAATCGCACAAGCACCAGCTTGTATCATTTTTTTAGCTAATAAATAGGTAGCTTCCTCATTACCAAAACCAGCATCAATATCTGCTATAATTGGAACAATATGGGTTTCAAAATTATCAATTTGATCTTGCACATCTTCTCCTAATTCTAAACGTCTAAATAAATCGTTTAGTTCTATTGCATCTGCTTGACGTAAAAAGTCATAAATTTCTGCAATTAGACTTGGAACAGCTGTTTTTTCGTGCATTGATTGGTCTGGTAACGGTCCAAATTCTGAACGTAATGCTGCAACCATCCAACCTGATAAGTATAAATACCTTTTGCTTGTTGTTTTGTGGTGTTTTTTTACAGCAATCATTTTTTGTTGTGCTACAAAACCATGCCAACAACCTAAAGATTGTGTGTAATTTGAAGCGTCTGCGTCATAATCTGCCATATCTTTTCTCATAATTGCTGCTGTATATTTAGCAATATCTAAGCCTGTTTTAAATTGGTTTTGTGTGACCATTCTTGCAGCACTTTCTGGATTAATAGCATTCCAAGTATTTCCAAACTTAGCCTTAAGTTCTTTTACTTTTTGTAATGCAGAGCTGTAATTAGTTTCTGATAAATTTTTCATAATTTTGCATAAGTTATTTATTAATAATCAGATCCTGTAGACTGTTGCCGCAATCGCAGGATCGCTTTTTTTATAGATATTGGTAAGCTGGAAGTGTTAAAAACTCTTCAAACTTTTTAGCTGTCACTAATTTTTTAAATAATGAAATAGCTAATTTAAATTTGGTTTTTGGTAAGTTATCTTCACCTACTTCTGTGATAATTTTTTCAATTTCGTCATCAAAAATATCCTGAAATAAAGCTTGATTAAACACGCGTCCATCTTCTAAAGTCACTTCATTTTTTAACCATTGCCAAACTTGCGTTCTTGATATTTCTGCAGTTGCAGCGTCTTCCATCAAATTGTATAATGCAACTGCACCGTAACCACGTAGCCAAGCTTCGATATAAAGAATACCTACGTTTATGTTTTTTCTTATTCCTGCTTCGGTAACAGTACCTTCTGGGATTTCTACTAAATCTTGTTCGGTAATAGTTACATCGTCTCTAGTTACGTGCAATTGGTTTGGCGTTTTCATGTGTTTGTTAAACTCATTCATCGCAACTTCTACCAATGCTGGATGCGCTACCCAAGTACCATCATGACCATTTTTGACTTCGCGTTCTTTGTCTTTTCTAACTTTTTCTAGCGCTTCTTTGTTAGCAGATTCGTTATTTTTTATAGGAATTTGTGCCGCCATGCCACCAATTGCTAAAATGTCTCTTTTATGACATCTTTGAATTACTAATTTTGAATATGCGTCCATAAAAGGCGACGTCATTGTTACTTGATCACGATTTGGCACTACAAAATTTGGGTGATTTCTAAACTTTTTGATGTATGAAAAGATATAATCCCAACGTCCGCAATTAAGTCCGACAATATGGTCTTTTAACTCATAAATAATTTCATCTAACTGAAAACTTGCAGTAATTGTTTCGATTAAAACCGTTGCTTTAAATCTTCCGACAGGAACATTTAAATAATTTTCGGCAAAAGTGAAAACCTCGTTCCACCAACGCGCTTCTAAATAATGCTCTAATTTTGGCAGATAAAAGTAAGGCGCTGTTCCGTTTTCTAACATAGTTTTTGTGTTATGAAACACATACAAACCAAAATCTACTAAGCTTCCTGACGCTTCTTGATCGTTAAATAAAAGATGTCTTTCGTTTAAATGTAAACCTCTTGGTCTAACTAACAAAACTGCTGTTTTTGCATTAAGTCTATAGCTTTTATTTCTATTTAAATCGACTAAAGAAATTGTTTTTTTATTAGCATCAATAAGGTTTTGTTGACCTTCAATAGAGTTTTTCCAACTTGGTGCATTACTATCTTCTAAATCTGCCATAAAAGTTTTTGCGCCAGAGTTTAAAGCATTAATTATCATCTTTCTATCTACTGGTCCAGTAATCTCTACGCGTCTATCTTGCAAATCTTCAGGAATTGAATTTGCTGTCCAATCGCCTTCTCTAATTACTTTTGTTTCTCTAGGAAATTCAGGAATTTGACCTTTATCAAACACCTTTTGTTGGTCTTTTCTTCTGGAAAGCAACTTTAATCTAGAGTCGTTAAATTTTTCGTGTAACACACCTAAAAACTCTAAAGCTTCATCGGTTAAAATTTCTGGGTAATAGTTTTTTACTTCTGCTGAAAATTGCACTACTGGCATTTTTAAAGTTTTGTTTTCCATGACATTTAATTTTATGAAACAATATTAAAACAAACTTTTGAAAAAAACAAGCGAACGTTCGCTGATTTTTAATATTCGCTAAAAAAATATATTCGCAAAATTGATTATATTTGCTATTATGGAAGAAGATTATATAAAATTAATTTTTGGCTTAAAGCTAAAGCAGATAAGGACTGACAAAGATTTATCACTATTTGGATTATCAAAACTTTCAGGCTTATCAAAATCGTATTTAAATGAAATTGAAAAAGGAAAAAAATATCCTAAACCTGATAAAATTGCTATTCTTTCAGAAAAATTAGATGTTCCGTATGATCAATTTGTATCCTTAAAACTAGATAAAAACTTAGCGCCAATTGGTGACATTTTAAAGTCTAAAATTTTAAAGGAAATTCCGTTAGAACTGTTTGGTATTAAAGAAAGTGATTTGATTGATATTGTAGCAAATGCACCAGATAAAGTCAACGCTTTTATTAGTACAATTATAGAAATAGCCCAACATTACAGCTTTAGTAAAGAAAGTTTTTATTTAGCTTCTGTACGATCTTTTCAAGAAGCAAATAACAATTATTTTGAAGCTTTAGAACAAGAAGTAGTAAAATTTGCCAATGCTTATCATTTAGATTTAAGCACTAATATTTCATCTAAAGAATTAGAAGAAATTTTAGTTGAAGAATATGGTTACACTATTAACAATAAAGATTTAGAAAAGTATCAAGAATTAGATAATCTACGCTCTATTTTTATCCCAAAAACCAAAACCTTATTACTAGCAAAGCATATAGATGAAGCGCAACGCACGTTTATTTATGCTAAAGAAATTGCCTATAATTTTCTTAATTATGAAGAACGTCTTTACACGTTTTCTTGGATAAAATTTGACAATTTTGACCAAGTTTTAAATAATTTTTATGCCTCCTATTTTGCTGGTGCATTAATATTGCCACAACAAACAATTACCGAAAAGCTAGAAACTATCTTTAAGAAGAAGACTTTTGACAGAAAGCAATTTGTAAGTATTGCCGAATCTTTTAATGCGTCACCAGAATCTTTTTATCAACGATTAACCAATATTTTACCTAAGGATTTTAATATTCAAAATTTATTCTTTTTAAGGTTTGTGCATAAACAAGAAAGCAAACATTTTTATCTAACAAAAGAGCTTCATTTATCACACCAACATTCGCCACACGCTAACGAGACCAATGAACATTATTGCAGACGTTGGGTTTCTTTAAAAGTTTTAAAAGATATTATACAATCCGATAGTCAACATGTTTTTGATATACAAATCTCTAACTATCCAGATAGCAACCAATCCTATTTGGTGTTTTCTTCTGCAACAAAAGATCCTTTTAAAACAAACCAATACCGAAGTGTTACTGTTGGATTATTAATTAATCAACAATTAAAAAGAAAAATTGCCTTTTTAGATGATAAAAAGATTAAGCATTTTGATGTTGGTGTTACCTGCGAACGTTGTGCCATTAAAGACTGTAACGAAAGAATGGTACCTGCAAAAATCTTAGAAAAAGAACAGAAAAACCTAAAAATTGAAACCGTTGTAAACGATATTTTTAAACAATTTAGTTAGTTTTCTAAAGCTTTTAAAGAGTCTAGTTCGCGTTGTAAACGTTCAACTTCGCTTTGTTTTCTAGCATTTTTAATAGAATCTATTTGTGCTTTAAGTTCTTCTACCGTCAAGTCTTTGTTAGTAGAATTAGTTATTGTAGAATCTATTTCAATTACTTTATCTTCCAAATCGTTTAAAGTATCTAGCATTGTGTTGTCTTCTTGAAAATAATTGCCAATACCTTCGCTAGCACGCCAAGCTTCATTTAATTGATTGTAGACCGTTTTTTCCCATTGACTTGGATGTTTTGCATCAATCCAAACCACATCACGATATTCGCTATCAATTAAGGCTAAATCTGGTGTTGCAGAACCATCAAACTGTGCGTTATCCTTTTTTATTGAAGAAATAGTACCTAAAAAGAACATACGTTTTTTGCCTGCAATTTCTTTTATATACGGTCTAAATTCTACTGGTTTATTTACTGACCAATCGTATTCTTTTCTAGATTCTATAACTTTTAAGGGCATTGCAGAAACACCTGCATAGCCTTGCTTTTTACTTGCATGATCGTAGTAAAATAGTTTTTCTGTTCCATCTGCAGGCACAAAAACACTGTAGGTTAAACTGGTACGCTCATCTCCTACTGGTTCTAAACCAAACCAATGATATAAACCACTATACGCATCTTTATTAGCTTCTGAAAAATCAAAATCGGTTACAAATGGTTGTTGATTTTGATCATCTGGTAAGACAGGAATTTTCACAGCAGTTTCCATATTCCACGGTAATGGATCACTAAATCCGCCAAGAAACTTTAAAGATTCTGCCTGAAGACGTGATACTTTTTCTGCCAAGGTATTTTGACGTGTTAAAAATGGGTAGTTTTTCATTTCGTCTGGAGCTATAAATGTTCCTTTACCAATAGCCATTCGTTCTAAATAATCATTAAAATCATGCTCTCCATTTTCAATAATCATAACGCCACCAAACGTTGGATACGGAAAGAAAAAACCTTTCCATTTAATTAAACTAACGACTTCAACCCAATCTCCTTTGTCATTTTTCATATAATAGGTATCGCTTGGCTCATAATTGAACAACATCCAAGGATTAAAGCGTTGTACCACTGCATTGTATGTGTTGCGACTAAATTTTAAAGATTCGCCTATTGAAAAGGTGACTGGAATTCGGTTTTCATTAGAAAAACGAGGAAATGGTGTTGTACTTGGTACTGCAAATACTTCTTCTGTATTATCGCTCATACCTTGCCACACGTACTTTTCGGTTGGCTGAATTGCCATAGTCCATTTATTTTCGCCATCTACTCTGACTAAATGTGGCAAGGAAACATCTTTAGTCTCGCCTACACTTTCATTAGCCATAGAAAAAATGTTGCGTAATGGTTGTATGCGTTCGTTTTGTGTTAGCGGTAATTCATTAATTTCAACTCTATTTAAATTATTGAACACGTTATAGGTTTTCATATAATCATAAAGTTGTAAATGCCAACCTAACACGTAAAGCAAGCCAAAAAAGGCTACTAAAAGTCCTAAAATACCAAGTCGTGTTCCTGTTGAAGCTGATTTTCGGAATTTTCTAAGTCCAAAAAATAAAACAACAGCACTTAGTAATATGATAAAAATATACTTTCTAAAAAATAGCAATGCTGGTTGATAATCGTCTCTTAAAAAGAATAAAAGACCTATTATAACCAAGGTTAATACAACGACGATTGCTTTTTGTTTTCCGCCTTTATTCCAATAATTTTTTATCATATTTTTAAATTCTGTTAAAGAAAAACATTAAGCTCTAACTACATTAAACCTTTGTCTTTTAAACGTTCTCGAGCGCTTTTTTCTTCTTTTTTAGGTTCTTCTTTTATTTCTTTTTTAGCTTCTTCAACAACTTTTGCATCTTTGGTTTTTAAATCTTCAATAAACTCTTTTCCTTTGTTTATGCTTTCGTTTAAAACGTCTTCAAAAGATTCGCTTTTTTCACCAATTACATCGCTAGATTTGAGTATAAAATTAGCTAAATATGTACCAATTAAAGTACCAACAATTGCAGACACAAACCACTGCACTAAAGATGCTGAAATCGGTAAAATAAATTGAACAACTATAATTGCTACTAAAAACAATACAGTAATATAAACCAACCTCAGCAGAAAATTTTGCTGAAATATGAAGCCTTTTTTACTGTCTGATTTCATCTGTAAGTCTTTAGAATACATTAGTTTATTAAAAAATCGATAGACCTTATTACTTTTGGATTCTCTCCAATACAATAAAATTCCGAATAAAATTGAGGCTACAAATATGATGAGTTCTAGTGTCATGTTTTTAAGATTTAATTTTTGTAGATTCCGCATCAAGTGCGGAATGACAAGTTTATACTAAATTAGTCTTTAATTTTTTAAATATTGTTACTAATTGTCTCTATCACCCAATCTTTGAACGATTCATCCCAAGTGGCGTATTGTTTATAAAATTCTTCTTTATCGTACCAAAACAAGAATAAAATATCTTTTGGTGAAATATTGATTAGCAATTTCCATATCAAATCTTGTTGGGTAATATGTAATGATGAATGTGGCGTATGCAAAGCATTAAAAATACCTTTATCTACTAAATCATGAATTTTGTACTGATTACTTACTTCAAGCTTTTCAAGATACAGTTCTACACCCATAATTTTTTTTCTATTATCAATATCTAACTTATTCAAATAACTCTTAAACAATACATTATCATCTAAAATTTGCTGAATTGGATGTTGCGTATCCTTTAAAGACATTGCAAATTCCATTTTTTTGATACGCTGGTATCTATCAGTATCTAAAGCAGCTTCTAAATCATATTCTACAATAATATGATCACGAAGTTTCTCCATTAACTCTGGTTGATTAATATGATAAATCAACACATCATGTATTGTATCTTTTATCGCTTCTTTATACCATTTTAAATCCTCAAAAACCACTATTGGCGATATAAAATCTCTAAGTAAGTAAACACCTCCAAAAGCTTTGGTGTAAAACGAATCTGTTTCATATTGAAGACTGTGTAAACTTAAATCTCGGTTACGTAAATCGCCATATTTTTTAGCCGATTCTAATAATTGCTGATGAATACTTTCATCTATAAAATTATTACCTTTTTTAAAAGTTTCAATAAGTTGCTCTTGTTCTTTTTGGACTTTATTTAAATTATCTATTAGATGAAAGTTGATACTTACTTTATCATATTTTAAAACATCTAATGGCTCATAAAACGCATCTATATTTTGGTCAAAGTCTAAGCAAATAGCACTATCGCGAGTAATATCATTTATTTTATCACCGTGTATTCTAAATACTTGCTGCATCATTTCTTTATCAAACGTATGAAACGGAGAATACACAGGTTTTCCTTTTTGTAAAGGCGAAATGATGATGGCATGCGGATTAGCTTCTCCATTATTTAAATACATTGTCGAGCCTTTTTCTTCGGCTATTTCAGGACTATAACCAACGCCATCAATAGAGAATTTAGTTAGTTTAGTTGGAGAAAAACCAAGCTTAACTAAGCATTTATTATAACGCTCTACTAGCTTTCCGCTAACGGGAATTAATTCACTTCTATATAAATTGGCTTGTTTTAGTTTTTGCATTTTTATTATTAGTTGAAAAGTTGAAAGTTGAAAAGTTTTAATGTTGAATAACTTTTAAATTAACCCATATTCATTTTTACTTCTAAACTTTTTTACTTTATAAACTTTTAAAACTTAATTAAGATTTATCAAACTGTTTTCTTGCTTCCATTTCAATATTTAATTGATTAACTCTACCTTCTACTTGACGTTTAAAATCGGTATCTGCAATGGTTGCTACGTTATCTAAATAACGTACGACTTCTTGTCGTCTAATTTCTGAAAAGTCTAAACCTTTCATATTAGCTTTCATTAATTCTTGAAGCATTGCAAACTTAGTATCATAATCTTTTTTGAAATAAATCTCTGGATTTTCAAACCAGCTTTCTTCTAAGTCAAAATCGGTTAAACGTAATGAAATTGCGCTTTGTATATTCCTAACATCTCTAGAGGAGAAAAACGGAAATATCTTCTGAATTTCTTTATACAACGTTGCATAAAACAAATGATCTGTTGTTTTATGTTGCTTTTCGGCAATATCATAAGCTTCTAAAACACGTTGTTCTGTTGGTTTGTTAGACATGTTTAAAATTTCACCCATATTTTTAGCCAAACCTTGATCTTGTAAATAGTTATAATTTGCAGGGTTTTGCATGTTTACAAAGTCTGGCATTGTCTTTTCAAATTTACGCCACCATAAGTGATCTTGATCTAAAAAGTCGTATTCTGTACGTGCTCCATCAATTTTAAAACGTCCTTGTACACGAGAGATTACCGCTTTATCCAGCATTTCTGGTAAGTTGGTAAACAAACCTATAGAACTGTTACCATAATTAACTGCATACGCACCTTCAGTATAACGTAAAAAGACACCAATAACTTCTTTTACACCAGCCGAAACACCTTGTGCTGTTCGCTCTTGCAAGTTATTTTCCGCATCATCAATTGGTGCAAAAATTAATTTTGTAGGATCTTGTAAAGGTTTCATCCAATCTACCATTTTCTCAGCAGATCCACCTTGAAATGTACTAATTAACGTATCTGGCATTGGATGAAATAAAAACGGAATGTCTAAATTATCACAATGTTCTTTTAGACGTGTTGCTATTGCTGCAATAAGCATACTTTTTCCTGTACCAGGAATACCGTAACCCATAAACACAGGCATAAATCCACCTAATTCTTGAAATGGATTTTTCTGCGCTTGAAAATCGTAACTTAACATTCTTTCCGTTAAACGACGCGCAAAGTGTTTAGCATCTCTGTTACCAACAATTTGCTCAAATTGAATTTTATTAAAGTCGACACTTTTAGCTGTGCCTTGAAACGTGTTTTCCCATCCAGAAATTGCAAAATCACTATTTTCTAGTTTGTATGTTCTATCTACAATGGTTTGGGTGTATTCTAAACTGCTTCGTCTTAAATTAATTTCGTCAATTACTACTTCAAAAAATACCGCAGTAAAATCGGCTACATCTTTATCAGATTTGATTATATCTGGATGCGCTAAATATTTGTCATAGTAAAATAATGTACACGAAATTCCTTTTAATGGTGATAGTAAAGACACTTCCGGTATACCTGCAAACTTCTGTTTCATCACACTTAAATCGTCTGACGCATAAGGTTTTATTTGATGCAGAATATAATATGATGTTGCAAATAGCATAAACGCTGTTGCGGTTTGCATTTTGCTTTCGTATTCGCGTTTTCCACTACTATCTAATGCCGATTTACGCTCGTTTAAACTTGATAAACCAGATGCATCGTAATAGCTATCTTTTATCCACGTTCCTAAAGTAATTCCTTCTTGAACGGCATATAACGTCTGGTTAAGATGAATTGGAATCGCAATACTATCTGGCAACAAACGCTTTTTTAGCGCTAAAATGGTTTTTGAAACTGATGTTACAGAAACTGAAGAACCGTTATTGGCACGAGACAGATACAATAAAATAGACTCGTCTTTAGCATCTTTATCTCTGTTTTTTGCACGTGCACCTTGCTCCCAACTTACACTTTTTAAGTAAGATGATGCTTCGTCGCGTAATACATCTAGTTCTGATTTTTTTATAGGAAATGTGGAATTGTGTTCCATTATCTTTTATTTAAGTATGCAGTTTACAGTAAGCAGTTTGCAGTCTTGCGCTACTACTTTATCAAACTGCATGAGTTTATTTTTTTATCTAAATTTATTAGGATTATTCATCATGTAATTAATCAATTTTCCTATTTCTTCACTTTTACTTTGTAAATCTATTCTCTTTTCTTCAGAAATATAATCACATGCTAAAGCAAAATCTAGCCACAATTGAGTTTCTGAATTTTCACTATCTGCATCAGACATTTTACTTTTAAAATGCTTTTCATACTGCCTCTTTCTATAACCTTCAGCTATATTTGAGCAGACAGAACGACTAGAACGAACAATTTGAGATGTTAAACTAAACATTTCTGATTTTGGAAAAGACTTTGTTAAATGAAATATTTCCATTGCTAAGTCAAATCCCTTTTGATATGCCAATAAAGTTTTAAAACTCATGAATTTAAAGTTATTTATTACTGAGTACTGCAAACTGCAGACTGTCTACTTAAACTCTATCAATTTTTAAATCTGAAATTTGAAATGGCGGTTTAGCCAGTTTATTCATTATTTCAGGGTTTTTGTTGTATAATAGCTGTATGATTCTATGAGGCGCAAAGACGTATTTTTGTTTGATAACTGGACTCCAATTTTGTAACACTTGCTTATTAAAAAATCCGCCTTCTTGAAATGTGCTTCCAGACATAACCTCATGTACTTTAAAAGACAATGCGTAAGCTTCTAAAGGCACTTCTTTTTTTGCTATTGCTTCTAAAATAGTATGTGTTAATTCGTTTTCGTCTTTTGCAAACACATTATGAAATGCACCAACATCTAACCGCTTAATATGTTTTGGTAATACACGTTTTAAACGTCTATCTATACCATAAGCCATAGTATCTAAATCCATTTGGCGATCTGCTACTTTGTTTAAAACCTCGTAGATATCTTCTTTGTCTTTTAAAGGATCTTTACCATCGTAATCAAAATACATGTAACAAATAAATGGTCTATTTAAAGACACGTCATAAAAACTCCAACTGGTCATATATTCTGCTTGACTACCTTCTGGTGCTTTTATGATTTTACCTTGAACAAAGCGGTTGAAAATATATTTTTGTTCTACAGAGGTATAATAAACTATTGACGCTGCTTGAAATAATTTATCACGTCTGACTGGTTCTTTTACCCTTAATAATTGGTCTAAAAACTCTTCCTGTAATTGTGATACATCTTTTAATTTATTAATGTAATTATGACGTAATGATAAATCATTATATAGGTATCTAAACTCTAAATAATTAGGAAACCCAGAATCCGTTACATCAACTTTCATGTTATCTTCCTCGTCGTACATGTATTTAATACGCATAGCCTCGATAGAATACAACAACAAATCTGCATATTGCTTAAAAAACACAATCTCTTGCTGTGTACACAAGTTGTTTTGCTGTACAGCAACAATTAATTCTTTAAGAGCAAAATCTACTTTTTTATGATAAAACACGTATTGTGCTTTACTATCTAAAATAGCCGAATCTAATGGTGTTGTAATATGGTTTATTGACATGTTTTTGCTGTTAGCTTTATGCTTTAGCTTTTATTTTTTTAAATATTGAATAAGTGCCTTTAATATTAATCCGCCAAAGACTAATACATTAACACTACCAATGATTAATCCAATGTCTGAACTTGTTGTTTTTATAATAAAAATACCAACAATGACTATGACTATTGATAATCCGTTGTCTTTTATAAATTGAATGAAGTTATCCATTTTACACTGTAAATATTGACTAACTTTTGCGCTTTACTTTTACTTGGCTAAGTGATGCGTTAAGGATTGAAGCGACATCCTTTTTTGCTACTTTCACTTCGACTACGCTTAGTGACCATTCGCAAAAAAGATATAGCGGAAAGCCTGACCTACTTTTGCCATTAAAAGCAAAAGTAGGTAACGCCCATCTTCTCGATACAATTTCTCGTTCCTCAAAATCACTCGAAGTGACAATTTTAACCTAATAAATCGTCTTCGGTGTCTTGTTTTGGAGCACCATTACCAACACCACCAGAATTATCTTCAGAAGGTTTGTTAGCATCTGCTTTATAGTAGTCTTCAAAAATTTCTTTCATATCGATACCGTAACGCTCGGCAAAATTCTTTTGAATATCTACGTCTTTGGCGCGGATTTCTTGCAACGCTTCTGCATAACTACTGTAAACACCTTGCATTACTTTTTCGTGAACTGGTATATTGTCCATCATCTCTTGACGTGCTCTTGCACTTGCAGTGTGCATTGCTGCTAATGTCTCACCAATGTGCTCGTCTGTTTTTACACCTAAATGCTCTAAAATAGAAGCAAACTCCTGATCTGTACGCGCTTTAAGTGCTACAACGTAACCATCGTAATACTTTAAACGCTCGTCTGTATCTGACTTTAATTTTGCACGATGCGTCTGTAAATTACTGCGTAAAGACGTTAAAACTTTAATCGTTAAATTATGCTTGTGAACAAAGCTATCTTTTGATGCAGCTAAAGTTGTGTAAGCGTTTTTAAGACCTTCTAACTCTTCTACTTTTTGCTCTAGTTTGGTGACTTTAGCTAACGCTTCTGAGTATTCTGTAGATTGTTTATCTGCTACTTCTTCTAAAGCTTGACGCGCTTGTTTTAGTAATGCGTATTGCTCTTCTAATTTAGCTTCGGTTTCGGCTTTTTTCTCTAACGCTTTAGTATGGTTTTTAGACGCTTCTACTATCGCATCTTGCAGCTTATCTTCTACTTCTTTTATTTCTACCTCACGGTTTTTTAATCGTGTAATTGCAGCTTGAGATTTGTAAGACAACTCGCTTAATAAGGTTTGCACATCTGCACTTTCTATACGCTCTTGGAACATTGCTTTTGCTTTGTTATCTGCAGCTGCACGTGTTTTTTCGGCTTCTTTTAAAGTATCTTCAGCTTTTTTGATTTTGCTTTTTCTTCCCCAAAGGTTATTCCACCACGTATCAGGTTTGTTTTGTGCGTCTTCAAGTTCGATTTTAGCACGTTCTAATGCTTTTTGTGCATCGTCGATTACTTTTTGCTCGTCTTCATTTAAAGACGAAAAACGCTCGAAAAGTATACCAACTTCATCTTGATAATCGGTTAAGTCTTTAATTGCATCTAAAAGCGTTGTACGGTCTTTTTCTGCCATATGTACAACATCATCTAAGGTCGCGTTAAGAATTTTTTGACGACTTTCAGGATCGTCTTCTTGTGCTAGTTTAGACTTCATGGTGTCAATTGCTTTTCCCCAATTAACGTCTACTTTTTCGTTTTTTTCTTGAGAGTTGGTTTCTAATAAGTCAAAATCATCAGACATATATACTTAGTTTTAAGGTTGGACAAATTTTATGTAAGCAATTTCGATAAAAAATATTAGTTGAAGAAATATTTAATGCTCATATTATCAGTATTAATTGTTATAAAAATGTTACAAATTATTTTTTCTGTTGAATGATACTTATCTTTAAAAGAAAACCATAAAAAATGAAAAAACTACTATTTATTGCTCTTTCAACGTCTATTTTATTGACCAGTTGTAAAGACAATTCTAAAAAAGAAACGACCTCTGAAATGGCTAACACAGAAGTTATTGAACAACCAGAAACAAAATCGAGTTTAGATTTTACGCCAATCACACATGCAACCATGGTAATGAATTACGGTGACGAAACTATTTATGTAGATCCTACTGGCGGCAAAGCAGCATTTGCTGATTTTAAACAACCAACAATTGTTTTAATTACAGATATACATGGTGACCATTTAAGTATTGAGACCTTAAAAAAATTAAACCTTAAAGGCGCTTTAATTGTTGCACCACAAGCTGTGGTAGATAAGTTCCCTGAGGACTTTAAACCAATGTTTAAAGTGATGAATAACGGACAAACAGCAGTTGTTAAAGACATTAATATTGAGGCTATACCAATGTATAATTTACGTGAAGAAGCTTTAAAATTTCATGAAAAAGGAAGAGGAAATGGTTATGTGTTAACCTTTGGAGATGAACGTGTTTACATCTCTGGAGATACAGAAGATATCCCAGAAATGAGAAATCTTAAAAACATTGATAAAGCTTTTGTTTGCATGAATTTACCTTATACTATGCCTATTGAAAGTGCAGCAAGCGCTGTCTTAGACTTTAAACCTAAAACTGTTTATCCTTACCATTTTAGAGGTACTGAAGGTTTAAGTGATGTAGAAAAATTTAAAGCTATTGTAAACGAAGGTAATCCTGATATTAATGTTGAGCTATTAGAATGGTATCCAAATATATAGTGTATTTATTTGGTAGTTTTAAATAAAGCTTAAAATGATTGTATCTCTTCTACTTTTAATCCAAGAAACTACTGATGTAATATGGTTAGAAAAGCTAACAAGCATATTGTCTTATTCTTTATTAATCGTATTTTGTTTACTAATAATCAGTGTTTACAAAATTTTTCAATTGAAGAAAGAAATTAAAACATTAAAAGAATAAAATTTAATTCATAAAAAAAGCCTTCCAAATCGGAAGGCTTTTTTAATAACTATCTTACAAGCTTTTTATACTTGATTCGTTTTGGCATTAAATCTCCACCAAGACGTTTTTTCTTATTTTCCTCATAATCACTAAATCCACCTTCAAAGAAGTAAACTTGACTATCGCCTTCAAAAGCTAAGATATGCGTACAAATACGATCTAAAAACCATCTGTCGTGAGATATAACAACTGCACAACCAGCAAAATTTTCTAAACCTTCTTCTAACGCTCTAAGTGTGTTTACATCAAGGTCGTTTGTTGGCTCATCCAATAGTAATACGTTACCTTCTTCTTTTAACGTCATCGCTAAATGAAGTCTGTTACGTTCTCCACCAGAAAGTAAGTTCACCTTTTTGTTTTGCTCGCTACCAGAAAAATTAAATCGGCTTAAGTAAGCACGAGAGTTTACTTCTCTTCCTCCCATCATTACCAATTCCTGCTCGTCACTAAAGTTTTGCCAAATGGTTTTTTCTGGATCAATATTAGAATGACTTTGGTCTACGTAAGCAATTTTTGCAGTTTCACCTACTTTAAACTCACCTTTATCAGGTGTTTCTTCACCCATTATCATTCTGAAAATTGTAGTTTTACCAGCTCCGTTAGGACCAATAACACCTACAATACCTGCTTGTGGTAAATTAAAGTTTAAGTCTTCATAAAGTAACTTATCTCCGTAAGCTTTACTTACACCAATCGCTTCAATTACGTTTGTTCCTAAACGTGGACCATTTGGAATGTAAATTTCAAGTTTTTCGTCTAATTGTTTTTGATCTTGACTCATTAACTTGTCATAATTCTTCAAACGCGCTTTTTGCTTTGTTTGTCTTCCTTTAGCACCTTGTCTAACCCATTCTAACTCTCGTTCTAATGTTTTTTGACGCTTAGAAGCTGCTTTACCTTCTTGAGCCATTCGTTTAGATTTTTGATCTAACCAAGACGAATAATTTCCTTTCCACGGAATACCTTCACCTCTATCTAATTCTAAAATCCAACCAGCAATGTTATCTAAGAAATAACGGTCGTGTGTTACTGCAATTACAGTTCCTTTATATTGTGCTAAGTGATGCTCTAACCAATGTACAGATTCTGCATCCAAGTGGTTAGTTGGCTCATCTAATAGTAATACATCTGGCTCTTTTAATAATAATCTACAAAGTGCCACACGACGTCTTTCTCCACCAGATAAAACACCTATTTTTTTATCACCTTCAGGAGTACGTAGTGCATCCATCGCGATTTCTAATTTGGTGTCTAATTCCCAAGCATTAGAAGCATCTATTTGATCTTGTAGTTCGGCTTGACGGTTCATTAGCTTTTCCATTTTATCTGGATCGCTATAGACTTCTTCTAAACCAAACATATCGTTTATTTTGTTGTATTCATCAAGAATTGCAACAGTTTCTGCAGCACCTTCTTTAACAACTTCTAGTACTGTTTTTTCTTCGTCTAATTGTGGTTCTTGTTCTAAATAACCTACTGAATATCCAGGTGAAAACACAACATCACCTTGATAGTTTTTATCTACACCTGCGATGATTTTTAATAAAGTAGATTTACCCGAACCGTTAAGTCCAAGAATACCTATTTTTGCTCCGTAAAAGAAGCTTAAATATATGTTTTTAAGTACTGGTGTATTAGCGCTTTGAAACGTTTTGGTAACACCAGACATTGAGAAAATTACTTTTTTATCGTCTGACATATTTTATATGTTATTTTTTATTATTTATTACAATTATACGCGACCTTTAAGCGCATTAAATACCCATGCTATTGCAAAAAAGCCAATCCCAACAGAAGCAAATCCCCAACCAGCAACATCATCATATCTAAAAGCTCCAAGTGCTATTAAAGCTAATCCGACTACTATCATTATTGTTGTTGCCCATGCTAAGACTGTATTTTTATTCATTGCCATTTTTAGTTGTTTTAAAGTTTAGGAAAAACAAATATCGTGTATTTTGTAAAAAAAGTAGAGAAATTAAAGGCTTTTTTATACTAATAACATTTAGTTTCATATGTAATAGATACAAATGTATATATTATGAATTAAACGAATTGAATTCCTATTTTTTCTTTATATAGCAAGTTTTTAGCGGTTATTTTAAAGAGTTTTTAATTAACATATTATTACAAAAATTAAGACTTCTAAAGTTAATTGTACAAATTACATTTGTAACTTATTTTATCCTTAAACTAACCCTTTTTATGAATAAAGCATTATTATCGTTAGCAATTGGCGGATTTGGAATTGGACTTACCGAATTTGTAATTATGGGAATTCTTCCTGATGTTGCTACTGCTTTTGATATTACTATTCCTGTAGCTGGTCATTTTATTTCGGCGTACGCATTAGGCGTTGTTGTTGGCGCTCCTACATTAACAGGTTTTGGAAGCAAGTTTCCTTCAAATAAAGTGCTTTTAGGTTTGATGATTTGGTTTACCGTATTTAATACGCTATCTGCTTTTGCAACAGGCTATAATTCATTCATTATATTACGTTTTTTATCTGGTTTACCTCATGGTGCATTCTTTGGTATTGGTGCTGTTGTTGCTGGTAAATTATCTAAACCTGGTAAAGAAGCACAAGGCATAGCTATAATGTTTAGCGGACTAACATTTGCCAATCTATTAGGCGTACCACTAGGTACTTATTTAGGTAAAAATTTCTCTTGGAATGTGTCTTTCTTGCTTGTTGGTTTGGTTGGTGTTATGGCTGTTTTAGGTGTTAAATTTTGGATGCCACTTTTAAAAAATTCTTCTGATAAAAGCTTTTTAGAAGAATTTAAAATCTTTAAACGTGCCGAACTTTGGTTAATCGTTCTTTTAACAACTATTGGAACTGGCGGATTCTTTGCTTGGTATAGTTACATTGCTCCGTTAATTACTGAAGTTGCTCATCACACAGAAGATATTGTTACATATGCAATGATATTGGCAGGTTTAGGTATGGTTATAGGTAATTTTGTTGGTGCAAAATTAGCTGAAAAATTCTCATCCCTTTATGCTGTTACTATTGTCTTAATTTTAATGGTTATTTGTTTAATTATCAATACGTATGCGGCTCATCATAAAGTTATGGTTTTAGTTATGACTTTTGTAATCGGTGTCGTTTCTTTTTCAATTTCAACACCTATACAATTACTAATCATAAAAGCCTCAAAAGGATCTGAAACTCTAGGCTCTTCTCTAAATCAAAGTGCATTTAACATTGGTAATGCATCAGGTGCTTATTTTGCTGGATTACCAATTGCAATGGGTTACGGATACACCTCTGCAGATTGGGTTGGAACTGCTATGGCTGGTACAGGAATTCTTCTTGCAGGAATCATTATTTTAATAAGAAAACATCAATAAAAAAAGCACTCTTTTAGAGTGCTTTTTTGTAGATTATAATGTAAAAATGTGTTAGCTCATCGGTACTTCTATGAACAGAAGCTGAGTGTCTTCCTTAGTCTTTAAGGAAAAATCTTTAGTTTCATAAACACCTATTGCATCTCTGGTTTCTAATTCATTATTTTCTACTGAAAAACTTCCAGAAATAGTCATAATATAAACACCATGATTTTCACTTATCAGATTATAGGTAAAAGATTCATCTTTTAATAAATCAATTCTTGATAATTTAGCATTTTGATGAATTTTTAAACTTTCGTCATCATTATCAATAGAAGATACTAAAGTTTGTAATTTACCTTGCCTGTCTTCTGCTTTATAATGTTTTTGGTCGTAACGTGGAGTTACATTTTTCTTATCAGGAAAAATCCAAATCTGAAATAAATTTAAATACTCATCTGTTTTTGCATTCATTTCTGAATGTTGTACGCCACTTCCTGCGCTCATTACTTGTACTTCTCCTGCTTCAACCATTTCCCATTTATTTCCCATAGAATCTTTATGTTTTAAAGTTCCTTTTAATGGAATGGTAATAATTTCCATATTATCGTGCGGATGTGTACTAAATCCCATACTTGGTGCAATAATATCGTCATTTAAGACGCGTAAAGCACCAAATTGTATTTTTTCTGGGTTAAAAAAGTTAGCAAAACTAAAACTGTGGTTTGCTTGTAACCAACCGTGATTTGCAAAACCACGGTCTCCTGCTCTGTGTATTATTGTTTTCATTTTTCTTTTCTTTTTAGCAATATTTTCCCAATCGTTAATGTCTCATTTTATCTAAAAGACTACTTAGTTGTTCTGCTTCGTCTTCGCTTAAATTTTCAATTAAATTTAATTGCGGACTTTGCGGATCAATCTTCTTTAAAAGTTCTAGTCCTTGCTGTGTTATACCTATTAAAACCACGCGTCTATCACCTTCAAAAGCAATTCGTTCTATTAGCTTTTTATCACATAACTTATCGGTTAATCGTGTTAAATTTGGTGCGCGTTCTACCATGCGCTCTTTAATAGTTTGCACTTTTATTGGTTCTTTTGCACCTCTTAAAATTCTTAGAATATTATATTGTTGAGGCGATAAACCAAATTGTTTAAAAAACTCGTTTTGATGACTCGAAATCCAATTTGCAGTATACAATATGTTAAGCATCGCTTTAACCCTATTGTCTACAAAAGAAGAATTTATGGCTTCTGAAAAACTAGGCATAATATTATTTATTTAAAACTGAAGTAAATTTTTCAACAGCTTTTATTAATTCGTCGTTTAGTGCCTCATCAATAATTTTATCATCTTTAAAATTATCATAGAAAGATGGTAAATTAAATGTTGAAACAATTTCTGCTGAATGTCTAGGAAATCTATCTTTACCCATTGTAAAAGAAGAAATTCCTGCTCTTGCTCCTGGCGAAGTACTCATTAAGAGCATTGATTTATTAAAGAAAAAATTCAATTCAATTCTTGATAACCAATCCATTAAACTTTTAAAAACTGCTGTGTAAGCATTGTTATGTTCTGCTAATGATATGATAAAACCATCTGCAGATTTCAACTTTTCTAAAAACAATTTAGCATTTTCTGGAAAACCAGATTCGTTTTCAATGTTTACACTATATGTTGGTAAAGGATAATGATCAAGATCTAAAATTTCTACCTCAAAACCTTCAGTAAGCGTTGTTGCATAAGTCACTAACTGCTTATTTATAGAGGTTTTACTGTCGCTTCCTGCAAAAGCTATTATTTTTTTCATTGTAATTATTTATCTATTGAATGGTACAAATTTACAAAATATCAATTTATATTCCAAGGAATATATTTACATTGGTAAGTTTTTATGAATTAATTAACGTATTGCATTTTTTGTATTAAAAAGCATTTAGTTTTTGTAAATTCGTGGAAAAATGACATTCTATGGATTTAAACTTCAACAAAAACGAAGATCATAATAAATTATTAGTCTCTGAACTAAAGAAAAGACTTGCTAAAGTTAAACTTGGTGGAGGAGAAAAACGTATTGCAAAACACCATGAAAAAGGAAAAATGACCGCAAGAGAGCGTATAGATTACCTTTTAGATTCTAAAAGTAAATCTATAGAAATTGGTGCTTTTGCAGGAGAAGACATGTATCAAGAACATGGTGGTTGTCCTTCTGGTGGCGTTATTGTAAAAATAGGATATATAAAAGGTAAACAATGTATTGTAGTTGCTAATGATGCTACTGTAAAAGCTGGTGCATGGTTCCCTGTTACAGGAAAGAAAAACTTACGCGCACAAGAAATTGCAATTGAAAACCGATTGCCAATTATCTACCTTGTAGATTCTGCTGGTGTTTATTTACCTATGCAAGACGAAATTTTCCCTGATAAAGAACACTTTGGACGCATTTTTAGAAACAACGCGGTAATGAGTAGTATGGGAATTACCCAAATTGCTGCTGTAATGGGAAGTTGTGTTGCTGGTGGTGCATATTTACCTATTATGAGTGATGAAGCTTTAATAGTAGACAAAACTGGTAGTATCTTTTTAGCTGGTAGCTATTTAGTAAAAGCTGCAATTGGCGAAAGTATAGATAACGAAACTCTTGGTGGTGCAACTACACATTGCGAAATTAGTGGCGTTACCGATTACAAAGCTGCAGATGATAAAGATGCTTTAGATAAAATTAAGCGAATTGTAGATAAAATTGGTGACTATGATAAAGCTGGTTATAACCGTGTTGATGCTAAGAAACCAAAAGAAAACCCAGAAGATATTTACGGTATTTTACCAAAAAGTCGCGCCGATCAATATGATATGAAAGAAATTATCAAACGTTTAGTTGATAATTCTGAATTTGATGAATATAAAGAAGGTTACGGACAAACCATTATAACTGCTTACGCACGTATTGACGGTTGGGCTGTAGGTATTGTAGCCAACCAACGTACTTTAGTAAAAACTAAAGGCTCTAAAACCAAACCAACCGAAATGCAATTTGGTGGTGTGATTTATAATGATAGCGCAGATAAAGCGACTAGATTTATAGCAAATTGTAACCAGAAAAAAATACCGTTAGTTTTTTTACAAGACGTTACTGGATTTATGGTTGGTAGCAAAAGTGAACATGGTGGAATCATAAAAGATGGTGCCAAAATGGTTAATGCGGTTAGTAATAGCGTGGTGCCAAAATTTACAATTGTTGTTGGTAATAGTTATGGTGCAGGTAACTACGCTATGTGCGGAAAAGCTTATGATCCTACTTTAATTGCTGCTTGGCCAAGTGCAGAATTAGCAGTTATGAGTGGTAATAGTGCTGCAAAAGTTTTATTACAAATTGAGACTGCTTCTTTAAAGAAAAAAGGTGAAGAGATTACTAAAGAAAAAGAAGAAGAATTATACAACAAGATCAAAGCTAGATATGACAATCAAGTGTCACCTTATTACGCTGCTGCGCGAATTTGGACAGATGCAGTTATAGATCCTTTAGATACAAGAACATGGATTAGTATGGGTATTGAAGCAGCTAACCACTCGCCTATTGAAAAACCTTTTAATATGGGTGTTTTACAAGTGTAATTAATGAAAAAACGTCCCATATTATCCACTTTAGGAGTATTATTTTTAATCTTTTGCTTGTATCAAGTTTACGTGTTTTACTTTGCTACAAACGATAATATTCAGTCCATATATTTGGTACCGAAAGATGCTGTTTATGTAATAGAAACTGATCAACCTGTAGATAATTGGGCTGCAATAAGTAAAAGTGATATTTGGCAACATCTAAATACTAACGACTATTTTAACACGCTTGCTAAAAACCTAAACAAACTCGATTCTATTTTTAAAGAAAGAGAATCTGTTTTTAATCAAATTGGTAATAGAGATTTATTAGTTTCAGCACATGTTTATGCGCCAAAAAAATATGGCTTTTTATATGTTGTAGACTTGCAAAAAATATCAAGATTAAATGTATTAAAGTCGCATTTAAATACTGTTGTAAATGACAATTACAAAGTAAGCAAACGCAAGTATCACGAACATGAAATCACAGAAATTTACGATAAAAAAAAACGTGAAACGCTTTACATCAGTTTTGTAAAAAATCAAATGATTGCGTCCTATGTGCACACGTTGGTAGAAGCATCAATTGATCAATATTTAGAGCCAGAAATTGGTCGAAATCTTAATTTTTTAGAGGTTAAAAAAGAAGTCGACGGTAATGATATGTTTCGTCTATATTTTCAATACGATTATTTAGATGAGTTTGTCAAAGTATTCTCCAATAAACCAAATACACTAACCACATCAATTAGTAAAAGTTTAGCGTTTAGTGGCTTTAGTTTCGATTTAAATAAAAATATCATTACTGCAAACGGAATTACAAATGTTAATCCAAAAGCAGGAATCTACCTTAAAGCCTTACAAAAATCAGGTAAAGGCGGACGTAGTATTACTGAAATAGCACCAAAACAAACCGCGTTATATCTTAGCTTTGGTTTCAGTCGTTTTTCTGAATTTTATCAGAATTTTGAGACGCTTCAAAAAGAAAATCCAGAGCAATTTAAAACCTATACCAAAGGTATCGAGCAAGTCGAAAGTTTCCTTAAAATAAACATTAAAAGACACTTTATAAATTGGGTTGATGACGAAGTGGCTTTGCTTCAATTACATTCGTCAGTATCAGAATCTAAACAAGATGTTGCTTTAGTTTTAAAGGCTAAGCATGTAGATGATGCTAAAGAAAATTTAGGCTTTGTCTTAGAGCAAATTAGAAAACGAAGTCCTCTAAAATTTAAAGAAATAAACTACAAAGGTTATGCTATTAATTACATGCAAATTAAAGGTTTTTTTAAGCTATTTTTAGGTGGGTTATTTGAAGATATTGAAAAACCTTACTTTACAATTATTGATGATTATGTAGTATTCAGCAATCATCCAAATACGCTTAAAAGTATTATAAACACTTACATTGATAAAGAAACACTAGATAATTTTGAAGCTTTTAAAGACTTTGAAGATCAGTTTGAAAATAGATCTAGTGTTTTTACTTACATCAACACGCCAAGTTTATATAATTCGGCTTACCAATTTGTAGATAATGACACAAAAAAGCAACTAAAAGCGAATAAGGATTACTTTATTTGTTTTCCTCAAATTGGATTACAATTAACACCTGAAAATAAGTTTTTTAGTAGTAAAATTATCATGCAATATGAATCTGTAGAATCTGTGAAAAACAATTTCATTTTTGAAGAAGAAAAGCAATACACTTCATCTTATTCCATAGAAATTACAGAAGAAAATTTAGATAAAAACACAGTGTTTAACGTTGCCGAATTATATCCAACAGACTTAACCGCAAGAAGTTTTACCAAAAACTACGCTAACGGAAAGCCTCATATTGTAGTAGAACTAAAAGACGGTTTAAAACACGGTAAATACCAAGAATTTTATCCAAACGGGATTTTAAAAATTAGCGGTAAATACCGAAAAGACAAACAAGTTGGACTTTGGAGAGCTTACAATCTAAACGATGATTTGGTCTACAAAGATAGGTTGTAAACGGCTATAATTTAAAATGCGTTCTTAAGTACTCGTAAGCGTCTTCAATCGTATCAAAAATATGTGTTTCAGATATTAAATCTGGTACAATATCTATAGAAATAAGTTTATCTTTTGGTTGTTCCTGTACAGCGGTTAAAAGTACTTGTATACCGCGTTTTTCTAAATCTAAAACTGCATTTTCTAAAGCATATAAACCAGATTGATCAATGTATGGCACACGATCTAATCTTATAATTAATGCTTTAACTTGCTTTGGTATATTTGCTATTTCATCTTGAAAATGAGAGGTAAACCCAAAAAATAACGGTCCGTAAAGATGTTTAATATATACTTTGTCTTTATGCGCTTCGTAAAACTCTTTTTCGTCTTGCCAAGGTTTTTCACCATCAAAACCAGCCAAAGTACCAACTTCCATACCTTTTTCTCCAATATCACTAGCGCGTTTCATAAATAATAAAGACGCTAGTAACAACCCAATACCTACTGCTTGTATTAAACTTCCAAACGTGGTAATTAGTAAAACAATTATTAAAACTACAGCATCTGCTCTTGGCACAACTAGTAAATGTTTTAAGCCTTTAACATCTATAATTTTAAAGGCAATAGGGATTAATAATCCTGCTAAAACCGATAACGGAATAAACGCTGCTAACTTACCCAAACCTAGTAAAACTGCTAATAAAAATAATCCGTGTGTTGCACCAGATAATCTTGTACGCCCGCCAGAATTAATATTAATCACCGTCCCTTTGGTTGCGCCAGCACCAGGAATACCTCCAAAAATTGCAGCAATTGCATTTCCTATTCCTTGACCGATTAATTCGCGATTACTATTGTGTTTGGTCTTTGTCATATTATCTGCAATAACCGAAGTTAATAACGAATCTATCGAGCCTAGAACAGCCAAAACCAAAGCATATTCTAAAACAATAGCATAGGCACTAGCATCTATTGAAAATAATCCTGAAACTTGTAAATTTGGTAATCCAGAAGGAATTTCACCAATAATTGGCACATCCCATTTTAATAAAAATGCTAATACGGATGAAAAAATTAAAGCTACCAAAGCACTAGGAATCGCTTTTGTGATATAAGGAAATATGAAATATACAATTATCGTTATGCCTCCTAACACTAAGGCTTGCCAGTTAAAATCTGAAAACAACCTTGGCAAATCTTGCATAACTAACCACGTAGATTTAGCCGAACTTAACCCTACAAATGGAAACAACTGAAGAATAATTATAATTAATCCTACGCCACTCATAAACCCAGAAACTACTGGATAAGGAAAGTATTTTACATATCCTGCAATATTTAAAAACCCAAAAATAATCTGAAAAACACCACCTAATAAAAACGTAACAATAATTATTGGCATTGCAGCTTCCAAACTACCAGTAATCTCAATTGAAGCGGCAACTAATGCAGCAGAAACAACCGTCATTGGACCTGTTGGTCCGCTTGCTTGTGTAGCGGTACCTCCAAAAATAGCTGCAAAAATACCAACTGCGATTGCGCCATAAAGACCTGCAATTGCACCTAAACCAGATTGCACACCAAATGCTAATGCTAAAGGTAAAGCAACAACACCAGCAACTAATCCGCCAGTTAAATCTCCTTTTAAATTTTTAAAATCGTAAAATTTAGAACTCATAGGTTGTATTTTTAGTTAGACCATAAAAATAAATGAATAATAATTAAAAATACAACCGAGTTCTAAATTGGTAAGAAAAATACTAGTTAATAGTAAATTGAGTTAAAAGTTTTGTGATTTTGTTAATCTTATAAATTCGGCTCTATATCCATTTTTATCTTCTCCTCTTCCCTTTTCTGCTAGTTCTACAACTAAATCTTGAGATGCATTATTATAAAACTGAGATTGTCTTAATTGCATACCAAACAAAGCAACTGCACTAGCAAAATTCATGTCTTCTGAGGCTTCTGTTACTTCATCTTTTTGAATATGAACCATTTCTATACTCGTATCTTCATCTGGTTTTTTATATCTAAATTTAACTGTAAACAACTCATGAGAATAGTTGTCATTCACTTTTTTATCTGTGTATTTTAAATCAATTTCATCTTTAATATAATAACTTTTTACACCAACTGGAATCACTTCATAAAGAGCTGTTACTGTATGTCCAGCACCTAATTCGCCTGCATCTTTAGTATCGTCAATAAAGTCTTCGTCTGCTAATAATCTATTTTCGTAACCAATTAAACGGTATGCTTGTACTTTATTGGGATTAAATTCTACTTGTAATTTTACATCTTTTGCAATGGTAAATAACGTTCCGCCAAATTCGCTTTCAAAAATACGTCTAGCTTCTTGCATCGTATCTATGTAAGCATGATTACCATTTCCTTTATCTGCTAAAGTTTCTAGTTTAGAATCCTTATAATTTCCATATCCAAAGCCTAAAACCGAAAGAAATACACCAGATTTTCGTTTTTCAGTAATTAAATCTTCCATATCTTGATCTGAGGATGCACCGACATTAAAATCACCGTCGGTTGCTAAAATCACTCTGTTATTTCCTTTTTTATTGAAATTTTCTTGTGCCAATTTATAAGCTAATTTTATGCCTGCGCCACCAGCAGTAGATCCGCCAGAATGCAAATTATCTAATGCTTCGATGATTTTATCTTTATGTTTACCAGATGTTGGTTTTAATACTACTCCAGCTGCACCAGCATAAACCACGATAGATACTTTATCTTTTTCTCTAAGCTGATTTACTAATAATTTAAATGCTTGTTTAAGTAATCCTAGCTTATTTGGACTTCCCATAGATCCTGATACATCAATTAAAAATGTAAGATTTGCTGCAGGTAAGTTTTCGTTTTCATAAATTTTACCTTGTAATCCAATTTTAACCAATTTTGTATCTTGATTCCATGGTGTTTTTACTACTTCTGTATTGATTGAAAATGGATGCTCATCCTTTGGTTGCGGATAATTATAATTGAAATAATTAACCATTTCTTCAATCTTTACAGCATCTGCCGGAACAAATTGACCTGTATTAATTAAGCGTCTTACATTACTATAACCTGCTTTATCTACATCTATTGAAAATGTTGATAATGGTGAATTACTTACGGTTTTAAACTTGTTTTCATGAATTTTTGTGTATGATTCGTTTAAATGTTTTTGTTGAAGTAATAGAGACTTTTGGTCTGTTTTATAGCCTAGTTTTTCCTTTTCTGCAGTTTTATCAGTTGTTATTATTACAACACCATTTGAAGCCTTATCACCATATAAAGATTTTGCTGTAGAAGTTTTTAAAATATTTATTGAACTAATATTTAAGGCATCTAAAGAAATTAAATCTTTCATTATTTTACCATCAACTATATATAATGGAGAGGTTGAATTAGAAATAGAACCAACACCTCTTACTCCAACAAAAGTTTTGTTTTTTAAATTACCATTAGAAGAAATCAATCTTTTTTCATAAGATTTACTTTTAATTTTAGCAACTGAAGAAGTATAACTTTCCCTAGACTTATTACTAAAAGCAGTCACTACAACTTCATCTAAAGTGTTATCAAGTTCCATACTCACATTTATCTTATTAGAAGCTCCAACAGTAACTTCTTTACTATCATATCCTACATAAGCAAAAACTAATATATCACCTTCTTGTGCTGTAATTGAGTAATTTCCGTCAAAATCGGTTTGAGTACCGTTTGTTGTTCCTTTTACTAAAACGGTTGCAGATGGTAAGGGCAATCCGTTCTCATCAGAGACAACACCGCTTATTGTTTTTTCTTGTGCTTGTATTTGTACGATTGTAAATAGTACAAATAATGATTTTAAAAATAGTTTCATGATTATATAGTTTATTTTTTGATAACTTCGATTAATTCTGGTAGTAATGAAATAGCTGTTAAAAGCACAATACTATTGTCCTTAGTTTTTGCACCGTTTGCTTTTAAGGCTTCAACAATTTCTTCTGTTTCACTCGTTTCTGCTTTAGCATCTGGATTTCTTACCATAACTAAAATATTTTGAGCTTCTGTGTTGAAATTTGTATTTGCATGCGAATAAGCTTCTTCTATTCCATCTTCATAATCTTCTATTATATTCTTTTTTACGTCACTTAATGCGTGAAGTATTTTTTTAAGTGATTTTGGTGATTGATTATCTAATAATAATCCGTTTTGACCTGAATAAACTACTGTTGAAAGCTTATCTTTAGTACTTAATCTATCTGATAAAAACTTAAAAGCTTGCTTCAAGATAATTTCATCTTCGTCAGAAAAATTTGAAGTTGTCGTTTCTAATAAAAAAGTGACCTGATAATTTAAGTGGTTTTCATCTTCTTCGTCTTCCTCGTCTTCGTCGGTATTCTCTTGTTGTAAAGGAAAATTATCTGCTACAAATGAAATTAAATTATCTAGCTTTACTGATTTAGTTGTTAGCGTTGTTTCTTGTGCATTAATTACTGTAATAAACAGAAATAATGTTAATGATACAAATGTTTTCATAATCCTTGGTTTTAAAGTTTACAGCTAAACTATAACCAAACCAAAGTTTATAAAACGGGTATTGAGTGAAGTATGTTTTTTGTTGAGTAAAGTCTACTTTTGAAGTAGTTGCAATGTTTTCCCTCTGTTTATTTTTCCAGAAGATGTTTCTTTAAACTGCTCTAAAACATAGATTTTTTTTGGTGCTTCTATCTTAGTTAAACCTTTTAAATCTGAAGGTTTTAAGTTAAAATCTTTATCTTCTACAACAAGTATGACATGCTCACCAAATTTATCATCTTCTTCTTTCGAAATAAAAAATCGTGAAGCTATTTGTGGCTGTAATTTGGCTTCAATCTGTTCTGGAAAAAGTTTTACACCACCAGAATTAATCACGTTGTCTTTGCGTCCTAACCATTCAAAAGTAGTATCTGAATGTAACTTTACAACATCGTTTGTTAATATAGTTTCATCTAAAATATTTGGCGCATCAATGACTAAACACTGCGATTTATTTTGTGATATTTTGATGTTTGGTAATGTTTTGAAATAAGAAGATTCAGCTATGCTAAAATCTTTATCATCATGGAAGTTATTTAGCTTTTTTACAGCAACGTGCGTAATAGTTTCGGTCATACCGTAGGTTTCAAAAACATTGGTTTTTAAACTTTGGATTTGTTCTTTTAATTGATAAGAAACCGATGCACCACCAACAATTATGGTTTTAATATTATCAATTCGTTTTAAAGTTTTTTGAAGCTGAATAGGTATCATCGCACAAAAATCATAATGTACTTCGTTATCAAAAACTGGATTTGTTTTTGGTTCTATAACTTCAATTTCTAAACCTAAAATTAGTGCACGAACTAACATCATTTTTCCTGCTATATAATTTGCAGGAAGACACATTAAGGCTGTATTACCTGGTTCTAAACCAAAGAAATCTCCTGTAGCAATTGCCGAATTAACCATTGCTTGTTTACTTAAACTTATGGTTTTTGGCTGACCTGTAGATCCTGAGGTTTTTACATCGATAAACTCGCTATCATCTTGCCAATGATTTAAAAAATCTCCTATTTGCTTTTCAAAATCTAAGCCTTCTTTTATAAAGCTATAAGCAACTTCTTTTAAATCTTCAAAATTGTAATGTGTACCGTTTAATTTAAAACGATTATGAATGTTTTTATACGTTGGTGTCATTTCCTATTTGTGTAGTTATATCTAATTCTGGAGCTTCAACTTTACCAAATAATCGGTCGTTCCAGTTGTTCCATTTATACATTTTAGAAAAAATAAATAGTAGAATTGGAAAGATTATAAATACAGGAACAAAGATTTCTCCTAAAGCCATTTCGCCTGGTTCAGAAATATCTTTTAGAATAGAATCTGTCTGTAATGCTGTCCAGTCTGCTGTCACCAATAAAGCTGTAAACAAGTTATTTGCTGCGTGAAAACCTAGCGCTAGCTCCATACCTTCGTCCATTAAAGTTATAATTCCTAAGAAAAAACCTGTACCGATATAATATACCATGATCACGTAACCCAGTTTTTCTACTTCTGGATTTGCAATATGCATTACACCAAAAATTACTGAAGTAATCACAAGTGGCAACCATCTATTTTTTGCCATTACACCAATACCTTGCATTAAATAGCCTCTAAATAAATATTCTTCAAAACTGGTTTGAAATGGTAACAATACGATACCTATAACTGCTAAAACCAAGAATTTTTGCAAATCGAAATTCCAAACATAATCTTCTGGTGCTAATTTATAATCCAAAATCACCATTGCAGAAGAAATAATTCCCCAAAAGAAAAACGCAAACAAAATACGTTTCCAATCTACTTTAGTTCTTGCTGTTGTTAATGATTTAAACGATTGTTGATGGATAAATTTAACCACTAAAAATAAGCCAATAAGACCAATAACAAAAGAGATTAACATTAATAACAAAAAGTTATTTTGTCCTAAAAGATTGGTTAAACCAGCAATATCTGATGGTGTATTATTTAAATCTCCACCTTGCTTAAATACAGCCATTACTAAAGCTATTAATAAAGGAATAGCTCCAATAAATTGCCAAGCTACGATGACTAATAATAATCCAACAATGTAACGCCATGCGTCATGCTTAGCGTAAAACGCTTGTTTTATATAATCCATAGGTTAAAAATTAAAATCCCAATTTAAATTTGTATCGTACTGCAATGTACCATTTTTTACAATTAATGGTGAAGAAATATTATTAGTAAATAAACTACCTGTACCTAACCCTTGAGGCATAGTAACTTCTTTTAAATACGTATATTGCGCAATACCGTTAAGTCCAACATTACTTTCTAAAGCACTAGTAATCCACCAGCCAATATTTTGCTTATCGGCAAGGGTAATCCATGTATCACTACCTTTAAAACCACCTATAAAACTTGGTTTTAAGATAATATATTGTGGATTGATTGTGTTTAATAGTTGCTGCTTTCTATCGTCATTAAAAACACCAATCAACTCTTCATCCAATGCTATTGGAAGTGGAGTTTTATCACAAAGATTTGCCATTTCTTCCCATTGGTTTGGTTTTATTGGCTGCTCAATAGAATGTAATTTGAAATCTGATAAACGTTGTAGTTTTTCTAAAGCAGAATCAATAGTAAAAGCTCCATTAGCATCTACTCTTATTTCTATATCGCTTTCGCTAAAATTTTGCCTAATTCCTTTTAAAACTTCTAATTCTGTTTGAAAATCTATAGCTCCAATTTTCATTTTTATACAATCAAAACCATCTGCTATTTTTTGTTTGATTTGCTGATTCATAAAGGCTTTATCACCCATCCAAATTAATCCGTTAATTGGAATTGTGTCATTTCCTTTTGTAAAGTTTGAAGGAAATAATTCGAAAGTAGAATTAGCTTCTAAACTTTTAAAAGCCATTTCTAACCCAATTTGAATGCTCGGAAATTCTACATTTTCATTATAAAGTACGTCTAAGCCTTTTTCAATATTATTACAAGTTTGCTGTAATTGTGCTTCGTAATCTGGTCTATCGTCTGCACTTAAACCTCTTAAAATTCCACATTCACCAATACCACGTTTACCTTCATCCTCAATAATAATGTACCAGGTTTCTTTAGTTTTTAAAACACCTCTAGATGTGCCGCTTGGAACTTTGAAATTTAGAATATGTTGTTTGTAGGTTGCTTTCATAAAGTTAGTTTCAAAAATAGGTATTTATTTTTGTAAATTCACTTAAAATAAAAACTGAAATGACCTTTAAAAATAAAGTGGTTTGGATTACTGGTGCTTCTAGCGGAATTGGGAAAGGTTTAGTAGAACACTTATCTAAAATAGATTGTAAATTAATTATTTCTGCAAGAAATAAAGCCAAGTTAGAAAATATAAAACAAACCTGTAAAACTCCTGAAAATGTAGCTGTTATTCCTTTTGATTTAGCTGAAATTGATAACATGAAAACTGTAGTTGAAAATGCTATTAACTGCTTTGGAAAGATTGATGTTTTAATTAATAATGGAGGTATTAGTCAACGTTCTTTAATTGTAAATACAGACATAAGTGTAGATAAAAAATTAATGGACGTTGATTATTTAGGTACTGTTGCTTTAAGCAAAGCTTTATTGCCTCATTTTATTAAAAATCAAAAGGGTCAATTTGTTGTGGTTACCAGTTTGATGGGTAAGTTTAGTTCACCTTATCGTTCTGGTTATTGTGGTGCAAAACATGCTTTACATGGTTTTTTTGATGCTTTACGCATGGAACACGAAAAAGACAATATAAAAGTGACTATTATCTGTCCTGGGTTTGTAAATACTAATATTGCTAAAAATGCTTTAATAGGTGATGGTAGCTTACAAAACAGCCAAGATCAAGCAACTGAAAATGGACTTACAGTCCAACAGTTTTGTAGTCGTATGATTAAAGCTATCGAAAAAGAAAAATTTGAAGCTTATATTGGTAAAAAGGAAATTTTGGGTGTGTACCTAAAGCGTTTCTTCCCTAAACTATTACATCGTTTTGTAATGAAAAGTGCTGTGAGGTAAAATTAACAGCCACAATATATCTTAACCATTGTCGATGTTTTGTTTTCTATAATTTCATAGTAGCATCCAGCTCCTTCATCTGTTGGTCTAAAAATAGTCATTTCACTATTCCAGCTATGATCAATATCTGTTGGATATATTTTAAATATTTGTTCAACCCAAATAATTAAACTTTTTCTATCTGTTTTTGGTAAAGTTAAAATTGAACTTGAGCCTCCTTCTTCATTACATTGATAGTCTGTAAAATAATTAATATTTTTATAAAAATCCTGATTAAATGAACAAATACTATTAGAGTCGTAATCGTAATATTTTAAATCTTTTTTACTTGCTATTGAATCAAAGTTTTTAATTAAATATAAATAAACTTCATCTGATAAAAATTCTCTACTATTTAATTCTGCTTCTAATTCTTCAATATTTGGCTTTGGTATTACAAAGTCTTGAGAAAAACAAAAAAAGGGAAAAAATAATAAGATAAATAAATTTTTCATTTCGAATTAATTAAAGTAAATACCCAACACCTAAAAGTATACTATACAATACTGTTGATAATGCTAATTTTTTTAATTCTGGGTCAAAATTCTTTGGGTCTGACACTTTGTTAACTTTAGACAAATGCAATGATAACGGAATAAAAGCAATTACAAACAATAAACTAAACGGTGAAAACGTATAATAAAAAATACCAAAAAGTACAGCACAAAACATGGCGCCTCCAACTAAAAAATAATGATAATTTTTTGCATTTTCTTTACCTAATTTAACTGCTAGTGTAATTTTATTTGATTTTGTATCAGAAATAATATCTCTCATATTATTAAGGTTTAAAACCGCTGTACTTAACAACCCAATACTAATAGCTGGTAAAATAACAACATGATCAATTTGTTTAGCATACAATACATAGCAACCAATAACGCTTACTAAACCAAAAAATATAAACACATAAATATCACCACGACCACGATATCCATAAGCTGAATTTCCTACAGTATATTTAACTGCTGCTCTAACCGCTAATCCAGCTAATCCAAAAAAGAGTAAAGCCAAAAGAAAGTGATCCGATCCAAAAGAATAGTATACCAATCCTACAGTTAACACAATAGAAATTAATATGTTTATTCTTATGGCATTAAACATTTCATCTTTTGTAATAGCGCCACTTTGTAATGCTCTTTGCGGACCAATACGATCATCGTTATCTGTTCCTTTTACACCATCTCCATAATCGTTAGCCAAGTTGGATAAAATTTGATAACTAAGCGTTGTTAAAATCGCTAATACAAATATTTTTAGATCAAAAACACCATTATATTCTGCTAGACACGATGCTACAATTATCCCAGAAATTGATAATGGAAGCGTACGTAATCGCATTGCAGATATCCACTTTAAAGTATTTTTCATTTTAAGGAATCCATTTTTTAGGAAAGTTAGGCTTACGTTTTTCTAAAAAGGCATCACGACCTTCTTTAGCTTCGTCTGTCATGTAAGCTAATCTAGTTGCTTCACCTGCAAAGACTTGTTGACCTACCATTCCGTCATCTGTCAAATTCATTGCAAACTTCAACATTTTAATAGAAGTTGGTGATTTTGCTAATATTTCTTGTGCCCATTCGTAAGCAGTATCTTCTAAATCTGCATGAGGTATGACTGCATTTACCATTCCCATTTCATAAGCTTCTTGTGCAGAGTAATTTCTTCCTAAAAAGAAAATCTCGCGTGCTTTTTTCTGTCCAACCATTTTTGCAAGATATGCAGAACCATATCCACCATCAAAGCTAGTTACATCTGCATCGGTTTGCTTAAAAATAGCATGTTCTTTACTTGCTAATGTTAAATCGCAAACCACGTGTAAACTGTGTCCGCCACCAACTGCCCAACCTGGCACAACAGCAATAACTGCTTTAGGCATAAATCTTATTAATCGTTGTACTTCTAAAATATTTAATCTGTGATAACCATCTTCTCCAACATAACCTTGATGTCCTCTTGCTTTTTGATCGCCTCCTGAACAAAAACTGTAAATTCCGTCTTTTGATGATGGGCCTTCTGCCGATAAAAGCACGACGCCTATTGAAGTATCTTCATTTGCATCATAAAAAGCATCGTATAATTCTTTTGTGGTTTGAGGTCTAAACGCATTACGCACATCTGGTCTGTTAAATGCAATTCTTGCTACACCATCACATTTTTTATAAGTTATATCTTGATATTCTTTAGCGGTTTGCCAATTGATTTGATTCATTTTTATAAAGTTCTTTTTTCAGTGTATAAAAATAATTAAAAATAGATTATTACTTCATTTTTATCTATAAATACTGATATTTCAATTGAAAATATGAGTTATAAAATTTAAAATAAATTAATGTAATTCACTCATTACCAATAATTAAAAAAGATTTTTCTCACAAAAAATTTATTTTATCGTTAATTTTTACACTTAACCGAATTATTAGTTTTAACTACCTAACAAGGTTAATCGCTGATAATAAGCAATTTAACTTTGTAGAGTTATTAATCCATTTAAAATGAATATCAAAGAAACCAAACTTATCAACTGTGTTGAAGCCATTAATAATGCTAACTTAGGTAGCCTTTATTTTTATGATAATGTTGTTGTAAGTGAAATTAATGCAGGTGCTCACGTATCATTAAATGTTGGTGAAGAACACATGGAATTAATACAAAACCATTTTGGAGATAAACCATTTATTTATCTATCTAATAGAGTAAATGAGTTTTCTACAAACGCGATAGACTTTGAAAAGTTTTGCAACATATTTCCTAATATGAAAGCCTTTTTAACGGTTTACTATAATCAATTTACTTACAAAAGTTTATTCTTTGAAAAACAATTTTGTAAAACACCTTATTTTGACTTTAAAAATTTAACTGAAGCCTACAATTATGTTAGTCTATATTTACTAAATCAGTTAAATATGATAGCGTAAATTATTCCCTAAGTGTGGCTAATTATTTAGTTACCCTGACTACTAGCCAATAGCCCTAACCTATGGCTAGTAGTTTTTTTAACGAGTAAAGTATATAATTAATCGAAAACTGTTTCTTTAATTTTATAAAGGTATCTATAACACTTAAATTTGCACCTTAATTTATCCCAATAGTGAAAATAGCAGATTCAAATTTAGCAGATCAAATAAAAGACATCTATATTTCTGACCACGGAAATTTTTATTTTATGGATGGTATAATTATTTCTGAATTAAACGAAGGAATAACATATACATGGGAAGAAGCTAAAAAAGTTATTGATTACGCTATAAAGTTTTATGGTGAAAATTATAGTGTTAGTTACATCTCTAATAGAGTTAATAAATATTCTATTAAACCTTCAGATTGGTTAAATTTCAATAAAAAACAACTTAGATTAAACAGTTATGCAGTTGTAACAAACAGTGAAAGTAGCTGGTACAATGCGTTAATGGAAAAGCTTTTTTCTAAAACTGAAATTAAACGTTTTGACAACCTTTATGAGAGTATAAAATGGTGTCAAGCTAAAAACTTAGACCTCTTAAATAGTAAAAAAACTATTGCTTTTTAAGATATATACCGTCTTCTTTAATTAAAATTAACTTTTGCTTATATAGATTACCTATTGCTTTTTTAAAGCTTTTTTTACTCATCTCTAAAGCGTCTTTAATTTCGTCTGGATTAGATTTATCGTTTAATGGTAAAAAGCCTGAGTTATCTTTTAATTCTTCTAAAATTTTATCAGCATTTGGCTCTATACTTCTATAACCTACTTGTCCTAAAGCAATATCTAATTTGTTACCAAGTCTTATTTTTTTGACAATTCCTTGTAACTTATCACCAACACTTATGTCTTGGTAAATGTTGTCCTTATATATTAAGCCAGAATGCACACCGTTAACAATTACATTCATTCCAATATCACTAGGATGAGATGCTATTAAATCTACTTCTTCAAACTGCTCTACAGTTAGATTAGTATTGTCTAAAAACCTATTGGTTTTGCTTGATGCAACAAGGCGTTCTGTCTTTTCATCTACATAACAACGTACTAAATACCAACCTCCTTTTTTCATCGGAAAGGCTTGTTCTTTAAATGGGCAGAATAATTCTTTAACTAAACCAAAATCTAAAAATGCACCGTATTTAGAAACCTCATTACAGCGTAGCATTGCAAATTCTCCATTTTTAATGTAAGGTTTTGTTGTTGTAGCTATGATACGTTCTTCATTATCTAAGTAAACAAATACTTCAATCTTATCTCCTATCTCAAAATGTTGTGGTACATATCTATTTGGCAACAATACTTCGTTACCTTCGCTATCACCAAGAAAAAGTCCTGGTTGCGTATCTCTTAAAATTTCAAGTGTATTGTATTCTCCTATTTGTATCATTTTGCAAATGTAAGCATATAAAAAAAGCGCTACAGAAATGTGTAACGCTTTTTTTATAATTTTTTTATCAATTAATAAACAGACTCTTTTTTAAAGTGTTTAGTTAATAAGTAATATACTACTGCTCTGTATTTATTTCTGTTAGATCTTCCGTAAGTTTCCATAACAGAATCTATAGCTTTATCTAATTCTGGTCCGTCTTTTAAACCTAATTTTTTAATCAAAAAATTGTTTTTTACTGTATCTAATTCTGATTGATCTGATCCTGAAACTGTTGCTGAGTCAGCATTGTAGATTGATGGGCCACAACCAATAGTCACTTTTGTTAACAAATCCATATCTGGACTTACACCACATTTATCTTTTAAATCTGCAGCGTATTTGGTAATTAATTCATCACGTTTACTCATAATTATAATTTTTAGATTAATGTTTTTAGCTACTTTAAAGGTACAATTTTTTGACCTACTTTTCATACATACCGTAAAGAAATACTACAAACACGATAAAAAGTATTTTTTACCGATAAAGTTTATTTTATCGTTTTAAAATAATCTAATAAAACTTCATCATTTTTTGTTGAAGGTGTGAAAACCTCTAACAATTTAGGCTGATTAGACGGTTTGTAAAATTCTGAAAGAGCTTCTTTTAATTGAATTTCGTTATTAACTCTTTCATAATTAAAATCATACATTTTACAAAGATGCTCTGCTGTTAAATGATGTTTAGTTTCAAAATAATAATCAAAATTAGCAGTATTTTTATGACCTGGCAGAATTCTAAAAATACCGCCACCTTCATTATTTATAACAATAATCCTAAAGTCTTTTGGGATGTAATTATTCCACAAAGCATTACTATCATAAAAAAAGGATAAATCGCCTGTAACAAAAAGTGTTGGTTTAGTATTGCCTATAGCAGCTCCAATTGCTGTACTTGTACTACCATCAATACCACTTGTACCACGATTGCAAAAGACTTCTAGCGTTGGATTAACATCAAATAACTGTAAATATCTAATCGTTGAGCTGTTACTAACTTGAAGTTGCCAATTATTTGGTACTGTTTTTAAAATAGAATCAAAAACTTTAAAGTCTGTAAACGCAATATTATCTATATAGTTTTGATGATTTTTTCTACGCTTTTCAAACTGTAATAACCAAAATGAAGCATATTTACTTTGATTAGGTATAGTAAGCGGCAAAAAGGCTTTAAAAAATGAATTTTCTGTTTGTTTAAACACTTTATCCAAAACAAAAAATGTATCATTAGCCTTTTGTTTACCAACATGCCAATGATGCTTTGGTTGATAATCTCTTAAAAATCGTTTTATCTTTTTTGAAACTATTAATCCGCCAAAAGTCAATACAATTTCTGGTTTTAGCACGTCAAATTCATCTGCATTTAATGCTGCAATTAACTTATCAATACTAGGAATAATCCTTGGATGATGAAGGTTTGACGTGGTTTCAGTCATAATCAAAACACTATCATCTTCTGCTAATTGATTGATATATTTTTGCTCTACAGAATTTGGGTCTAAAACTCCAACTAAAACCAATTTTCTATCTGCTTTATTCCAAATTTCAGCATAGTTTTGATAGTCCGTTTCCTCTTCATTTTTAATATTTGGAAGAATGACTTTTGGGTTTACCGAAAGTACATCTACCCGATCATAAAGTGGCTCGTCAAAAGGAATATTAATATGTACAGGACCTAAATTTTCTATAGAAATATTTATGGCTTTATTAATTTCGGTTTCATTAAATTCTTGAATATTTTGCTGTAAACCTAAAAAAGACTCTAATCTATTTTCAATGTTTTTCATTATCGGTAAATCGTCTTCTTTTTTAGATTTTTTTTCGTCTAAATCTAACTTCAAATTTGCCGAATATAAAATGTGATTTTTATAGACATCTTCTTGATTAATGGTCTGTCCGTCACCAATACCTACCAAATATTTTGGTCGATCTGCACTTAAAACAACTAAAGGAATATTGCTATAAAAAGCTTCTGAAACTGCTGGATAATAATTTAACAAAGCGCTACCAGACGTACAAACAACTGCAACTGGCGCTTTAATTTGTTGCGCTATACCAAGTGCGAAAAATGCCGCACAACGCTCGTCTACAATGCTGTAGCATTTAAAATAATCGTCATGCGTAAAACCAATAGTTAATGGTGCATTACGACTACCAGGTGATAAAACAATATGTTGGATTTGTTTAGCTTTACAAAGCTGAACAATGGTCTGTGCTAAGGGAATTTTTGGGTACTTCATTCTACTTACAAAAATACGCAATTTTTAAGTCTAAATGAATTTGATTTTAAAAGAAATCTGGATTAAAGTAAGCTTTTTGTGGTTAAGCTTTTTGCAACGGTTTCTTCCCATTCTTTTTCTGGGTTAGAATCTTTTGTAATTCCGCCACCAACGTAGATTAAAGCTTGATCATTTTTTATTTGAAGACAACGTAAATTAACAAATAAATTAGTGACTGTTTTAATGCTTTGGTAAGCATTGTTTTCTACATTTTTACGGTTGGTATTTCTTGATTTTGTTTGCGTAAAATTAAGTTCACCTAAAAAACCAGTATAAAACTCACGATTATAATTTTCATTTTTTAAAATGAAATCTTTGGCTGGTGCTTTTGGTAATCCACAAACTGCTGGCGTTGGATGTAAAGCTTTTAAAACATTTTTAAAGTTGAAATTAGCTTTATCAAAAACTGCCGAAATTTTTGTTTGTAAGTGTAGTAATTGACCAGCTTTTATCGTTTGTCGTTTTGTAGTACTTACTCTGTTCACCAATGGTTTAAGGCTATCTACAATAAAATCGGTAACAAATTGTTGCTCTTCAATTTCTTTATTTTGCCAAGTTACGTCAGTTGTATTTACATACGGTTGTGTACCTGCTAACGACATTGTTTGCAATCGGTTACCTTCAATTTTTAATAACGTTTCTGGTGTTGCTCCTAACCACAAACCTACTTTTGGATGGTACCAACAATACACCATTGCAGTCTTATAGTTATTTAGCAATCTTTTAAATAGCAAAATAGTTTCTGAACTATTAAATGGCGATTGTTCAACTCTGGAAACGACTACTTTTTTAAAACTTTCGTTTTTAATTGCTTTTACAGCATTTTCAACTAAATTAATATGAAATTGCTTTGCTTCTTCTCTATTTTCTAGATTGAAATTGGGTTGAGAATGTTCCGTTTCATCTAAAATTATTTCATCTTTAAACTCAATAATTTCACTTTCATTTAAAGGAAAAATAATAGCGTTTTCAATATTTTCAAATGGTGAAAACACAAAACCAGAATTAGTAAAATCTTGATAATAATTTACAGCGTCATTCTTTTGTAAAATAGCAGAAACGCTAGTCTCATTTGGCTTACGATACGCTACAAATGGTAACTGATTTACTAAACGATTTTGTAATTGATTGAAAAACGATTGCTGCATTAATTACTTCTTTTTTGGTAAAGAAATAGTTGACAATTTACAGATAGAAATTAAGTTGTCATCTTGATCGGTAACTCTAATATCCAACAATTGCGTGGTACGACCTTTGTGTAAAAATGTTGCTTTTGCAAACACAAATCCTTCTCTAATACTTTTTACGTGATTTGCAGTAATTTCTAAGCCTCTAACCATTAAATTAGAGTCTGTAAAAATAACCGATGCAAAACTACCTACACTTTCTGCTAGTGCTGCTGTTGCGCCACCATGTAACACACCATCTGGTTGATGTACCTTTGAAGTAACTGGCATTCTGGCTACTAAAAAATCTGGTCCAAAATCTACCATTTCTATTTCTAAAGTTTCCATTAATGTATTTTTACTAGCTTTATTGGCTTGTGCTAGCACTTCTTCTTTTGTGTATTGCATGGTTATAATTTTGAGCTGTAAATTTACTAACTATTTTAGAAGAATTTTAATTATTACACTCAAAACACTGTAATAATTTTTCAGGTAAATTAATGTCTTCCGAGCCTTTTAACGGTTGATTTACTAAACCTTTTTTATCAATTTCTACTTTAAATTGCTTGGCATATTCTATTAAATGGTCACGTCTTGATTTTATTTTCGAGATGATTTCTTCTCCATCTATTTCTGCTATTTGTTTTGGCCAAACAGACAACGATTGTTCTAAAACCTCATCGGTTAATAATTTTTGAAGCTGTTTTGCTTGCTCAACAAATAATTCTTCGGACGTATTTATAAGAAAATATTGATCAAAAGGATAGACTAATCCTGGCATAAAATTTATTTCTGATGTAAATGGTCTTAATTCTGGAACTACATTTTTATCTGAAAGTATGGTTGGTAAAACGCCATCTACACTAAAAAAAGCATTGTCCCTATCTCCTGCAATTGGAATAGCTTTTAGCACTTTTTTTTCTTGTTTTACAATCCAGCCCCATTGTTTGGTATGTCTGTCCCAATCGCCAATTAATAAATCAAAAAGACGGACACGAATCAATGCTTTTTTATCTACAGTAAGTTGTTCTGGTTGTTCTAATTTTAGCTCTTGTAAATCGTCTGTATCTAATATTTCAATTACATTATTTTCTTTTGTCCAATTGGTTTTGCTTTCGGTTTCATATTCTAAAAGAAATAATCTATTTCCGTATTTATCATTATAATTATCTAGTGTTTTCTGTTTTGGTACAAAGACTAATTTAGGTTTTGTGTGATGTACTTTGGCGTGTTCTGCCAATTTAGCCACTAAAATAGCTGCGTAAGGATGTTGTGCCGAAATACCATCTACCACAATATTTTCTAATCCTAAAGTTTTTGCAAATTCCGGAATTAATGCTTCTGGATCTTTATTAACGCTACGTAACGTTAATTCGATATCATTTTTGGTTTTTAATTTTAAAGAATGGGTTTGCTTACCGCCACCTTCTTTTTCTATAGTAACGCCACCAAATAATGTATCTAAATACATAACTGGCACTTTTACAGGTGTTGACCAAGCTTTACGGTATTGCTCGCCTTGCATTAGTTTTTTAACCTCATCTGCTTGATACAAATCACTTGCTGCAACTAATACAGAATCTTTAGTTTTAAAATCTACTGAATTGATATTTTTAATATTAATTAATTCTGACTTTTTGAAAACTTGGTCTGTAGAAGAAGTTGACCAGTATAACAAGCCTAACGCTATTATTAACAGAATTATAAAAAAATATAGAATTCGTTTCATTAAGATTTAAGTTGGTTTTCTACAAGTTACAAAACTTAAAAAACCTTCAAAAATCAATTTCAGAGATTAATATTTTATTAACTAATTTCTAAAGCTTTTTACTAAAGTTAGGTGCTTGTTATTAGCCATTCCGTTAGGATTACAACCTAACTTACCTTCGGGAATTTCGATATTTAATGTTTTGTAATGACTAATCCAACCTTCGTGAAACTGATTGGTTTTTGGATCTTTAAACGTCATTGGTTCTAATTGAAACACTTGATGATCTTTGAAGGCTTCGTAGACAAATTCTGAACAATAATAACCTTCATCTTCAAAAATATAAGTGGTATTATAAGGTTGACCAACCAATGCTTTTGCATTACTAATAGCTTTTGAAGCTTGAGTAGATTCAAGCTGATTTATACGGTAAACATCTGCAAAATACGTTGTAGAATCTTCTGGTTGTAAAAACACTTGTAAAGGTTGAATTACAACGCCTAAATCTGCATCGGAATGTATCACTTTTACTGAGTCGTTTTCAATAAAACAAATACCCATATGCGTGTAATTAGTCACTTTTTGGGTTTGGGTAACTTCATTTATAGCTTCAGAAAGTTGACTGATTGAAATGGGTTCTCTAAAAATAACATCACCAGTTTTTATAGTCTCTTTTTTTGCACAAGAGACTATTAAAACTAGGATTAAGCATAAGTATTTCATCTTAGACTAAATTTGCAATAATGTCTTTTACAGGCAAAATTTCTTTTGTGTGTTCTATACTTGGACCTGCAACCCAAACCGTTTTGTAAGTCGCTTTTTTAGCTGCTTTTTCGGTAGCTTTCATTCCTATTGAAAAACGAATCATTTTCACCCATTTTTTCAATTTTTTATTCTTGTTTAACAGGTTTTCTATCCAAGTAGCTTTTGTACCAATCTTTTTAACATAAGGCGTATTAATGACTGTACATGGTGTACCCGAAATACGCTCGGTCATTACTATATCTTTTGCGCCATAATCTACGCAAGCTTGCTTATATTCATCTGTAACACCAGCTTCTACCGAGGCTATAAACGGACTTCCAACAGAAACGCCAACAGCACCATAACTTAACATTTTTTCAATATCTGCTTTTACTCCAACACCGCCTGCAGAAATAACAGGTATGTTTAAATGTTCTTTTAAAGTTGAAATTAATTGTTCTGGTGAGATATTTCCTCTATGTCCGCCTGCTTGGTTATTAACTGCAACAACAGCATCTGCGCCTAAACTTTCAACTTTTTGAGCAAAACGCAAATCGGTAATATCGCAAAACACTTTTATACCTACTTTATGAGCTTCTTCTATAGTTTCTTTTGGGTTACCTAAAGAGGTTAAAATAAAATCGCAACCTTCTTCACATAGCACTTCTAATTGTGCTTTTGCTTTAGGGTTAGATTTGTTTACGATTAAATTAAATCCAAAAGCACCACCTTCTGGTTTACTTGCTTTTAGCTCTTTTATTGCCGCTCTTAATTCTTCTAAAGTTCTGTAATTAAGTGCAGGAATGCAGCCTGCAATACCAGATTGCATGGCTTCTTTAACCATTGCAACATTAGACACCAAAAACATTGGAGCCATAATTATTGGATGTTTTATATTAAGTAACTCTGTAAGTTTAGTTTGCATTTTGTTATAATTTAGAAGGTCTAAATATACAAAATATTATGCACGCATAACACTTTTTAGTTTTGAAATCTATAATAACCACATTTAAGGTATTCTCCTTCTGGAAAGGTTACTGGATGATCAATGTCATGTCCAGTTTTTAAAATTAGGTTAAACGATCTATTACTATCTAGCAAAACCTGTTTATTAATATCGAAAAACACTTGAGGAACAACTCTAGAAGAACATGACGCTAAAACTAATAGTCCTTTTTTAGCAGTAAGTTGTTCTCCTAATTGGGCTAACTGCGCGTATTTCTTTTTAGCTAAATCTATTTCTGACGCTTGTTTTGCAAAACTTGGCGGATCAATAACAACTACATCAAACGTTTTGTTTTCTTTGATAAGTAGCTTAAGCGCTTCAAAAGCATCACCTGCAATGGTTTTATGTAAACCTAAATAATCGTTTAATTTTCCGTTTTGGATAGCAACTTCCAGCGCTTGTTTACTTATGTCTAAACTTGTTACTTCTTTTGCACCGTTATATAATGCGTGTACCGAAAATCCGCCAGCATAACTAAATACATCCAACACGGTTTTGTTTTTACTCCACTCGCCTACTTGTTTTCTATTTGCACGGTGATCTAAAAAGTAACCTGTTTTGTGACCTTTAATAACATGAGCTGAAAATTTTACGTCGTGTTCAACAAATTCAACAACTTCATTATGTAATTCGCCATAAATAACATCGCCATCTTTTAATTGGTGATTAGATGAATTTTCTAGACTTCGGCTTAATCTAACAACTACAGTTTCTGCTTTAGAAATTTGTTGTAAACTAGGAATAATGGTTTCTATATAAGGTAGCCAGATTTCAGAATACAATTTAACTACTAAAACTTTGTCATACACATCTGCAATTAACCCAGGGAAACCATCATTTTCACCAAACAATAAGCGATAACTATTAGTATTGGTTTGCAATAACGGTTGCCTTAATGCAAATGCGTTTTCTATTTTATGATGAAAAAAAGCTGAGTTGACTTCAACTTTGTCTTGAGAATTGTGAATGATTTTGATACGAATAGGCGAATTAGCATCAAACAAACCTAAAGCAATAACTTTGTTTTTGTTTTTACTGAATATAATGGCTAAATCACCAGTTTTAGCATCGTCATTTATCTTAACAATACTGTTAGAAAATACCCAAGGATGACCTTTTACAACAAATTGCTCGCCTTTTGCATTTAATTTTACAGCAAGGCGTTTGGGTTGGTAATTTGCTTTTATTTTTTCTGAAAAAGTCATCTATTAATTTTACTACAAATGTAGGTTTTATAAATGCAAAAACGCAACCGAAATGGTTGCGTTTTTGGTTTTATTTAGATTCCTGCTTGCACTTCGACTGCGCTCAGTGTGACACTCTGAATGACAAATTATTTAATTCTTTATAATTTTCTTACTTATCTTACCTTGATTGGTTTGTACTGACAGTAAGTATATCCCTGAAGACAATGCTTCGGTATTAATATATTCTACTGAATTATTAATATCTATCAACTTATTTCCTTTTAAATCATAGATTTTAGCTGACGTTATAGATACTCCGTTTTTAGTATTTAAAAATAGACCTTCTTTAACTGGATTTGGATAAATAGAAATTAATTGACTTACTGAAAATTCATCTGTACTCAAATTATTTACAACAGTTGTAGATACTGTGTTTGTTATAATTGGCAAGTTGTAGTCAAAATAAATACTTGCATCACCACTAAACACATCTCCTAATTGTACTGTTGTTTTTGGTTTTATTTTGTAGGCAATATAGCCATGACTGTTTGGTTCATCTGCTGCTTCATAAGCTAGATTAATGTTGTCAAATAAAAACTCAACTTCATTACCATTTGTAATTTTCACTTCGTAAGCATGGCTTGCACTTGTAATTTTAATCGTATTCCAGTCTAATTCTGGGTCTAAAACATCTTCTATTCTTACAAAAGTAGCATTAGCACTTCCTGTGTTTTGAAATCTTATAATATAATCTAAATAATTTGTTGTTTGAGACATTGTAATTTCATCACCTTGTAATACGCGTTTATCGTTAGGATCATAAGCATTAACTACTATTTGATCTAAAGTAAATACATTATCATTTGGAGTATAATCTGACGCATCTGGTAATACTGTAGCTGTAAACGTTAATACGTCATCTGCATTTACTGTTGGCGGTGTAAAGTTTTGCATAACAAAATCTACCTCTGCGCTACCAAATGGTACTATAGTGCCAATACTAAAATCTAAAGTATTTGCTGTTGTACTTGTAGCTGTTGGGTTTGCAGAAACAAAAGATTGTTTGGAATTATCAAATACAACATTTGCTGTTACTGCATTTAAAGTTTCTGTACCTACGTTTTGAACAATTAGTTTGTAATTAGACTCAAAACCAGGTCTAGCATCATCTAAAGGCAAAATAGTAATATTTAAATCTTCTACAACTTGGTTAGCTGTTATACAGAAATCTACTTGCTCTGTTGATGTGGTTGAAAAATCTACGGTTTGACTTTGTGGTGTTACCGTAAAATATGATGGTAAATTTAATAATGAAACGGTTTGATTGCCTCCATATACTGAAATATCATAACTGTTACTAGTTACAAAAGTAGAATAAGAATTAATACCATTATTAGAATCAACAATAAGATTAGATGTATGTATATCAGTATTTGTACATCCATTATTATCATAATCATAATAAATTGTACCTTGTATTTGGTTACAGTCTGAAGATTGACTATCTCCTACAAAAACACATCCATTATTCAATAAGTAATTACGTGGCGAGTCATTACAATAACCTAATCCTAGTACACCAATTGATTGATTATTAATATTTAAATCCGCCAATCGTTGTAAAAAACTATCATAATTGCTTACGTTTAAACCAGAATTATCTAAAAAATTTGAAAAATTAGTAACACTTGAAAAATTCCAACTATCTAATGATTGATTAAAAGCAGTTGAATTATTAAACATTTTAAACATATTTGATACATTAGAAACATCCCAGTTGTTTAAAGATTGATTAAAAGATGTACAGCCTGAAAACATAAAAGACATATCGTTAACATTTGAAACATCCCAGTTGTTTAAAGGTTGATCAAACGAATCACAATTAACAAAAGCTTGAGATAAGTTTGTTACACTTGAAACATCCCAATTATTTATAGATTGATTGAAAGAATCACAATTTCCGAAAATATAAAACATTTCTGTTACACTTGATACATCCCAATTATCTAATGTTTGATTAAAAGAGTTACAATTTTTAAACATTTGATTCATATTAGTAACACTAAAAACATCCCAATTATTTAAAGGTTGGTTAAAGTTATTACAATAATGAAAAGTATCAGACATATCTACTACACTTGAAACATCCCAATTATTAATGTTTTGATTAAATAATGAACACTGATAAAACATACCAGACATATCTGTTACGTTTGAAACATTCCAATTGTCTAGTGGTTGGTTAAATATATCACATGAATAAAATACATCTCTCATTATATTTACATTTGATACATCCCAATTATTAATGTTTTGATTGAAAGAATCACAAAAAGAAAACATTCTAGTCATATCTGTCACTTGTGATAAATCAGGAACATCCGTTGCATTAATAACCATATTTAAGCAATAATAAAACATTCTTTTCATACTTAACCATTGAATATTCCCCCATTGTTCTACGGATTTTAATTTTTCTGAATTTGTTGAATTATTAGAAGATTGATACAAACTAGGAAAAATACCAGAAATTTTTACTGTATATATTCCTGCACTACTATAAGTATGAGTTATATCTCCTGTTACATTTGTATTAATAACACCATCTCCAAAATCCACAGTATAATTGTATGTATAATAAAAAGAATTTGTATCTATTTTAATTGACAAATCACTACTTGTAACTTCCCAAGTCGTAATAAATTCATTTTGAGAAAAAGAAAGTGTTATTGTAAAAAGTAAAGTAAATAAAAAGTAGATTTTTTTCATTAGGTATTGATTAATAGGTTTTAAAGGTTGGCAATATCGACAAAATATTCAAAAAAAAAAAATGGACTGTTTTTTTTCTTTTTGTGCTCTTAATTATTAGTTGTTTTATATAGGTTTAGATGTTTTGCTTTGCAATTTGATAATAATTTGACAATACTTCGACAAGCTCAGTATGACAAGCTTAGTCTGACACTTTGAATGTAGAGATTTTTGGATTTTGGATTTTGCACTTCGACTGCGCTCAGTGACCAACGGTTGCGCTTTTTATTAGAATGAGATACTGAAACTAGTTCAGCATGACAATCATACTATAAAAAAAAAAGAGGCTGCCTAAAAAGGCAACCTCTTTTTTACTTCTAGCTTTCGTCTTAAGACTTCAAGCATTAATACTTCGACTACGCTCAGCATAAGCGATTCTCACACTTTTTTACTAAAAAGTGGTTCTCTGCTTACTTTACTTCTTCAAAATCTACGTCTTCAACATCGTTACCAGAGTCTGCTGCTTGGCCTTGTGCGCCTGCACCTGCGTCTGTTGCACCAGCTGCTCCTTGTGTCTCTTGTTGTGCTTTGTACATTTCTTCGCTAGCAACTTTCCAAGCTTCGTTAATTTTTTCTAACGCTGGCTCGATTACTGCTAAGTCTTTTGTTTCGTAAGCTTTTTTAAGTTCTTCTAAAGCATCTTCGATTGGCTTTTTCTTATCGTCTGATAATTTATCACCAAATTCTTTTAATTGTTTTTCCGTTTGGAAAATCATAGAATCTGCTTCGTTTAACTTCTTAGCACTTTCTGCTGCTTTTTTATCTGCTTCTGCATTTGCTTCAGCGTCAGCTTTCATCTTTTGGATTTCGTCTTCAGTTAAACCAGAAGACGCTTCAATACGAATATCTTGCGTTTTATTTGTTGCTTTATCTGTTGCAGATACTTTAATAATACCGTTAGCATCAATATCAAAAGTTACCTCAATTTGTGGTACACCTCTTTGTGCTGGTGGAATACCATCTAAGTGGAAACGTCCAATCGTTTTATTATCTGCCGCCATAGCACGTTCTCCTTGTAATACATGGATTTCTACTGATGGCTGATTATCTGCTGCGGTAGAGAAAATCTGAGATTTTTTTGTTGGGATTGTTGTATTTGCTTCGATTAACTTAGTAAATACATTACCCATAGTCTCGATACCTAATGATAATGGTGTAACGTCTAATAATAATACGTCTTTTACATCTCCTGTTAATACACCACCTTGTATTGCTGCTCCTAAAGATACAACCTCGTCTGGGTTTACACCTTTACTTGGCGCTTTTCCAAAGAAACTTTCTACTGCTTTTTGTACTGCTGGAATACGTGTAGATCCACCAACTAAAATAATTTGGTCAATATCACTTTTACTTAATCCTGCAGATTTTAATGCAGACTCACATGGCTCTATCGTACGTTTTACTAAATCGTCTATTAATTGCTCAAATTTACTACGTGTTAATGTACGCACTAAGTGTTTTGGTCCGCTTGCTGTAGCTGTGATGTATGGTAAGTTGATTTCAGTTTGCTCAGAAGATGATAATTCTATCTTCGCTTTTTCTGAAGCTTCTTTTAAACGTTGTAAAGACATTGGATCTTTACGTAAGTCCATGTTTTCTTCAGCTTGAAACTCGTCTGCTAACCAGTTAATGATTTTTTCATCTACATCATCACCACCTAAATGTGTATCTCCGTCTGTAGATAATACTTCAAAAACACCATCTCCTAATTCTAAGATAGATACGTCATGTGTACCACCACCAAAGTCAAATACTACAATTTTTTGGTCGGTTCCTTTTTTGTCTAATCCATAAGCTAAAGCTGCTGCTGTAGGCTCGTTAATGATACGTCTAACTTTAAGACCTGCAATTTCTCCTGCTTCTTTTGTTGCTTGACGTTGGCTATCATTAAAGTAAGCTGGCACAGTAATTACTGCTTCACTTACGTCTTGTCCTAAGTAGTCTTCGGCTGTTTTTTTCATTTTTTGAAGTACCATTGCAGATAATTCTTGTGGTGTATATAAACGACCATCAATATCTACACGAGGTGTATCATTATCACCTTTTACTACTTTATATGGTACACGTTCTGCTTCGTTTTTAGACTCAGAATATTTGTTACCCATAAAACGTTTAATAGAATAAACTGTTTTTGTTGGGTTTGTTACTGCTTGACGTTTTGCTGGATCACCAACTTTTATCTCTCCGCCTTCAACAAAAGCGATAACAGAAGGTGTAGTACGCTTACCTTCTGCGTTAGGGATAACTACTGGTTCGTTACCTTCCATTACAGAAACGCAAGAGTTAGTTGTTCCTAAATCGATTCCAATAATCTTACTCATAATTTTATATAATTTATTTTTTTGTTGTGTTTTTAAAAACTTATTCGACCTCATTAAGTCAATTAATATGCCAAGACATTTTTACTGACACGATGTCATATTTAAATTTAAATAACCGATAAATACAGTATTATAAAACATAATTGTAACTTTATAAAAATTAAAATTTTAGTTATGAAAAAATTATTGTCCTTAGTTATTGTCGCTTTATTATTTGCTTGTGAAGGTCCGCAAGGTCCTCCTGGATTTGATGGTCAAGATGCAGATGTCATTCCTTCGTTCGAAACTAATCCAATTAATTTTAATCAAGATAATTTCTTTGAAGCACAAGTACTTTATCCTTTTCAAATGTTTGAAGACGATATGGTTTTAGTCTATATTTTATGGGAAAGTAGTAACGGGCAAGATATTTGGAGATTAATGCCACAAACAGTCACTTTTGATGATGATAGTTTTTTAACTTATAACTTCGATTTTACGCTATCTGACGTGTTCTTATTTTTAGATGGTAATACAAATTTTAATACGTTACCACCAGAGTACACACAAAATCAAATATTTAGAATTGTAGTAGTTCCAGCAATTGACTTTGGTAGAGTTGACTTTTCTAATTTAGATGCTATCATAAAAATGTATGATATAAAAGAGTTTAAAAAAATATAAACAGATTTGAATTAAAACAAAGCTGTTTTTTTATTCTTTTAACTTATACAAAATGTATATTTGCGAACAATTATAACGTTTTCGTAAATGGAATGTATCTCGGTTTTTGATATGCTTAAAATTGGCGTAGGCCCATCAAGTTCTCATACTTTGGGACCTTGGCGTGCTGCAGAACGCTGGATTTATGAACTTAAAGCAGATAACTTTTTTGACCGTATTATTAGTGTAAAAGTTGACCTTTACGGGTCACTATCCTTAACGGGAAAAGGTCACGCTACAGACTTAGCTGTTATGCTTGGTTTAAGTGGCGCAGATCCAGAGCGTATCCCAACAGACACTATTGATATTGTCATTGCTTCCATTACTAACACACACAAACTGGTTTTAAACAACGAGCTAGTATTACCATTTGACCCTAAAAAGGACATCGTGTTTAACCGCGAGTTTTTACCTTTTCATGCTAACGGAATTAAGTTTACCGCTTTCGCGGAAAATGAAACGCACGAGTCTACGTTCTATTCTATTGGTGGCGGATTTGTAGTAAAAGAAGAACGTACCGTACATGAAGAAAACGTGGAGCTTTTAAAAGAATTTCCTTATCCTGTTCATAAAGCATCAGAGTTATTAGACTTTTGTCATAAAGAAAATCTTAGTATTTCTGAAATTGTTTTAGAAAACGAAAGATCACTTCGTACTGACGAAGAAATAGATTTCGAATTAAATCGCATTTGGCAAACTATGCTAGAATGTATGTTTGTAGGTTGTCATACTGAAGGTAATCTTCCTGGCGGATTAAACGTTAGAAGACGTGCTTACGATACACACAAACGATTAAATATTGAAGTACCTTACACAACGCCACAAGAATGGTTAGAAAGTATCAGAGAAAGTGAAGTCAAGTTTAGACAAATCCTTAAATGGGTTAGCTGTTTTGCTTTAGCCGTAAATGAAGTTAATGCGTCTTTAGGTCGTGTGGTTACAGCTCCAACCAACGGAAGCGCAGGTGTTATTCCTGCTGTTTTGATGTATTATATGGTTATTGAAAATCATGATGGCGATTTTAGCGACATTAAGCGTTTTCTTTTAGTAGCAAGTGAAATTGGAAGCATCTTTAAAAAAGGCGCAACAATTAGTGCTGCTATGGGCGGATGCCAAGCTGAAATTGGCGTATCTTCTGCTATGGCTGCAGGTGCATTAACCGAGTTACTTGGTGGTACACCAGAACAAGTCATGATTGCTGCAGAAATTGCAATGGAACATCATTTAGGACTAACCTGTGATCCAATTGGTGGATTGGTACAAATACCTTGTATAGAACGTAATAGTATGGGAGCAATAAAAGCCATTAATGCTGCCGAATTAGCTTTAGATACAGATCCTAAAAATGTCAAAGTACCTTTAGATAAAGTGGTAGATACGATGTGGGAAACCGCTAAAGATATGCACACTAAATACAAAGAAACTAGTGAAGGTGGATTAGCTGTTAGAGTAAGTTTGTCAGATTGTTAGCTTCGACTACGCTCAGCTACCATTTTTTCGACTACGCATAGCTACCAACTGTTCTATAATGCTTGGTTACCGATTTGGACATATAATTTTACTAGTCTGGTCGAGCGCAGTCGAGACCTAAAAACAACCCTCGACTGCGCTCGCGCTCGAGGAGACATTAAGTTTAATTAATCTTCACAATCTTTTCGTCTGGTATCAACTAAAAAGAAGATTTTCCAAGCATTGTCAACTTTAATTAATTGAAATGAATTAACACCACAATGACTAAACTGGTCGTTAAACCAAAACTCATAAGGAGTCCAAGCGTTTGCCATATTTCCATCAATTTTAATATCAAAACTCAATAGCTTTTCTTCAAATTTTTGATTTTCAGGAATTGATAAAATTGAAGTTATAAATTTGTCATAATCTTCGGTGTGTAAAATAGTTTTTCCTTCTCGGTTAGTCGCTATCGTTTGCAACGTCACATCTTTATAAACCACTTGGTTTAATAAAGTAGAATCTTGTTTATGAAAACCTTCAAAAAACGTTTCGATTGTTTTTTGTACTTCAGCTTCACTTTGCGCAAAAGTTTCAACAGAAATTAATAGCAGAATAACGTAAAGAATTGATTTCATCTTAAAAATAATTTATCGTAAATATAAGGTTTTCAGTGAAAAGAAAAATTTAGCAATACGCCTTAATTTTAGTATTTTTACAATCTATCAAATTAAAGATTATGTCTACCGCAAAAAAAGAATATAAAAGAATTACAGTAAAAACATTAGTGGATATGAAAGCTAATGGCGAAAAAATATCCATGTTAACCGCATATGATTACACTATGGCAACTATTGTTGATGGTGCTGGTGTAGACGTTATTTTAGTTGGTGATTCTGCAAGTAATGTTATGGCTGGTCATGAAACCACTTTACCTATTACTCTTGATCAAATGATTTATCATGCGTCGTCTGTAATTCGCGCTGTAAAACGTGCATTAGTTGTAGTAGATTTACCCTTTGGAACCTATCAAAGTGATCCTAAAGAAGCATTAAGATCTGCTATTAGAATTATGAAAGAATCTGGTGGACATGCTGTAAAACTTGAAGGAGGAAAAGAGGTTAAAGAATCTATCAAACGTATCATAAATGCAGGTATACCTGTAATGGGACATTTAGGTTTGATTCCGCAATCCATTTATAAATTTGGAACTTATACTGTTAGGGCTAAAGAAGAAGTAGAAGCCGAAAAACTAAAAGAAGATGCTTTAATGCTTGAAAAAGCTGGCTGTTTTGGTATTGTTTTAGAAAAAATACCAGCTAAATTAGCTAAAGAAGTTGCAGAAAGTGTTTCTATTCCTGTTATTGGTATTGGAGCGGGTAATGGTGTAGATGGTCAAGTTTTAGTATTACATGATATGGTTGGGATGACACATGAGTTTAACCCAAGATTTTTACGTCGTTACATGAACCTTTTCGACGATATGACTAATGCAATATCTCAATATGTTGAAGATGTAAAGACAGTCGATTTTCCTAGCGATAAAGAGCAATATTAAGCAACGATTATTTAGATTATTAGATTATTGGATTAATTAGACTAGTATTTATGCATAGGTTTAAGGATTTAGAAATTTGGAAACGTAGTAGAGTTTTTTGCTCCACTATTTATCAAGTAACTTCTAATTTTCCTGAATCTGAAAAATTTGGACTAACAAATCAATTAAGGCGTGCTGCTGTATCAATTCCTTCTAATATAGCTGAAGGTTCTTCAAGAAAATCAAATAAAGATTTTGCTAGATTTTTACAAATAACATTAGGTTCTGCTTTTGAAATTGAAACTCAACTTCTAATAGCTTCTGATTTAAAGTTTATTTCAGATGAAGATTTAGAATCTTTATTAAACGAATTAAATTCAATAATAAAAATGACTTCAAAGTTTAATTCTTCTTTAAGTTAATCTAAAAATCTAATCATCTAGTGATCCAAAAATCGAAGCATCTATCCAATAAAAACAATCTTCAGGTCATTTACGAAGACAATCATATTATTGTCGTTAATAAACGTGCTGGAGATATTGTACAAGGCGATAAAACTGGTGATAAACCATTAAGTGATGTAGTTAAATCATATTTAAAAGATAAATATAATAAACCTGGAAATGTCTATTTAGGAACTGTACATCGATTAGACCGTCCTACTTCTGGATTGGTCATTTTTTCTAAAACTAGCAAAGCGCTACCTAGACTTAATAAAATGTTTGCAACTAAAGATATTACCAAAACCTATTGGGCTTTAGTTAAAAATAAACCTAAAAAAGATTCAGATAAACTTGTGCATTGGTTAAAAAAGAATCCTAAAAACAATAAATCTTACGCACATTCAACTGAAGTCAAAGACAGTAAAAAGGCTATTTTAAGCTATCAAATTATTAAAAAACTAGATAATTTCTATTTGCTAGAAGTCACTTTAGAAACAGGTAGACACCATCAAATTCGTACGCAACTAGCTAGTATTGGCTGCCCAATTAAAGGCGATTTAAAATATGGTTACGATAGAAGTAACAAAGATGCTAGTATAAGTCTACATGCCAGAAATATTAAATTTATTCATCCAGTTTCTAAAGAAGAATTAGATATCACAGCACCATTACCAAAAGATCCAGTTTGGGACGCCTGTCTTTAGTTTAATAATTCTTATTTTTATTAAAAAAGAAATAAGGCATGATTGAAGCTATTGTAAATTCTCAAAAAGAGTTTTTTAAAACTGGAAAAACTAAAAATATTGACTATAGAAAGCAATTGCTAAAACAACTTCAATCGGAGTTAATTAAACAAGAAAACAATATTACTAAAGCGCTTTATGACGATTTTAAAAAACCAGAATTTGAGTCTGTCATTTCAGAAACTGCAATCGTTTTACAAGATTTAAAGCGTACAATAAAACACATTGATAAATGGGCTAAACCAAAACGAGTATTCCCAAGTTTACTAAATTTTCCATCATCAGATTATTTGTATTCTGAACCTTACGGAACCGCTTTAATCATCGCACCTTGGAATTATCCTTATCAGCTTGCGTTAGCACCGCTAATCGGCGCAGTAGCTGCAGGAAACACTGTTGTACTTAAACCAAGTGAACTTACACCTAATACCTCAGCTCTACTTTCAAAAATTATAACAACTATTTTTCCTCCAAAATTTGTAACCGTAGTTGAAGGTGGCGTAGACACTTCAACACAACTTTTAAATCAAGTTTGGGATTATATTTTCTTTACTGGTAGCGTTGGTGTTGGTAAAATTGTAGCTAAAGCTGCAGCACCTAATTTAACGCCAATCACATTGGAATTAGGCGGTAAAAACCCATGTATTATTGATAAAACCGCAAATCTAAAACTTGCAGCCAAACGTATAGTTTGGGGGAAATTTATTAATGCAGGACAAACTTGTATTGCGCCAGATTACATATTAATCGATTCAACAATTAAAAAGAAATTTTATAAGGTTTTAGAAGATGAAATCATTTCAGCTTACTCTAAAAACCCACAACAATCAGCAGATTTTGCTCATATTATCAACGAAAAAAACTTTAATCGTCTAGCCGAAATGTTAGTTGATGAAAACTGTATTATTGGCGGAGAAACAAATATTGAGAATCTTTACATTTCGCCAACAATAATTGATGAACCAACATTAGATAGTAAAGTCATGGAAGATGAAATATTTGGTCCGATTTTGCCTGTTATTTCATTTAAAAATTTAGATGATATTGATTCGATAATCCGTAGATATTCAAAACCATTAAGTTTGTATGTGTTTAGTACAAATTCCGTGCAAGCAAAACAATTAATCAAGCAATATTCATTTGGTGGCGGATGTATAAATGATACAGTAATTCATTTTGCAAACCACAGATTACCTTTTGGAGGTGTTGGTAATAGTGGTATTGGTGCTTATCATGGCAAGTATACATTTGATACCTTTAGCCATAAAAAAGCTATTGTTAAAAAAGGAAATTGGTTAGATATTCCTTTACGCTATGCACCTTACAAAGGAAAATTAAAACAGCTAAAATCCTTACTAAAATGGCTCTAAATTGTCATGTTTGTAAGGATAAATCAACTCTAAAGTAACGCCTTCACCTGGTTGAGATATTAATTGATATTCCATATTAATTAACTCGGCACGACTTTGCATATTTAATAAACCTGCACCTTTATTAACTGTTGTCATATCAAAACCTACACCATCATCTTTTGCTGTAATTTTTAGATGATTTTCTTGATAATCTAAAATAACAGATAAGTTTTTAGCTTCAGAATATTTTACTGTATTTGAAAAGAATTCTTGTAAAATTCTAAAGATAATTATCTCATGTTTTTTGTTTTCAAATTCTTTGATTTCGCCTTTAACGTTAAGTTCTGCGCTAGCAAACTTCATCTTTTTAAGACGATCAAGCTCATTACTAATTGATTTTTCAAAACCTATATTTAAAATCACTTCATTATTAAGTGACCTTGACAACATACGGACTTCTTTTAGGCTTTCTTTTACTGTCTCTGATGCATCTTTAAAAGAATTAAGCGCATCATCATCACCTAGTTTAGTTTTTAAAATATTAAGTTGCATACTTGCAGCTGCAAGCAACTGTCCTACGTTATCGTGTAATTCCCAGCCAATATTTTTAAGAGTTTGTTCTTGTATTTCGGTTTGTGCATCTGATAGTTCTTTTTCAAATACTTGTTTTTGCTTAATTTTATCTATTAGTAATTTATTTTTTCTTTTCTGAAATACTATAAAAAATAAGATTACTAAAGAAGTGATTACTACTAATACACCAATCATATATATAAGCAAATAACGCTCTGACGCTGTAGAAGTAGCTGGTTGTTGTAATAAAAATATAAGATTAATCATTGATTTTTTCTGGTTTTGAAACAATTAGACCAATTGCAAATGTAGTATACATAAACAAGTTAGCTATTAAATATATTTGCCATTTTAAGAGTATGAAGTTCCAATCTTCTGCTCTAAAATAAATATCAAAAAATGAAACAGGAGTTACAATTATCCACCACATAAATATAGCGACAGCAACGTAAAAATATAAATCTTTATAAAAGGTGAGGATTTTATCATTGTTTATTATTTCTAAAAAATAACTTACCGTACTAATGATGATTAATACAGCTCCTAATATTTGAATAAAAATAAAAAATTGAAAGAATAGTTTATTAAAATTTAAAAATATGTAGACAATCGATACTATGATAAAAGTGTAAGAAGATATACTTACAATTTTTTTATATGTTTTTCTTTTTAAGACTTTGTAAAATAATCTTGAAAATAAAAAAATCGTTATAACATCAAAACATATAGTAAACCACCAATAATTATCTCTGAATACGGAATCATAAAGAGGTTTTAAAAAATTAACTTTTCCATAATAATTAGGATAACTACCAAAAAGTTCTAAAAATAATATAAAAAATAGGATATGAATAAAAAATATAGCTGTAGACTGTTTATACTTTTTATAAGTAAATACTCCAGCTAATACAGCTATAAATTCAATTACATATGTTATATAAACATTATTATTAAGAATAAAATTTTCCAAAATTATTTAGTTAGGATATCCTTGTCCTGGAGGAGTTCCTCCTGTACCTCTATCTAAAGCATTTGCTGTAGAAATATCTTTTGGTGGATTACCTCTTAGTCCTGCTTTAGTCGGTACCATAAAAATAGTTGTTAAACCACCATCATCAAATGATGTATCTACACCTAAATATAAACGTATGCCATTAGCTTCTAAAGAATCCTTAGCATAATTTATATAATACTCCATATCATCAATAGAATACCAAGAAGAACGATTATCCTCTCCTCCATAAGCTACAGAATCGTTTGCAGCTTTACGGTAAGATGTCCAATTATCATTCAGGTTTCTTGCCTCGCTAGCTGTAATGATACCTGTTGGAATTGTAGTTGGTGGTGGCGTTGTTAGTCCTGAAGAACAGAAAAAATAATAAGAAATTAATGCACCAATAATTAATCCTATTAAAAGGCTAAGTAAGTTTTTCATGTTGGTTAGTTTTTAAGTTAATAGCTATTTACTTGTTAAAAATAATAAAAAAAATTATTTTCTTACTTCTGCTTCAGAAACTATTATTCCAATACCTATTAAACTATACATGAATATAATTGCAAAAAAATTGACTACATATTTTAGGCTAATATAATCTGGATCTGAAAGATTAAAATATCTTTCAAAAAAAACTAAAGGTGTTGTTGTTATAGTAAATACAAAAGCAGCTACTGTTACATAAAAAGGTAAAGTTTTATAGAAAATAACTAGTTTTTCACTATTAATTAATTGCATAAAATAAGTTGAAACTAAAAATAAAATGACCACTAGATTTATAACTTCTGTATAAATCAAAAAATCATAATCTAATTTTCTTAAAAACAAAATGAACAATATAAGTTGTACTGATACAGTAGCAAAACATAGATATTTTATATAAAACTGTATTTTTTTTGACTCTGAAATTAAATAATAATAGAAACTAAAAAACACATTTGAGCCAATAAACCAAGCTATAAAATACCACCAATAATTTCTTAGAAAAGCAGTGCCGCTTAATAAATCTTTTAACCATTTTAAACTTTTCTCTTCTTGTAAAAGAGTTGGATAATGTGCTATAACTTCAATAACATTGACATAAATTAAAAAATAAATTAAATATTTAGCTGCTTTATCATACTTATACTTTTTGAAAAATATTATACCTGATAATGCTGCAAAAATCTCTGCAGATCTAAAACCAATCGCATAATATTCTTCTATAAAGGATATCAAATTTAATTAGCTTTTTTCTGGTTTAGACACTATTAAACCAATAGTATAAGTTAAATACATAAATAATATTGAAAACAAACTAATAAAATATTTTAAAGCAATATAATCTTGGTCTGAAGTATTAAAATATTTTTCAAAAAAAACAACTGGTGTCTTTATTAAAAAAAACATCATTGCTGATGTAGCTACATAAAAAGGCAGTGACTTATAAAAATTGGTTATTGCTTCACTATTAATTAATTCAATAAAATAAATTGAGGTTACAATAAGTACTAAAGCTAAGTTTAAGATTCTAATTTCTGTAATGTTTCCTGAATGAAAATTTTCAAACTTAAAGACATAAAAAAAGAATTGTATGCAAATTATAGAAACTGCTAAATATTTAACTAAAGTCTTTAACTTTCTTGATCTTAAAACTTTATAAAAATAAATTGAAAAAAATATAGATGAGCCTATTGCCCATACTAAAGAATACCACCAATAATTTTTTGAAAAAACAGTGCTTTTTAATGTATCGTAAATATCTAAATAATCTTTATTCTTGTATATTAACAAAGTGTAAGATCCTAATGTTTCAATCAAAACCACATAAAACAAGAAAAATATAAAAAATTTAGCCGTTTTATCTTGTTTATACTTTTTTAGAAGAATTAAGCCTGTCAAAGCCGCCATAACTTCTAAACTTTTTAAAAGTAGGATATAGTTTGATTTAATAAAAGAGATAAATGTATCCATTGATTATTGCGGATAACTTGCTGATGGCGGGTTTCCTTCTACTCCATCATCCATACCATCTGCACCTTCAATATCTATATTTTTACCGTCTTGTTCTTGTGTTGGAACCATAAAAATAGTTGTCATTCCTTTTAAGTCTTCTTTAGTAGTTTCTACACCTAAATAAAAACGAACGCCATTAACGTTATCGTTTTTTTCTTTTATATAGTCTAAAAAGTTTTGCATATCATCTAAAGAGTACCAAGATGATCTATTGTCTGGTTGTCCTGCAGCTGCTTCATTAGCTTTTGCTCTTAAGTTTGTCCAGTTGTCGTTTAATGTCTGTGCTTCTTGAGCAGAGATTATTCCTTGTGGTTTTTGCATTTGGTTAAAATTAGTTTGATTAATATTGCATTTACTTCATAAAAGTAGGAAAAATTTTGTTAATATTATAAATCGACTACCCCAACCAACCATCACGATCTAAACTTCTATATTGAATTGCTTCGCTTATATGATTACCCAAAACGGTTTCGCTTTGCTCTAAATCGGCAATAGTTCTGGCTACTTTTAAAATTCTGTCATAAGCTCTAGCCGAAAGATTTAATCGCTCCATCGCTGTTTTTAAAAGCTGAAGTGAAGCATCATCCAACTTACAATATTTACGTATTTGTTTGGTAGACATCTGCGCATTGTAATGTACATTCTCAAAATCTTTGAAACGTTTTGTCTGGATTTCTCTAGCTTTAGTTACTCGCTTTCTAATATCTACAGAACTTTCTGCTATTTGATCATCCGACAATTTTTCAAAAGGAACTGGCGTAACTTCAATATGAATATCTATCCTATCCAACAACGGACCAGAAATTTTGCTTAAATACCGTTGCATTTCAGCTGGACTAGAAGTTACTGGCGCATCTGGATCGTTAAAATAACCGCCAGGACTTGGATTCATACTTGCTACCAACATAAACGATGATGGATAAGTCACAGTAAATTTTGCTCGTGAAATGGTAACTTCTCTATCCTCCAAAGGTTGACGCATTACTTCTAAAACTTCTCTTTTAAATTCTGGCAACTCGTCTAAAAACAGCACACCATTATGGCTTAAAGAGATTTCTCCTGGTTGCGGATAACTTCCGCCACCAACCAATGCCACATTCGAAATCGTATGATGCGGACTTCTAAATGGTCTTTGCGACATTAATCCTGTGTCTTTTACACGACCAACGACACTGTGTATTTTTGTGGTTTCTAAAGCTTCATGCAAGGTCATTGGTGGCAAAATGCTAGGCAAACGCTTGGCTAACATAGTTTTTCCTGCGCCTGGTGGACCAATTAAAATAATGTTATGTCCTCCAGCTGCAGCAATTTCCATGCAACGTTTAATACTTTCTTGACCTTTAACGTCTGCAAAATCAAACTCGGGGAAGTCTAGATTTTTTTCAAATTCTTTTCTGGTATCAATTTTAACTTGTTGCAATGCTTCACCTTTATCAAAAAAGTTAATTACTTCTTTAATATTTTCTACACCAAAAACCTCTAAATCGTTTACTATTGCTGCTTCTTTTGCATTTTGCATAGGTAAAATAAACCCTTTGTAACCTTCTTCCCTAGCCTTAATTGCAATAGGCAACGCACCTTTTATAGGTTGTAAATTTCCGTCTAAAGACAACTCGCCCATAATTAAATAACGGTCTAAATCTTCGGCTTTAATTTGTTTAGATGCTGCTAAAATCCCGATAGCTAACGTCAAATCATAAGCAGAGCCTTCTTTACGTAAATCTGCTGGAGACATATTAATGATAATCTTCTTTCCAGGGATTTTATAACCGTTATTTTGTAACGCAGCTGCAATACGATAATTACTTTCTTTTATAGCATTGTCGGGCAATCCAACAAGATGATAACCTATACCGGTATCTACATTAACTTCTACGGTTACCGTTGTTGCTTCAACACCAAAAACGGCACTTCCAAATACTTTTTTAAGCATAAATGATTGGTTTAGAGTGTTAATATATAAATTTTGAATGAATTGTCATTTTTAATATAGTTTTAAATCGAGGTTATTAATAAATAATAAATTCTTTACTTTCGTTTTATTCAATTCAATGTAAATGAAAAACACTCAAAAAATTGGATTGGTTTTAGGACCTATCGTTTTTGTACTCTTACTATTATTTTTTAAACCTGAAGGTTTATCTACAGAAGGTCGTGCTGTATTAGCTGCAACAGCTTGGATTGCTATTTGGTGGATTACAGAAGCAATACCAATTGCGGTAACTGCGTTATTGCCAATTGCACTTTTCCCATTGTCTGGCGGACTTAATTTAAGTGATACTACAAGTGCTTTTGGACATAAATTTGTGTTTTTATATTTAGGCGGTTTTATAATCGCTATTGCTATTGAAAAATGGAATCTTCACAAACGTATTGCACTAAATATCATTAATATTATTGGGTTTAATTTAAAACGAATTATCCTTGGGTTTATGCTAGCTACCGCATTTTTATCCATGTGGATTAGCAATACCGCTACCTCGGTGATGATGCTTCCTATCGGTGTGGCTATCATTTTGCAACTAAAAGATAACCCAAACACACCAGAAGACGAAAATTTAACCTTTGGTAAAGCCCTAATGTTAGCGATTGCTTATAGCGCCTCTATTGGTGGTATTGCAACATTAATTGGTACACCGCCAAATTTAGTGTTGGCTGGAGTTGTTTCGGATATTTATAATTACGAAATCACCTTTTTACAATGGTTTATGTTTGGGTTTCCTATTTCAATTATATTATTATTTATCTGTTGGAAATACCTTACTGAAGTTGCTTTTAAATTTGAAAAGAAAGAATTTTCTGGAGGAAAAGCCGAAGTTAACCGTCAATTAAAAGCTTTAGGCAAAATTAGTTATGAAGAAAAACTGGTCGCTTTTATTTTTGGTTTAACTGCTTTTTTCTGGATTACACGTTCGTTTTTATTTAAAACTATTTTACCTGCGTTAGATGATACTATTATCGCTATTTCTTTTTCTATCGTATTGTTTTTGTTACCGTCTAAAAAACAAGGAACAAAATTGATTAGTTGGGATGATGCAGTGAAAATCCCGTGGGGAATTATTTTATTGTTTGGTGGTGGAATGGCTTTAGCAAAAGGTTTTGAAACTACAGGTTTAGCGAAATGGATTGGCGAACAAATGACCACTTTTGCAGGTGTAACAACCATCATTTTACTATTATTATTAATTGCTGCGGTTAATTTTTTAACCGAAATCACATCTAATTTAGCAACAACCGCAATGCTATTACCGGTGTTGGCTCCTATGGCTATTTCAATAGATATTCATCCATTTATATTAATGGTTGGAGCTGCTGTTGCGGCGTCTTGTGCTTTTATGCTACCTGTTGCAACGCCACCAAATGCTGTAGTTTTTGGATCTGGTTATTTACGTATTCCAGATATGGTAAAAAAAGGTTTTGTGTTGAATTTAGTATCAATCATTTTATTAACCTTGTTTGTTTACTTTATCCTTCCATTGCTTTGGAATATTACAATCGAAGGATTTCCTGACGCTTTTAAACATTAAAATGAATTAGAAATTTGATTTAAAAATGAAATCATTCTAGATTCAGTATAATAAATATTGTTTTTATAATGAAACCCAACGTGTCCACCATATTTTGGTAGTTCTAAAAATAGGTTTGGGTTGTTTTTGGCTTCTTCTATTGGATAACATTCTTTTGATAAAAACGAATCGTTTAGCGCATTAATTAATAACGTTGGTACTGAAATTTGGTTTAAAAACTGAAGACTGCTTGATTGCTCATAATAATCGTAAGCATCTTTAAAACCATGTGCTTTTGATGTATAATTATCGTCAAAATCTTTTAATGTCTTTACCGACTTTATTATGGAATTTGAAATTTTTTCAGGATATAAAACCTGTTTTTCTTTCAGTTTTTGCTTTAAATCTCTTAAAAATTTAATGGAATACATTTTATTTTCTAAAGCCATCAAACGTTGCAAAGATCCTTTTAAATAAACTGGTACCGAAACTGCTACTGCTGCCTTAATTTGCTTTGGTATATCTTCCGTTTCACCTAAATATTTTAAAATAACGTTTCCGCCTAAACTAAATCCGTTTAAGTAAATTGTATCGTAGTGATAATGCGTTGTAATGTGATTAATAACGTATGCTAAATCATCTGTTTTACCAGAATGATACGACTGAAAACTTTTGTTGACTTCGCCACTACAACCTCTAAAATTAACACAAACAGCATCCATATTATTTTGGTTAGCTATTTTAGCCGATCCAAGTACGTAATGCCTATTACCGTTACCTTCTAAACCGTGTAAAACAATTAGTAACTGATTCGTTTTTTTAGTTGAAAAACTCCAATCTAAATCTAAAAAATCTTGATCTGGTAAAACAATACGTTCTCGTTTTTGATTAACGCCTTTTACCCTACGCCATAATCCTGAATAAATCGTAGCAATATGACCATTACGGAATAGTAAATTGGGTTTGTATGTTGTGTTTAGGATTGGCAATAAAATAGTAATTACTACATATTATAAAAATCTTTTTGTAAATCTATAATCTGAATATTCAATGTATATAATTTTTCATGAATACTAATTGTATCATTTATTAAGCCCTCTAAAATTGTCTTTAAAAAAGGAAGTTTTTCTTCTATATCAACATCTTCATCAAAAACATTTAAAATTTTTAATAAAAGCTCATTTTTATTAATATTGTTTTCTTTTACTTCTTTTAAGCTCTCTATAAGCTTATCCATTTCAGATTTTTCCATTGATTAAATATTTTACGAATTATTAATCAAAACTATATCATTAAATCCACAAACTCAAACTTACTTCCATCAAACAAGCCTTTATCACTTAATTTTAAAGCTGGTATAACTAACAATGCCATAAATGATAACGTCATATAAGGCGCGTGTAAAGTGGCGCCTAAGTCTTTTGCCATTTGGTCTAATTTGGCATAGGCTTTACCAATAGTTTCGGCATTTTGATCACTCATAATTCCTGCAACTGGTAATGGTACAACCTCTTGTTTTGTATTAGAGACTGCACAAATTCCACCTTTATTTTCAATGATTAAGTTTACTGCTTTACAAATCGCTTCATCATCTACGCCAATAGCAATAATATTATGAGAATCGTGACCAACAGAACTTGCGATTGCGCCTTCTTTTAATCCAAAATTTTTAATAAATGCTATTGCAGGCGTGTCATTTTTATAACGGTTAACAACCGTCATTTTTAAAATATCTGTTTTAGTATTAGAAACTAAATTTCCATTTTCTATTGTAGCTTCTGCCAAGATTTGGTTAGTCACTAACTCGCCATCCAAAGCTTCAATTACTCTAATATTTTTTGCTTGACTTTCAACTTTAAAATCAGAAACCTGCTTCGTCTCTGTGTTGAAATTATTAAGATTTTCAAAATTAATATGAGGCATTAAAGATGTACCGTTATCAAAAACTAATTCGCCATTAATATAAGTTTGTAATGTTTTAAATGCTTTTAAATCTTCAACTACAATAAAATCTGCAGTGTCACCTTCATTTAATAATCCAACGTCTAAATTATAATGCTTTACAGGATTTATGCATGCTGCTTGCAACACGTTAAAGACATTGTTACCTTTTGCTACTGCTCTAGCGCATAATTTATTTATATGGTGCAACAATAAATCGTCTGGATGTTTATCGTCACTACAAAACATGATGTTTTGATAATGCTTTGGAAGTAAATCTATAAGCGCTTCGAAGTTTTTGGCGGCGCTACCTTCACGAATAAGGACTTTCATTCCTTTTTGCAATTTTTCTAAGCCTTCTTCGTAGGTAAAACACTCGTGATCGGTTGTTATTCCTGCATTAATGTATTTGGTTAAATCTTCACCACGTAAACCTGGCGCATGACCATCAATAGGTTTGTTATAATGTTTTGCCCATTCTATCTTTTTTAAAACTTCAGAATCATCAAATAAAACGCCAGGATAATTCATCATTTCGGCTAAATATTTAATGTCTGGATTTGCCATTAAGGTTTTTATATCATCAGAATTTATAACAGCTCCAGCCGATTCAAAAGTGGTTGCAGGCACACAACTTGGTGCTCCAAAATTGAATTTAAATGGTGTTTGCTTACCGTTTTCAATCATAAACTCGACACCTTTTACGCCTAACACATTGGCGATTTCATGCGGATCACTAACAGTTGCAACCGTACCATGTTTTACGGCTATTTTAGCAAACTCGCTAGGTACTAACATGGAGCTTTCTATATGAATATGTGCATCTACAAAACCAGGTAAAATGTAGTGTTTTACATTATGTGCTTCTTTTTTAATAGCTTTAATTTTTCCGTTTTCTACTAAAATACTTCCGCTAAAAATTGTTCTATTTTGTATGTCTACTATTTGACCTTGTATTGTTTTCATTCTTATTTATTTATGTCACAAAATTAAACTAAAAAAAATCCTGCATTTGCAGGATTAGTTTTTTATTTCTTGAAGTTTTCAACGCCTTTTTGGAGCCATTCAAAATACTCGTCTGCGTTTGGTGTGTAGGCAGTTGTGTGATTTAACAATTCCATATTATGATTTAACAACACATAAAATGGTTGTGAGTTATTTTGAAAGTTTAGCGTTTGTAAGGTCGCCCATTTATCGCCTATCGTTCTAATATTTTTTAAATTTCCGTTAGGTTTTACGTATTTAAATTGCTCTTCTTTTGGCAGTTCTTTACGATCATCTACGTATAATGAAATAATAATATACTCTTCTTTAAGTATTTTATAGATTTTACTCTGACTCCATACTTGTTCTTCCATTTTACGACAATTTACACAAGCCCAACCTGTAAAGTCTAACATAATTGGTTTGTTTGCAGCTTTTGCTGCAGCAATACCTTTGTCTAAATCTTTATAACAATCTAAACCTAAAGGACATTCTGAATCTTTTTCATAAATACTATAAGATATTGGTGGCGGAAAACCACTTAACGCTGTTAAGTCCCATGTTGGATTTTTTAGTATTCCTGGTGCTATATAAATAACAAATGAGATGACTAAAACAGCTGTACTAACCCTTAAAAAACTTAGCTTTTTTAATGGGCTATCATGCGGAAATTTGATTTTTCCTATTAAATAAAGGAACAACCCAATACCTAAAATTATCCATATTCCTAAGAAAATTTCACGTTTTAAAAGTCCCCAATGTGACACTAAATCTGCATTTGATAAAAATTTAAACGCCATAGCTAGTTCTAAAAATCCTAAAACTACTTTAACGCTATTTAACCAACCACCCGATTTTGGCAATGCATTTAACCATTTTGGAAACATTGCAAATAAGGTAAACGGTAATGCTAATGCTAAACCAAAACCTGTCATACCAGCAGTTAATTGCATTGCGCCACCATCACTTGTTAATGATCCTGCTAATAATGAACCTAAAATTGGTCCCGTACAAGAAAACGAAACAATTGCTAAGGTTAACGCCATAAAGAATATACCAATAAAACCACCAATGCTTGAGGATTTTTCGTCCATTTTATTTCCCCAAGACGCTGGTAATGTGATTTCGTAAAAACCAAAAAATGAAAATGCGAAAAAGCCTAAGATTAAAAAGAAGATAATATTAAGCCATACATTGGTTGAAATAGTATTTAAAATTTCTGGATCTAAAGAGTCTAAAAAGTGAAATGGTAAACTTAAAAGCACATAAATTAAAAGAATGAAAAACCCATATAATATTGCATTTGCAATACCTTTTTGACTGTTTTCTGCGCTTTTTGTGAAGAATGAAACCGTTAAGGGAATCATCGGGAACACACAAGGTGTTAATAATGCTATTAAACCGCCAATAAAACCAAGAATGAAAATACCAAAGTTGGTTTTTTCTTTAACTTCTTCTTGTTTATAATTTTCCCAACCTGTAATATTTAGATTTAATTGTCTTGATTTTTCTAAGCTTTCAGCATCAATTTTAGTGGTTTCTATTAAAGCTTCTGTTCCGTCTAAATTATTAACAAATTCAAATGTTGTTGGAGCTAAGCATTTTTCGTCATCACAAGCTTGAAAAAATACTTCAGCTTCAATTTTATTTAAAGCAGGATTTAGAACTTTAATTTTTTGAGTGAAAACCGCCTTATTTTCAAAATAAGTCACGTCCATCTTAAAAGCATTTTCATATTTAGTTACGCTTTTAGATTCTTTAACTTTTCCTACTAATTCGTAATCTTTATTAATATCATTAAAAGTGAATTCTGTAGCAATTGGCCCATCTAAGTTTGTGTTTTTTTGAGAATAAATGTGCCATTTTTCGTCTAAATCTGCGGTATAAATTAGTTGATACTCTGTATCACTTAATTTTTCAATTTCTGAACTCCATTTTACGGGTTCAAAAACTTGAGATTGACCTTCTTTTAAAGGAAAAGTAACGATTTCACTTTCAAAAATACATCTAGCATCATCACATGCTTGAAAGCTAATTTCGGCTTCAATTTGTGTTACATTTGGGTTTTTAAGTTTTATTTTTTGAGTAAATGTTGCTTCATTATCAAAGTAAGTCAAATCCATTTGAAATACTTTATCAAACTTAGTAATACTCTTACTTTCGGTAGCTTTACCAACTAGTTCAAAGTCGCTAGTTAAAGCATCTTCGTTATAGATAAACTCGGTCGGAATTGCACCACCTTCTGGTAAAGTTTGAGAATATAAATGCCAATGATTTTCTATATCTGCTTTATAAATTAGATTGTATTCTGTGTCACTAATTTTTTCGACTTCTGCCGACCATTTTACAGGTTCTATTTGAGAAAAAACGGTTTGTATTGAAAAAAGTACAATTACAAAAGCTATTAATTGCTTCATTTTTGATATTTAATTTTTAAAATGTCTTGGGTTTGTTTAGTTATTTTAAACCTATTGTCTGCTCTGTGATTAATCACCCAAACCACTTGATGATCACTACACAAAAGCAAGGTATTTTGTTTATCTATCAAAGATAATTTTTCGTCTTTAAAAAACTTACTTAGTTTCTTTTTTCCTTGCATTCCTAATGGGTAAAAATAGTCGCCTTTTTCCCAATGTCTTACAGTTAAAGGATACTTTAACGTTTTTTTATCAATATAAATGGTGGATTTATCTGTTTTACCTATTTCTTCGACTGACTCTATACATAAAATTCCGTTTGGTAATTTTATTTCGTTTTGATCTTCAAGAATGGTAACTGTTTCATTGTTTTCTTTTGAAGACAATTCACTTAAAATCAAATAATCTCTATCTTTTAATAGCTGATGCGTTTTAGAAAACACCAACTTTCCGCTTTGTGCAGTTAGTAAATTTTTAATGTCTTTCCATTGTGTAAAACCATAATCTTTAAAGACTTCAAATAGATAAGCTTTTGGATTATTTAATGCTTCAAATTCTGAAATTTTATATGAAATTTGGCTGTCATCAATAGATACAATCGCTTTATTTAAAAAGGAATCTACAGCATCTTCAACGATAGTTGAACTATCATTTAAATGCGCCAATGTGTTTTGAAAGTTTGTTAAAACATCTGGATTTATGTCTTTTAAAACAGGAATTATATCATGACGCAACTTATTACGCAAGTATTTTGTAGAAGCATTGCTGCTATCTTCTCGCCATTTTAAATGGTGTTTTTTTGCATAATCTTCAATGTCTTCTCTTGAAAAAGACAACAACGGTCTAACGATAGTTTCATTAACTTCAGGAATACCTTTTAGACCTTCTAAACCTGTACCACGTGATAAGTTGATTAGAAACGTTTCTAAATTATCATCTGCGTGATGCGCAGTTAAAATGTAATCGAATTCTAATTGTTCTGATAGTTCAAAAAACCAATCGTAACGTAGTTGTCTTGCGGCTAATTGTATGGATAGTTTTTCGTTTTTTGCAAAACTTTCGGTATCAAAATTTTGGATAAATACTTCAACATCTAAATCTTCTGCAAGCTCTAAAACAAAACTCTCATCAGCGTCACTTTCATTTCCTCTTAAATTGAAATTACAATGCGCTAAAGCAAAATCTAGATTCGCTTCTTTACACAAATGCGTTAAAACCACCGAATCTACGCCGCCAGAAATAGCAACCAACAGCTTACTTTCTTTTAAAAAAGGAAGTTGTTGTTTTATGTGATTTTTAAACGCTTTTAGCATACTGTAAAAGTACTTTTTTAATTTTTATTTTGTCTTTAAACTATCTACAACTTAAAACCAATTTAACCTACCACAATTTTATTAATTTTCTAAAACTGTACGCATAGCTTTGGCTTTAATCAAGCATTCTTCATACTCTTGTGTAGGATCACTTTTTGCTGTAATAGCACCGCCAACCGAGTAGCTAACATACTTTTGTGCTTGATTGTACAAAATGCTTCTTATCACTACATTAAAATCGAAATCGCCTTCTGGCGAAAAATAACCGACAGCACCAGAATATAATCCGCGTTTTGTAGCTTCTAAATCTTCGATAATTTTCATTGCCGAAATTTTTGGAGCGCCAGTCATACTTCCCATCGGGAAAGTGGTTTTAATCACATCTACAGGATGTACATCTTCCCTAACTTGAGACGTGACTGTAGATATCATTTGATGCACTTGCTCAAACGTATACACTTTACATAATTCTTCTACTTTTACACTTCCTTTTTTGGCAGTTAAAGACAGATCGTTACGTACTAAATCTACAATCATAATATTCTCACTACGCTCTTTTGGGTTAGCTACCAAATCGTGTTTAAGCAAGCTATCTATCATAAAATCTTCATCACGTTTTGCGGTTCCTTTTATGGGTTGAGAAATTATAGTTTCGCCTTCTTTTTTTAAGTAACGTTCTGGTGAAGCACTTAATAAATACTTGTCATTTTGCTTTAAAAATGTAGCAAATGGCGGCGTAGAAATGGCGTTTAACTTATTGTAAATCTCTAACGGATTTATCGTTGTATTTTCAGCATAAAATTCTTGACAAAAATTAGCTTCATAAATATCGCCACGATGTATGTGAGCGAGCATTTTTTCTAGCTTTTCAAAATATTCATCTTTATGAATACGAAGATGAATTTTAATTGGTGATTTATATGAAGGTTGTTCTACAATTTCAAAATTAGATATAGTTACAAAATCTGTATCCATTTCATCATCAACCATCTTTAGATAGTGTAATTCAACCGAATTTCCTTTTAAAAAAAATAGTTTTTTAGGTTGAAAAAAATACAAATCTGGAAAATGTAATCCGTCAAAATTTTTAGATTGAAGTGGCTCAACATCATTTTTTAAATCGTAAGATAAATAGCCGAAAATCCAATCGTTAGTCGTAGTTTGGTAATCTTTTAGTTTATCAAAAGCTTGATGAAAATCGGTTTGTAAACTAGTAAATGCATCTACCGCCAAAACCGCATCGTAATTAGAATACTGCTGTTTGTAATTATTACTGTCCAGCCAAATAATATCTTCAAATTGGTTGCTCCAGTTTAACAAATGCTGTTTAAACTGTTGGACATTAGCAACTTTATATGTTTTATGTGTTCTCAAATAAAAAAATTGAAGTGTAAAGTTAAGCAGATTTAAGAAAAAAACGATTAATTTGACAGTAGTTTAAAACCATTATTATGTTTCAATTATCAAACGACTTATTAAACATCAAAGTAAAAGCTAAAGGTGCTGAGCTTTGTGAGATTTCTTCAGTTAAAAATAACCGCCAATTTATGTGGCATGCAGATCCAAAAGTTTGGGCTAGTTACGCACCAAATTTATTTCCAATAATTGGATCGATGAAAGACGATAGTTATGTTTTTAATGAGAAAACCTATCATATGCCAAAGCACGGTTTTGTTAGACATAATGAAGATATTAAACTTTTAGAACAAACCGAAAATAGCTTAACGTTTAGCTTGAAACAAAACAAACAGATAAGCGAATGGTTTCCGTTTGATTTTGAATTTTTATTAAAATATACACTTATAGAAAACACATTAACCTTAACACATACCGTTAAAAATATAGGCGATTCTGATATGTATTTTTCAATTGGTGGTCATCCTGCTTTTAAATGTCCTTTCTATGATGAAGAAAATTATACCGATTATCATTTAGAATTTGAAAACCCTGAAACTGCTGAAAGCTACTTACTAAATATGGATAACGGTCTTGTTACAGACCAGACAAAACCAGTTTTCAATACCAAAAATACCATTAATTTAAAACCTGATTTATTTAATGAAGATGCTTTAATTTTTAAAGATTTAACCTCTAAAAAAGTAGCATTAGTAAGTAAAAACCACGGAGAAATTTTAAATGTTAGTTTTCCTGATTTTAAATATTTAGGGATTTGGGCAAAACCAAATGCACCTTACGTGTGTATAGAACCTTGGTTGGGCATTGCTGATCACGAAAACACCAACCAAGATATCACAAAAAAGGAAGGTATTATTAAATTAGCAGCAAATAAAACATTTACAGCTAGCTACAGTATACAAATACATCCAAGTCATTTAGGGTAAACAAAATATAAGTAGTAGTTTTGTAGCTTAAATATTTATTGTGACTTTTCAAGACTTAAATTTAAACACACCTTTATATAATGCTATTGACGACTTAGGCTTTACGTCGCCTACGCCAATACAAGCAGAAGCTTTTAGCATTGTTGCAAGTGGTAAAGATGTGGTAGGAATTGCCCAAACAGGAACAGGTAAAACCTATGCTTACATGTTACCAATCCTAAGAAATTTAAAATTTTCAAGACAGGATAATCCACGTGTTTTAATTTTAGTTCCAACCAGAGAACTTGTAGTACAAGTGGTTGATGATATAGAAAAACTAGCCAAATACATCAATGTACGCGTGCTTGGTGTTTATGGTGGTACAAACATAAATACCCAAAAACAAGCTGTAGCACAAGGTTTAGATATTATTGTTGCTACACCAGGAAGATTATACGATTTAGCGGTTAGTAGAGCGTTACAGCTTAAATCTATCCAAAAATTAGTGATAGACGAAGTTGATGTGATGTTAGATTTAGGGTTTAGACATCAATTAATCAACATTTTTGATATACTTCCAGAACGTAGACAAAACATTATGTTTTCTGCAACAATGACGGAAGATGTAGACGACTTAATTACCGACTTTTTTATCGCTCCAGAACGTGTTTCGATTGCAGTTTCTGGTACGCCTTTAGAAAATATAGAACAAACTAAATACAGCGTCCCAAATTATCATACAAAAAAGAATCTTTTAATCGAACTTTTAAAAGACGAAGAACAGTACAACAAAGTCTTAGTTTTTGTATCTAATAAACGTATTGCAGATCGGCTTTTTGAAGATTTAGATGAATTTTTTAAAGAAGAATTATGTGTCATTCACTCTAACAAAACTCAAAATTACAGACTTCGTAGTATTGAGCAATTTAGAGAAGGTGTTAACCGAATTTTAGTTGCAACAGATGTTATGGCGCGTGGTTTAGATATTGATAAAATTAGCCATGTTGTAAACTTTGATACGCCTGAATATCCAGAAAACTACATGCATCGTATTGGTAGAACTGGTCGTGCAGAACGCGAAGGACATGCTTTAGTATTTTCTACTGAAAAAGAACAAGACGCGTTAGAACGCATTGAGAAATTAATGCAAATGGAAATTAATTTAGTTGAAATACCTGAAACTGTTTCAATTTCTGAAGAATTAATTCCTGAAGAACGCGAAGTTATAAAAGAGCGTTACAATCCTACAAAACGAAGACTTGACGAAGATGCACCAGGACCTGCTTTTCATGAAAAAAAAGAAAAAAATAAAAAGGTTAATTTAGGTGGAAGTTACAAACGTGAAATCGCAAAAAAATATAAAAAACCTAAAACACGAGGTGATAAAAATTATAATAAGCGTAATAAGAAAAAATAAAAAAAGCCAATCGTAAAGATTGGCTTTTTAGTTTTATTTATTTGCAAGCCTTAAAATAAATATTCCTATTCTAGTTACAACAAAAGAAAACAATCCAAAAGTTGCAGTTAACAAAGATATTTTTAATCCGCCAGCAAATATAGATGGATCTGGATTACCCATTGCTTCTACACTATCAAATGCCTGAATAAGTCCTAAAACAGAACCTAAAAAACCTAAAACCAAAGCTAGCAAACTAGCATCAATAGCTAGTTTTAGCATTTTAAAAGTTTGCTCTTTGTTTGATTTTAAAGCGATAAAACCTTTAATGATAAAGAATAGCGAAGTTAATAATGCCAATAGTATTAAAGACATAAAAAGCGGTCCGCCTTCATAAAAAAGATTGGCAACTAAAAATTGTTGATTTAAAATAGTTAATAAAGTCATAATTTCATTTTTTGATTAAACCTGCTACAAACTTATTTTTAAATAGCTTAGGCTTTTACAAAATGCGATAAACAACCTAATTAGATATCGATTTAACAACATGTCAAATCACTTGCTAAATTGGTTATTGGTCTACAAAATAAAAACTCAAAAATTAAAAATTGTAATATTGTATATATTTTTTTAAGCATTGAAAACTCAAAAATTAATCAAATTATTACTTTTTAAAGCCATTAAACACATACTATTTTGGTTTGTTGTGCTTTTATTTTTTACTTATTTTTTTAGTGCTGGAAGTAAACATTTTAAAGACACTTTAATGTTTAGCACGTTTTTAATGCCAACTACTATAGCGACGACTTATGTATCTATTTACAAATTAATACCTGATTATTTAATAACAAAACGATATACAGCGTTTACGGTATATAGTGTTTACACTTTAATTATTTCGTTGTATTTAATTATGCTGTCCATATTTTTTAGTTTGATTTATTTATCAAATTTTGAATTTGATCAAATGAATCCAATTACCAGAAACATCATTTTAGTAACATCTAGCGTATATCTTGTCGTTATCTTGGTAAGTGCATTTAAACTATTACAGCTAAACTTAAAATCGAACAAAAAAACAGCTTTATTAGAATCTAAAATTTTAGAAACTCAGCTAAAACTAAAAGAGCAAGAGCTTAATTATTTAAAAATGCAGATTCATCCACATTTTTTGTTTAACACACTAAATACAATGTATGGCGCTGCTTTAAAAAAGGCTGATGACACACCAAACATGATCTTAAAACTATCTAATCTTCTTGATTATTTATTATACCAAGTTGATAAACCGTTTGTGAGTTTAGAAGAAGAAATTAATCATATAGAAGATTATATAAGTCTTGAAAAAATGCGATTTAATGAAACTTTAAATGTGTCGTTTTCTAAAGATATACATACAAAATCTATAAGTATAGCGCCGATGCTTTTTATTCCTTTTGTTGAAAACAGTTTTAAACATGGGACTTTAAAAGATGGTGTTTTACGCATAGATTTATCTATAAAAACAACTTCAGAAATCATTATTTTTAAAATTTCTAATAGTAGCTTAAACAAGAAAAACCAAAATGAAGGTATTGGTTTACAAAACATTAAAAAACGTTTAGAATTGTTATATCCAAATCAATATCAATTAGATATTTTTCAAGAACCATCTAAATTTACAGTTAACTTACAGCTAAATATTAAATCTAAACTAACTAATGAGTAATCCTATTTCTTGTATAATTGTTGATGATGAAAATGTGGCTAGAGAGATCATAGCATCGCACTTATCTAGAATAGAAAATATTGAAGTTATTGCCCAATGCAAAAATGCTATTGAAGCATTTAATTTTATAAATAACAATGCAGTAGATCTTATTTTTTTAGATATTAATATGCCTGAAATTTCTGGAATTGCATTTGCAAAATCAATAAATAAGAACAATAAAATAATATTTACTACTGCCTATCGTGATTATGCAGTAGAAGGTTTTAGTCTTCAAGCTGTAGATTATTTATTAAAACCTATTTCTTTTGAAAGAATGTTGCAAGCTATAAATAGATATTTTGAAGTGAGTACGCAACAAATTGAAACACAATCACAACCTTCAGAAACTAACGATTTTATTTTTGTTCGTTCTGATAGACGTATGTTAAAAATTACGTTTAAAGACATTATTTTTATAGAAAGTTTGAGTGATTATCTAAAAATTCATCTTAAAGATCAATCTATCATTACCCGAGAAACTATTAGTGCGATTGAGGCTAAACTTCCACAGAAAGATTTTTTAAGAATACACCGATCATACATTGTAAACTTAGCAAGTATTGAGTCGTTTACAAACGAAGAAATGATTGTAAACGGAAAGGCTTTAACCATTAGCAGAAGTTATAAAAAAGATGTTATCACTAAACTAGAACGTTTTTAAACTCTACTTTTTATCTGATAAATGATTTTCTATATCAGTTAAATGATGATTTAGCGCATCTACTGAAATTTGAATTTCTCTTATTAAAAACCCTAGAGATAAGATTAATAACAACAGTGCAACTCCAAAAACCCAAACGGCTACATCATTTTGTTCTATGTACACCAAAAACATAGTTAGCACACAAAGTAACAAACTAGAAATACCGAATATCTGCATAGATCGTGTTAGAGACAAACGTTTTCTTAAATTATTAATTTGAAGTAAAAGCACTTCGTCTTTTTGTTGTAAAAACTTCTCTTTTAGATTTCTTACTACAGATGCATAAGCTAAAAACCTATTAGTGTAAGCCAGCATGATTAATGATATTGCAGAGAATAATAAAGCTGGTGTTGTTAATGTTAGTTGATTCATAATTTTAATTAAAAAAAGCGAGCTAAAAAGCTCGCTTTCATTCTATATAAATAGTCTTTTTAGCATTTTACTATACATGTAAAGCTCTATCTTCTGTTGCGGCTAACGCGGCTTCTTTTACAGCTTCTGCAAATGTTGGATGTGCATGAGACATACGCGAAATATCTTCGGCAGATGCTCTAAATTCCATAGCAGTTACTGCTTCTGCAATTAAGTCTGCACAACGTGCACCAATCATGTGTACACCTAATACTTCGTCTGTAGTTTCATCTGCTAAGATTTTCACAAATCCATCAATATCACCACTTGCTCTAGCACGACCTAAAGCTCTGAATGGAAATTGCCCTACTTTGTATTTAGTTCCTGCTTCTTTTAGTTCTTCTTCAGTTTTACCAACTGCTGCAACTTCTGGCCAAGTGTAAACTACACCAGGAATTAAGTTATAGTCAATATGTGGTTTTTGACCAGCTAAAGTTTCAGCAACAAAAACACCTTCTTCTTCAGCTTTATGCGCAAGCATTGCTCCTTTTATAACATCTCCAATTGCATAAATGTTACTAGCTGATGTTTGTAGGTGTTCATTAACCTCTACTTGTCCTCTATCGTTAAGTTTTACTCCAGCAGCTTCGGCATTAAGTCCGTCTGTATAAGGACGACGTCCAACAGAAACTAAAACATAGTCACCTTTAAATTCAACTACTTCACCTTTTTTGTTTTCAGCTTTTACAACAACTTCATCACCATTACGCTCTACAGATTGTACTTTGTGAGAAACCATCATGTTGCATTTTGCTTTCTTAAAGACTTTGTTAAGTTCTTTAGCTAATCCTGCATCCATTGTTGGAAGGATACGATCCATATACTCTACAACTGTTACTTCTGCACCAAGACGTTTGTAAACTTGTCCTAGCTCTAAACCGATAACGCCACCACCAATAATAATAAGGTGTTTAGGCACTTCTTTAAGTTTTAAAGCTTCAGTAGAAGTAATAATTCTTTCTTTATCTATGTTGATAAATGGTAAGTTAGAAGGTTTAGATCCAGTTGCTATAATACTGTGTTTTGCTTCAATTTCTTCTTCCTTCTCACCTTTAATAGTAATGTGTGTAGCGTCTTTAAAACTTCCTACACCATGGTAAACATCAATGTTGTTTTTCTTCATTAAAAAGTCAATACCACCAGTAGTTTGGTCAACTACAGATTGCTTACGTGCAATCATTTTTTCTAGGTTTACTTTTACTTCTCCAGAAACTTCGATACCGTGTTCTTCAAAGTGTTTTGTTGCTTCTTCATAATGATGAGAAGAGCTTAATAATGCTTTACTTGGTATACATCCTACGTTAAGACAAGTACCTCCTAATGTTGAATATTTTTCGATTAATGCGGTTTTCATACCTAATTGTGCACAACGTATTGCGGCTACGTATCCACCAGGTCCAGAACCTATAATTGCTACATCGTATTGACTCATATGTGTTGTTTTTTCGCTTTCGCGGAAATTAATTTTATTAAAAACTCCTACAAAAATACGATTTTGAATGCAAAACTCTAAGTATAATTTTGAATAATTTATCTAGTATCGTAAACAAGATATAGAATTAAAAAAAGCCCATTGTTAAATCAAACAAGAGTTCTATATCTGATTTAAAACAGGCTTAATATTTATTGATTAATAGCATTGTAAAATTGAGCATTTGTTTATGTATATACAATACTCAATTTGAGTATTTTTAAATAACGCTATTCATTTTTATCATGGCTACTAATTCTCCTGTTGAAGATAATTTAAGCTTCTTTAAAATATTACGTCTATGGGTATCTACAGTATGAGAGCTTATGTTTAAGCTTTCGGATATTTCTTTACTTGATTTATCTAATACTAAAAGTCTGATTATATCACGCTCTCTATTTGAAATTCCTTCATTAAGTAATTTTTGTGAGAAGTTATTAAAGTAAACCGTTTCGTACTCATTCTGACTATTTAATAATTTAGCAGAAGCTGTAATATGCATCTTAATTTTTGGATCTAAAACGGTATAATGTGCTAAGCCTATTATGGGTTTCATGTCATTATCAAAATCTAAAGGTGTAGTATTTTGTACGATATTTACATAAATTCCATTAGCGTTTTTAAAACGGTAATTCCATGTGTAATTTGCTTTTTTTCTTTTTTCTTGAGGAATTTCATTTAGCGTAAAATCCATTAAGTGATGCATAGCTGTTAACCAAATTTCGATATCTTCTGGGTGAATACGACTCCAAAAATAACGCATCCCTTTTGTTTTTAAGTCGTTAGCATCCAAACCTAAACAAGTTGTAAAATTTTTGCTTATGTACTCAAAAGTTAAATCTTGAGTATTTGTAATGCAAAAAAATGTAGAACTGTAAGGCAAAAACTTATCCAGTTCTATCATTTTTTTTATGTGAGTTTCTAAAGATGGTTTTGAATACGAATCAAAAATTGTATTGTAAAGTTCTTTGATTTTTGAGTACTTCATAAGGGATTAAAGCTAGCATTTACACACTACAATATAACAAGATTTTTTATTAAAGTGAAATTGCTGTAGTATGTTTAACCTCACTAATTACAAACATACTGTGTGTACTACCAATATGCTTAATATTAGTTAATTTTTCAACCATAAATTTTCTAAAAGCTTCCATATCTTTAACCGCTACTTTTAAAAGATAATCATAGTCACCACTTATGTGATAGCACTCTATAACTTCGGTTAATTTATTTACTTCTGTTTCAAATTGAATAACATATTCTTGTAAATGCTGTGTTAGTTTTATGTGACAAAAAGTAACAAAAGATTTATCTATTTTTTCTTTTTTAACCAACGCAACATATTTACTTATGACGCCTTGATTTTCAAGTTTTTTAATACGTTCAAAAACAGCAGTAACCGATAAATTTAATTGATTTGCTAAAGCTTTGTTAGTCTGTTTACTGTCATTTTGTAAAAGCTGAAGTAGCTTTTTATCAATATCATCAAATACCATAGTTGAAAAATTTTCTGTAAAACGAAATATTTTGCAAATAAACGAATATAAATTTTCTACTAAAATATTAAAATTTAGTTTAATTTTCTAAAAATAATACTAACTATTGTTTTAAATTCTACTATTCACCAATTTTGATGTAATAAAACTTAAAACTATGTCATTTAAACCAGCAAATAATATTCAAGATTTACAGTATTTTGGAGAATTTGGAGGCGTAAACCCATCTATTTCAGACTCTTCAACTTATACTTTTTTATCAGCAAAAACCATGTTTGATACCTTTGAAGGTAATTCAGATGGTTGTTATTTATATTCGCGTCATTCTTCACCATCAAATTTATATTTAGGTGAAGCTTTAGCTGCAATGGAAGGTACTGAAACCGCCAATGTTACAGCTTCTGGTATGGGTGCAATTACTCCTGTAATTATGCAACTTTGTGGTGCTGGCGACCATGTAGTTTCTAGCAGAACTATTTATGGTGGCACTTATGCGTTTTTAAAAAATTTTACGCCTAGATTGAATATCTCAACAACCTTTGTAGATATTACAAAACTAGACGTTGTAGAAGCTGCAATTACCAAAAACACTAAAGTTTTGTATTGTGAAAGTGTTAGTAACCCATTATTAGAAGTAGCAGATATTGAAGGCTTAGCTAAGCTTGCCAAAAAGCATAATTTAAAATTAGTGGTAGATAATACGTTTTCGCCTTTATCTGTTTCACCTGCAAAATTAGGAGCAGATGTGGTTATTCATAGTTTAACCAAATTTATAAATGGATCTAGTGATACCGTTGGTGGTGTTGTTTGTGGTACACAAGAGTTTATAAACGAATTAAGAAGTGTTAACGATGGCGCTTGTATGTTACTTGGTAGCACAATGGATAGTTTACGTGCCGCATCTATCTTAAAAAACTTACGTACACTACACATACGTATGCAACAGCACAGTAAAAACGCTAGTTATTTAGCTGAACAATTTGAAAAATTAGGCCTAAAAACAGTATATCCAGGATTAACTTCTCATCCATCTCATCAATTATTCAAATCTATGATGAATGAACAGTACGGATTTGGAGGTATGTTAACTATTGATGTTGGTAGTTTAGACAAAGCCAATAGTTTAATGGAATTAATGCAAGAAAAAAATCTTGGATATTTAGCGGTTAGTTTAGGTTTTTACAAAACATTATTTTCTGCACCAGGTACTTCTACTTCATCTGAAATACCAGAAGAAGAACAAGAAGAAATGGGATTAAGTGATGGGTTAATTCGTTTTTCTATTGGATTAGATGCAGATATAGAGCGTACATTTAATATGATGCAAGAATGCATGAAAGAAGTTGGCATTTTATAAGTCAAGTTATTATCAATAAAAAAGGGTATTGAAATTTCAATACCCTTTTTTATATCTATATATTAATTAAAATTAGTCAAAATTAATTGATTCTATTGTTATTCCTGATCCGCTTGTCTCTAAACTAATATCTCCTCCTTCTGGATTAACAATTCTATAATAAATATTTTCCCATGGATCTAAATGAACGATTGCTGTTGCAGATAAAGTCAATTTTACATCATCACGTAATGAATGATCAAGAGTCAACTTTGAGACAGTTCTATTAATTGGAGAGCCTGAAGCCGATTTTGAGAAAAAAAGTTGTATTGTTTCTTCTTCTGCACCATTATCATCATCAATATTAATAATTAAAGAATAACTTAATCTATAATAACCACTTCTTGCCACATTAACATACATATTGTTTGGACTTAATGACACACCATTACTAACAAAGCTAGAACTGTTAAGTGCAATTACTCCTCCGCCTGTAGTTGTAGCTCCAGAAGAATTAACTATAATTCCACTTATTGCTGCATCTGAAAAACTTTTAATATAATCTGGTACAACCCAAGTTGCGTTACCGTTAGCATCAGATTGTAATACTCTACCACTAGCTTGATTACCATCTTCAATTCTAAAATCTCCTTTAACATGAAGATTAGCAGAAGGAGAATTGGTACCTATACCAACATTAACATTTCCTGTATCATCACCTAAAATGATAGTATTCGAATTTACTGCATTACTATTTCTTCCAATAGCTACAGAATTTGCACCACTTGCTGTAGCACTATTACCAATTGCTATCGTATTTGAATTTGTTGATCTTGCATTTACACCTATAGCTAAAGATCTATATCCTGAAGAAATTGTCTTATTAATACCTGACCCAGTAGATACTCCTAAAGCTAAAGATTCTCCTCCAGAAGCTTCTGTTGCTACACCAAAACTAGTTGATCTGTAACCTGAAGCTAAAGCATTATATCCTATTGCAGAGCTACTATTTTGTGTCGCTGTAGATTGATATCCTAATGCTAAAGCTTGATACCCTGAAGCGTCTGATTGATATCCTACAGAAACAGCATCATTACTATTAGTTTCTGCTTGATACCCTAAGGTAACTGAATTTTGTCCATTAGCTGTTGCACTTCTTCCCATAACAACTGCGTTATTAGCTGTAGAAGATGCGCCAAAACCAAAAACAGTACTACCATTTGGGTCTAATCGTCCTATCTCTTGGTTGTTAACTTTTTGCACAAAAGCATGATAACTAGTTGTACCGATAAATACAGGATTTGGTTCTCCATTTAAGTTATTTCCGTCAAGATCCCATCCTTCTCTAACAGTATCTGAAGTAGAAAATTTTACCCATTGAGAGTTATCCCAATAATAAAAACCTGGTTCTACATTAGATGTTGTTGAAGTATTATAAATTAAAAGTCCTGTTGCAGGTGTTGAAATTGTTGATACATCTGAAGTACTATTTAAAGATATCCTTGGTAATAAAACACCTTTATTGTTACTTGAAATATCTAAAATAGAAGATTCTGTTGGGTTGGTTGTCCCTATACCAACTTGGGCAGAAGCACATATAACGCTAAATAGCGCCATACAGCTTATAATAAACTTTTTCATAAGAAGGTTTAATACATTTACACAATAGCAAATATATTAGCTAATTTTATAATCAGCTGTTAATTAATATAAATTATAAAAATAATTCGATAAGATAATATTATAACCGATAAATTAACAGATATTGAAAATCATTCTACACATCAACTTCAAAAAGATAATAAATCATCAAAAAAGCTAATCTTAAATTTTAATCAACTGTATTTCTAATAAAAAGAAAAAGCTATTATTTATCAGAAATTTAAATGCACTTTTTTTCAATTTAATTATCATTAATCGTATTTAATAGATTCTATTGTAGCTCCAGATCCATCTGTTACTAAACTAACATCTGGTCCTGAAGGATTTAAAATTCTTAAATACACATTATCACCAGCATTTAAATGTACTATTCTTGATAATGTTACTGTATTAATTCTATTACTTCCGTAATCATCAACAAAAGTAAAATAAGATTTAGTTCTAGTTATTTCGGCACCAGTTGCAGAAGTAGCAAAAAATATTTGTACAGTATCTCTGTCTGCATCTGTATCATCCATTCTAAGATTTACGTTATAACTTAACCTGTAATAACCACTTTTAGATATAGTTACGTACATACCATTTGTTGCTATTGCTGTACCATAACCTACATAAGTCGTTGTATTTAATCTAATTATACCATTACCTGTTACGGTTGTACCAGAAGCGTTAACAATAGTACCGCTGATAGTAGTATCTGAAAAGTATTTAACATAATCAGGGAAAACCCAATTTGCATTACCATTAGCATCTGACTTTAATACTTTATCAACACCTTGATTACCATCAACTATTCTTAAAGAACCATTTAAATGAAAGTTTGCTGTTGGAGAGTTTGTTCCTACTCCTACTCTTACTGCTCCTGTTTCGTCACCTAAAGCTATGGTATTAGCATTAGTTACATTTGTATTTTGTCCTATTGCAACACTATTAGAACCATTTGCTCTAGCATTATTACCAACAGATATTGAATTATTACCTTTAGCTTGGGCTAAATTACCTATAGCAATAGCATTTAATTTGTCAGATAAAGCATCATAACCTATAGCAATTGTATTGTCATAATCTTTTGCATAGGTACTGTAACCAATAGCAATACCGTAATTAGAATTCGAATTAGCATCGGTACCAATGACTATATTATCAGTTGCTGAAGATGTTGAATTATACCCAATAGCAAGGTTTCTTTGAGCATTTTTAGTTTCTGCATCAAACCCTATTGAAATACCGTAAGCATTACTTCCTTTTGCTGTATTACCAATTGCAATAGACCCTTGTCCTCCAGCAGCAATTGCATCTGCTCCTATAGCAATTGTGTTAGCATAATCTTTAGATCTAGCATTGTTACCTATAGCCAATGAGTTAGTATTATTTGCAAAAGCTGTATTACCAATTGCTACAGCTGTAGCTCCTGTAGATTTAGCATCTCTACCAATTGCTAAAGATTGATAACCTGAAGCAATGGTTTTATTTCCGCCCGTTGGATTGCTAGAAAAACCTATTGCTAAAGATTCTTGACCTGTAGCCTCTGTTGATATTCCTATACTTGTAGCATTATAACCTGTAGAAGTAGCTTTATATCCAATTGCATTATTATAATTTTGAGTTGTTCTTGATTGATAACCAAGCGAGAGAGATTGGTAGCCACTAGCATCTGATTGATAACCAACAGAAACCGCGTCATTACTATTAGTTTCTGCATCATAACCTAAGGTAACCGAGTTTGGAGCACTTGCGGTAGCATTTCTTCCCATAACAACCGCATCATTAACTGTTGAAGATGCACCAAAACCAAAAACTGTACTTCCGTTTGTGTCAAGTATTCCTATTTGTTGATTATTAACTTTTTGTAAAAAGGAATGATTGCTGGTTGTACCAATAAACTCTGTACCTGTCCCAGAATTTAAATCGTTTCCAGATAAACTCCAATCATCTTTTATTTCATCATTAGAAATTTTAACCCATTGCATTCCATTCCAATAATAAAATGCCGGGACAACATCTGATATTGTAGCGGTATTGTAAATTAAAAGTCCTGTTGCAGGTGTAGAAATTGTTGATACGTCAGTAGTGCTATTTAAAAATATCCTTGGTAATAAAACACCTTTATTAGTGCTAACTATATCTAAAATTGAAGACGAAGTTGGATTTGTTGTACCTATTCCAACTTGTGACATAGCTATTTTAATGCTTAAAAGCATCAAACTAGTTAAGTAGTATTTTCTCATTTTAAGTAATTTGGGCATTTACACAATGTAAAAATAATGAATAGCTTAGATAAACACTTAAAAAACAATGTGTTTTGTAAGAATTTTCGACAAAAAACAATTATATCCGACAAAATAAATTTATTGAAGTAGGATTAATTGAATTTGCATAGCTCTGTCTAAAATCGTAACATTACAATTGAAAAAACTAACTAAAATATGCAAGACAATAACCTTTCTGATATAAACATTAATGATCAAAGAATTGTAGAAAACAAAGAATTAAATCTTATAGAAGCTTTAATTCCAGTAGTTTGCCTTATGGCATTACTAGCTTACAACATATTTTTTGTTGATGATCAAGAATGGTTTGGAACTTACACCAATCAAATTATTTTATTAATTGGAGGTGGAATTGCTGCAATTGTTGGATTTTTTAATAAAGTGTCTTTCAATTTAATGCTTAAAGAAATTTGGGAAAACCTTAAAAGCGTCTTTGTCCCTATTCTTATTTTATTTTTAGTAGGTGCTTTAGCTGGTACTTGGCTTGTAAGCGGTATTATTCCTGCTATGGTTTATTATGGGCTACAGGTTTTAAGTCCAGAAATTTTCTTGCCAGCTTCTGTAATTATTGCTGCAATAATTTCTATTGCTACAGGTAGTTCTTGGACAACATCTGCAACCGTAGGTATTGCTTTAATTGGTATTGGTAGTGCATTAGGTATTCCTACTGGTATGATTGCTGGTGCTGTAATATCTGGAGCTTACTTTGGTGATAAAATGTCACCACTTAGTGATACAACTAACCTAGCTCCTGCTATGGCTGGTACAGATTTATTTACTCATATTAGATATATGGCTTTTACTACTGTTCCTACCATTTTAATAACTATAGTGATATTTTCAATTTTAAGCGCAACTATAGATACAACTGGTAATGCAGATATAAGCAACTTGTTAACAAGCATAAATAATACGTTTAATATTACACCGCTTTTATTTATTGTTCCTGCAGTTGTAATTGCTTTAATTTTAATGAAGACAAAACCTTTAGTTGCTCTTTTAACTGGAGTTATTTTAGCTGCTATTTTTGCATTTATTTTTCAACCTGAAATTTTAACTGGTTTATCAGATTCTAAATTCGTTGCAATTTTTCAATCTATTTTAACCGATACTGAGATAGCTACTGATAATGAAAAACTAAACGAATTATTCTCTTCTGGAGGAATGAATGGAATGATTTGGACCATTCTACTAATATGTTGTGCAATGGTTTTTGGTGGTATTATGGACGGTATTGGCGCCTTAGCTAGAATCACTAACGAATTATTAAAAATTGCTACAACCGTTTTCGGACTTTTTGCAAGTACAGTTTTTAGCTGTTTAGGCTTAAATGCTATCGCTTCAGATCAATACTTGGCAATTGTAATTCCTGGTAAAATGTTTAAAAAAGCCTTTCAAGATAAAGGCTTAGCTCCAGAAAATTTAAGCCGTACATTAGAAGATTCTGGTACAGTGACTTCTGTCTTAATTCCTTGGAATACTTGTGGTGCTTATCAAAGTGGCGTTTTAGGTGTTGGCGTTGCAGAATATTTTGTTTATGCCATATTTAATTGGTTAAGTCCAATTACAACTTTAATCTTTGCTGCATTATCCATAAAAATAAGGCAAATTACTACTAAATAATCAATATTTATACCTAAATATTTAATCGATAGTTTTAATTTATTGCTTTATAAATTTTTAGAATTTTTTTAATGTTAAAATTCCTAAGTCATCCTTATATTTGCGACTTAAAATTTATTAATTAATTTATAAAAATTTAATCATGGCATTAGTAGGAAAACAATTTCCAAATTTAAATGTAGACGCAATGAACGAAATGGGTGATACCTTTAAAGTAAACGTTCTTGAAGAAGCAAAAAACAACAATAAAAAAGTATTATTATTCTGGTACCCAAAAGATTTTACTTTTGTTTGCCCAACAGAATTACACGCTTTTCAAGCTGCTTTAGCTGAGTTTGAAAAAAGAAACACTATCGTAATTGGTGCTTCTTGTGATACTCCAGAAGTTCACTTTGCATGGTTAAACACTCCAAAAGATAACGGTGGTATCGAAGGTGTAACTTACCCAATCTTAGCTGATTCTAACCGTAATTTAGCTTCAACATTAGGTATTTTAGATATTACTAATGAAACTTACAACGAAGAAACTGGCGTTGTTACTGTAGAAGGAGATAACGTAACTTACAGAGCTACATATATCATTGATGAAGAAGGTAACGTACAACACGAAAGCATCAACAACATGCCATTAGGTAGAAACGTTGGTGAATACTTAAGATTAATCGATGCGTTAACTCACGTACAAGAAAAAGGAGAAGTTTGTCCAGCAAACTGGGAAGAAGGCAAAGATGCAATGAATGCTAATAGAGATGGTGTTGCTAGTTACTTAGCAGCTCACGCAAACTAAACAAATCTCAATAAATTAATAAACACCAAATTCTGAGTTTTTTTAATTTAGAATTTGGTGTTTCATATTTAAATTTTCAATTATGCTTAAAGAATTAGACCAAGATAACCTACAAGAATTAGTAAACAGTAATGATACTGTAGTTGTACAATACTCGGCAACATGGTGTGGTAACTGCAGAATTATGAAGCCAAAAGTAAAAAAATTAGCTAGCGAGTTAGAAAATGTAACGTTTGTTATCGCTGACGCGGAAAAATTTCCTGAGTCAAGAAAATTAGCAACAGTAGATAATTTACCAACATTTGCTACATTTAAAAACGGAAACTTTGTTAATCAAGTTCAAACCAACAAATTTGACGTTTTAAAAGATTTAGTTAACGAAGTTGCTTAATTATAAATTATGAAATTACCTGTAATAAAACACCTTACACAATTTATAGAAGAAAACGACGAAGATTACGTAGTTGAAACTATTGAAACTTTAGAAGCCTTAACCGAAGTACCTTCATTAAAAGATGAAGAATTAGATGTTATTGGCGAGTTAATCTCTAATATGTACGGTGCTATTGAAGTCAATAAAATGATAAAAGATGGTACGCCTAAAAAAGAAGCGGTTAACAACTTTATGCAACGCGTTTTAGGATCGATTGATAAATAAAAAAACACTTCAAATGAAGTGTTTTTTTTTATTTTAAGGTTTCAACAATAGTGTTGAAGCCTTTTTCTTTAGCATAATCTATTGCTTTTTTTCCTTCTTTATCTACAATTGTTTTATCTGCTTCATACTTAAGCAATAGTTTTATCATTTCGTCTTGATTATACATTGCTGCATAAATTAACGCTGTAATACCGGCATTGTTTTTAGCATTTATATCTGCTTTATGTTGTACCAGTTTTTCAGCAATAACTTTATTTCCTTTAAATGAAACACCTATCAAAGCTGTGTTTCCAGATGCATCTTTACCATTTACATCTGCTTTGTGCTCTAACAGTATTTCGGCAATATTTTCTTTATTAAAATAAGTCGCAAAAATTAACGGTGTAAAACCTCTTTGATCTTTAATATTAACCAAATCTGGATTTCTGGTTAATTGTGCTTTTATATTGTCTTCATTGCCAGATTGTATTGTGGCAAAAAATAATTCGTTTTCTGTCATAGCTATATAAAATAAAAAGAGTGCTTGACACGCAAGCACTCTTAAATTAAAATTGTTTGATTATTTTTTTAAATCGTAACGATCTAAATTCATCACTTTAGTCCAAGCTTTTACAAAATCTTTTACAAATTTTTCTTGTGCATCATTTGCGCCATAAAATTCTGCTACAGCTCGTAATTCGGTATTAGAACCAAAGATTAAATCGGCACGAGTTCCTTTAAATTTCACTTCACCAGTACGTCTATCTCTACCTTCAAAATATCTGTCATCTTCACTTGTAGCACTCCATGTGTAAGTAAAGTCTAAAATATTAGTAAAGAAATCGTTAGTTAACGTTTCTTTTTTATTGGTAAATACACCGTAATCAGAGCCATCATAATTAGCACCTAAAACTCTTAATCCACCAACTAAAACTGTCATTTCTGGAACAGTAAGTGTTAAAAGATTAGCTTTATCGACTAATAAATCTTCGGCTGCAATTTGTAAATCAGATTTTATGTAGTTTCTAAAACCATCTGCAATTGGTTGTAAATAATTAAAACCTTCAATATCTGTTTGTTCTTGTGAAGCATCGCCTCTACCTTGCGTAAAAGGCACGTCAATATTCTGACCTGCTTTTTTTGCTGCTTGTTCAACACCAACATTTCCAGCAAGCACAATTAAATCTGCAATTGAAACTTCTCCATCAAAATCGTTTTTAATACCTTCTAATTTTGATAAGACTTTGTCTAGTTCTTTTGGATTATTAACTTCCCAACTTCTTTGCGGTTCTAAACGAAGTCTTCCGCCATTAGCGCCACCACGTTTATCTGATCCTCTAAAAGTTGAAGCAGATGCCCAAGCTGTAGTTACCATTTGAGAAATTGACAACCCAGAATTAGCTATCATATCTTTTAATTTAGAGATATCACTGTCTGAAAGTTTATAATTTACTTTAGGTATTGGATCTTGCCATAACAATTGTTCTTTTGGCACTTCTGGACCTAAATATCGATCGATTGGTCCCATATCTCTATGCGTTAGTTTGTACCAAGCACGAGCAAAAGCATCTTCAAATGCTTTATGATCTTTATGGAATTTCTGAGAAATTTTTAAATACTCAGAATCTGTTTTTAAAGCAATATCTGCTGTGGTCATCATTAAATCTTGAGTACCATTTGGATCACCTGCTTTTGGTGCTTTTCTTGCTTTAGAAGCTTCAGTTGGTTTCCATTGGTGTGCACCTGCTGGACTTTTTGTTAATTCCCAATCATAATTTAATAATACATCAAAATAATCATGATCCCATTGTGTTGGATTTGGTGTCCAAGCACCTTCAATTCCGCTGGTAATTGTATCGTCTAAAACTCCAGTTCCGAAGGTGTTTTTCCAACCAGTACTCATTTCTTCTATAGATGCACCATGTGGTTCTGCCCCAACATATTTACCAGGATCTGCTGCTCCATGAGCTTTACCAAACGTATGTCCACCAGCTACTAACGCTACAGTTTCTTCATCATCCATCGCCATACGCCCAAAAGTTTCTCTAACATCTTTAGCAGAACCCATCGGATCTGGTTTTCCGTCTGGTCCTTCTGGATTTACATAAATCCAACCCATCATAACAGCTGCTAAAGGATCTTCAAGGTCTCTTTCTTCTACATCTTTGCTGTCGCCGTATCTATCTTCATTTGCGCCCCATTCCGTTTCGCTTCCCCAATATACATCTTGTTCTGGCTCCCATATATCTTCTCTTCCTCCTGCAAAGCCAAAGGTTTTAAAGCCCATAGACTCTAAAGCACAGTTTCCTGCAAGTATCATTAAATCTGCCCAAGATATTTTACGACCATACTTTTGTTTTATAGGCCAAAGTAAAAGTCTAGCTTTATCTAAATTACCATTATCAGGCCAACTATTAATTGGTGCAAATCTTTGGTTACCGCCACCAGCGCCACCACGACCATCTCCTACTCTGTAAGTTCCTGCACTGTGCCAAGCCATTCTAATCATAAATCCGCCGTAATGTCCGTAATCTGCAGGCCACCAATCTTGTGAGTCTGTCATTAAATCTATTACTTCTTGCTTTAGTTTTGCAAAATCAAGACTATTAAACTCTTTAGCATAATCAAAATCATCATCCAAAGGGTTAGAGCTTGGTGCATGTTGGCGTAAAATATTTAATTTTAATTCGTTTGGCCACCAATCGCGATTTTTTACTCCGCCACCAGCAGTTTTTTTTGTGGTTCCACTTAGAAAAGGACATTTTGCAGAACTTTCATTTAGTTCAAAATTTTCTCCACGTGGATTTCCATTTGAGTTACTTTCCATATTAATAGTTTTAAGATTTTATATATTTCACTAAAATTAACTATTAAATTTACAAAAATTATGTCAAAAAAATTGATTATCACTATCACATTATAAGCATCATTTATTTAATTAAAAAAAGTGATAATTTCAAATTATTGTAATTAATCGTAATTAGAAAATAACTTTAATGTATTATTTTTAAATTTGAATAAAAATTAACTTTTATGGCAAAAATAACCTTAGGAGGTACTCCTGTAGAAACCGTTGGCAACTTACCTGAAGTTGGTAACGATGCACCAAATTTTAATTTAACTCATACTGACTTATCAGAAAAAACACTTGCTGATTATAAAGGAAGTAAAGTGGTTCTAAACATATTTCCTAGTGTAGATACTGGTACTTGTGCAACTTCTGTAAGAACTTTTAATAAAAAAGCATCTGAAGTTGAAAACACAAAAATTGTTTGTGTGTCTAGAGATTTACCTTTTGCTATGTCTAGATTTTGTGGTGCAGAAGGCATTGATAATTTAGAAATGTTATCTGATTTTAAAACAGGTGAATTTGGTAAAAATTATGGTTTAGCTTTTAAAAACGGTCCTTTTGAAACTTTACATTCAAGATGTATCGTTATTTTAGATGAAAATGGAAAGATAACCTATACAGAACAAGTTGAAGAAGTAGCAGACGAACCAAATTACGAAGCGGCGCTAAACGCCTTATCTAATGGATAAACCAAAAGAATCTTTTATTGTAAATCGTCTAAAAAGCGTAAAATATGCCTTTTTAGGTATGTGGCGCTTAATACAAACCGAAGCCAGCATACAAATACAATTATTTATAGCTATTATTGTAACAATAGCTGGTTTTTACTATTCTATTTCTAATACAGAGTGGATCATGCAATGCTTTGCAATTGGTATGGTAATGAGTATAGAAGGACTTAATACAGCTGTAGAAGAAATAGCTAACTTTATTCACCCAAACCATCACCCAAAAATTGGAATAATTAAAGATGTTGCAGCTGGTGCTGTGTTTATTGCTTCAATCGCTGCATCTATTGTAGGTTTGATAATTTATATTCCTAAGATTTTTTAAACAATTATCCATTAGGATAAACGTTAACAATTTGTATTTTTACCCAAATTAAAAAACCGTTAATGGCGAAAGCAAAAAAAACATCTAAAACCAAAAATAAACCACGCTTTAAAAAACCTGATTTTACGTTGAACAATCAACAAAAATTAGTCTTTGGTAGCTTTTTGGTAATTCTTGGCATTTTGCTTTTTACCGCGTTTTTATCTTTTATATTTACAGGAAAAGCAGACCAAAGTGCTATCTCAGAGTTTACAACTAGAGATGTCGAAGCACAAAACTGGCTAAGCAAAGTTGGTGCTTGGCTAAGCGATGTATTTATTCAACGTGGATTTGGTATAGCAGCATTTATTTTTTCTGGATTAACTTTCCTTTCAGGAATTTTTGTGCTTATGGATTTAAGCAAAACTAAGTTAAGAACACATTGGTTTTGGGGCACATTAATTGTCATTTGGTTTTCAGTTTTATTTGGTTTTTTTACGTCTAAAAATGACATTTTAAGCGGAACTGTTGGTTATGAAATCAACACATTTTTTCAAGATTATATAGGAAAAATAGGTACTGTGCTTTTATTGGTTTTTGCGTTTATCACCTATTTAGCAGTTCGTTTTAAATTTACACCACAACGCATTGCCTCACTTTTCAATAAAGCTAAAGCAGAAATTAAAGACGACTTAAAAGAAGATTTTACACCTATAGATAATTCACATTCTGAAGAGGCTGAAGATATAAAATCTGCTTTTGAAGTCAATAAAAATGTAGAACCTACAATTGCTAATCATTCAACTTCTGAAACATCAACTACTTTTGAAGTCACAACTCCTGAAGACGAAGAAGAAATTGAAGAGCCTGTTTTAAAAACTTCATCTAAAGAAGACGAAGATGTTAAAATTGAAGTAGAAACTGTTAAAGAAGAAGAATCAGAAACCGATAATCTTGCGAATAAATTAGTTGAAGATTTTGGACAATTCGATCCTACTTTAGAGCTTGGCAAATATCAATATCCGCCATTAGATCTACTTAAAAAGTATGAAAATGAAGGTGTTACCATTAATCAAGAAGAATTAGAAGAAAATAAAAACCGAATTGTAGAAACTTTAAACAACTACAAGATTGGTATTGATAGTATAAAAGCCACTATTGGTCCAACGGTAACTTTATATGAAATTGTTCCTGAAGCAGGAATCCGAATTTCAAAAATTAAAAACTTAGAAGACGATATTGCTTTATCATTGGCTGCACTTGGTATTCGTATTATTGCACCAATTCCTGGTAAAGGAACTATTGGTATTGAAGTGCCTAATAAAAATGCAACTATCGTATCTATGCGATCTGTTATTGCGTCTCAAAAATTTCAAAAATCAGAGATGCAATTACCAATTGCTATTGGTAAAACTATAAGTAACGAAACATTGGTTATCGACCTTGCAAAAATGCCTCACTTACTTATGGCTGGTGCAACAGGACAAGGTAAATCGGTTGGTTTAAATGCGGTATTGACATCGCTTTTATATAAAAAACATCCTGCCGAAGTAAAGTTTGTTTTAGTAGACCCTAAGAAAGTTGAGCTTACACTTTTTAATAAAATTGAAAGACACTATTTAGCAAAATTACCAGATAGTGAAGATGCAATCATAACGGATAACACAAAGGTTATCAACACCTTAAATTCACTATGTATCGAAATGGATAATCGTTATGAATTGCTTAAAAATGCACTTTGTAGAAATATTTCTGAATACAATGCCAAGTTTAAAGCTAGAAAATTAAATCCTAACGACGGACACCAGTTTTTACCCTACATCGTATTAGTGGTAGATGAGTTTGCTGATTTGATTATGACAGCTGGTAAAGAAGTAGAAACTCCTATTGCGCGTCTAGCTCAATTAGCGCGTGCTATTGGTATTCATTTAATTATCGCTACGCAACGTCCGTCTGTAAACGTTATTACCGGTATTATAAAAGCTAATTTCCCAGCACGTATAGCATTTAGAGTAACTTCAAAAATAGACTCGCGTACCATTTTAGATGGTTCTGGAGCAGATCAACTTATTGGTCGTGGTGACATGCTTTACACGCAAGGTAATGACATGATACGTATTCAATGTGCGTTTGTGGACACACCAGAAGTAGAAAAAATAGTAGACTTTATTGGCTCACAAAAAGCCTATCCAGATGCTTATTTGTTACCTGAATATGTTGGTGAAGAAAGTGGCACAAGTCTTGATATAGATATATCGGAAAGAGATAAACTCTTCCGTGAAGCTGCAGAAATTATTGTAACAGCACAACAAGGATCTGCGTCTTTACTACAACGTAAACTTAAACTAGGCTATAATCGTGCAGGTCGTATTATTGATCAATTAGAAGCTGCTGGTATTGTTGGCGGATTTGAAGGTAGTAAGGCAAGACAAGTGTTGGTTCCAGATTTACTGGCTTTAGAACAATTATTAGAAAACGAAACGAATTAAAAAATGAAAAAGTTATTATTCCTTTTTTTAAGTACCATTTTTACTTTAACTACTTATGCTCAAGATGCAAATGCTAAAGCTTTGTTAGATGAAGTGTCTACAAAAGCTAAAAGCTATAAAAACATAAGCATTGACTTTAAGTATGTTTTAGAAAATACAGAAGAAAACATTAAACAAGAAACACGTGGTGATGTTATTATGGAAGGTGAAAAATATAGACTTAACATATTAGGCATTACACGTATTTTTGATGGACTAAATTTATACAGTATTAGTCCTGAAGACGAAGAGGTAACGATATCTAAAGCTTCAAATGAAGATAAAAATACCATTACACCAAGTAAAATGCTTAGCTTTTACAAAGATGGTTTTACATACAAAATGGACATTGAGCAAAATGTACAAGGAAGAAAAATACAGTTTGTTAAGTTAACCCCGATAGATTCTTCTTCAGAAATTAAATATGTGCTTTTAGGTATAGATGTAAAAACAAAAAATATTTACAGATTAATTGAAATTGGCAAGAACGGTACAAAAACAACCTTAACTGTTAATTCTTTTAAAACTAACGAAACATTATCAAAATCCTTATTTACTTTTGACAAAGAAAAGTATAAAGATTACTACATCAATAAATTAGATTAATTTTCTAAGTGAAAATATTAGATAGATACATATTAACATCTTACCTAAAAACTTTTATCAGCGTGTTTGTTATACTCATGCTGATTTTTGTTTTACAAGCCATATGGTTATACATTAAAGAATTAGCAGGTAAAGACTTAGATTTAGTGACTATTCTTAAGTTTTTAATGTATATAACACCTACGCTAATTCCTTTAATTTTACCACTTACCATATTACTATCATCAATTATGGTTTTTGGTAGTTTTGCTGAAAACTATGAGTTTGCAGCAATGAAAAGTACAGGTATTTCTCTTCAAAGAGCAATGTCTGGTTTAGGCGTTTTCATATTTATTCTATCTATAACAACTTTTTTCTTTAGTAATAATGTTATTCCTTGGGCACATTACGAAAGCCATAACTTAAGAAAAAATATAGCCAAAGTTAAACCAGCTATGGCAATAGCAGAAGGACAGTTTAACGACATTGGTGATAATTTTAATATTAAAGTTGAAGAAAAAAGTGGCGAAAACGGTAAGTTTTTAAAAGGTGTTACTATACATAAAAAAAGTAGTACTAGAGTTGCAGGAAACCATACTGTTATAATTGCCGAAACGGGAGAATTAGCAAGTGATGAAGATTCTAACATACTAAAACTAATTCTTTATGATGGGTATTATTATGATGATACACCTCCCAAAAAACTAAAAGACCGCCAGAAAAAACCATTTGTTAAAAGTGAGTTTAAGAAGCACATTATGAACATTGATTTAACAGAGCTAAATAATGTAGATTTAGACGAAAAAAATGTTGATAATAAATACACGATGTTAAATATAGCAGAGCTAAATCACACTTTAGATTCTCTTAAATTAGAAAGACAAGATAATGTCATGGAGTTTTCTAAATCCATGTATAATAGAACAAACATTGCTACCCTAAACATCTCTTTAAAGTCAAAAAAAGATACTATATACGAAGGACCATTATTAGACCTCTTTGACACCAGATTTAAGGTACAATTATTAGATTATGCTGTAAACAATGTTTCTAGCACTAAACAAATAATGACTTCCAAAGAAAAAAACCTTAAAAACAAGGCTATATGGATTAATAAACATGGTATAGAATTACACAAAAAGTTTGCTTTAGCTGTTGCTTGTATTATACTATTTTTTGTTGGTGCACCATTAGGAGCCTTAATACGTAAAGGTGGTTTAGGACTACCAATGGTAATAGCAATTGTGCTGTTTTTAACGTATCACTTTATCGGGCTATTTGCAGAAAATAGTGCAAAAAACGGAAAATTAAATCCTGCTCTCTCCGCATGGTTTTCAACACTAATTATGTTGCCCTTAAGTGTGTTTTTAACTAAACGTGCAACAGCTGATAGAGGTTTATTTGAGTTTGACCATATAACTGTACCAATAAAAAAATGGTACAATTCTAAATTTGGAAATAAAAAAATAAGCTCTCAACCTTCTAAAGATGATAAAAAAAGAGCATTAATAGCAGAAGCTTTAGGCGAAACAACACCAGAAACAACTACAAAAACTGAAGTTAAAGAAATAGACAAAAGCTTATTGAAAGACTTTAAAACCCTTTCAAAAATTAGCTTAATAACATTCGTTTTAGCTCTAGTTTTATTCATCTTATATTTTGTTTTCAAAAACAATAAGTTACCACAATTAGCAGAAGCTGGAATACAGATTAGTGCAATATCTTATATAGTTCTTATTTTTAACTATATAAAAACATTTAGGCACTACAGTAAAATACTTAAAACTTTAAATAAAACTAAAGAGACACTTTTATTTAAAATATTAGGTTTTATCCTCTATCCTATTATTCATGTTAATAGAAATCTAAAAATCAATTCTTAAACCTATAAAAGCTTAAAAATAGCTTATCTTTGCACAAATTTTAAGGTAATGAGCACAAAAACAGTTAGCGCAGTAGACGTAAAATTAAACACTATAGAAGAAGCTATTCAAGATATTAAAGCAGGAAAAGTAATTATAGTTGTTGATGATGAAGACAGAGAAAATGAAGGTGACTTTTTAGCTGCAGCAGAGCTTGTTACACCTGAGATGATCAACTTTATGGCAACACATGGTCGCGGATTAATCTGTGCACCACTTACCGAAAACAGATGTAACGATTTAAATCTACACATGATGGTCACTAATAACACTGACCATATGGAAACTGCGTTTACAGTTTCGGTAGATTTAAAAGGTCAAGGTGTAACAACAGGTATTTCTGCTGCAGATAGATCTAAAACCGTTCAAGCTTTAATAAACCCAGATACAAAACCTTATGATTTAGCTAGACCAGGTCATATTTTTCCTTTAGTTGCCAAAGAAGGTGGTGTTTTAAGACGTACTGGTCATACAGAAGCTGCAATAGATTTTGCTAGGCTTGCTGGATTAGAACCTGCAGGTGTTATTGTCGAGATAATGAATGAAGATGGTACTATGGCACGCTTACCACAGCTAATGGAAGTGGCAAAAAAGTTTGATTTAAAAATTGTTTCAATTGAAGATTTAGTGGCTTACCGTATGGAGCACGACTCTTTAATTCTTAAAAAAGAAGATTTTAATATCGAAACTCGTTTTGGAAATTATCGTCTAAGAGCTTACCAACAAACCACAAATAATCAAGTACATATTGCACTAACTAAAGGTGATTGGACCAGTAAAGATGAAGTATTAACAAGAGTAAATTCAACTTTAGTTAATAATGACATTTTAGGCACGTTAACTAATAATGCTGACCAAAAATTAGACAATATGTTTAAGGTGATTAATAAAGAAGGTAAAGGCGCTATTTTATTTATTAATCAACAAGCTGAAAGTATGAATTTATTACAACGTCTATCGGTTTTAAAAGAAAAACAAGTACCTAATAAAATTGCAAAAGCTCCTGCTATAGCAATGGACAATAAAGACTTTGGGATTGGAGCCCAAATACTTCATGATTTAAATATTCATAAGTTAAAATTAATTTCTAACTCACAACAAACCAAACGTGTAGGAATGATTGGTTATGGGTTAGAAATTGTAGAGTATGTTAACTACTAAAGTGAATCTTTTATAGCTTGAGCCATTAATTTGGCTCTTTGTTTTACTTCTTCTTCTGTCCAAGATAATTTTATTAAACAAGAAATATTTCTACCAATAAAATGATCAGATTGATCAAACGTTTTCTCTTTTAAATAAGACAGACCTTCTTTTACTTCATTTGAAACAGGATAAAGCGTTTTTATATCTTTTAAATGTTCCCATTTACGAACATAATGCCAGTTATTATCGTAATAATGAAAACAACCATCAACTCCATTATTTTTAAAAGCTGTAATCACTTTTCTAGTAGTTTCTAGATTTGGTAGATAAAAATTAAGAAAAGCATAGCTTTCTTCTCCTCCTTCTGGAACTGTTCTAAAAGTAACTTCATCAATTTCGGATAATGCTTCTCTTAAAATAGTATAGTTTTTCTTCTGTATTGCTATAAAATCTTTCAACCGTCTTACTTGAGCTAATCCAACCGCTGCATTAAGTTCAGAAATTCTAAAATTATAACCCAATACAGGATGAGATTCTGCACCTCTATCATTACCAATATGATCATGACCGTGATCACTAAATTGATCTGCGTATTTAGCAAACTCAGAGTTATTAGTTAGTACTGCTCCTCCTTCTCCACAAGTTATTGTTTTTACAAAATCGAAAGATAAGCAGCCAACATCTCCGTAAGTACCAAGATATTTTCCATTGTAAGTACCTCCAATTGCTTGACATGCATCTTCTGCAAGTATTAAATTATGAGTTGTACAAATTTCTTTTAAAGCATCTAAATCTGCCATACTACCGCACATATGAACCGGCATTATAGCTTTTGTTTTTGGTGAAATTGCTTTTTTTACAGCTTCAGGATCTAAAGTCAAAGTATTATCTATATCAACTAAAACTGGTATAGCACCAAGCATCATAATAGCTTCAAAAGTTGCAACAAATGTAAAACAGGGTACAATAACCTCATCTCCTGCTCCAACTCCTGCAATTGCTAAAGACGTAGAAACTGCTGCTGTACCGTTAGTTACTAATTGAGCGTGTTTAACTTGAAGTGTAGACTGTAATTCTTCTTCTAAAGATTTTGCTTTATAGTGACCATTACGCATGGCATCAAAACCGTAACGCATTAATATTCCGTTATCTAAAACGTCTTGTACTTCTTTTCGCTCTGCATCACCAAAGCTTTCAAATCCTGGCATAATTTTTATTTAGTTAGTTTCAAATTTACTATTAATAAGAAGAAAAAAAAAGCGTCATAACATAAAGTCATGACCTTTTAAAAATTTGTTTTAAAAAAGCTATTTAAGTCTTTTTATCTAGTAAGAACCATATCTTCTAAAGGTTTTCTTACCTTTTTTAAGCTTGCCATAAAATCATCTTCAGATCGATAACCGATAGGCATTAGCAAGACACTTTTAAGATTTTGCTTATCTAATTCTAAAATTTCATCGGTTTTTTCTGGACTAAATCCTTCCATCGGACAGGCGTCAATCTGCTCTATAGCACAAACTGTCAATAGATTTCCCATTGCTAAATAAGCTTGTTTTGTTGCCCAATTAAGCTTTTCATCTTCTGTAATAGTGTTAAAGTGATTAGTCAAAAACTCTTGATATGGTTTTAAAATTTCATCTGGCGTGCTTCGTTTTTCTTTCACTAATTTAAAGTAATCTTCTACATACGAAGCGTCTATTGCTGTGTCAATACAAAAGACTAAAACATCTGAAGCATCAGTAAGTTGAGACTGATTAAACGCTGCTACTTTTAATTGTTCTTTAATCTCTTTTGTTCTTACTATTAATAATTTGATGGGCTGTAAACCATAACTTGTTGCTGTTAGGTTAAATGCTTCTTTTATAATTTGTAATTTATCTGAAGATATTATTTTAGATGGATCAAATTGTTTAGTTGCGTATCTCCATTTTAATAATGATGTTGTATTCATATCATCTATATTATTTTGAGGCCAAAAATAATCATTAAATACCTAAAGAGATTTTAACATCAATATATTTCGTTGATAGTGATATAAGCAGATGGTCTTTTTCCTATTATTTTAGTAAATGTATTGCTAAAAGTAGGCACACTATTATATCCAACTTTTAAAGCAACTTCAGCTATTGTAAATTGTTGTGTTAACAAAAACTCTAAAGCCTTAAACATACGTAAAAGAGTATAATACTGTATAAAAGAAATCTGAACGTCCTTTTTAAATAACCTATAAAGGGTTTTACTACTCATATTAAAATGAGTTGCAATCGAAGTACTTTTTAATTCCTTATGTAAGTTTTCTAAAAGATATTCAGAAATTTTAATCAAGCGTTCATCTTTTGGTTGAGGAAGATTAAGTAATAGTGGTTGTTTAGACAATTGAGGTAATAAGACTTTTAATGCTAAAACTATTGGATATTTATCTTTTTGAGACTTTTTTATATTCCCCTTCCATTGTTTAGTAAATAACAACATTTGTAACAATAAATTATTTACTGGATAAATTCCTTCTTGTGAATAAAAAATATTTTCTTCGTTTTTCACAGGAAAATAAAGGTTTCTCATTTTAACTTCTGGAGAACTTGGATAAATACTATGCGTTATACCTGCAGGTATCCACATATAGTGTCTTGCTGGCAAAAAATAAGTCTGACTACTAGTTTTTACATACACCAAACCACCTTCTGTATACAAAAACTGTGCTTTATCATGTTTATGGGTTTCGATAAAATTTTCTCCCATTAAATCATGATGACAGTAAATATCTTTTTCTTTTTTATCAACTTCTGTGAGGTAATATTTTGATGAATTATTTGCTAAATTAATATACTTGTCCAAAATGAATAAATAAATGTCTTATTGTGATATTTTGACAATATAGCAAATATATAAATTGCAACCAATATTAATATATCATCAATTTTAAATGATATATCCTAACTATTAGTAATAAATAAACACAAAAAAATATAAAAATGATAAATAGAGAAAATGTAGAAAGAATACAATATGATAATTATTTAAAAAAAATATTTACAGCAGAAGAAGCTTCTCAATTAATCAAAAAAAATGCAGTAGTAGGCGTAAGTGGATTTACTAAAGCTGGAGATAGCAAAGCTGTATTACCTGCTGTAGCCAAAAGAGCAGAAACAGAAGATATAAAAATTTCATTAATCACCGGTGCATCCCTAGGCTATACCACAGACGCCGATTTAGCTAAAAACAAAGCATTACATAAAAGAATGCCTTTTCAAGCAGATTCAACATTACGAAAAGCAATAAATAATGGTGAAGTTTTATATATAGACCAACATTTAAGTGAAACAGCAGAACAATTTGAAAATAATCAATTAGGCAACATTGATGTAGCTATTGTTGAAGCTGTTGGTTTTACTAAAGAAGGCTATATTATTCCAACAACATCAGTAGGTAACTCTGCAACTTTTATTGCTTTAGCTAAAACTGTTATAGTAGAAATAAACACAGCTTTACCAACCACATTTAAAGATATTCATGATATTTACACACATGATGCCTATCCAAACCGAAAACCTATAAATATTTGCAACCCAGATGACCGAATAGGTACACCTTTTATTAAAGTAGATCAAAACAAAGTAAAAGCAATAGTCTTTACAGAAAAACCTGATAGCGAAGCTAGGATTTCAGAACCAGATGAAATCACTACCAATATAGCTAATCATATTTTAAATTTTCTTGAAGATGAAGTAAACTGCGGTAGACTTACCAAAAGTCTTTTACCGTTACAAGCAGGTATTGGTAAAATTGCTAATGCTGTACTTTCTGGATTTAAAAACAGTTCTTTTGAAAATTTAACAATGTATTCTGAAGTACTACAAGACAGCACTTTCGAGCTATTTGATACTGGAAAATTAGATTTTGCTTCAGCTTCATCTATTACGGTATCAAATTCTTGCTATGATCATATGATTAAAAATTTTGATTCCTATAAAGAAAAACTAGTATTAAGACCTCAAAATATTAGTAATGCTGCCGAAGTAATTAGACGTTTAGGGATTATTGCAATAAATACTGCAATAGAATTTGATATTTATGGCAATGTAAACTCTACACATATTTTAGGCACAAAAATGATGAATGGCATTGGCGGTTCTGGGGATTTTGCTAGAAACGCATATTTAAGCTTTTTTGTCTGTCCTTCTATTTCTAAAAGAGACACCATATCTCATGTTGTTCCAATGGTATCACACACAGATCATACAGAACATGATGTAGATATTTTAGTAACAGAACAAGGTCTAGCTGACCTAAGAGGCTTATCTCCTAAAGAAAGAGCAGATGTAATTATAGAAAACTGTGTGCATCCAATTTATAAACAACAAATGAAAGAGTATTACGCCAAAGCTTTATTAGCTGGTGGACATACACCTCATGTCTTAACTGAAGCTTTTAGCTGGCATGACAACCTAAAATCAAAAGGTTCTATGCTTACAGAAAAAAATGCTTCAATAATTTTAAATTGTTAGTTTTCTTATTTACAATTATTTATAGTTTTAAAAGATAATAACTTCTAAATAATTCGTGAAATTTAGTTTATTTATTAAAAAAAGTTTCTATATTTGCATCCGCTAAGGAGAAATGGCAGAGTGGTCGAATGCGGCAGTCTTGAAAACTGTTGAGGGTCACACCTCCGGGGGTTCGAATCCCTCTTTCTCCGCTAAAACCCTTGTGAATCACAAGGGTTTTTTATTTTAAATAAGTTTCTTCACTTTTATCTCAAATTTTACAATAACTAAATAAATTAAAAAATAGCACTTCAGTTATTAACCAAACTTCTTTTAAATAAGCAGCTAAATACTTAGATTTAAAGAAAAAAATCTTATAAGTGTCAAACATTTTTAAATCTATAGCTTTATGTTTTTCTGGTGGTGGTTACCGTGCTGCTGGGTTTGCTTTGGGTAGTCTTTCTTTTTTTGAAAAAGTTGGATTACTACATAATATAAAAGCAATATCTACAGTGTCTGGCGGAACAATTACAGGTGTAAAATACACGCAGTCTTTAATTGAAAATCAATCATTTTCAGAGTTTTTTGAAGAATATCATCAATGGTTAAAAGAAGATCAATTAGTTAATAATGCAATTAACCACATTAAAGGTTATAGTGTTTGGAATCAAGCTGAAAATAAACACAAACACAAAAATCCGATTAATGCTTTTGCTATCGAATACAATAAACTAACAAACCATAAAACTTTAGCAGATTTTGAAAATGCTAAAATCCATTTAGATCGTGTTAGTTTTAATGCTACAGATTTTACAAATGCTATTCAATTTAGATTTCAAAATAAAGATAAACCGCAACGTTTATTTGGTAATAAATTAATTTCTGAAGACTACAGAAACCTTAAAGACAACATAAAATTAGGAGATATTATTGCAGCATCTTCTGCGTTTCCTGGAGGATTTGAACCTATTGCTTTTCCTTCAGATTTTATGCCTAATTCTAACCTTAAAGATATTGGTTTGATGGATGGTGGTATTGTAGATAATCAAGGTGCTTCGGTATTTTTAACCTCTTCAGAAGACACAAACCCTTACAGCCTGTTTATAGTTAATGATGTATCTTCGCCTTATATCAAAGATAATGAGACTTTTGAATTTGCAGAAACCACAAAATTCTCAAAAATAATATCATTTTTAGCTAGCCCAATCGTGCTTGTGCTAATGTTAATATTAGTCATTTATAGTAACTTAAAAAATTGGTGGTGGCTCTACTCCATTTCACTTATCATTTTTAGTTTACAAGTCGCTATCAATATCATGCTATTTTACGTAAGCGCTAGCGTGAGTAAAATGACAAATTTAAGTAACACCTTCAAAATTAATCCGCAACGCTTAGGTAAATATATTTTAAACCGACTTAGAAGCTTAATGGTTATGTCTGGCGTAGTTATGCTGAAAAATGACAGACGTCAAAACGCTAGTAAACTTTATAAATCTTATAATGAAATTGCAATAACTTCAGCTATTTATGAGCTTAGATGTAAAGACCAAAACAAGCCAGAAAATGCTTTAGAATGGGATAAAATTCAACCTTATACCAAAGATATTTCAGAAAAAATAAAAAAAGTATCTGCACATTGCGCCGCTTTTGGCACTAACCTTTGGTTTGATAAAGAAGCTAAAGCAAACAACACACTAGACCAGTTAATTGCTTGTGGTGAATTTACGACGTGTTACAACTTAATCGCTTATTTAGTAAGGTATCACGAAGACCAAATTAACGGTAAAGATGCTGCTTTAACGGCTATTTTTAATTTATTGCTAAGTTATTGGGAAAAATTTCAAGAGGAGCCAATGTGGTTAGTTAATGAAAGAAGCAAATAAACAATCCTTATCTTTGTGTTGAGAAAGAAAACACTTAATGAAATTCAACATAAAAAATAGCTTTTTAAATCAGCTTCCTGCAGATTCTAAAACAGAAAACAGTCGTAGACAAGTAAAGGAATCGTGTTATAGCTTTGTTTCACCAAAAAAAACATCTCATCCAAAGCTAATTCATGTATCTCCAGAAGTATTAGAAATCTTAGGTTTAACTGCCGAAGACGCAAATACTGAAGAGTTTCTAAGCATTTTTACAGGAAATAAAATTCTTGAAAACACCAAACCTTACGCTATGTGTTATGGCGGACATCAATTTGGTCATTGGGCAGGACAATTAGGCGATGGTAGAGCTATTAATTTATTTGAAGTTGAACACAATAACACTAACTGGAAATTACAATTAAAAGGTGCTGGCGAAACGCCTTATTCCAGAAGCGCTGATGGATTGGCTGTTTTAAGAAGCTCTATCCGTGAGTATTTATGTAGCGAAGCAATGCACCATTTAGGCATACCAACAACTCGTGCTTTAAGTTTAGCGCTTACTGGCGACCAAGTATTACGTGATAAATTATATGACGGAAATCCAGAATATGAAAAAGGTGCAATTGTTTGTCGTGTTTCGCAAAGCTTTTTACGCTTTGGTAATTTTGAAATATTCTCAGCAAGACAAGACTTCAAAACCTTAAAAACACTTGTAGATTATACCATTAACACACATTATTCCTTCTTAGGGAAACCGAGTAAAGACGTTTATTTAAAGTTTTTTAATGAAGTGGCAAACCGAAGTCTTGATATGGTCATCCATTGGCAACGTGTTGGTTTTGTTCATGGTGTGATGAATACCGATAACATGTCCATTTTAGGGCAAACCATAGATTATGGTCCTTACGGTTGGTTAGAAGGTTACGAGCCTGGTTGGACACCAAATACCACAGATGCTCAACACAAACGTTACCGTTATGGCGCACAAGTAGATGTTGTGCATTGGAATTTATTTCAGCTTGCTAATGCTTTATATCCTTTAGTAAATGAAGCTGAAGGTTTTGAAGCTATTTTAGGCAACTTCGGAGAGCAAAAAATAGAACGTTACAAAGCTATGATGCGTTCTAAATTAGGGTTACAATTGAAAGATGAAAAAGATGCTGTTTTAATTCAAGAGTTAGAAGATTGTTTACAACTTACTGAAACAGATTTTACTATATTTTTTAGGTTATTAGCAGATTTTGAAAGTGAAAAACATTCGGAAGGATTTCAATTAATTTCTGAAGCATTTTACACGCCAAAAACTATTACCGAAGACATCAAAACACGATGGAATTTATGGTTTTTATCTTATGCTGAACGATTAAAGCGTGAGACAATTTCCGTGAAAGCGAGAAAACAAAACATGAATAACATTAACCCAAAATACGTTTTAAGAAATTACATGGCGCAATTAGCAATTGATGACGCCAACAAAGGTGATTATGGTTTAATAGACGAGTTATTTAACCTTTTAAAACAACCTTATGCAGAGCAACCAGAACATGAAAAATGGTTTGCAAAACGACCAGAATGGGCAAGACATAAAGTGGGTTGTTCTATGCTATCTTGTAGCTCTTAAAATTAGTATCTTTACATAAAAAAATTAGCAATGTCTACAGAAAAGAAACCCGATAATATTGTGTTTAATAATGACACTAATTCTTACGATGCTGCACTAAAACCTTATGGTACCAATGTTGGTGCTCCTGCAATTATTGTAAAAGAAAATATTACTTGGAAAAATAAAAACATACATAAAGCCAATAAACAAATTAAGGCAAAATATTTAGAGCTTAAAGCAGAATATGACAGAATGATGGAAGAGCTTGAGTATAATAACCTTGTGTATAATGCTAAATTTAATTTCGAGCCTATTTTAGGTGAAGTTTATCACTTGTACAGAGATAAAAACAACTTACCGTTTTTATCAATAATTGCTCCTTCGGAATGTAATTTTGATTTTGTAGGTAGTTTTTATCTTAATTCTGAACACATGTGGAAAAAAGTAGAAAATGATCAATAAAAAAAGTCCTAAGTAAAACGCTTAGGACTTTTTTATTCTGTTTTAGTAATACAACTAGTTTCCTTTTTTATAATCTTCTAGAAACTTAGCTAAACCACTATCTGTTAAAGGATGTTTTAGTAAACCTTCAATAGAACTTAATGGTCCTGTCATTACATCTGCACCAATCTTAGCACAATCTATAACGTGCATTGTGTGACGCACAGAAGCTGCTAAAATTTCTGTTCCAAAATTATAATTATCAAAGATGTGTCTAATTTCTGCTATTAAGTTTAATCCATCTGTAGAAATATCGTCTAAACGACCAATAAACGGACTTACATAAGTTGCTCCAGCTTTTGCTGCTAATAAAGCTTGACCTGGAGAGAATACTAACGTTACGTTTGTTTTTATTCCTTTATCGCTAAAGTATTTACAAGCTTTTACACCATCTTTAATCATTGGTAATTTGATCACGATTTGCTCGTGTAATTCGGCTAAAGCTTCTCCTTCTCTTACCATACCTTCAAAGTCTGTCGAGATAACCTCTGCACTTACATCACCATCAACAATATTACAAATATCTACGTAATGCTTTAAGATGTTATCATGACCTGTAATGCCTTCTTTAGCCATTAATGAAGGGTTTGTTGTTACACCATCAAGAATACCCATATCTTGAGCTTCTTTAATTTGGTCTAAATTGGCAGTATCAATAAAAAATTTCATTTTAAAATATATTTATTAGTTGTGTTAATTTATTTTATGGTTTTAAAACTTGGTAAAAGTAGTAATTAAAACAGCCATTACAAAAATTAATATTTAAAAAGTGTATTTTTTACACTTATAATTTTAAAGCTATAGTTTATAGTGATTTAAAAGCAATTTTTCATACATTTTATCTGGTAATAAAAACTTTAAAACTATAGAAAACTTCTGCATAAAAGCACCAACCTTATAATGTATTTTCGGATTTTTAGTATTGATAATTTCATGCACTTTTTTTGCAACTGCAATAGGCGATCCACTACTACTTACATCTTCATCTATGTCTTTTAAAACATTTGGATATTTAGTATATGGCGAATCTTTTATAACTGGTGCGTGGTAACGTCCTGCTGCAATATTGGTTGCAAAATCTCCTGGTGCAATATTTGTAAATTTAATACCAAAATCTTTAGTTTCCATTCTAAATGCTTCTGTTAAAATCTCTAAAGCTCCTTTACTTGCGCTGTAAATTCCTCTGTAAGGTAATCCCATATAACCAGCAATAGACGTAATATTTATAACTAAGCCAGATTGCTGTTTACGCATTTGCGGTAACACCGCCTTTATTACATTTATTGGTCCAAAAAAGTTAGTGTTAAAGTTATGCTGAATTTGTTCTGCAGGTATCTCCTCTATCGCTCCAGTAATTCCAACACCTGCATTATTGACTAAAACATCCAACCTACCTTCGGCGTCAATAACGGTTTGTACAGCTTTATTAATAGTGTTGGTATCATTAACATCTAAAGCAACCAAATTAAAATTACTATTAGTATAATTTTTAGGATTACGACTGGTACCATAAACAATGTATCCTTTTTGGGTTAAAAAATCACCTATAGATTTACCAATTCCTGAAGATCCTCCTGTAATTAAAATAACTTTAGACATATTTTAAGTTTAAAAGTTAAAAGTAAAAAAGTTTGAAAGTTCAAACTATAATTATGAGAAAAGATTTGAATAAAGTGTACAAAAAAAGGCAAGCTACCTACATCACACCGCTACGACCGCGTACCTTTGCTTCGTTCCCGACCTGGAGGATTCAGCAGGAGCTGGTTGTGTAGGACTTGCCGGCTGCAAAGATACATACTTTTAAATTTTTCACAATGATTTTTTATAATGAATTTTAATAAATAACTTGCTGAATAATTTCTTTTTAAAATGAATACACTTAAACAGCTTACAATCATAATTTTAACCGTTTTATTAACGGCTTGTGGTGAAGACGCAGAAACCCTAAAAAAGAGTTTATCTATAAAAACTAATACAGAAAACAGCACAATTAGCATTGATAAAACGCTAGAAGTCGCTCTTATCAATCCAAAAAATATTGAAATTTCTTCAGTAGAATTTTCTTTAGACGGTAAATCAATTTCTAAAAATCAACCACTATCCGATTTTAAATTAGGTGAACATACCATTACAGCTTCTGTAAAATTTGATGACAAAACTGTAGAAGTCACCGAAGTTATTTCAATATTAAATGATAAAAACCCAAAGTTTTATAAAGTTGAAATATTAAACACCTATCCACATGATAAAACATCTTTTACACAAGGATTAGAGTTTAATAATGGTATTTTATATGAAAGTACTGGACAACGTGGTGAGTCTAAAATTAGAAAAATTGACTATAAAACAGGAGATGTATTACAAGAAACAAGTATACCTGATGCCTTTTTTGGCGAAGGATTAACCGTTTTAGACAATACCATTTACCACTTAACTTGGATGGCTAAAAAAGGATTTACTTATAATGCAGAAACTTTAGAAAAAACGGGAAGTTTTAATTACGGTAAAAGTAAAGAAGGTTGGGGATTTTGTAATGACGGTAAACAGCTTTACAAAAGCGATGGTACTAGTTTGATTTGGACTATAAACCCTGAAACTTTGGTAGAAACTGACCATATCCAAGTATGTACAGCTAAAGGAAAAATTGGTCGTTTAAATGAAATAGAATGGGCTAATAATAAAATATATGCAAACATTTGGCAACGTAAAGGTATTGCAGTAATTAATCCTAAAAATGGCGCTGTAGATGCTGTAATAGACTGCAAAATATTAACAGATCAAATAGATAATTTTTCTTTAGACGAAAATACGCTTAACGGTATTGCTTACAATCCAGAAACTGATACTTTTTTCTTAACTGGTAAGCGTTGGGATAAGTTATTTGAAGTTAAAATCATCCATTAAAACACTGTTAAACATTTAAAAACAAAGCGTTAAAGTTTTATAATTTTTAAAATTGGCTAGGCAATAATTCTATTTTTGATGGACTAACTAATCTATAGTCTATTGAGGTATTTTGCTTTTACACTAACGCTTTTTGTTTGCTTTTTGGCCAATGCACAACAAGTAAACGGAATAGTTTACGACTCTATTTCTGCAATAGAAAATATTAAAATTAACAACCTAAGCACAAATACCTTTACTGTTTCTAATAAATCTGGACAATTTACTATAGCAGCAAAAATTAATGACACACTACGTTTTAGTTCTATTTTTTATCATGAGCAAACTTTAATCATCAATGCTTCTCATATTAAAGAAACATTTGTAATCGAGTTAAAAAAGATTAATAACCAGTTAGACGAAGTTGTGCTTAAAGAAAAACACAAACCTAAACTAGCAACCATTGAAGAAGTAGAAACCAGCTTACACAATCAAATATTAGAAGATATTAAAAACAATCCGCATTTATACGGAAAACTAAATGATGGCGGTATAGATTTCATTCAAGTATTTAGTATGATTGGCAAACTTTTTAAAAAGAAAAACAAAGAGAAACCTATACAATATGCTACTTATGAAGAGTTAATTTCAACTTTTGAAAATTCTAAAACGCTAGATCAATTATTCTTCAAAAACACATTAAAAATAGAAAATCACCAACGAGATTTATTCATTCAATATTTAGAAGCTACACAAATAAACAATCAACTTTTACAACCAGAAAAGGAAGTCTATTTTATTGAATATTTAATACAATCTGCAAAAGAATTTAACGCTATAGTTGAAGCTTACAAAGAGAAAGACTAATTTTAGCGTTATGAAAATTCATCAAAAACAAATACAAGTTACACAAGACGATTTAGACCAAAACAATCATGTTAACAACATTAGATATGTAAAATGGGTTAATGATATTGCTATTTCGCATTGGGAAACCGAAGCGCCAAAAACTATTTTAGACCATTATTTTTGGGTCATGTTATCTCATAATATAGAGTATAAACACCAAATTCTTTTAGGTGAAACCGTGACACTAAAAACCTATGTAAAATCTTGTGAAGGCTTATTTTCTATACGTATTGTAGAAATTTTAGTTGATAAAAAACTTTGCGCCTATTCTGAAACCAAATGGTGTTTTATGAATAGTAAAACTTTAAAACCAAACCGAATTCCGCAAGAAATTATCGACCTATTTTAATTTAAAGCATGATTTAATTTTTGTCAGTTTAAACCTGTTGTTCATTTTGATTTCAAAATAATAATTAAGCGTCAGTTCGAGTAGTTTTGAGGTACGAAAAACTGTATCGAGAACTTGTTTGAATTAAAAAACTCTATTCTCTATTCAACTTTTCCCATTTTCAATTGTAAAATTCACTCAAATTGACGGTTTTCAAGAAATTCTATAATAGATTTTAATAATTTTAAACACACATACTAAATAGCCTTTAAAAAAGTTATATTTTAGTCAACTATTAAAAGGATAACTGCTAATTATATGAAGCGCCTACTCTATTTTACTGCACTTTTTATTTTCATTTTAACGTGGAGTTCTTGTCGTAAAGATTTTGACTTTCAACCTAGCAACGGTACTTTAGGTTTCTCTAAAGACACTGTGTATTTAGACACTGTTTTTACCAACATTGGCTCAAGTACTTACACTTTAAAAGTGTATAATAATTCAGATGAAGACATCTACGTCCCAAACATTAGACTAGAAAATGGCGAAACATCTGGTTACCGATTAAACGTAGACGGAATGGCTGGAAAAAACTTTGACAATGTCGAAATTTTAGCAAAAGACAGCATGTTTGTTTTTATCGAAATTACCGAAGATATTCAAAATCATATGGCAACAGATTTTGAATTTTTATACACCGACAAAATCCTTTTTGACGCAGGCAATTTACAGCAAGACGTAGATTTAGTAACCTTAATAAAAGATGCTGTTTTTATTTACCCTGATAGAGATGAAACTACTCAAATTGTAGAAACATTAACCCTAACTATTGATGGACAACCGGTTGAAACTGATTTGCAAGGTCGCGAGTTATTACCTGAAGAATTAACCTTTACCAACCAAAAACCCTACGTTATATACGGTTACGCAGCTGTACCAGCTGGCGAAACCTTAACTGTAGAAGCTGGTGCACGTGTGCATTTTCATGCAAATTCAGGTTTAATTGTTCAAGAAAATGCCTCTTTAAATGTAAATGGTGCGTTAAGTAATGACCAAGACCTTTTAGAAAACGAAGTTATTTTTGAAGGCGACCGTTTAGAGCCAATTTATAGTGATGTACCAGGACAATGGGGAACCATTTGGCTATTTGAAGACAGCCAAAATAACATTATAAATTACGCAACAATAAAAAATGGTACGGTTGGTATTTTATCTGATGCTAACCCAAATACAGGTATGCCTACTAACAAATTAACCATTACCAATTCGCAGATTTACAACTTTAGTACTTTTGGTATTTTAGGAAGAAACACATCGATAAACGCCGAAAATTTAGTTATCAACAATTCTGGTCAAGCTAGTTTTGGCGCCACTTTAGGTGGAAAATATAACGTTACACACAGTACCATTACTAATTATTGGGATAGCAGTTTTAGACAATTTCCTGCGTTACTAATTAACAACTTTGTAATTAACGCAGATAACTCTGCAACAATTGCAGATTTAACCGAAGCCAATTTTAACAACTGTATTATTTACGGTAATGATAATCCAGAATTAATTGTAGATGAAATTGAAGACGCAAGCGTAGTTTTTAATTTTAAATTAACCAACTGTTTATTACGATTTCAAGATAGTGGAAACAATTTTAGTGGTGATAATTACAACTTTAATGATATTAACCATTACGAAAACATCATTTTTAATGAAGATCCTAATTTTAGAGCACCTTTTGAAAACGATTTAATTATAGGCGAAAACTCTGCAGCAAATAATCAAGGTAATGCTACGTTTGCTACGCAAGTGCCAAATGACATTTTGGGTGTTAATCGTACAGCAAGTCCTGATTTAGGTGCTTATCAGCATGTTATTTTTGAGTAGAACTTAAATTATACCCTTTCATCAACAATAACATAATTAACTCGGTTATCAGAATTATTATAATTATATCCAACTGTAATCTTATAATTATCTAAATACCACTCTCTTAGTTTAAAACTATTATTTTCATTTAATATTAAAAGGTCTGTTTTAGAAAACTCTCCATCCATTAAATGAGTTTCACCCAACTTTTCAAAAAACTTATCAATTAAATTTTTTATAGCTTTTTCTTTTTGATTTGATTGAGATAAATAAAGAGATTTAGTGCCATTTTTAAACTCACTTAAAGATATGTAGTCAAATTCATCTTCTTTCTCTTGTAAGTAAATTTCAGAGACTCTAATTACATCGTCAATTTCCTCTTGTAAAGAAATCTCTACATCTTCCATTTCGTCTTGATTGAACTCATGTAAATTTATACCTAAACTACTCAATATTTTATTTTCTTTTAGCAATTTATTCTGATTTGAATCAAAATTATCAGTTTCAGTTTTAATTACTTTTTCATCATCTTTTTGTTTATAAATTTCTGATGATTTTTTATTTGGTCTAAAAAAGCTAAATATTCCCATTAAATTATTGCATATTATTATTATTAAAGTTACTAAAATACATTAATTGTAATAAAAAAAGCCCACATTTTCAATGAGCTTTTTCTTTCCGCGAAAGCGAAATTATCTTTTTAAGCAAATAATGGTAAATCACTCATCATTGCATTCACTTTTACTGCAATAGCGTCTAGTTTATCTTCGTCTTCGTAATTTGTAATCACTTCGTCCATAAGATTTACGATTGCTTCCATATCTCCTTCTTTTAAGCCTCTTGTGGTTATAGCTGGTGTACCAACTCTAATTCCTGAGGTTACAAACGGACTTTTATCGTCAAAAGGCACCATGTTTTTGTTTACGGTAATATCTGCTTTTACCAACGCTTGTTCTGCATCTTTACCTGTAATATTTTTGTTACGTAAATCTATTAACATCATGTGGTTATCTGTACCACCAGAAATAATGTTATAACCACGATCTACAAACGCTTTTGCCATAGCTGCTGCATTTTTCTTTACTTGTAACATGTAGTGTAAAAAGTCATCTGTTAATGCTTCACCAAAAGCAATTGCTTTTGCAGCAATAATATGCTCTAATGGTCCACCTTGATTACCTGGGAACACACCAGAATCTAATAAAGAAGACATCATACGTGGTTTTCCGTTTTTAAGTGTGATACCAAACGGATTTTCAAAATCTTTACCCATTAAAATCATTCCGCCTCTAGGACCACGTAATGTTTTATGTGTTGTTGTGGTTACAATATGGCAATGTGGCATTGGATCGTTTAAAATGCCTTTAGCAATTAATCCAGATGGATGAGAAATATCTGCTAATAAAATAGCACCTACGCTATCTGCTATTTCACGAAAACGCTTAAAATCTATATCCCTAGAGTAAGCAGAAGCACCAGCAATGATTAATTGCGGTTTTTCTTTGGTAGCAATCTCTTGTATTTTATCGTAATTTAAAACACCTGTCTCCTCTTCTACTCCATAAAATACAGGATTGTATAATTTACCAGAAAAATTTACTGGAGATCCGTGTGTTAAATGTCCTCCATGAGATAAATCAAAACCTAAAATTTTATCACCTGGTTTTAAACACGCATGGTAAACTGCTGTATTAGCTTGGCTACCAGAATGTGGTTGTACGTTAGCATAGTCTGCACCAAACAATGCTTTTGCACGGTCTATTGCAATTTGTTCTACCTCATCAACAACTTCACATCCACCATAATAACGCTTACCAGGATAACCTTCGGCGTATTTATTAGTTAGTACAGATCCAGCAGCTTCCATAACTTGGTCGCTTACAAAGTTTTCGGAAGCAATAAGCTCTATACCGTGTAACTGTCTGTCTTTTTCTGCTTCAATTAATTCAAATATTTGTTCGTCGCGTTGCATAATTTTTGTTACTCGTTAAAAATTTATCAAAAATAAGAAATATGTCTTGTAAATAATTCAAAAAACATATATTTACTAAGAATTTATAAACAACAAATCAACAAAACTTTATGCCTTTAACAGCTAACAATCCGGATAGAAAATCGTGGTTACACGTCGATAAAAATTCAGATTTCCCTATACAAAACATACCTTTTGGCGTCTTTTTAACTAGAGACGATATTATTACCATCGGAACTCGTATTGGTGATACCGCTATAGATTTAGGCGCTTTACACCAATTAGGTTATTTTGACGGCATACCATTAACTGACGATATTTTCTTACAAGATACTTTAAACGATTTTATTGCTGACGGACGCAAAACATGGCGTGCTGTAAGAAATAGAATTGCAGAAATCTTTGACGCAGATAATGACACATTAAAAAACAATGTAAAACACAAGGAAATTGTATTATTTAGATTAGATGAAATTGAAATGCAATTACCTGTTCAAGTTGGTGATTATACAGACTTTTACTCTAGCATAGAACATGCTACAAATGTTGGTACTATGTTTAGAGATCCAGATAATGCATTGTTACCAAACTGGTTACACATACCTGTTGGTTATCATGGTAGAAGCAGCTCTATTATTCCTTCAGGAATACCAGTACACAGACCACAAGGACAAACTTTACCTGCTGGTGCTGAAGAGCCTGTTTTTGGTCCAAGTAAATTAGTAGATTTTGAATTAGAAATGGCTTTTATAACTACAGATGCTAACGATTTAGGTGAACCTATTCCTGTAGATGAAGCTGAAGAATACATCTTTGGATTAGTATTATTTAACGATTGGTCTGCACGTGATATTCAAAAATGGGAATATGTGCCTTTAGGTCCATTTTTAGCAAAAAACTTTGCGTCTTCAATTTCTCCTTGGATAGTGACATTAGATGCATTACAACCATTTAAAACAGACGGACCAAAACCTTTAAAAAAGCAACTTCCTTACTTACAACAAAAAGGAAAGAAAAGTTACGATATTAACTTAGAAGTTGCTATTCAGCCAGAAAAAGCTAAAGAAAAAGTAGTTAGTAAATCTAACTTTAAGTATATGTATTGGAGCATGTCTCAACAATTAGCACACCATACTATTAATGGTTGTCCTGTTAATTCTGGAGATATGATGGGAAGTGGTACTATCTCTGGTTCTACTCCAGAAAGTTACGGATCAATGCTTGAGCTTACTTGGCGTGGAGAAAAACCTTTAAAAATGACTGATGGTACAGAGCGTAAATTTATCAATGATAATGATACTGTTATTATGCGTGGTTTTTGTGAAAAAGATGGTACCAGAATTGGTTTTGGTGAAGTTAAAACAAAACTTTTACCAGTTTTTAATCCAAAAAAATCAAAATAATTTGTCTTAGTACAATACTTATTATCAAATAATTATAACCCTTTAGTTTTTTCTAAAGGGTTTTATTTTTAGTTTTGGCACGCATCTTGAAAACACTTAACCTAACAACCCTTAAAACCCAAAAAAGATGAAAAACTTTACAATTATTACAGTACTTTTTCTGGCACTATCATCTTGTGTGGGAAGAAAACAAATTGAAAAACATTTAAACTCAGGTAACTACGATCAAGCCATTAATAATGCATTAAAAAAGCTTGAAACTAACAAAAACACAAAGCGTAAACAAGATTATGTGTTTTTATTAAGAGATGCGTATTACAAAGTTGTAGAGGATAATCATTACAGAATTAACCAATTAAAACAAGATGGTAACCCTGAATATTACGAGGATATCTATAATCTTTACACGCGTTTAGATAGTAGACAAAACTCTATAAAAAGTGTGTTACCACTTCAAATAAATGGTAAAACGGTTAAATTTAAATTCAACGATTATACATCTGAAATTATAAATTATAAATCTAAAGTTTCTGACTATAAATACAGTCAGGCAAGACAATTATTAAGCACTTCAGATAAATATAACGCTAGAGAAGCCTATGATTTATTAGAAGATATAGAGTACATTAATCCTAACTTTAAAAATGTAAGGTTATTGATGGATGAAGCTCATAGCAAAGGAACAGACTATGTTATCGTTTCTATTAAAAATGAAACTAACCAAATTGTTCCTAGACGTTTAGAGAACGAGTTATTAGATTTTGACACCTATGGTTTAAATGACAATTTCTGGACTTTATATCACGCTTCACCTTATCAAGGTGTAATTTATGATTATGCAATGGACTTACAGCTTAAACGTATTAATATTTCTCCAGAACATATTTATGAAAAAGAATATGTTAGAGAAGCAGAAATTGTAGACGGTTGGGAATATGTTTTAGATGAAAACGGAAATGTAGCCAAAGACAGTTCTGGAAATGACATAAAACAAGATAAAATTGTTAGAGTATTAGCTAGACTATCTGAAGTACAGCAAGTAAAATCAACTCAAGTTATTGGTCAAGTTGTTTTTACTGACTTAAAACAAAATCAAATTTTAGAACGTTTTCCTATTGATAGCGAATTTATTTTTGAAAATTTCTATGGAACAGTTAGAGGTGACAGACGTGCATTAAACGATGACGATAAAAGGCTTTTAGGTAATAGAGCTGTACCATTTCCAACAAACGAGCAAATGGTTTATGATACAAATGAAGATCTAAAACTCAAACTAAAAAGTATCATAAAACGAATGACATTCTCATAAACTAAAAACTCCCAAATTGGGAGTTTTTTTATTTTAAATCAACACCTTTTGTTGTAAAAGATAAACCTTGTTGCCCAGAAGTAGAAATCATTACTGCTTCAAAATAAGGCGCATGAGTACTTTTTGTGGCTAGCCAATCAAAAATAAAATTAGCTCCTGTACCACCTTCAATATCATTTTCATCTATAACAATTTCTATGGTTTGCATAGGCTTTACAAAAATTGGTTGTTTTATATAATGCCTTATTAAGTCGCCTTTTGTATTAAAATAGTCTGCACTATTAATATAAATTGTATCAGTTCTATTTGTGTTTCTTATGCTAACGGTAGCGGTCAAATCGTGTGTTTTATGTTCTGTAGTACTGTAAATTTGCGAATAAACAGATAAATAAGAACTACCAGACACTAGAGAATCATTAATAGTTCCTGTCCATTTCATAGCCTCCAAATGACTAGAAGGTTTAGGCTCATTATTCTGTTTAGTTTCACAACTAAACAAAAAACTAACAACAGTAATTAAAAGCGCTACTTTTTTCATAAAATTAATTTTATATAAAGGTACTTAAATCTAAATCATTTATTGCACCGTGACTAGCATGAGCAACCACTACTCCATTTTTAATAATTAGTAATTGTGGTGATTGATGCATTACTTGAAATTTGTAACCAACCTCATTAGATACATCTCTAAAATTTAACAAATCTAAATAATATAAATCTGCATTTAGATCTAAATCATAAGCTTCAGTAAATTGATTTAATACCATTCTACTAATTCCACATCTTGTAGAATGTTTAAATATCAGCTGTGTTTTTCCTTTAGATGATAATTCAATGTCATCTAATTGCTCTATACTTGTTAAGTTTTGCCAAGGTAGTACTTTCTCTTCCTTAGGCGTTTTATTATTTCCAAAAAGTTTTCCAAACATATAGTATTCTTCGTTTTTCCGCGAAAGCGAAACATTAAATTTATTAGTAAGTCGACATCATTTTCAAAACTTACAAACTGACTAAAAGTCAGCTATAATCAACCATCAACAGACGTTTTGTCTTTCAATCAGCATTGGTAAGATAATTGAAATACTGCTAGCAACATCGTAATACATATTAAAAATGAACTTAAACAATTATACAATAAAATCGCAAGAAGCCATACAACATTCGCAACAAATTGCGCAAAGTTATGGGCATCAACAAATAGAAAACGAACACCTTTTTAAGGGTATCCTAGAAGTTGATGAAAACGTGTTACCATTTATATTAAAAAAATTAAACGTTAACACCACTGTATTAAAACAAGTTTTAGACAAACAATTAGAAAGTTTTGCTAAAGTGTCTGGTGCAGATCTTATGTTATCTCGCGAAGCCGGAAAAACCCTAAACGAAGCCTCTATCATTGCAAAAAACATGAAAGACGACTTTGTGTCTGTAGAGCATTTAATCTTAGCTATCTTAAAATCTAATAGCAAGATTGCACAAATGCTTAAAGACCAAAGCGTCACCGAAAAAGGTTTAAAAGCAGCAATTGAGGAACTTAGAAAAGGTGATCGTGTAACGTCTCAAAGCCAAGAGGAAACATATAACGCACTTAATAAGTACGCAAAAAACCTAAACCAATTAGCAAAAGACGGTAAACTAGACCCAGTAATTGGTCGTGACGAAGAGATTAGACGTATTTTACAAATCTTATCGCGTCGTACAAAAAATAACCCTATTTTGGTTGGTGAACCTGGTACTGGTAAAACCGCTATTGCCGAAGGTTTAGCGCATCGTATTGTAGATGGTGACGTACCAGAAAACTTAAAAGAAAAGCAAATTTTTGCTTTAGATATGGGTGCACTTATTGCAGGTGCTAAATTTAAAGGAGAATTTGAAGAACGTCTAAAAGCTGTCATAAAAGAAGTAACCACTAGCGAAGGTGATATTGTACTTTTCATAGACGAAATACATACGCTTGTTGGTGCTGGTGGCGGACAAGGTGCAATGGACGCAGCTAACATCCTAAAACCTGCATTAGCGCGTGGTGAGTTAAGATCTATTGGTGCAACAACACTTGACGAGTATCAAAAATACTTCGAAAAAGACAAAGCTTTAGAACGTCGTTTTCAAAAAGTAATGGTAGACGAGCCGGATACAGAAAGCGCCATTTCTATACTTAGAGGTATTAAAGAAAAGTACGAAACACATCATAAAGTACGTATTAAAGACGAAGCTATTATTGGTGCTGTAGAGTTATCACAACGTTACATTACCAACAGATTTTTACCAGATAAAGCTATCGATTTAATGGATGAAGCAGCTTCAAAACTGCGTATGGAGATTAATTCTAAACCAGAAGAATTAGATGTTTTGGATAGAAAAATCATGCAGTTAGAAATTGAAATTGAAGCCATTAAGCGCGAAAAAGATGAAGTAAAACTGAAATCTTTAAGAAGTGATTTAGCTAATCTTAAAGAAGAACGAAATGAGATTAACGCCAAGTGGAAAAGCGAAAAAGAAGTTGTAGACAATATCCAAAACACAAAACAAGATATTGAAAACTTTAAGCTTGAAGCTGAACGTGCAGAGCGCGAAGGCGATTATGGTAAAGTAGCCGAGCTTAGATATGGTAAAATAAAAGAAGCTCAAGAAAAACTGGAAAGCCTTCAAAAAGACTTACAATCGCAATCAGAACATAGTTTAATTAAAGAAGAAGTTAACTATGATGATATTGCTGAAGTTGTTGCAAAATGGACAGGTATTCCTGTGACTAAAATGCTTCAAAGCGAACGCGAAAAGCTATTAAAACTAGAAGACGAGCTTCACAAACGTGTGGTTGGTCAAGAAGAAGCTATAGAAGCAGTAAGTGATGCTGTTAGACGTAGCCGTGCAGGTTTACAAAATCCACAAAAACCAATTGGTACATTCCTCTTTTTAGGAACAACTGGTGTTGGTAAAACCGAATTAGCAAAAGCGTTAGCCGAGTATCTTTTTGATGACGAAAATGCCATGACACGTATTGATATGAGCGAATACCAAGAACGTCACGCTGTTAGTAGATTAGTTGGTGCGCCTCCAGGATATGTTGGCTACGACGAAGGTGGACAATTAACAGAAGCCGTTAGACGTAAACCATATTCTGTAGTATTGTTAGACGAAATTGAAAAAGCACATCCGGATACGTTCAATATTTTATTACAAGTTTTAGATGAAGGTCATTTAACAGATAATAAAGGTAGAATGGCTGACTTTAAAAACACCATTATAATCATGACTTCAAATATGGGAAGTCATATTATACAAGAGCGTTTTGAAGCAACCAAAGATGTAGAATCTGCAATGGAAGCAGCTAAAGTTGAAGTTTTAGGTTTACTAAAACAAACGGTTAGACCAGAGTTTTTAAACCGTATTGATGACACTATTATGTTTACACCATTAACACAAGACAACATTACCGAGATTGTTGGATTACAGTTAAAAAGTGTTACAAAAATGATAGGAAAACAAGGTATAACCTTTGACGCTACACCAGAAGCAATAGCGTATTTAGCACAAAAAGGTTATAATCCAGAATACGGAGCAAGACCGGTAAAACGTGTGATTCAAAAAGAAGTATTAAATCAATTAAGTAAAGAGATTTTAGCTGGAAAAATAAATACAGACAGCATCATTTTATTAGATGCTTTTGATGGCGAATTAGTCTTTAGAAACCAAGGTGATTTAGTACAAGAAGAATTTTAATTTAGTGACTGAGCCAAGTCAAAGTCACAAAATTCTGTTAATTAAAAAAACACATAAAATAATTAAGACTTAAGACCGTTTTCATAATTGGTTGGTTAGTTGAGAAGCAACACAATACTTACTTAAAGTGGCGTGTTGCTTTTTTTTATTATGTTTTTAAAATAAAAAAAGCCACTTTTTCAAGTGGCTTTCTGAAATTTTGGTTAAACTAACTAACTCTTAAAATAATAATTTGATACCAAAATTTGCTTTTTGTTAGTTTGTCTTTTAATTAAAAGATATATTTTAAACCTATAGACATTCCAGATCCTAATCCTTCTTGTGTTTGTGCATCAAACATATTGAATCCTAAAGTAGTAGTTCCTGTAGCATCTCCACCATCAGGTTTAATAGAGTTGTATCCAAATCTACCAAACTTAGCTTCGATTGTCCATTTACCACCAATAAAGTAGTCTATACCTGGCTCGATGTTAAATCCATATCCAGTAAAGTTTTCTCCAAATAATAATGGCACGTTAGCTTCACCAAATAAGAAAAACTTGTCAGTTACACCAAAGTATTTTCTTGCTAATGGCTTAACAACAAAAGTGTTAGTCGCATCAGCACTTCCTACTTTATTGTTAACGATACCTACAGCACCACCAACGGTTACTGTTGGAGATACAAAATATCCAACTGCTGGTAATAAAACTAATGTTTGAGTATCTGAAGCTTCGCTATCTGTAAAACTACCAGCTGCTAATCCCCACCAAGCTCCTTTAAATCCTTGGCTTTCTTCTTGAGCAGACACTTTAAATGATATTAATAAAATTAATGCAAATGATAATAATAATTTTTTCATGTTTAATATTTGTTTTTTGTTACTGATACAAATTTATAGAGGTCATGAAGTATAAAAACTGACTTTTATCATGCTTTTTAAAAGTTTTTCGTACAACTTAAAAATGATTACCAAGTACATTATTATTCTGCACAAAATTTCAATAACTTTATACCATAATTATTATTCATATGAATTCTTTAAATACATATATAGATCATACCCTTCTTAAAGCAACAGCTACAGAACAAGACATCATCAATCTGTGTAACGAAGCTAAAACACATCAATTCTTTTCTGTATGCGTTAATAGTTGTTATGTTAGTTTAGCTAAAGCTGAATTAGAAAACTCAAACGTAAAAGTATGTAGCGTCATAGGCTTTCCGTTAGGTGCTATGAGTACAAAAGCAAAAGTTGAAGAAACCAAACAAGCCCTAAAAGACGGTGCAGACGAAATAGATATGGTACTTAACATTGGCTTTTTAAAGAGTAAAAACTTTGATGCCGTTTGGCAAGATATTGAAGCTGTAAAACAAGTTATGCCTCACAATACGTTAAAAGTGATTCTAGAAACTTGTTATTTAGAAGAAATTGAAATCATTAAAGCAAGTGAGTTAGCGATCAATTCTGGAGCAGATTTTATTAAAACATCAACAGGTTTTGGTACTGGAGGCGCAACAATACACGATGTAAAACTTATGAAAAGCGTTGCTGAAAAATGCAATGTAAAAATTAAAGCTTCTGGCGGAATTAGAGATACCAAAACTGCAAAAGCATACATAGAAGCTGGTGCAGAACGTATCGGAACATCTAACGGAATTGCAATTGTAACAGGTCAAAAAGCCGAAGAAGGTAATTATTAATCACAACTTTAGACAAAAAAATGAGCGTACATATTGAAGCCAAAAAAGGCGAAATAGCAGAAACCATATTACTTCCAGGTGATCCTTTACGTGCTAAATGGATTGCAGAAACTTTTCTTGAAAACCCAGTTTGTTTTAACCGTGTAAGAAACATGTTTGGTTACACAGGTACTTATAAAGGCAATAAAATATCTGTAATGGGAACAGGTATGGGCGTACCTAGTATTTCAATTTATGCACACGAGCTTATTACAGAATACGGCGTTAAAAACCTAATAAGAGTTGGTAGTGCTGGATCCTACCAAGAGCATGTAAAAATTAGAGATATTGTTATTGCTATGGCGGCATCTTCTAATTCTGGATTAAACGAGCTGCGTTTTGGTGGTGCAGATTATGCACCTACAGCTAATTTTGAGCTATTTGAAAAAGCTGTAAATGTGGCTAGATCCAAAAACATTCCAATAAAAGCAGGTAATATTTTTACTAGTGACGAATTTTACGCAGACGATTTTGAGTCTTACAAAAAATGGTCAAAATTCGGGTTACTTTGTGTTGAAATGGAAACCGCTGGTTTATATACCGTTGCTGCAAAACATAAAGTTAGTGCGCTTACTATTTTAACTATTTCTGATTCTTTAGTGACTGGTGAAAGAACAACAAGCGAAGAACGAGAAACTACCTTTTCTGAAATGATTGAAATAGCTTTAGAACTGGCTTAAATTCTTCTTAAAAAACCTCGCAAAACATTTAATTTTATTAGCTTTGCCTTAATGCAAAAGAAAATAAACATACTTAATAAAAAGGCTAAATTTCAATATGAAATTTTAGACAAATTCACTGCTGGAATTGTTTTAACTGGTACCGAAATTAAATCCATTAGAGACAGCAAAGCCTCGATAGCCGAAAGTTTTTGCGAGTTTAATGAGCGTGGCGAGTTATTTGTCATTAATATGACCATACAAGAGTATGTTTTCGGTAATTATTACAACCACAAACCTAAAGCAGAGCGTAAATTATTACTTAACAGACGTGAGCTTAAAAAGTTAGAAAAAGAAGTCAATACGTCTGGTTTAACTATCATTCCACTACGTTTATTTATTAATGAAAGAGGTCTTGCAAAGCTAGATATAGCTTTAGCTAAAGGTAAAAAGCTTTACGACAAAAGAGAAACTATTAAAGATCGTGACAACAAACGTAATCTAGATCGTATCAAGAAAATTTATAATTAATTTAAGACACTGATTTTTAAATTGTTTCTCAAAAAAAATTAAGTTTGGTTTTTATATAGGCAACCATTTAGGTAAAAATTGCGTCTATACTATAAAACCAACATAATGAAAAAATCTTTACTTCTTTTACTTCTATTATTTTGTATTAAAGTTTCTGCACAAGTTGTAGGAACTGTAACTTCTAAAGAAAACAAACCACTTGCGGTAGTCAATATTTTTGTTGAAAACACACGAAAAGGTACAACCACAAACAATGACGGTTATTACCAATTAGATATTAAAAACACAGGAGATTACACGATTGTTTTTCAGTATTTAGGATTTAAAACACTAAAAAAGACTGTGACCATTAACAGTTTTCCTTTTACGTTAGATGCTGTTTTAGAAGAAGAAGATATTAGTTTAGATGAAGTTGTGCTTGATGCTAACGAAGATCCAGCCATTCAAATTATTAGAAACACTATTGCCAAAAGAGAAGAAAACCTAGAAAAATATAATACTTTCACCGCTGATTTTTATTCCAGAGGTTTATTACAACTTAAAGATGCTCCAGAAAAGATTTTTGGTCAAGAAATTGGCGATTTAGGCGGAAGTTTAGACTCTACAAGAAGTGGTATTATTTACCTTTCTGAAACTATTTCTAAATTAGAAAAATTATCACCTAAACCTTTAAAAGAAACCATTATAGCTTCTAAAGTAAGTGGTAATAGTACTGGTTTTAGTTTTAATAACGCTACAGATGTCGACTTTAATTTTTACGAAAACACCATAAGTCTTGAAACCGAAATCGTCTCACCAATTGCAGACTTCGCCTTTAATTATTACAACTACAAGTTAGTCGGTACATTTTATGATGATTCAGGACATTTGGTCAATAAAATTCAAGTTTTGCCAAAGCGTAAAAACGACAAAACCTTTGATGGTTACATTTATATTGTAGAAGATCAATGGAGTTTATTTGGTTTAGAACTTAACGTTACTGGTCAACAAGCACAAATTGCTCCTGTAGATTTGTTTACTATCAATCAGTCCTTTTCATATTTTGAAGACGAAAAAGTTTGGGGGAAAATTTCCCAAATATTCGATTTTACCTTTGGTTTTATGGGCTTTAATGGTAGCGGACGCTTTACCGCAGTGTACAGCGACTATGATTTTAATCCTAATTTAGATAAGAACAATTTCTCGCGTGAGATTCTTTCATTTAAGGATAACGCCAACAAAAAAGATAGTTTATATTGGCAAGAAAAACGACCTGTACCACTTACAGATGCAGAGGTTAAAGACTATATTAAAAAAGATAGTATACAATTGGTTAGAGAATCTCAACCTTACTTAGATTCGGTAGATCAAGTAGAAAATAAATTTAAACTTGGTGATATTTTAGGCGGTTATACGTATAAAAATTCGTTTAAAAAGAAGACGTTTTCAATTTCGTCTCCAATAAGTGCGCTTCAGTTTAATACCGTTCAAGGTTGGAACGGAACAATAACCACAAATTATACAAAACGCTATAAAGACAGCGAAAAATATTTCAACATAAAATCTGATGTTAACTATGGTTTTGCAGATGACAGATTACGTGGTACAGGAACTATAAACTATAGATTCAACAATAAAAATCGTGCATTTGTATCGCTTTCTGGTGGTAGTAAAGTAGAGCAATTTAATCCAAGTTTAACTAGTTTGCCTCTATTAAATACGTCGTATTCTTTATGGGCAGAAAAAAACTATTTAAAGCTTTACGATCGTAGTTATGTACAAGCAAATTACAATCAAGAGTTAGTCAATGGACTTCACTTCTACTCTAATTTGAGTTACAATAACCGAAAATCGCTTTTCAATACCACAGACCAAGCTTGGTACCCAAAAGCAGACCGAGAATATACCAGTAACAATCCAATAGATCCTACAGCTTACGGTATTCCTTCTTTTGCAAATCATCATATTTATAAGTTAAATTTAAACACGCGTATTAATTTTGGTCAAAACTATTTAAGTTATCCTAACGGAAAATATAACATACCAAATAGTAAAATTCCGACGCTATTTTTAGGTTACGAAAAAGGATTTGGCAGTAGCATTAGCAACTACAATTTTGATTTGTTTAAAGCACAATTATATCAAAACGTCAACTTAAGCAACAAAGGAGATTTAACTTACTTTTTAAAAGCTGGCGTATTTAATAATGCAGAAAATATTGCGTTTATAGATTACCATCACTTTAACGGTAACCAAACCAATGTTGTTATGGATGGTAATTACATTAACAGCTTTAAAATCTTACCGTATTACGATTTAAGCACCAATAACAACTATGCCGAAATCCATGCAGAGCACAACTTTAAAGGCTATATTTTAAACAAAATCCCTTTAATAAATAAACTAAACTACAATTTGGTATTAGGTTACAACGCTGCATTAACTAAAGAAAACAAGCCTTACAACGAGTTTTCAATAGGTTTAAGCAACTTAGGTTGGGGAAAAGTTAGGTTTTTGCGTGTAGATTATGTGCGCGCTTATTCTGGAAGCGGATTGGTTAATGATACCTTTTTGTTTGGGTTTAGTTTTTAAATGAATCATAAACTGTTAATCTAGATTTGATTTTGAATAAAAAATCAATTAACTTCGTTTGATAATAGATAATAGGAATTGGAAATTTGCTTTGTCTTTTTATTAGCAATAAGCAGAAAATGCAACACCTTAACAAAAATTAAACAAAAAAACACGATTAAATTAAGTTTTTTATTGTTAATTTGTAAACAACTTACAAAATAGCACTAAAAAATGATAATCAACTTTAGTTTGCAAAACTTTGGCTCTGTAAAAGATAAGCAGACATTGACTTTTGAAGCAGACAAATCTGAACACCTTAATGATTTTTACATTGTAAACAGAAATGGATTTAGATTACTTAAGTTAGCTCTTATCTATGGAGCCAATGCATCAGGTAAAACTACAATACTTAATGGTTTAGAGTTTTTACGTGATTTAGTCCTAGAGCCCGAAGAAAAGAAAACTGATGAATTGGAATTTAAACCTTTTCTTTTTGACGAACAAACACCTAATCAGAATTCAATACTGTCTATTGATTTTTTACAAAATGGAATACGATATGATTATGAAGTAGAATTTACGGAACAAGCAATCGTAAGTGAAAAACTAGACAATTATAATCCAAAAAAGGCAAATATTTTTACAAGAAAAACAGATTTAAAACATCAATTTTCTGAAATAAAATTTGGTAGTAAAATTAAAAAAGACAAAACTTTTAAAAAGACACTTGAATCCAATACTCTTTGGAACAATACAGTTTTAGGAGGATACCTAAAAACTAACATTGATTTTATTGAACTGAATGAAACTGTTGATTGGTTTAGTAATTACCTTAAACCTTTAGTATATACCAGAACCAAATTAGAAGGTTTTGTTACATCAATTATTGAAGATAAAGAAATACAAAAAAAGGATGTCATAAACATACTCAAAAAAGCTGATTTTCATATATCAGACATATTAATTCAAGAAAAAAGTGAAGAACTACCAGAAGGATTTATTGATTTCGTAGAAAAATTAGAGATTTCTAACGATAGAGTTGACAAACTTAAAGAAGAAGGAAAAGTAACTTCAGTAAGCATAGATTTTGAACATACTGTAAATGGAAAGAAATATAGCTTGCCAATTGATTTAGAATCTCAAGGTACAAGAAGGTATTATGGATTTGCAGGTTTATTAGCCTTATTAATAAAAAACAAAAATATAATTCCAATCGATGAACTAGAATCATCTCTACATCCAGATTTATACATTCAATTCATATTGTCTTTTCTTGTTAATTCTCAAAATTCTCAAATATTAGCTACTACACATAATAGGGAAATATTAGATAATAAGGATTTATTTAGAAATGATGCAATTTGGTTCACAAATAAATCTGAAAACTGTTCAACTCAGTTATATTCCTTAGCTGATTTTGACACTTCTGTAGTTAGAGACACTACTAATGTTTTAAATGCATACAAGAGTGGTAAACTAAAAGGCAAGCCTAATTTGGGTGATTACTACATTGACCTTGATTAATACTTATGAGAAAAAGGTCGAAATTTAAAATAGCAGGTTCAAATGCATTTGCATTTGTAGTAGATGGAGATACTGAGGTTTGGTACTTACAAATGTTAAAGCGTAACGAAAGAGAGCTAAACATAAACATAGAACCAAAACTTCCAAGCAAAAAAAGTATTCCTGAACAATTTAAAATGGTGAAGGATTTAGCAGAAGACTACACAAAAGTTTTTTGGATTGTAGATTATGATGTTATTGTAAAAGAGACACGTGAAGCAAAAAAAGGTACTGAAACAAGCGAACAATTATTTATAAAACTAAAAGAAAAAGCTGAAAAGTTTGATAATGTTATTGTAATTGTTAACAATCCCTGTATAGAATTTTGGTTTTTATTACATTTTGAAAGGACAAGTAAACTCTTTACTGATTGCACATCAGCGGAGAAACAACTAAAAAAACACTTAACTGATTATGAAAAAACAAGAAAATATTTCACAAAACAGGATAATGATATTTACTTAAAAATCAAGCATAAGTTAAGTGATGCTAAAGTAAATTCAAAAAATCTAAAATTTGATAAATACAATACGAGCAAAGCAATCTGTGAAATGAATTCTCTATTCGAAATTGAAGAAATTCAAAAGGTGACCAACTAAAAATAAAGCCAACTGTCAACAATAGCTATAAGTAATTGCTTGTTCTCGGCTAATTCTTATCCTCCAATAGCGGTACAAATCTAAACTCGCCAAACTCAGTTTTTTCAAAATCGGTTTGACCTTTTCTAACAAAAAGTGTCATGGTTTGTACGTTATCTCCAACAGGGATTACTAAACGACCATCAATTTTAAGTTGCGCTAATAATGGTTTTGGTACAAATGGCGCGCCAGCAGTAACAATAATACTATCAAAAGGTGCTTCTTCTACCAATCCTTTGTAGCCATCACCAAAAATTAACTTTTTAGCACGATAGCCTATTTTTGGTAAAAAACGACTGGTTAGTTTAAATAATTCGTGTTGTCTTTCAATACTATATACTTTGGCGCCAAGCTCGCATAGCACAGCAGTTTGATAACCGCTACCTGTACCAATTTCTAAAACTTTATCGCCACGTTTTACTTGCATTAATTCGGTTTGAAATGCTACCGTATAAGGCTGCGATATGGTTTGATCTGCAGCAATAGGAAACGCTTTATCTTGATACGCATGATCCAAAAAACTAGAATCCATAAATAAGTGTCTAGGTATCTTACCAATAGCATCTAAAACATCGTTATTTGTAATTCCTTTAGCTTTTAAAACCGCAACTAATTGCTGTCTTAATCCTTTATGTTTAAACGTATCTTTCAAAATATGGGCTAGTTTCAGAGGTTAAAAATAGCTTAAAAATTTAAAGCTCAAAACAAAAATATTCAATTTATAAAATCTTCTTAAATCAAAGATTTAATTATCAAATTCATTTAAAAAACTGTTTAAAAAACTTATTTTTGTTAAAAACAGAATAATCTATGCTTAAAGCTGGTGTATTAGGTGCTGGTCACCTTGGAAAAATTCATTTAAGACTACTTAAACAATCAGAAAAATTTGAATTAGTAGGTTTTTACGATGCAGACCAAGAAAACGGTAAAAAAGTAGAAGCTGAATTTGGCTACAAATATTTTGAAACTATAGAACAATTAATAGACGCTGTAGATGTTGTAGATATTGTTACACCAACATTATCGCACTTTGACTGCGCTAGACAAGCCATTAAAAAAGGCAAACATATCTTTATTGAAAAACCAATTACAAACACTGTACAAGAAGCCGAAGCTATTAGAACTTTGGTTGCAGAACACGGTGTAAAAGGTCAAGTTGGTCATGTAGAACGTTTTAATCCTGCATTTACTGCAATAAAAGATCAATTAGATAGCCCAATGTTTATTGAGGCGCATCGATTGGCCGAATTTAATCCGCGTGGTACAGATGTACCTGTAGTTTTAGACTTAATGATTCACGATATAGACGTTATTTTAAGCGTTGTAAAATCTAAAGTCAAAAACGTATCTGCAAGTGGTGTTTCGGTAATTAGTGACACGCCAGATATTGCAAATGCGCGTATCGAGTTTGTTAATGGTTGCGTGGCCAATATTACAGCAAGCAGAATTTCACTTAAAAACATGCGTAAAACACGTTTTTTCCAGCGTGATGCTTACATATCGGTAGACTTTTTAGAAAAGAAATGTGAAGTCGTAAAAATGAAAGATGCACCAGAACAACCTGGAGATTTCGATATGATTTTACAAAATGCTGAAGGTATTAAAAAGCAAATCTATTTTGACAATCCAGAAATTTCGGCAAACAATGCCATTTTAGACGAGCTGGAAAGTTTTGCAAATGCCATAAATACCAACACAACACCTGTGGTTACACTACACGACGGTACAGAAGCTTTACGTGTAGCCACAATGATAATCGATCAATTTTAATTCCTTTTTGCTCTCCTCTAAAGTTTAAGAGGAGAATGAATTTTAATTTATAAAAATTAAAAGAAAGAGGAGTTTGTAAACATAAAAAAGAATAAAAAAAATGAAACATGTAGCAGTTATTGGTGCAGGAACAATGGGTAATGGTATTGCCCACACTTTTGCCCAATCAGGATTTAAAGTTAACTTAATAGATATTAGCGACGCGTCTTTAAAAAGAGGCATGGATACCATTGCAAAAAATTTAGATCGCATGGTCGCTAAAGAAAAAATTACAGATGCTGATAAAGCTGAAACTTTAGCAAACATTACCACATTTACAACTACAGAAGATGGCGTTAAAAATGTAGGTTTAGTTGTTGAAGCAGCTACCGAAAATGTAGACTTAAAACTTAAAATCTTCAAGCAATTAAGTGATGTTTGTCCAGAAGATACCATTTTAGCAACAAACACGTCTTCAATTTCTATCACACAGATTGCTGCAGTAACCAACAGACCAGACAAAGTGATTGGTATGCATTTTATGAATCCTGTACCAATCATGAAACTGGTAGAAATTATTAGAGGTTACAACACGACAGATGAAGTAACAAATACCATCATGGAATTATCTAAAATTTTAGGTAAAGTTCCTGTAGAAGTTAATGATTACCCTGGTTTTGTTGCCAACCGTATTTTAATGCCAATGATTAACGAGTCTATTGAAACCTTATACAATGGTGTTGCTGGTGTTACCGAAATTGATACCGTAATGAAATTAGGAATGGCACATCCAATGGGACCATTACAATTAGCAGATTTTATTGGTCTTGATGTGTGTTTATCCATCTTAGAAGTGATGTACAACGGATTTAAAAACCCTAAATATGCACCTTGCCCATTATTAGTAAATATGGTTCGTGCAGGAAAATTAGGTGTAAAATCTGGTGAAGGTTTTTACGATTATTCAGAAAGTAGAAAAGCAGAAAACGTTTCAAAACAATTTAGTTAATTAAATAATAATCAAACAATAAGGTAAATTCAACTAAAGTTGATATTTACCTTATTTTGTTTTATTTATGAGTAAAATTTTACCATTTAAAGCCGTAAGACCAACAAGAGACAAAGTAAGTCTAGTCGCTTCAAGATCGTACCAAAGCTATACACAAGCCCAACGTGAAGCAAGATTAGACTATAATCCGTTTTCATTTTTACATATTGTTAATCCTGGTTATAAATACGATAAAGAAATTTCTGGAGAAGCTAGGTACAATCTTGTAAAAAATAGGTATTTAGAGTTTAAGGAAGATGGTATTTTTATTCAAGATCAAACACCTTATTATTACATTTATAAAATTGTAGATAGAGATAGTCAAGAGTTTAATGGCATTGTTGCAGCTGCAAGTGTTGAAGATTATAACAATAATGTTATAAAAAAACATGAAGATACTATTGCGTCTAGAGAAATTGTTTTTAAAGACTATTTAAAAACAGTTGGTTTTAATGCAGAACCAGTACTTCTTACCTATCCAAAAAATAATACCATTAGTGAGATTATTAAGGAAAAACAAAAGGAACGCGCCGAGTTTGAATTTACCACAACTTACCGCGATACACATTACCTTTGGTTAATTGATAATCCAGAAGATATAAAAGCTATCAGCGATGCATTTAACAATATAAAAACCTTATATATTGCAGATGGACATCATAGATCTTCGTCTTCAAAATTACTTTGTGAAGATTTAAAATCTAGTAATCAACATCATACAGGTAAAGAAACTTATAATTATTTTATGAGTTACCTAATCTGTGAAGAAGAACTAAAAATTAATCAATTTAACCGCTTAGTAAAAGATCTAAACGGATTATCTAAAGAAGAATTTTTAATTCAACTCGACACCATGTTTAGAATAGAAAATAGAGGTATTATGCCATATCATCCTTCTAAACAACACCATTTTAGTATGTATTTAGATGGCGAGTTTTATTCGTTATATTTAAGAAAGTCCAACTATCAATTTAAAAACGCTTTAGACGAACTTGATGCTCAAATACTTTATAAAACCATAATAGAACCTATCTTAGGTATTTCAGATTTAAGAAACGACAACCGTATTTTATATTTAAGCGGAAAAAAAGATATTGTAAATTTAAAAAGTATGGTAGATAGTAAAGAATTTGTTGTAGGTTTTGGTATGATTCCTGCCACTATAGACCAAATGAAACATATTGCAGACCAAAATTTAATCATGCCGCCAAAAAGTACTTATATTGAGCCTAAATTAAGAAGTGGTGTCACCATTTATGAGTTTTAAAATTTAAATTAAACCATGAGTATTAAACAAAATTTAAACACAATCAAGCAATCTTTACCTGAGCACGTTACTCTAGTAGCTGTATCAAAAACTAAACCTGTTAGTGATTTGATTGAAGCCTACAATGCTGGACAACGCATTTTTGGAGAAAATAAAATTCAAGAAATGGTTGATAAGTATCAAGAAATGCCTAAAGACATCAAATGGCACATGATTGGTCACGTACAGCGCAATAAAGTAAAGTACATGGCAGAGTTTGTAGATTTAATTCATGGTGTTGATAGTCTTAAATTATTAAAAGAAATAAATAAACAAGCTAAAAAACACGATAGAGTTATTAATTGTTTACTTCAAATAAAAATAGCAGAAGAAGACAGTAAATTCGGGATGAGCGCTAGTGATGCTAAATCATTATTACAATCTGAAGCTTTTAAGGATTTCAACAATGTAACTATTTCCGGAGTTATGGGAATGGCAACATTTACTGATAACGAAACTCTAATTAAAGAAGAATTTTCACGTTTAAAAACTACTTTTGAAGATTTAAAAGATATAAAAACTTCAAATTGTAATCTTCAAACTATAAGTATGGGAATGAGTGGCGATTACCCGTTAGCAATCGAATGTGGTAGCACAATGATACGTGTAGGAAGTAGTATTTTTGGCGAAAGAAATTACAATAATTAGTTAATAATCAGATTAACAAAAAAACGCATAAACAAATATATTCAATAGTTGACATAGAAACTACTGGCGGTAAATACAATGAAGAAGGTATTACCGAAATTGCTATCTATAAATTTGACGGTCACAAAGTAGTAGACCAATTTATAAGCTTAGTCAATCCTGAAAGAGAAATTCAGCCATTTGTAGTCAATCTTACTGGTATAAACAGTAATATGCTTAAAAATGCGCCTAAGTTTTACGAAGTCGCAAAACGTATTGTAGAAATTACTGAAGGCACAATTCTTGTAGCGCACAACGCAAAATTTGACTATCGTATTTTAAGAACAGAATTTAAGCGTTTAGGGTTTGAATTTGACCGCGAAACACTTTGTACTGTCGAGTTATCAAAAACATTAATCCCTGACCAAAAAAGCTACAGTTTAGGAAAACTTGTTCGTTCTTTAGGTATTCCGGTAAGCGACAGGCATCGTGCAGCAGGAGACGCAAAAGCTACGGTTAAATTATTTCAACTTTTATTAGACAAAGACACTCAAAAAAATATTATACAAGAATCCATTAGAAAAGAGCCTAAATTTCAAATGGAACCAAAACTTATTGATATTGTCCAAGATTTACCATCTATCACTGGCGTTTATTACATCCACAAATCTAATGGCGAAATCATTTACATAGGCAAAAGTAAAAACATAAAAAACCGCGTCAATCAGCATTTTACTGGCACAACAGCCAAGTCAAAAAGAATACAAAAGCAAGTTGCAGCTGTAACTTATGAAGCAACTGGTAGCGAATTAGTCGCGCTTTTAAAAGAAAGCGAAGAGATAAAAAAAACGAAACCAGCTTATAACCGAGCTTTACGACGTAACATTTTTACGCACGCATTGTATAGCTTTACAGACCACAATGGATATATAAATCTAACTATTGACAAAGCATCTATTGACAAACCAAACATCACTACATTTAGCTCAAGACAAAGCGGTAGACATTTTCTTGAAAAAGCTATAGAAGAATATAACCTTTGTCAAAAACTAACCGGACTTTATAAAACCAATACAAGCTGTTTTAATTTCGAAGTAAAAAAATGTGAAGGTGCTTGTATACAAGAAGAACCTGCTGATGATTACAACCAACGCGTTAATCAATTATTAAAAAAACATAGCTACGACCAACAAAATATGGTCATTGTAGATCGTGGTCGTGATGTGGACGAACGTAGCGCTATTTTAATTAAAAATGGCATTTTTAAAGGTTTTGGCTTTTACAGCCTAAACTATCAAATCAACAATTTAGACATTTTGGAATCTATTATTACTCCTATGGAAAACAATAGAGACCAACAACATATCATACAAAGCTATTTAAGACGTAATAAGCGTCTAAAAATCATTCAACTACCATGAGGAAATTATCATTACTAACCTTTCTAACTTTTTTATTTACTAACCTCCTATTTGCTCAAATTCAGTTTAATTCAGAAAATCTAAATGTTACCAAATCCGATTTAGAAAAAAACACTTTTACACAAGATTCTACAGCTAATGCTGTTATTTTATATGAGTTTGGAAATGCTTACATAGACAATAAAACATTTGATTTAGTTTTTGAATACAAGAAGAAAATAAAAATCTTAAATCGTGAAGGTTTTAAACACTCAAATGTTAGTGTAAGATTATATAATTCTGACAGAAATAAAGAAAAAGTAAAAAAAATTAAAGGCTCTACAACAAATCTAGTAAACGGAAAAATTAAAAGAACCAACTTAGAGCCTTCTCAAATATTTGAAGACAAAATTGATGAAAATAACACCTATGTAAAATTTACATTACCCGATATTAAAGAAGGCTCTGTAATCATATATACATATGAGTTTAGAACTCCTTTTATCTATAAATATCAACCATGGTATTTTCAAGAAGAAATTCCTAAATTATATAGTGAGTACATAACTAGTATTCCTGGAAATTATGATTATCATATAAAATTAGTAGGAGATTTAAAACTAAAAACTCATGATATGAGTTTAGACAAATATTGTATAGAAGTTGGCAATGGTGGTTCTGCACATTGTTCTGTAGCTAAATATATTATGACTGATATTCCTGCCTTTAGAGAAGAAAGTTATATGCGTGCAGCTTCAAATTACCTTTCTAGAATTGAATACGAATTAAAAACCGTAAACAAGTTTGATGGTACCGTAGATAACATAACTAAAAGCTGGGAAACAGCTGATAGAGAATTAAAATCTGATCAAGATTTTGGAAGACAATTAAAAAAATCGAGTTTAGTTAAAAATTTAATTCCTGAAAGTGAAATTTCAAAACAAAATTCATCATTAAAAAAAGCTAAATTGATTTATGATTATGTAAAGAACAACTATACATGGAATCATAAACATCGTGTTTTTAAAGACATCTCTGTCAAAGACGTAATAGATGAAAAATCTGGTAATACAGCTGAAATTAACCTTCTACTTTATAATTTATTAAACACCCATGATTTAAAAGTAAATCCTATATTATTAAGCACTAGAGATCATGGTGTAGTAACAAAACTTTTTCCTGTAATTTCAGAGTTTAATTACCTCATTATAAAATTAGATATTGAAGGTAAAACTTACTTTTTAGATGCTACAGATAAAGATTTAGTTTTTGGTCAAATTCCGTTTAAATGTCTTAATGACTACGGTCGAGAAATAGATTTTGATAACGGTAGCAAATGGATTGATATAGAGCCTCAAACTAAGTCATCAATATTTCAAAAGTCTGATATAACAATAAATGACGACTACACATTTGATGCAACAATAAGTATACAAAGTTTAGGGTATAAAGCTTTAGATATTAAAAGAGAATTCAATAAAAACAATCAAAAGTATAAAGACTATTATACACAAGCATTTCCAGATTTTACCTTTGAAAATATTGATGTAGTAATTGATGAAGCTACTTTAGAAGTCAATGAAACAATAACTTTTTCTGGACCTGTTAATGTAATTGGTAATAAAGTTTATTTTGACCCATTTATTTTTAAAAACTTTACCGAAAACCCATTAAAATTGCAAGAAAGGTCTTACCCAGTAGATTTTGGATATGAAGATATGTACACAAATAGAATTAAAGTCTTTTTTAGCGATGATTTTGTAATCAACGATATTTCTAAGGAAAATACTAAACAGTTACCTCAAAGTTCTGCCCTTTCAATTTTTAAATCAAGAGAAGATACTGGATTAGCTGAGTTTTATTTTAAAGCTAACTTTTATGAAAAAAGTTATCATCACTTATATTATAAAGACTTAAAGTCATTTTTTGATAATTTAGTAGATTTACAATCTAACTCAATATTAGTTTTAGAAAAAAAAGGTTAAGTTTAATAACTAATGAATATCAACAAGCAAAATAACTGGAAAGAAAAACTTCATGAAATAATTTATGAAGCAGATACACCTGCCGGAAAATTGTTTGACATCATTTTATTGCTTCTTATTATTACTAGTATAATATTGGTTATGCTAGAAAGTGTTACCAGTTTTGCTAATCAGCATTTAGAGTTTTTAGATACTGCAGAATGGATTATTACTATACTTTTCACAATCGAATATATTGCTCGCGTAATTGTTGTTAACCAACCTAAAAAATACATTTTTAGCTTTTACGGAATAGTTGACTTTTTATCTACAATACCTAAATATTTATCCTTTTTTATTTTAGGATCTCACTCATTAATAGCTCTACGAGCCTTACGTTTAATGAGAGTTTTTAGAATTTTAAAACTGGCTAGATTTGTTGGAGAATCTAACAACTTAATGAAAGCCCTTAGAGCAAGTAGAGCAAAAATTGCTGTTTTTGTATTTTTTGTACTAATTATTTGTATCATACTAGGAGCCATAATGTACATTGTAGAAAGTGGTCAAGACAGTGGCTTTACAAGTATTCCGCGTAGTGTTTATTGGGCAATAGTTACACTTACTACAGTTGGATATGGTGATATTGCTCCAGCAACTGCATTAGGACAACTTATATCGTCTATTATAATGATAATTGGTTATGGTGTTATTGCTATTCCAACAGGAATTGTTTCTGTTGAGTATGCAAAAAGTACTTCTACTGAAGAAAATACAACAAAAAACATTCAAGAAGACATACATTTAAATACTCAAACCTGCAGCAATTGTCACGAAACCGATCATGACGATGATGCTAATTTTTGTAAAACCTGCGGAAATAATCTTCATTAATTTTGAGCAATAATAAATACTTAATTTCTATTGTTGGCCCAACAGCAATTGGCAAAACTTCGCTTAGTATAAAACTAGCAAATTTTTTTAATACTGAAATAGTTTCGGCAGATTCTAGACAGTTTTTTAAAGAAATGAGTATTGGTACAGCTGCTCCAACAGAAGAAGAATTAGCTGCTGCTCCACATCATTTTATTCATCATAAATCAATCACAGAAGATTATAATGTTGGTGCTTTTGAAAAAGATGCACTAATAAAAATTGAAGAATTACATCAAAAACATGATATAGTAATTATGGTTGGTGGCTCTGGTTTGTATGTAGATGCTGTGACTAAAGGTTTAGATTACTTTCCGGATGTAGACCCAAAAATTAGAGAACAACTTAATAAAACTCTTGAAAATGAAGGCTTAGAAGTACTCCAGCTTCAACTTAAAACATTAGATGAAGTCGCTTATAAAACGATAGCTATTGACAATCCACATCGTGTTATTCGTGCTTTAGAGATATGTATTGGTACAAAACAACCGTATTCTTCATTTTTAAATAAAGAAAAAAACAAAAGACCTTTTAAAACAATTACTGTTGGTCTAACTGCTGACCGAGACATTATTTACGATAGGATTAACCAACGTGTAGACATTATGGTTGAAAATGGTTTAATTGAAGAAGTAAAGTCCTTAACTGAATACAAGAGTTTAAATGCATTAAATACGGTTGGTTACAAAGAAATCTTTAATTATTTAGATGAAAGTTGTACAGTAGATTTTGCCATTTCTGAAATCAAAAAAAATAGCCGAAGGTTTGCCAAGCGTCAATTAACTTGGTTTAAAAGGAACAATGAAACGCTTTGGTTTGATTACTTAACACCTTTAGAAAAGGTCATAAAATCCATTAAAGATTCTATGTAAAATAAAAAAGCCAGCTTCATTTCGACTTCGCTCAATGATCAGCTGGCTTTTGTAAATATAAATTAAATATTAACTAGTCTTTGTTTACGACTAATCTAAATCCTTCTCCGTGAATGTTTAAAATTTCAACATTTGGATCTACTTTTAAATATTTTCTAAGCTTTGCGATGTAAACATCCATACTTCTTGAAGTGAAGTAGTTATCATCACGCCATATTTTTGTTAAGGCAAGCTCACGAGGCATTAAATCGTTTTCATGTAAAGCTAACAAACGTAATAATTCGTTTTCTTTAGGTGATAATTTAATTGGTTCGTCTTCCTTAAAGGTTAAGAATCTTAATTTTGAGTTTAAGTGGAAATCGCCAATGGTAAACTCAAATTGTTTACTATCTGCTAAAGAATCTGTTGCTTTACGTTGCATGATAGCTTTAATTTTCATTAAAAGTACTTCGCTATCAAAAGGCTTGTTTAAGTAGTCGTCTGCTCCTACTTTGTATCCTTTAAGCACGTCTTCTTTCATTGCTTTTGCAGTAAGGAAAACTATAGGAATATCTTCGTTTTTCTCTCTTATTTCTTTAGCTAAGGTAAAACCGTCCTTGTAAGGCATCATGACATCTAAGATACATAGGTCAAAATCACCTCTTTTAAATTTTTCAAAGCCTTCCATACCGTTTTTAGCATGTGTAACTTCGTAGTCATTCATGGTTAAATAATCTTTTAGGACAGTTCCAAAGTTTGGATCGTCTTCTACTAATAGTATTCTTTTTTGTACTTCTTCCATAGTTTTTTAAGATATTAGCGGAAGCTTGATTGTAAACGTACTTCCTTTGTCTTTTTCACTTTCTACTGATATGTGACCTTGATGGTCTTCTATTATTCTTTTTACATAGGCTAAACCTAACCCATGTCCTTTTACATTATGTATGTCTCCTGTGTGCTCTCTATAAAATTTTTCAAACACACGTTTTTGAGCTGATTTACTCATACCACTTCCGTGGTCTTTTACGTGCACTAAAATATTATTACCAACTACTTCTGTGGTGACAATTATTTTTGGTGCTTCTGGAGAATACTTTATGGCATTGTCCAGAATATTTACTAAAACATTGGTAAAGTGCGAATCGTTTGCTAAAACTGATGATTTTTCTGCATTTAGATTAACTGTTATCTCTCCACCTCTATCTTCTATGATTAACTCTACGTGCATTACAGCTTCTTCTACTAATTCGTGTAGATCTAAACGCTCTTTACTAATGTTAAGCTCATTTTTTTCTAGTTTAGATATTCTTAATACGTTTTCTACTTGCGCGTGCATGCGCTTGTTTTCTTCACGTATCATTCCTAAATAACGTAAAACTTTTTCTCTGTCTTCTAATATTTTAGGATTTTTAATAGAATCTAAAGCCAAGTTAATTGTTGCTATTGGCGTTTTAAATTCGTGCGTCATGTTATTAATAAAATCTGTCTTAATTTGTGATATTTGACGTTGTTTTATTAATTGATAAAGTGCACTTGAATACGCTAAAATAATTACCGATGTAAATACAATTGACAATATTAACATGGTAAGAATTGAAGAAAATATAAATTCTTTTCTATCAGGAAAATTAACTAGTAGTCTATAATTATTTTTATCCTTTTTATTACTAAAAAATGGGACGCTAAATGTAGCTCCTTCATTTTTTTCAAAATCTTCAGTTTTTACTTTTGTTGCTAATCCATTACTGTAGATTGCAAATTCGTAATCAATATCAATATTATCTTCTAATAATTTTAAACTAAGTAGTCTATTAATTTCGTCTGCTTTTACACGTTTGTGTATTGGTCTTCTGTAAGCAAATTCTTCGTATGAAGATTCTAAAAAGAACTCTGCATACTCTTTGTTTCCTAACTCAGAAAGTAATGCTGTTAAACTAGATCCACCATCTATTGAGCTAGTTTCAGAAACTTTTGTTTCTTTTTCGCTTAAAATTCGTTTTACATTTATACTATCTAAACCTATGTCAAAGAGCGCAGAAGATAATTTAAAATTTTCTTCTAAAATACCATTACGGTATATAAGGGTTTCATTGGTATCTCTATTTTTTTGCTCTACGTAAAAGTTTAATATTGCAGTTGTATCTGCTTTTGTACCACTTTCTTGTATTGTTCTATAAATCCAAATTAGGTGTTGCTTTTTTTCTCTATCTTCAATAGTTTTTGAAACATAACTTAATGCTTTTTTTACATTAAAGTTAAATTGCTCTTCTGTGTTTCTAAGAGAATTGTTGATGTAATAAGCCTGCACTAATATTATACCTATTAAGGATAGGCTCATTAAAACAACTAAAGCAAGAAAAACCCTTTTGTTCATTACCCAAAATTAAGATTTTAACATTTATCCTTCCTTCCTTTTAACCTTACATTAACAAAAATGTTAAAATTTAGTCTTTATGTACTAATTGCAATAGTTTTTTGTGGATTTGTTGCACTTGGGCTTTGGCTTCTTCTAAGTTAATATTTTGAATTACAAAGTCAGAAAGTTTGATTTTTTCTGCGTCTTTCCATTGATTATCCATCACAGATTTTACTTTTTTTTCTAATGAATTGTCTCGAGACATTACCCTTTTAAGTCTAACATGTTCTGGCGCAGTAACTGTTATAATGTAGTCGTATTTTTTGTAGCTACCGTTTTCAAAAAGTATTGCTGCTTCACTAATTACATAAGGCGCATCTTGTTTTTTTACCCATCTTTTAAAATGACTAGCTACTTTTGGATGTACAATAGCGTTCATTTTTTGCAGTAAATCTTTATCATTAAAAATTTTTTGCGATAAATATTCTCTGTTTAATTTTCCTTCTTGATATGCATTTTCTCCAAAAAGAGCAATCAATTTTCTTTTTATCACTATAGAGCGATTCATTAATGCTTTAGCTTCGGTATCTGCTATGTAAACAGGTATTCCAAGCTCTTTAAAAAAGTTTGCTACTGTGGTTTTCCCACTTCCTATTCCGCCTGTAAGACCTACTAATGTTTTCATTGCTGAGTAATGATAAATTCAATTTGCTGCTCTTGCAACCTAATATTTTTTACATTTTTGGGGCTTGCAACAATCTTAGGTATTAAGTATGATTTGTTTTTGGAATTGGCGTAATCACACTCTACTTTAAAATCTTCTTCAGAAATTGAGTTAAAATCGTTTATAGTTGTAGCATATTTTACAGTGATTTGCTTAGGAAAATAATTAATTTTAATACCTTCAGGTACATTAACAATTGTTACTGGTAGCGTAACAACGCCTTCTGTAAATTTTGAAACTTCTAAATGAAATTGAACCATATTACTTTCAACTTTAACTTCATCACTTATACTGTCTACAACAAGTTGAATTGGCTTGTCTACATTTCCTTTTAAATCTGAAAATGATTTATGCTTAGTTTTTATAAAGTGTATATCCTTTAGTAAGCTGGCTGGACCGATTAATTTAATAGAATCTGGTGTAACTTTTATACTATCTAACGTATTAAAACCTTGTAAAAAAGACACATCTAGGTCTGCTTTAACCGGTACTTTTTTAACTTGGTTAATATCGTATCTAAAGACTAGACTATCTGGATTTATATTGATAACCTTTATATCTTTACCAAATTGCTTACTGATATTAGAAAATCCTTTTTTTTCTGTCCAGATTAAAATTGAGTCTTTTAAAATAACATCAGACTCAAGATCTACCTCTACTATTGGTTTACTAACGGCGTACCTTAACCATTTAAAACCATAAGTGTCTAAAGTAATTTTTAATTGATTAGATGTATCGTTTAAAATAACCTGAGTTTCTTTAGCATTTGTAGGCTTTACTTTAAAAACTAAAGTACCTTGATAATTTTGTGATAATTTAGATAATATTAAAATGGTCAAAGAAATAATAAAAAAAAGCACAAAAACATTAAGTTTTTTACTTTTAAATAATTGTGATATTTTATTTTTAATTGGACTCATTTATCGTTTAAAAAATAAACTAGGAAATAGATTTTCTGGCTTTTTACTACTTAAAGATAATACTAAAGTTGATTTTAAAAAACCATATCCATAACCAAAAAACTGAATTATAATTGCTAATACACTTTTAATAGCAACCATTAAATTTTTTGTCCTTAAAATAGCTAAAATAAAAGCAACACTAAAATACAAAACATAAGCTAATATTGGTAAATAAACGTTTAATACAGCTAACACTATTGAAAATAATAAACCTATAATAAACACACTAGGAAACCAATAGGTGATTTTTTTTGTTGAAGGATGCCATAAATTTAAGATTGGTCTTACCGACCCAAACTTATATACTTGTTTATAAAATTTAGACCAAGATATACGACGTTTATGATAGACAAATGCTTCTGGTATAAGTTTGGTTTTATAACCCAAGTTCCATAATCTAATGGATAAATCAGGATCTTCACCAGGATGGATGTTTCCAAAACCATTAGTATCTAAGAAAGCTTTTTTTGACAATCCCATATTAAAACTTCTTGGTTGAAACTTATCTACAGAATTTTTATTTCCTCTAATTCCTCCAGTAGTAATTACAGAAGTCATACTAAAATCTATTGCTTTTTGAAGTGACGTAAAGCTTTTATGAGCAGCATCAGGACCACCAAAACAATCTACATAATCATAATCTAAACTATTTTTTACTTCAATTAAATAATTTGATGGTAATAGGCAATCACTATCTAAGATGATAAAGTAATTACCTTTTGCTTTTTTCATTCCGTAATTTCTAGAATCTCCAGGACCAGAATTTGATTTAAAATAATATGAAATATCTAAAATTGATTCATACTTACTAATCACCTCTTTAGAGGTTAAAGTAGAACCATCTTCAACAATAACAACCTCAAAAGGGATATCTCCTTTTAATTTAGAAAAACTTTGTAGCAGTTCTTCTATTTCATTTGGGCGATTATAAACTGGAATTATAAATGAAAAATCTAATTTCATATAACAAAAGTAAGTTAAACCCATAAAAAAAGCCACCTAAATAGGTGGCTCTTTTATTATATATATTAAAAGTTAGTTTTTAATAACTTTTACTGTCTTAGTTGCATTACCGATAGTTACTTTAACAAAGTAAGCACCAGCTTGTAAGCTAGACATATCTACAACTTCTGTCATAGCATTTGGAACATTTCTAAATACCTCTTGACCAACCATATTGTAAACAGACACATTATTAATCTCTTTTTGAGCAGATAATGTTAAGTTATTGTTTACAGGGTTAGGATAGTAAGTAAATGTTGCTTCTTTATCAAAATCTTGAGTTGATAAAGCTTGAGTAGACCATACTTTTGCGTCAAAGTTATCTCCTACAGTAGATCCAGTACCATATTGGTAAACTCTAAAGTAATATGTTTCTCCAACATTTAATCCTGTTAATTCTATCTCTTCTGGGTTTCCTGCATCTGAACACCCAATATTAGTAAAAGCACCACATGTTCCAGAGTAAGCTTGAATTACAATGTCTACAGATGTATTATCTATGGTGATTGTAACATCAGAAGTTAAAGCTACAAATGAATACCAAACATCATCATTAGCTGTACCTGTCCAACCATTACATGTCTCAGCAGGTAAACCTGAATCTGTTGCACCTTCTAAAGTACCTGGATTAGGTGTAGCCGAAGCTGCGTCTGCGATCTCTGTTTCTTGTGTTAACATAGTTGCTCCAGCACAATCATCATTAGAAGGAGGACATGCAACTTGCGTAAGACTAGTACTATTATAAAAACAGTTTGCATCACTATCATCAGATACTGTAATTACAACATTTGTTCCATTTGTAAAAGGACCAAACTGTACAATTGTTCCTGTTGAAGTTGCAGGGAATGTTGTTGCATCTTGATCATTAGAAACTGTTAAGTTAGTAGCTGATCCCATATCAGTAATTTCAACATCAATTAAAAAACCTCCACTATTATCACAATCATTAACGACTGTAAAAGTAGCTGTAGAAGGTGTACATGTTGGTTCTGATGCACAAATTATGAAGTCTCCAGGAGTTTCAAAACCATCATTCCAAACCATTAAGTAATATGTTGTACCAGGAGTTAATCCTGTTAAAGAAGTTCCATCTAACGGATCTGAGCAGTAAAGCTGAGTTGTTCCAGCACAATCATCAAAAACAGCGTATTCTAAAGGGTTACCTGTTCCTAAAGTAACTGTAAAATCTACATTACCTGAAGACGGAGCTACAAAAGAATACCAAACATCCCATTCTGTTCCTGAATCACAAGAAGGATTTATTGAAGATTCTGTTGAAGATTCTAAAGTACCAGAAGTTGTTATTGTACATGTTCCATCTGTATTAACGGTTAAAGCTTCAGCAGTTGCACAATTGTCATTTGCTGGTGGTGGTGGTGGCGTACCTATACAAATATCAAATACAGATGTTTGACCAGCTGTTGATGTCCAAGAATAAACTTGAACGAAATATGTGTTACCAACTGTTAAACCAGAAGTTGTACTATTATTAGGGTCAGAACATGTTAATGCTGTTCCTAAAGCACCACAACCAGGATCTGCATCATAAACTGCATGGTATAAATCTGTAGTTCCACCAGTAATATTTAATAAAGAAACCGTGTGTGTTTCACTTGTTGCAACAAAACTATACCAAACATCATCATCTTCTGTACCTCCACAAGTATCAACACCAGAGTTTGTTGCAGAAGCAATCGTTCCGTTTGTTACTTCTGTACAGTTTAAATCTTCATTTACTGTCAAAGACACAGCTCCAGAACAATCATCATTTTCTGGTGCTGAAGGTGGTGTTCCTACGCAAATATCAAAAGTATTGTAAAAAATTGTAGAGCTCCAGTTGTAAACTCTCACAAGATAAGTGTTTCCGATAGTTAAACCAGATAAAAATAAGGTGTTAGGATCACTATCATCTACAAATGTTAAAGCTCCACAACCAGATGTAGCATCATAAACTCCCATTCCCATATCAGTACTTGAAAAAGTACCTCCACTAACGTACACAACATTTGATAAAACTACTTGATGTGATTCAGCAGTTGCAACAAAAGAGTACCAAACATCTGTGTTAGGAGTTCCTGTTACATCATCTGCTTGAGCTGAGGCAGTAGAATTTACATTTGAACCTGCAGTTACTGATCCACATGCTAAATCTGAGTTAACGGTTAATCCTATAGCATTTTCACATTCATCATTAGGTGCTGGTACAAATGTTGTAAATGTTTGTTCAACACATCCTGTTGCACTACCATTGCTATTGTAAGGAGTAATTGTAACATAATAAGTAGTTCCACCCATTAAAGTTCCTAAGCTATATGAAGTAACATTTCCAACATCAACATTGTTAACTAAATCAGTTCCACCAGAAGTTGAACCAACTGTTAAAAAGTATCCTTCAGGTATACCTGTAGCTGCACTCCAAGATATGTTTCCTAAAGTAGAAACATCTGTTGTTTGAGTTAAAGTAGCATCACAGTTAGGTGGATTAGCAACTACTTGTGTTGCACTAAAATTATCTACATAAAAATAATAATCTCCTGTTCCCCAAGTGTTTGCTATTTGCAATTTCACATCAGAGCCGTTAGGTAAAGAAGCTGCAGGGATTACAACTGAAAAAGGAGCACATGTATTTGCTGTTGTATGGTTTGAATCATCAATAGTAAAAACCGTATTCCAAGTGGCTCCATCATCTGTTGAATATTGTATATCTGCTGTTCCCCAACCTGTACCGGTTGCAACAGTTGGATTTGAAAAATTGTAATCTACTATTTTATAGTCAAAAGATAAAGTTAAATCAGTTCCGTTTGATAATCCTACTTGGTTAGGTGTAGTAAGATTTCCTGTAGTATTGCTACTCCAAATATTACCTCTTTCAGAATTACCTGCACAAGCACCATTAGGAGAGTTTGAATAATCATCTGTCCAACCAGCCGGTGTACCAGAATCAAAGTTTTCACTAATACCAACTTGAGCAAAAGTTAGAGTCAATGAAAACATCATAAAAATTAATAAAGTAATTTTTTTCATATTAATTTAAGTTTAGTTAATATTTAATTTACTTGCTAAAAATATTAATTTATTGTTAAGAAAAGCATAACAACTCAATCAAATCGTTAAAAAACACATAAACAGGATAAAACAACATTATTCTTTATTTATTAATTATTTAATCAATTTAAAAGGATATAATATTAACTTAAAAAAAAGGCTATCTATAATTAAGATAGCCTTTTTGTGTTATATATGTAAAAAATAATTATTTCTTAATAACTTTTACTGTCTTAGTTGCATTACCAACAGTTACTTTTACAAAGTAAGCTCCTGCTTGTAAACCAGACATATCTACAATATCTGTCATTGCATTTGGCGTACTTCTGTAAACTTCTTGTCCAACCATGTTGTAAACAGAAACATTATTTATCTCTTTTTGAGCAGATAAGTTTAAGTTATTGTTTACTGGGTTTGGATAGTAAGTAAAAGCTATTTCTTGATCAAAATCATTAGTTGAAAGCGAACTACATGAAACACTAAATTCAAAAGTACTCCCTGTAACAATCCCATCTGAAACTACATAGAATGAAATTTCTCCAGTTGTAGACTCATAAGAACCAACTATACTTCCTGATCCTGAATCTATAATATTTCCTGTTCCATCTGCACTATCTACTATAAACCAATCATCATAACCGATTTCTGTTGATCCAGCTGTAAATGTTAAAGTAATAGTATCTCCAGGTACGCTAGATGCAAATGAATTTAAACTAGCACTTAAATTGCTATTATTTGTATAAGTGAAAGACCCTGAAGATCCACAACCTTTATAAGTACTAAAAGTATATGGTCCAGCCCAAGCACTAGTATCACCTCCACAATCTGCTTGAACATAATATTCATAATCATTATCTTCTGCTAGACCTGTTAATGAATGTGGATTAGTTACTCCTGTTGCAGTAGCTGTTCCTGTTACAGTTCCTCCTGCTGTTACATCTACTAATTCTATATTCCAAGACGTTTCTGTTCCGCCTGCTGTCCAGCTTAAATCTGCTGAAGAAGAAGTGACATTAGAAGCTGTTAAAGCACTAGGTTCTATACAGCTTGGGATTGGTTCTACTACAAATTCATCAAAATAAATATAATAACCATCTAAACCTCCAGATGGTACATGTATTGCTATAAATACATCTCCTGTGTAACCACTTAAGTCTATTGGTGTTATCTCTGTTTGGGTTGTACTTGAAACTTGAGTTAATGGTAGTAATTCTTCAGTAAAATCTGTAGGTGTGCTTCCTAAAGTAGATAAAACTACTCTATAATCATTTGGCTCTGAAGAACTTCTTGCTCTTACACTAAATTTTAAACGTTCATTACCTGTTAATGTAAATTGAGGAAGCACTAAATAATCATCATTATTACCTGAATTAAAATCTGTATATAGTCCTGCTGTTGTTGATCCTCCTACTCCATAAGTTGTATACGTTCTCCAGTAATCTGTATCTCCATTATTGTTAATATAACTCCAACAATTAGGTAAATCTGGTGTAGAAACTGACTCAAAATCTTCTGTCCATGGATATGAAGTTATTGGATTACATAATGTTGTAAGAGCAAATGGACCTTCCCAAGCACTAGTATCTCCTCCACAATCTGCTTGCACGTAATATTCATAATCATTATTAGCTGTAAGACCTGATAATGTGTATGGATTTACAACTCCTGTTGCAGTAGCTGTTCCGGTTACCGTTCCTCCTGCTGTTACATCTACTAACTCAATATTCCAAGACGTTTCTGTTCCTCCTGCTGTCCAACTTAAATCTGCTGAAGAAGAAGTGACATTAGAAGCTGTTAAAGCACTAGGTTCTATACAGCTTGGGATTGGTTCCCATACTACATCATCAAAAGAAGCATAATTATATGTACTAGTACCAAAAGTTACTTTTATTGCAAAATAATCATCTGTATTTGGTGAATCAAAATAAATTGTTTTCTGTTCCATTGTTGTACTCCAAGCAAGAGATTGTATAGTAGTAAATGTTGCCGAAGAGTTTGGATCGGTCATACTTCCAACTTCAATTGAAGTAATAGTTGCAGATGCCTCCATAAAAAATGAAAGTCTGTGCGTACCAGCAGACATATCAATTAATTGAGGTGAAATGATATAATGTTCAGCACTAGAAGTTCCGCTATTACCCGTTCTTAAAGCTCTTGTTCCCGTATTAGTATCTGATGAAGACACATAAACATAACCTCCAGAGCCTCCTATGTTTTCTGACCAACAATTAGCATCTACATTAGTTGAGAAGCTTTCAAATCCTTCTGTAAAACTACCTACAGCTTCACACGCAGTTGTAAAAGCGAAAGGACCTACCCAAGTACTAAAATCTCCTCCAGTACAGTCTGCTTGTACATAATATTCATAATCATTGCTAGCTGTAAGACCTGTTAAAGAATATGGATTAGTTACTCCAGTTGCTGTTGCTGTTCCTGTTACTGTTCCTCCTGCTGTTATATCTACTAACTCAATATTCCATGAGGTCTCTGTTCCTCCTGCTGTCCAACTTAAATCTGCTGAATTGGTTGTTATATTATTTACCAATAATGTATTTGGATCAGGACAAGAAGGAGGTTCTGGAACAATAATCTCAAATGATGCTTCTAATTCATCTGCAGGTGCTTCCCAAGATGGACTACTATCAACTGTACTTGAATCACTTGGTGAAACTCCACCATTATCACCTATTACAACTCCATAGGCAGAGACTTCAATAGTTGTTCCATCCCATCCATCAGAATATCTATCGTAGCAGTTTACATAGTATGTCCCAGGAGCAATATCTACGTCTAGGTCTATTAATCCTTCACCGTTACCATAACTTCCATCTCCTTGTCCCCATACTTGTGTACCACCTCCATCAATTTCTGTAGTTATATTAACCCACTTTTCTGTAGGAAAATTCCCGCCACTTGTTGTGATATGAATTGTGCTTTGAGCAAAACCTTGACCAGCAAATGCTAAAACAAAAAACATAAAAAGTAAAAATGTATTTTTTTTCATTTTATAAATTAATTTAGTTAAATTTTAAATTATCCCTTAAATGTATCAAATAACCGATAACAATAACTTAACATTAGACTTCTTTCGTTTAAAAACACATAAAAAAGCTTAACTACATTAAATTGAATAATATGAAATATTTTTTATAAAAAAACGTCTTACCGAAGTAAGACGTTTAAAGTATTTATATTTTTTTAAGGTTTTTATTGCTCGTTATCTACAAAAGCTTCCATTACAGCATCACTTACTCCCATGTTGCTAAATCCTCCATCGTTATATAGGTTTTGTAAGGTTACTCTTTTTGTTAAGTCACTAAATAAAGTTACTGTATAGTTTGCACAGTCTAAAGCTGTAGCATTTCCTAACGGAGACATCTTTTCAGCGTAAGCGATAAATCCATCAAATCCTTTTACACCTTGACCTGCTGTTGTTGGTGTTGGAGATTGAGAAATTGTATTTACTCTTACTTTTTTATCTCTTCCGAAGAAATAACCAAAACTACGTGCAATACTTTCTAAATAGGCTTTGTTATCTGCCATATCATTATAATCTGGAAAAACACGTTGAGCTGCCATATACGTTAAAGCTACGATGCTTCCCCATTCGTTCATTGCGTCTTTTTTATACAATGTTTGCATTGTTTTATGAAAAGACATCGCAGATACATCTGTTCCTTTTTGTGTCCAATCATAGTTTTGGTCTGTATAAGCACGTCCTTTACGTACATTTACAGACATGCCTATAGAGTGAAGTACAAAATCTATTTTTCCTCCTAAAAGTTCCATAGATTTTTCTACTAAATTTTCTAAATCTTCTAAAGATGTTGCATCTGCAGGAATAATATGAGAACCTGTTTTGCTTGCTAACGCATCTATTTGTCCCATACGCATTGCTATTGGCGCATTTGTTAGAACAAACTCTCCTCCTTCTTCATGTACTCTTTCTGCTGTTTTCCAAGCTATTGAATTTGGATCCAATGCTCCAAATATGATTCCTTTTTTTCCTTTTAATAAATTGAATGACATATTACTACTTTTTTGAATATTTATAATCTAGTTCGTATTTGATTACCTTTTTGGTTTTATCAATATTAGGTCCAAAATTAATAAAACTTTAAATGTATTACTGCTTTTTAATGTTCAATTCTGCAATAAGAATTCCTTTATTGTCAAACCAAAGACCTTCTTTATAGGTAATAACTCCATATTGGTTGTGGTAAAATTGGTCGCCTGACTTAAGATTCTGATTATCCGGAAAAATATAATCTGGTATACACTCTCCATCTATAATTGTATGCGCTACATCACAAGGATCATCACTGCAACTACTCAATACAATTAAAATAAAACTACAAAAGATTATATAGATAATACTTTGTTTCATAAACTTAATTTAATAATTGTTTAGCGTGTGCTATTGCCGAATCTGATAACGTAGCACCTCCAAGCATTTGCGCAAGCTCTACTACACGCTCATCATAATCTAATTGTATTAAATTAGATGTGGTTACATTATTTACATCTTCTTTATACACCTTAAAGTGTGTATTCCCTTTTGCAGCAATCTGAGGTAGGTGTGTTATGCTAAACACCTGCATTTTCTGACTCATTTGCGACATGATATCTGCCATTTTATTAGAAATTTCGCCAGAAACACCTGTATCTATTTCATCAAAAATAATACTTGGTAATTTTATGTATTTTGAAAGTATTGATTTAATCGCCAACATGATTCGTGACAATTCACCACCAGAAGCTGCTTTTTTAAGCGTATTAAATTGTCCGCCTTTATTTGCTGAAAATAAGAAATCTAATTCGTCTTTACCATTAAATAAAAAGATTTCGCTTTTGTTTAAAGTAATTTTAAACTGGGCATTTGGCATACCTAATTGTGATAAAATCTCTTCTAATTGAGTAATTAATTTTGGTATAGCGTTATTACGTTTTTTAGTAATTATTGCAGCTTCGCTATCTAATTGCTTTACAACTGCTTTTATCTCTTTTTCTTTATTTAAAATGTCTTTATCAACATTTTCTGTAGCTTCTACCTTTTGTGCTAATTGTTCTCTAATTTCGATTAGTTCTGGTATGGTCTGCACAATATGCTTTTGCATTAGATTGTTGATAGCAGATAGTTTTCCTTCAACTTCTTCAAGACGTTTTGGATTAACATCTAATTCTGATTGAAAACGTTCAACTTCTGTCGCTACATCATCCAATTCAATTAAAGTACTATTGACGCGTTCTGACAAGTCTTTATAATTAGCAGAGATTAACGCTAATTTTTGCATCGTGTTTTTTACTTCTCTTAAATTGGTCAAAACACCTATTTGCTCTTCGCTTAACAGTTGGTTTGCAGTTTCTAATTTTTCTTGAATAGACTCTACATTACTCAACACTTCAAATTCTTCTTCAAGTTCTGCTAATTCATCTGGTTTTAGATTTGCAGCAACTAATTCGTTTAATAAAAACGAATTATAGTCGTGTTCTTTTATAGCTTCCGCTTGAAATTGTTGCAGTTGCTTTAATTCTTTTTGAAGTAATTTATATGCTTTTAAATATCCTTTATAAGTCTCTAAATTTTCTAGAGTTTCTGCTAAAGCATCAATAACTTGAAACTGAAAATTATCATCTGTTAACTGTAATGTTTCGTGTTGTGAATGTATATCGATTAACTTTTCACCCAATAGTTGAAGACTACTTAAATTTACAGGAGAATCGTTAACAAACGCTCTAGATTTTCCTGAAGGCAAAATTTCTCTACGTATTATAGTTTGTGCTTCGTAATCAAGATCTTCTGCTGTAAAAAGTGACTTTAAATTATAGTTTGAAATATCAAAAGTGGCTTCTATTATGCATTTTTTTTCAGTATCTCTTAAACTTGATAAATCTGCACGTTTACCCAAAATTAGTGATAAACCACCTAAAAGAATAGATTTACCTGCACCAGTTTCACCAGTAATAATGGTAAATCCGTCATTAAAACTGACCTGTAATTGATCTATTAATGCGTAGTTTTTTATGGATAATCCAGTTAGCATATTTTAATTTGAAAATAATAAAGTTGAAAACTAAATCTTAACCGTGAGTTTTAAAACTTAATGTTTCGCCATTTAGACGAGTGCATTGGCGCCACTTTATTTAGTGTATCTACCAAGTCTACGATATCTACACTAGGACCACTTGAAAATACTTGCTCAATTTCTTCTGCTTTTGCATCAAAAAATATTCTTGCTAAATAAGAATTTGGTCGTCTTCTATTCATTTCTTTGAAATTTAAAAGCGCTAAAGCTATTTCGTTTTTAGCATCTTTTAAATTAGCACTCATTTGATCCAAACCTCTTCTGTGGTAATTGTACATTACCTCTCTAAACTCTTTATAAGTCGGAGACATCAGGTTATCTATTAAGGCAAATCTACTTTGCAAACCATCTTCTAACTTCCAACCAGAATATCCTGTTTGCTGTGAAAAGTTACTAATATTTTGTGCTTGCTTAAAATAAGTATCGCCACCATTCATCTTAAAAGAATCTGCATCCATACCCAAAATCATGTACACATGAAATGATAATACCGAAATTAAATTAGACACATATTGATTTGGGTTATAGATCAAGTTTTGAAACTCGACATACTCAAAAGAAAAGTCTTCATCGTTAATGTTATAAACCGGTGTTGTATAAGTCGAACCAAATACTGGTCTAGACGACTGTATTTGTAATGTTGCGCTGTAATTATTACCAGAATATTCGTTAATATTTATAACCAAATTACAGTTAATTCTCTCTTGTGGTTGAAATGTTTTATTAGTCCATTTTGTGTTAGAAATAAACTCTTTCAACTGATTTTCTAGAGTTTTAAATTGCTGTAAATTTTCGTTACCTGTTAATTGTGCATTTACAACAACATTAGCGTTAAACTCTTGTGCAAACATTGAAACATTACAAGTAATTAAGAATAAAAAAATAAAAATATTACGCATTCAAAGCTGATATTATGGTGTTTAAAATGTCTTTAGCAACTTCGGTTTTAGATTTTAATTCAAAAGTATTAATCGTTTCGTTTTTATCTATTAACGTTACTTTATTAGTATCTGATTTAAAACCTGCACCTTTGTCTTGTAACGAATTTAATACAATTAAATCTAAATTCTTTCTTTTAAGCTTGCTTTTTGCATTTTCAATTTCATTGTTCGTTTCTAAAGCAAAGCCAACTAAAAATTGTTGTTCTTTAATTTGTCCTAAAGACGCTAAAACATCTTTTGTTTTTTCTAATTCTAAGGATAACGTAGATTCTTCCTTTTTTATTTTTTGAGTTGCTACTTCTTTTGGTCTGTAATCTGCAACTGCTGCTGCTGCAATAGCAATATCAACAGATTTAAAATAGTTGTGCGCCGCTTCATACATATCCTGTGCACTTACAACAGGTACAACGGTAATTAAGTTATGAGTTACCTTTTGATGTGTTGGACCAGAAATTAAAATAACTTCTGCGCCTAAATTTGCTGCTGCTTTAGCAATCTCGAAACCCATTTTTCCTGAGGAATGATTACCTATAAATCGAACAGGATCTATAGCTTCATAGGTTGGACCTGCTGTAATCATTACTTTTTTTCCGTTTAAGGGAAGTTCGTTTAAAATATCTTTTTCTATAAACGAAACAATATCTTCAGGTTCTGCCATTCTACCTTGTCCTACTAATCCGCTAGCCAATTCGCCTGAAGTTGCAGGAATCATAACATTACCAAAGGATTTCAGTTTTTCAAAAGAATTTAAAGTAGATGGATGTTTGTACATATCCAAATCCATTGCTGGCGCAAAATACACTTTACATTTAGCCGACAAATAGGTTGCTAATAACAAATTATCACAAGTCCCATTTGCCATTTTTGATAAGGTATTTGCAGTTGCTGGAGCAATGACAAAATAGTCTGCCCAAAGACCTAATTCTACGTGGTTATTCCATGTAGCGTTTTCGTCTTCTTCGTCTGTAAATGTAGAGTAAACTGGATTTTTAGAAAGTGTGGATAATGTTAACGGTGTTACAAAATCCTTAGAAGCAGGTGTCATGACTACTTGTACATTGGCACCTGCTTTTATAAATTGTCTAACTAATGTAGCTGTTTTATAAGCAGCAATACCAGCGCTTACGCCTAACAGTATATTTTTGCCGCTTAAAATTGACATTAGTTTATTATTTGTTGTCTTCTTCTGTATTACGGTAGTAGATTTTTTCGTCTAACCACTCTTTTACCGCTAAAGCATGTGGCTTTGGTAATTTTTCGTAGAATTTAGAAACTTCAATTTGCTCTTTGTTTTCAAAGATTTCTTCTAAGCTATCATTGTAAGTTGCAAACTCTTCTAACTTTTCTATTAATTCTTTTTTGATTTCAGAATTAATTTGCTCAGCTCTTCTTGATATAATAGAAATTGCTTCGTAGATGTTATTTGTTTGTGCATCTACTTCATTTCTGTTATACGTTACTGTAGATGCAGGAGCATCGATTTTTTTTAAATCCATAATATTAGCTATTTGTACTATATTGTTCTAATTGTTTATTAATGTCTTCGTTCATTTTTTCTGCATCTTCAATAAACTCAGACTGTGCGTATAATTTTTTAAAAGCACTATAATAAGATTTTGCTTTTTCTAGACGTTCTTGTCTTTTACTTTCAACACTTTTTGTTGCTAATTGGTAAGCTGAATCAAATCTGTAAAATAAAGCTTTTTCGCGTAAGCTAGACCCAGGAAAATCAACAATAAAATTATCAAAAGATTTTATTGACGCCTGATAATCTGAAATATGATTATATTGTTTCGCAATACTGTACGCTTTAAGTTCTAGCTTATATTGTAACTCTTTAACCGTTTTGTTAACCTCTGGCATATAGCTAGAGCTTGGGTAAAGATTAGCAAAAAGTTGTAATTTTTCTAGAGCATTTTTTGTTTCGTGTTGATCTTTAGAATATACTGGTGATAATGCTGCATAACTAATTGCACTTTTATAATATGCTTCTTCTAGCTTTTCGCTTCTTGGATATGCGGTTACAAATCTTTCAAATTGATAACCTGCTAAATAATCCTCTCCTGTTTCATAAAAAGTATTTGCATATAGATACATTAACTTTTCTGCTTGAGGTTTACCTCTGTAAGAAGGCACAATTTGAGTAAATAAACGGTTGGCTTTGTTATACTTACCTTCGTTATATAATTGTTCTCCTAACTGAAATTTTGCAGCAATATCTTCAGATTTTAATACCTTTTGATATTCACTACAAGAACTTAATAAAACAGATGCGACTAAAATGTAAAATAAATGCTTCATAAAATTTTAACGAAGCGCAAAAATACGCTATTTAAATGGATTTTAAAAATATAATTTAAACGCTAAAGTAATCGTTAGATTATAGTTTAAAATAGGTTTAAGCATTATTTAACTTTTATAAAATGCTGAAACAAAACTTTCTATCTTTTCTGTTAATTCTGAAGACGCTTCAACCAAAGGTAATCTTACTTTATCAGAACATAAGTCTAGAGTTTTTAAAACTGCTTTGATACCTGCTGGATTGTTTTCAGAGAAAATTAAATTTATAATTTCCATTAACTTAAAATGAATTTCAAAAGACTCCTTAGCTTTTCCTTCTAATCCTAATTGAATCATTTTTGAAAATTCTTTTGGAAATGCTTGACCAATAACAGAGATTACTCCTGCTCCTCCAGCCAAAACTACACCTAAAGCTAAATCGTCATCTCCTGAAATTACAGAGAAATCTTCTGGTTTATCTCTTAATAATTCATAATACTGCTGAAGGTTGTTACCTGCTTCTTTTACTGCTACTATGTTTTCAAAATCATTAGCCAATCTCAAAACTGTTTTTGGCTCCATGTTTTTTGCTGTTCGTCCAGGTACGTTATATAAGATAATTGGTACTGGGCAAGCTTCTGCAATAGCCTTAAAATGTTGATACATGCCTTCTTGCGTAGGCTTTGAGTAATATGGAGACACAGATAAAATACCTGCAAAATCAGATAAATCTGTTGCATTAATTTCTTCAATTACTGCAGCAGTGTTATTTCCTCCAATACCTAAAACTAATGGTAATCTGTTAGCGTTAGCTTCTTTTATAGTTTTTATAATCTCCTTTTTTTCTTGTTTGGTAATTGTAACGCTTTCTCCTGTTGTACCACTAATTACTATGTAATTTGTACCGTTTTCTACGTTAAAATTTACAATCTTTTTTAATGCTTCATGATCTACCAATCCATCTTGGTTATATGGTGTCACAATTGCAATTCCTGTTCCTAAAAAAGGGTTATTCATAACTATAATTTATTTAATATTCGTAAATATTTAACCAACTCTTTTTCAAAAGTTGACGTGTCTTTTATATCTGTTTTAATGACTAAATCGTTAGTATTTGATTCTTCTAGAATACCTACTTTAAACTTTGCTTCACTTGTTGCAGTAGCAAAAATTAAAGGAAGTTTATCTGAAGTATAATAACTAATTAACAAGTCATTTTTTTTATTAAGAAATAATTTTAAAGTTTCGGTTTTTACATTTCCTTTCCAACCTAAATCTTTTCTAGAAAATGTATTTTGATAAATACTTTCGGTTTTAGATTTTTGATTAGTTAAGGCAATAATTTGAAAATTTTCGGTTTTCACCTCTAAAACATCTTGCAATTTATTAATCCAATTAAGGTCTAAAAATTCAGAATCATCTACAATAACGCCTACTGTTTTGATTTTGTTATTGTTAGAAATCGTCACTCGATTTTTAACACATTTATCAATGTAGTTTTTATTAGTTTTTTCTTTTAAACCTTTTAAAATCATTTATCTTTATTGCTTTGATGCAAATGTAGTAATTGTATCATGAATTTAACTTGAAATTTTTCAACTTTATTATGCAAAATAAATCCTTTGTTCTCTTAGCTCTTTTTTGCTTGTTCTTCTCTTGCAAACAAGAGTATCATTTAAACAAAATTGAAGGTAAACAAATCCCTATATCAGACAGTATTGCTTTAGATACAGAGATTGACGAGTTTATAAAACCTTTTAGAGACAACCTAGAAAAAGACATGAGTAAAGTGTTGTCTTACGCACCAAAAACTTACCACAAAAAAGATGGAGATTTCAATACTGCAATAGGTAATTTAATGGCTCATATTGTTTTAGAAGAAGGCAATCCTATTTTTAACCAAAGAACCGGTAAAAATATTGACATGGTTTTATTAAATCATGGTGGAATTAGAGCTGCTATTAACAAAGGAAATATTACTACAGAAACAGCTTTTCAGGTAATGCCTTTTGAAAATAGTATAGTTGTTGTTGCTTTAAAAGGACAACAAATGGATAGTTTAGTTTTTTATTTAAGCAGAGCGAAAAAAGCGCATCCTATTGAAGGACTCAAACTAACACTTGACAAAAATTACAATGTTAGTGAGGCTCTTATAAACGACCAAAACATAGATGAAAATAAAACTTACTATGTTGCTACTAATGATTATTTATACAATGGTGGCGACAATATGACTTTTTTCAAAACTAATGATACAGTCTATACTTTAGATTACAAAATTAGAAACGCAATGATAGACTACTTTAAAAAAGTAGATACTATAAACCCAACAATAGACGATAGATTTACTCAAATAAAATAAACATGAAACGTAGAGATTTTATACAACAAGCCACAGCAGCAACAGCATTAGCTACTATTGGAGGATACGGATTTTCTTCGTTTGCTGCAGGAGATTCTACTAAAAAAATCACCATTTTACATACTAATGACGTACATAGTCATATAGATCCTTTTGGTCCTGATGATGCCCGTAATGCTAATCAAGGTGGAGTTGCAAGACGTGCTACTTTAATCGAAAATATTAGAAAAGAAAACCCTAACACCTTACTACTTGATGCTGGTGATATTTTTCAAGGTACACCGTATTTTAACTATTATGGCGGTGAATTAGAATTTAAACTTATGAGTAAGCTTAAATATGATGCTGCAACTATTGGAAATCATGATTTTGACAATGGTATTGACGGACTTTATGCACAGTTACCACATGCCAACTTTCAGTTTTTAAGTGCTAATTATGATTTTTCAAACACAGTAATGGATACTCATGTTAAACCATACCAAGTGTTTATTAAAGACGGAATTAAAATTGGTGTTTTTGGGTTAGGTATTAAACTAGAAGGTTTAGTAGACCCAAAAATGTACAAAGAAACCGTATACAAAGATCCTATTGAAACGTCTCAAGAAATGACACGCATTTTAAAACAACAAGAACAATGCGATTTAGTCATTTGTTTATCTCATTTAGGCTATTACTACAGCAAATTCCCAGAGAAAATAAGCGATTTAAACCTTGCTAAAGCTACAAAAGACATAGATTTAATTATTGGTGGTCATACACATACGTTTTTACCAAAGCCAACAGTAGCACAAAATTTAGAAGGTAAAAATGTTTTAGTAAATCAAGTAGGCTGTTATGGAATAAACTTAGGTAAAATTGATTTCTATTTTGATGCGGACAAAACTAAATCTGCTAACGGAACTTCAATTATCGTCTAATAAGTCTTCTTTTTTTCACCTCTAACAAAGTGTAAAAATAGATAAAACCAAAACCTATCGCCATAAGAAGTAAATAACCAATTCTTAAAAATATTTCTGCGGTTATAAATACGTAGGCTACTTGTATCATTTCAGAAAAAACAATACAAACACAAGCTAAAAACAACAACAAAGCTTGCTTGCTTTCATTATGTAAATAATATAATAATGAAATTGAAAGCATTAATAAAATTAGCACGTTATAAACTACTTCAATAAAGAAAATAAAGGTAAAAACTTCAACAGTTTCATCTTGTAAAATCATTTCATTTAAAGTATACAAAATATACAAGTTGAAGACTAATAGTATGATTAGATGAAGTTTAAAATTCTTTAATAGTTTTTTAAATTTTATGCCTTTTAAGAAGAAAATTATTAAACTAGAATAAGCTACCATTATACAAATGTAGGATGCATAATAATAAAGCATTTCTGAAGTTATAAACCACAGTTTTAATATCTCTGAGAGTGCAAAACCAACCAAAAAGATAATAAATAATATATCTTTTTTACCTTGATAAACAGAGTAAAAAACTAGAAGTGTAGGTAAAATTAAAATCCAAGCAATTTCTGACAGAATTTTTATCTGAAATAAATTACCAAAGATTGTTAACACAACCAAAGTAACAAGCACCAATGATATGGTTTTGTATTTGCTTAACTTCATTAAATGTAGATTGGGACAGCAAATATACACCAAAATACATTTAAACCAAATAAAAGTGTTTTTAATCGATGTTTTTAAGTTTAATTATTAATTCATTCGATATTAAAATACTATTAAAAGGTGTCAAATTTTTATATAAATATTATTTTTTGTTAAAAAAATAAACAATTATCAATAAAAATTATTTTTTACATAAAATTCAATAAAATTACGGTTTTAACCACAACAAGCTATAATGCAAGTAATTTCTTTCTAATTTAACATCTGTAAAAAGGCTTCTTCGCTAATAATCTCTACACCAAGCTTTTCGGCTTTTTCCTTTTTGCTTGGCCCCATTTTATCACCTGCAACAACATAATTTGTTTTAGATGAAATTGAAGAAGACACTTTTCCGCCATTATCTTCAATTAATTTTTTTAGTTCTGTTCTTGACACTTGATAAAAGACACCTGAAACGACAAAGATATTTCCTTCTAATTTATTGGTTTGATTAGCTAGCTTTTCTGCTGAAATTTCCAATTGAACTCCATAACTTTTCAATCGATTAATGATTTGCTGATTTTCTTCATTTAAAAAGAAGTCGACTACACTTTCTGCTATTTTGGTTCCAATTTCATCAACATTCACTAATTCTTCAATACTTGCATTTTGTAACCCTTCAATAGATTTGTAATGTTTTGCCAGTTTTTTAGCAACAGTTTCGCCTACAAAACGAATACCGATTGCAAACAAAACACGCTCAAACGGGATTTGTTTTGAAGCCTCAATACCTGCAATTAAATTATCGGCACTTTTTTCTGCCATTCGCTCTAACGGAAGAATTTCTTCTTTAGTTAATTCATATAAATCTGCAAAGTTATTGATCAATCCAGCATTAACTAAAAGCGCAACGGTTTCGCCACCTAAACCTTCAATATCCATTGCTTTTCTTGAAATATAATGCTGAATTCTTCCAATAATCTGTGGTTTACAGCCATTATAATTTGGACAGTAATGCTTTGCTTCGCCTTCAATACGTTCTAAAGGTGTATTACATTCTGGACAATTAGTAATGTATTCTGTTGGCTTAGAACTAGCTGGTCGTTCTTCTAAATTAACCGCAATAATTTTAGGAATAATTTCGCCTCCTTTTTCTACATAAACCGTATCTCCTACTCTAATATCTAGTTTTTCAATTTGATCTGCATTGTGCAAAGAGGCACGTTTTACAATGGTTCCTGCCAATTCGACTGGCTCTAAATTAGCAACAGGTGTAATGGCGCCAGTACGCCCAACTTGATAAGTAATTTCGTTTAAAACAGTACTTACCTGCTCGGCTTTAAACTTATACGCCATCGCCCAACGTGGCGCTTTGGCGGTAAAACCTAACTCTTCTTGTTGGTATAAACTATTAACTTTTACAACTACTCCATCGGTCTCGTAAGGTAAATCGTGTCTGGCGTGATCCCAATGGTTTATAAATTCAAAAACTTCATCTATTGTATTGCATAGTTTTGATTCTTTTGGCGCTTTAAAACCCATTTGTCTGGCGCGTTCTAAGCTTTCAAATTGTGTTGTAAAATTGAAATTACTACCAACCAAACCATATAATAAACAGTCTAACGGACGTTTTGCAACTTCTGCGCTATCTTGTAGTTTTAAACTTCCAGATGCTGTGTTACGCGGATTTCTATATGGTTCTTCTCCATTTGCAATGCGTTCTTCATTCATTTTATTAAATCCATCAAACGGAAGCACAATTTCACCTCTAATTTCGAATTGTTCAGGAAATGGTGGTTTTAATTGTAATGGTACTGAATTTATAGTCTTTACATTTGCTGTTACATCATCACCTTGTACACCATCGCCACGTGTAACAGCTTGCACTAAAGCTCCATTTTTGTAAGTTAAATTTATAGATGCGCCATCGTATTTAAGCTCGCAAGTGTATTGCACATCACCATCTACCAACTTTTTAATTCTAGTTTCCCAATCTTTTAAATCGTCTAAAGAATACGAATTATCCAAACTATACATTCTGTGTGCATGTACAACAGTATTAAAGTTTTTAGTCACTTCGCCACCAACACGTAAGGTTGGAGAATTTGCGTCGTAAAACTCTGGATGCGCTTTTTCTAACGCTTGTAATTCTTTAAGTTTTACATCAAACTCATAATCGCTAATCGTTGGATTATCAAGTACGTAATAATTATAGTTATGCTGACGAAGCTCGTCACGTAGTTGGGTTATTTGTTGTTCTATATTCATTTGTTTGTCACTTGTTCTTTATTTTAGCATACCGCAAATCATTCTATCCTTTCCAAAAAGATCTTGCTTTAACTGAATGTTTTTAAAGCCAAATTTTTCTAAAAGCGCCATCATTTCTTTTCCAAGATATTCATTTATTTCAAAATACAATTCGCCATTTGGTTTTAAATTTTTAGTCGCAAATTGTGTAATGGCTCTATAAAATATTAATGGATTATCATCTTCAACAAACAATGCTAAATGTGGCTCGTGGTTAAGCACATTGTCTTGCATTTGCTGCTTTTCTAATTGTCTAACGTATGGCGGATTGGAAACGATGATATCAAATTTGGTTGCTGAATCAAGTTCAGAATCGCAGATTTTTAATATATCATTTTCAATAAAATTAATGTCTACTTGGTTTAATTCTGCGTTTTTATTTGCAATTTCTAACGCTTTCGCAGAAAAATCTATCGCAGACACATTAGCATTTGGTAATTGTTTTGCCAAACTAATAGCTATACAACCTGTTCCTGTACCAATGTCTAAAATATTAAATTTATTATCACCTTCTTCAAGCATAGGAATACTTTTAGCAGTGGTATTTGATAAAATCAATTCAACCAACTCTTCAGTTTCTGGTCTTGGAATTAATGTGTTTTCATTTACATAAAATGGCAAACCATAAAATTCAGTTTGTCCAATAATGTATTGTATTGGCTCATGATTTTTTAAGGCTTCTAAAGCACTTTCGTACTTTAAAACAAAGTCATCTTCAATAGTCAACTCTGTGTTTAAAGCTAAATCTATACGTTTAATAGCATTGTAGTATTCTGTAAGCATAAAGAAAAAATTTTGCACTTCTTCTTTACCGTAAATCGCATCTAAATGCTCGTGAAATTTTTGTTTTAAATCTTTTAACTTCATTAAACTAAAACCATTATAAATCTTTCAACATCCACACGCCACAATTAAAATGACCGGTATCACCTAAAGGTCCATCTAAAAATTTAAAACCATTCGTTTCATAAATATGTATAGCTTCTTTAAGTTCTGGAATAGTTTCTAAATACGCGTTTTTAAATCCATAAGATTTAGCAGTTTCTAGGCATTTTAAAAATAGTTTTTTGCCATAACCTTTTCCGCGCAAGCGATTAGAAAAATACATTTTTTGAATTTCGCAAACTTCGTTTTGTGCATTGTTAAGTGGTTTTAATCCGCCGCCACCTTCAACTTTTCCATCTACAGTTACCACAAAATACACTTCTCTATCGCCTGAGTAAGACTCAAACATTTTTGGCGTTTCGGCATCTGCGTAAGCTGTACCAACTAAAGGCAAGTTGTACTCTATAAAAACTTCGCGAATTACAGCTTCCATTTGCTTATTATCTTCTGATTGGATTTCTCTTATTTCAATAATCGAATTACTCACTTTAAAATGCTATTTTTACACAAATTTTTAGAGGTTGAAGATACAACAAACCTAATCACAGAGCAATGAAGAAAGCGTTATTCTTATTAACAATATTGGCTTGTTTTTTTAACTGCACAGTTAACGAAACACCAGAATTTATTGGCGTAAATACTATTGAAGTCGAAGATTCTAATTCTAAGTTTATTACGCTTAAAGCGGAAGCAGAATTTTTAAATCCTAATGATATTGGCGGCACTTTAAAAACCGATGATCTTAAAATAATTATTAATAACAACGAAATCTCTTCTGTTACTACCGAAAGTTTTGAAGTGCCTAAAAAAGATAAATTTACCATTCCGTTACGCGCAAAAATTCCAACTGACAGTTTATTTAGTGATAAAAATTTAAGCAGTCTTTTAGGTAGCTTATTAACTAAAAACATGAAAGTACAATACGTTGGTGATATTGATTATAAAATTATGGGATTTTCGCATAAATACCATGTAGATGTTATTGATAATGTAAAAATCAAACTATAATTTGAACGATCAATTATACATACAACGCGCTTTACAAATTGCCAAAAATGGATTAGGAACAACACGTCCAAATCCAATGGTTGGTTGTGTTATTGTGGTTGATGAAAAAATTATTGCCGAAGGTTTTACAAGCGCTTATGGCGGTAATCACGCCGAAGTAAATGCTATAAATAAAGTAGCCGATAAAAATTTGCTGCAAAAAGCAACACTTTATGTAACCTTAGAACCTTGCAGCCATTACGGAAAAACGCCACCTTGTAGCGATTTAATTATTCGTCACAAAATCCCAAATGTTGTTATTGGTTGTGTAGATGATAATCCTGAAGTTGCAGGAAAAGGCATTAAAAAATTAATGGAAGCTGGTTGCAAAGTTAGAGTTGGCATTTGTGAAGAAGATTGCAAAGCGCATCACAAGCGTTTTTTTACATTTCATAATAAAAAACGACCTTATATTATTTTAAAATGGGCAGAAACCGAAGACGGTTTTATCGCTCCAAACCAAAGAGATAAACAAGCTCCAGTTTGGATTACAAACACATTTTCTAGACAGTTAGTACACAAATGGCGCGCCGAAGAACAAGCTATTTTGGTTGGTACAAATACAGTTTTACAAGACAATCCTACGTTAACCGTACGAGATTGGACTGGCAAAAATCCAACACGAATTGTATTAGATAAAAACGAAAGTTTTGATAAAACTTTTTCAGTTTTTAATGATGAAGCTGAAACCTTGACTCTAAAAGCGACAACTGCAAAAGCTATTTGTGACCAATTATTTAAAGCTGAAATAAACTCAGTAATTATTGAAGGTGGCGCAAGAACATTACAACTGTTTATTGATGAAAATCTTTGGGACGAAGCTCGAGTTTTTAAAGGAAAAACAACATTTAAATCTGGTGTAAAAGCACCAAAATTTAATGGGCAATGTATTGAAACGTCTCATATTTTAGAAGACATGTTTTCTATTTACAAAAACGAAAACAATTAATAAATGATTAAAACCATCATATTTGATTTTGGAGACGTATTTATCAATTTAGATAAAGAAGGCGCTTTAAAATTAGCTTTAGAAAAATTTGAAATTGACAGTTTAGATGAAGAACTTCAATCTGTAAACGCTTTGTATGAGCAAGGTTTAATATCTACAGATGAATTTTTAGAATTTTACGCAGATAACTTCCCTAAATTATCTAAAGACGAATTAAAATCTATATGGAATTTCATTTTAAGTGATTTCCCAGAACATAGACTACAATTTATCAAACAATTAGCAAAAGACAACAATCATCAATTAATATTGTTAAGTAACACTAACGAGCTTCATATAGATTACATTAAAAAGAATGTATCGTTTTATGAAGACTTTAAAAATTGCTTTGACCAATTTTATCTGTCTCACGAAATTAATTTAAGAAAACCCAATGCAGATATTTTCAATTTTGTATTGACTGAAAACAATTTGAAAGCAGAAGAATGTCTTTTTATTGATGACACTTTAGAAAATACACAAACTGCAGAACAATTAGGAATTAATGTTTGGAATAACAATCCAGCTACCGAAGATATTGTTGATATTTTTACAATTAAAAAGGAGTTGTTTTAATGTATTTACTGCTTAGCATATTAGCTTCAACATTAATATTTATCATTTTTACTTTAGTAGGAAAGTATAAAACAAATACGCTGCAAACTATTGTTTTTAACTACTTTACTGCGTTTAGTTTTGGTGTTATTAGTTACAGTCAGCCAATACATACTCAGGACATTATACAATCTAAATGGTTTTTGGGCGCAATTGGTTTAGGTGTTTTATTTATTTCAATTTTTAATGTCATGGCTTTAACTGCACAGCGTAACGGAATTTCAGTTGCGTCTGTTGCCAGTAAAATGAGCGTAATCATTCCCATAATATTTGGACTTTTTGCTTATAATGAAAGTTTAGGTTTACAAAAAGCAATAGGTATCTTATTAGCATTGGTTGCTGTATATTTAGCGTCGGTTAAAAAACGCACTGAAACTGGTTTTGCATTAAAAGGACTTTGGCTTCCGTTATTGTTATTTTTTGGATCTGGCGTTATTGATACATCCATAAAATATATCGAAACTAATTTTATTCCTGATGGCGATATCCCAATATTTTCGGCATGTATATTTATGATGGCTGGATTAATTGGTGTTGGCTTTATTTCCGCGAAAGCGATACAAAAACAATTCACTTTTGATAAAAAAGCGATCCTTTCTGGATTTATTTTAGGTATAGTAAACTACTACTCTATTTACATGTTATTAAAGGCTTTAGATGCCGAAAATTTTGAAAGTTCGACTATTTTCACTGTTAATAATGTAGCTATTGTAATGCTTTCAACCTTAGTAGGATTGTTATTTTTTAAAGAGAAATTATCTACAAAAAACTGGACAGGAATTGCCATTGCAATTATATCTATTATATTAGTGACTTTAGCTTAATTTATGGAAAACGACACTTACAAAACCATTGTAAAACCTAATGACGAAGTACTTTTTAAAGACAAAAACTCTAAGTTTTTTGGGTATGCATTTCCTGTAAAAAATGAAGATGAAGTTAAAGCGCACATCGAAGATCTAAAAAAACAGCATCATAGCGCCAGACATTGGTGTTACGCTTATCAAATCGGATTTGAAGAGCCTGATTTATTATACCGTGCTAATGATGATGGAGAACCTAATAATAGTGCTGGAATGCCAATTTATGGTCAAATTCAATCTTTTGAAGTTACTAATGTTTTGATAGTGATTGTGCGTTATTTTGGAGGTGTAAAATTAGGTGTTGGCGGTTTAATAAATGCTTATAAAACCACAGCACAAATGGCTTTAGAAGCTTGTGAAATTGTAACCAAAACCATAAATATAGACTTTTTAATCACGTTTGATTATAAAAACATGAACAAAGTCATGCGTGTTATTAAAGAGAAAAATCTAAATATTACTAATCAAAAATTAGAGCTGGATTGCCAAATTACTATTTCTGTAAGAAAAAAAGAAGCTAATACAATAGCTTCAATTTTTGAAAGTATTTACGAAGTGAATATTAAAGAATTAAAAGATTAACTCTCTAATGCTTCTAAAAAATATTTTGGCGGACGTGTTGGTCTTTTTGTTTTCATATCCATAAATGCCAAAACGACTTCTGCAGTACATAATAATTCGTCATTTTGATTGGTTAATTCGTACTCAAATTGCACCAAAGCAGTAGGTTGTTTTTTAAGTTGAGTTTTTACTTTAATAACATCGTCATAAAGCGCAGATTTTTTAAAATTTATTGATAAAGAAACTACAGGCAAACCTATGCCTTCTTCTTCCATACTTTTGTAAGAAATTCCTAACTTACGAAGCCATTCAATTCTTGCCATTTCTAGATATAATGCGTAATTACCGTGATGAACAACACCCATTTGGTCGGTTTCTGCATATCTAACTCTTATTTCAATTTCATCTGGTTTTATTGCCATTTAATCAATATTTTTTTGTAGTTTAGAAATCTGGTTTAACATGAGAAAAAAAAACTAAAAATTCAATACCATTTGATTTTTTTTTTTAGAATTTTGTTCACATATTTGTCCAGCTGTAAATCTAAAGACTTTTTCCCTAACTCTTAAGGTCTTTTTTTAACTAACAATAAAACAACGTTTAATAGTATTATGAGTGTAACTGCGCAATCGGTCTGGAATAACTGTCTACAATTTATAAAAGATAATATCCAACCTCAAGCATACAAAACATGGTTTGAACCTATAGTTGCAGTTAAGCTTACAGATAATGCTTTAAGTATTCAGGTACCTAGTAAATTTTTCTATGAGTGGCTTGAAGAACATTACGTTAAATTGTTAAAAGTAGCACTTACTAAAGAGCTTGGTGCTACAGCAAAGTTGGTTTACATTATTAAAATGGAAAACACTTATGGTAACAAACAACCTTTTACAGAAAAAATTCCAAGTACAAATAGAAGCGCTGTAAAATCTCAAGATGTTGATGTTCCGTTAAACAATAAAAATCCTGAATTAAAAAACCCTTTTGTAATACCGGGAATTAGAAATGTAAAGATTGAATCTCAACTAAATCCTAATTACAATTTTGACAACTTTTTAGAAGGTGATTCTAACCGTTTAGCAAGAAGTGCAGGATTAGCTGTATCTGCTAAACCAGGTGGTACATCTTTTAATCCACTATTAGTTTTTGGTGGAGTTGGTTTAGGAAAAACTCACCTAGCGCACGCTATTGGTGTAGATATCAAAGACAAATATCCAGAAAAAACTGTTCTTTATATTTCTGCTGAAAAATTTACACAACAATATATAGACTCAGTAAAGAAAAATAACAGAAATGATTTTATACATTTTTACCAATTGGTAGATGTGTTAATCATTGATGATGTACAATTCTTATCAGGAAAATCGGGAACGCAGGATGTATTCTTCCATATATTTAACCATTTGCATCAAAACGGAAAGCAAGTTATTTTAACAAGTGACAAAGCGCCCGTAGATATGCAAGATATTGAACAACGTTTATTATCTCGTTTTAAATGGGGATTATCTGCAGAGCTACAAACACCAGATTTTGAAACTAGAGTTTCAATCTTAAAGAATAAATTATACAGAGATGGTGTTGAAATGCCTGACGATATTGTAGAATATATCGCAAAAAATATAAAAACCAATATTAGAGAACTTGAAGGCGCAATAATCTCTTTAATTGCTCAATCTTCTTTCAATAAAAAAGAAGTGAATATCGAGTTAGCTAAACAAGTGGTAGAAAAGTTTGTAAAGAATACAAAACGCGAAGTATCAATAGATTATATACAAAAAATTGTATCAGATTACTTCCAAATGGATGTAGATACTTTACAATCTAAAACAAGAAAACGTCATATTGTACAAGCTAGACAATTAGCTATGTTCTTTGCTAAAAAGTTTACTAAAGCCTCTTTAGCAAGTATTGGTTCTCAAATAGGAAAGCGCGATCACGCTACAGTATTACACGCTTGTAAAACAGTTGATAACTTATCTTCTACAGACAAGCAGTTTAGAAAATACGTAGAAGATTTAACTAAAAAGCTTTCAGTATAATTTACAATTACCATGACTAAAATTTTAATGGTTTGCTTAGGAAACATTTGTCGTTCTCCTCTAGCTGAAGCTGTTCTAAAATCAAAATTAGATTCTAATTTTACAGTTGAATCTGCTGGAACAGCTGCTTATCATGTTGGTAATAAACCAGATCCAAGGTCTATAGCAGTTGCTAGACAAAATGGATTAAATATAACTAACCAACGCGCAAGAAAATTTACTAAACAAGATTTTGAAGACTTTGATATTATTTATGCAATGGATAACTCAAACTATCAAAATATTATTGCTTTAGCAGAAAACAATCAGCAAAAAGAAAAAGTAAAACTAATTTTAAATGAAAGTTTTCCTGATAAAAACTTAGATGTACCTGATCCTTATTATGGTGGTGATAAAGGTTTTGAAAATGTTTACAATATGCTAGATAATGCTTGTGAAATTATCGCAAAACGAATAAATACATCATCATAATTTGTTATTTTTAGGATTATGAATAAAGGAAAACTCTATTTAATTCCGAATACATTAGGAGAAAACAATCCTTTTGATGTATTACCAACACAAGTAAAATCTATCATTGATAGTTTAGATACTTTTATTGTAGAAAACTCAAAAGCAGCTAGAAAATTTATAAAAAGTATTTCTCCTGAAAAATCGCAACCTAGTTTAACGCTTTTCGAATTAAATAAACATACACAACCTGAAGATTTACCTAATTTTATAAAACCTTGTTTAGAAGGAAAAACAATTGGTCTATTATCAGATGCTGGTTGCCCAGGTATTGCAGATCCTGGTGCCGATATTGTAAAATTAGCACATCAAAATAATATAAAAGTTATTCCGTTAGTTGGTCCTTCTTCTATATTACTCGCTATGATGGCTTCGGGTATGAACGGACAATCTTTCGCTTTTAATGGTTATTTACCAATCGATAAAAATGAAAGAAAATCTGAAATAAAAAGACTAGAACGCATTAGCAAAGACTATAATCAATCTCAATCTTTTATTGAAACGCCTTATAGAAACAATAAAATGTTAGAAGATCTTTGTAATACATTAAGTAATGATTGCTTAATTTGTGTTGCTTGTGATATTACTTTGGATACAGAATTTATCAAAACACAAACTGCAACACAATGGAAAAAAAATAGTGTTGACCTACATAAAAGACCAACACTATTTATAATTCATAAGGAATAATATTGTTAAGCTCTTCTATGCTTAACTTTAACTTTTTTTAACGGTTTGATAGATGAAGTATCATAACCAGAAAACTTTTTCATGTAATATCTTATAGAAGTACCAAATGCATCAGAAAACCCATTTTGACCATAACTTCTTAGATATTTTTTTACACTTCCTGGTCCTGCTAAATGTGCAGCAGCAAGAATACCGGACTCTGTAATTACTACACCATTCATCTTTTTTCCAACAAATCTTTTAATATCTCTTCGTAACACCCATTTATTACGTTGTGCATTAGCAATAAATGCTTTTTCTTGTAATTCTGGAGTTTTCAAAAACATATTTGAATCATAAATACCTATTAATTTTAAGGTACTTTTTCCAAATTGGTATTTGCCTAAATACCCAAATTTGTTAACTCTAAAATAGTTGTTTTGAGATTCTTTAAAACCTAATGCCTCTTTAAAACCTGCAAAAGATTTTCCTAAGTGCAGTGTGTAATGTTCTTTTACATCGTAAAAAGCAATGTCATGAGAAATACCAGTGCTTTCTATTGTTTGTGACCCATCATTTAAGATGATATTGTCGTTATCATTGTTGTAAAATACAACTGCTAATAAAATTGATATTGTAAGTACTAGCGATAATAACTTTCCAATATTTGTTTTCATTGTTTTTGATTTATAACCAAATCTACAAACGCAGATACGATTAAAATTTCAGCGTGCAAATATACAATAAATTATTTAATACTGAAAATCAACATGTTAAGAAGTGTTAAAAGTAGACAAAGTGCCCAACTAGCTTACCATTACCGTTAATTTCTAATGTAGGAAATGGTACTTTAACTACGTTAAATACGTTAAAAATTTGCTTTAAAAATTCAGATTTAGTTTCAATTTTAGTTAAATCTACATCAAGACTTAGATAAAATTGCCTACTTCTTTTTTGATTAGGAAAATTGAGTTGTTGTAAATTAGATTCGCCATACAACAATCCATCAACACCGTAACCAACAGCAACATTTAACCATTTAGGCAGTTTACTTTCTTTAAAAAACGAATGTAAATTAGCACTTAACCAATACGTTTGCCCATTATAATCTTTAAGAAGTTCTTCTAACATACCACTACCCAACTTATTTGGGTTTTGAGAGGCAAAACGTGTTCTATTAAAAGAGTATTTTAAACTAATGCGCTGCTCTTCCCAAAGTAATTCTTGTCCAATAAATAATCCTGAACCAGCTGCGTTTGCTGCAAAATCTCCCCAAGAAAATCCCCATTCTTCAGAAAATCCATCTAAAACTTCAACACCAGTTAAAAACATAAAACCTAGTGAGCCGCCATAAATTAACTGATTTTTCTTGCTTACTCCTGCCCAATTTAATGTTTGAGCTCCAAATCTTCCTAAATGATAAGCAGTAAATGTATGCCCTAACTTATCCATTTGAAACCATTCTGAATTATCATTTATGGTATGAAATTTAGAACGTTCATAATCTGCGTACCATAATTGATTTAACCCAAGAAGTGTAATTCCTCCTAAAGTGCTTTCGGTTAGTATAACAGCGTTTCTTCTTTTTACATTTAATGTGTCGCTTGGCTTAAAAAAAGAGCTTTGTTCTGTTTGACTAAATACAGAACTAACACAAAAAATTATAAAAATTAAATATCTAAACAAGCCTATCTATTTATACCTTGACTGCTAATCCATTGTGTGTACAATCTCTTATTAGCATTATGTTGCGCTAATGTCTTAGCAAATTTATGATAGCCAAAATTTTTAACATCTGCTACAAAAAACATATAGTCATGTTGCTCTGCATTTAAAACAGCATCTATAGCAGAAACGTCTGGCATTGTGATTGGTCCTGGTGGAATACCAGGATATTTATAAGTATTGTATTTTGAATCAATTTCTAAATCTTTGTAAAGCACACGTTTTATAACTTGATCAAAATTGTTTTCTTTAAGTTTCTTAGCGTAAATCACAGTTGGATCTGCTTCTAAAGGCCATCCTTTTCTTATTCTATTTAAATAAACACCTGCAACTCGTGGTCTTTCGTCTACTTTAGCTGTTTCTTTTTGAACGATGGATGCAATGGTCATTACTTCGTTTACAGATAATTTTAATGCTTTTCGTTTTGCTTGTCGTGAATCATTCCAAAAACGATAATATTCACCCAACATTTTATCTCTAAATAACTCTGGTGATGTATTCCAAAAAAACTCATAAGTATTGGGAACATACATATTCATCACGGTTTGCTTAGTAAAGTTTTTTTCTTTTAAAAATGTAGAATCTGTCATTGCTTTTAATAACGACAAACTATCAGGCTCTATTTGTTGCGCTATACGACCAGCTAAATCCTCTATACGTTCTTGGTTATTAAAACTCAGCTTTATTGGTAAGTTATTACTTCTTATAGAATTGATAATATCATTATTACTCATTCCTTTTTTTACAGGAAATCGTCCAGCTTTAATATTAGTTGTATATTTTTTTTGAACCGCTAATGCATCAAAACTATCAATGTCTTTTAACAAAGGTTCTAATTGCTCTCTAACTTCTGCATAAGTTGCATTGGTAGGCACGTAAATGTATGCCGTTTCATTATTAAATGCCGTATTTGGCTTAAGCATTGCATTGTATACAAAATAGGCAAAATAACCCGCTATAACTAATCCAATTAAGGCTATTGCTAAGAGTATTTTTTTAATGTACATTAGTATTTATTAGTTGAAGTAAGTATTCGTTTTTATAGCTTCCGTTAAGGTAATTCCAGTCTTTTTTTAAACCGATTTCTTCAAATCCTTGGTTTTTAAATAGGTTTAAACTTGCTGCATTCTCTTCAGAAATATTACAATATAATTGATGTAAATCTAAGTGTTTAAAACTATATTTTATCAATAGTTTTAAAGCTTCTTTACCATATCCTTTTTGTCTATCGGTTTCAGATTTTACCAATATACCAATTCCTGCGCGTTTGTTTTTTATATCAAAATCAAACAAATCAATCATGCCAATTGCAGTATCTACATAATTACAAATTACTAGTCGCAATTGCTTGACTTCATAAATATCTTTATAAGCATTTTCTAGATATTGCTTGATTAAATATTTAGAATATGGTGTAATGGTGTTGCTTATTTCCCAAATGGTTTCATCATTTTCAATATGATGAATAAACTCTAAATCCTCTGGTTCTAAAGCACGTAAATAAATATGTTCTCCTTTTAATGTTAACATTCTATTTCGCCTTTAAAAACTTGAGTTGCTGGACCAATTAACATCACATTTTTATAAGTATCTTCTACTTTATCAAAAGATACTTTTAATTGTCCGCCTTCTACGTTTAGATTAATAGTTTTTGACGTACTTTCTCCTGAATCATACATCGCAATTGCTACTGCTGTTACACCAGTACCACAAGATAAAGTTTCGTCTTCTACTCCTCTTTCATAAGTTCGAACAGCAAAGGTATTTTCGTTAATTTTTTCTACAAAATTCACATTACTACCAGCTTGATTGTATGGTGCTCCATAACGAATCTTTTCGCCTTCTGCTTTCACATTAAACGTCTTTAAATTATCAACAAACTGAACATGATGTGGCGATCCTGTATCTAAAAAATGATGCGTAGTAAAACTTTCAATAGTATCAACATCTTTCATTTGGAGATGTACTAAACCATCTTCAATCTTTGCGTGATGTAAACCATCTATTGCATAAAATGTAGTTTTGTTTTTAAAAATGCCCAGAAATTCCGCGAAAGCGACAATACAACGTCCGCCGTTACCACACATAGTACTTTCGTTTCCATCTGCATTATAATAAACCATTTTAAAATCTGCTTCCGGATGATTTTCTAATAAAATCAAACCATCTGCGCCGATGCCAAAACGTCTGTCGCATAAAAACTTAACGCTTTTGGTATCATTTTTGTCAAATATTTTTTGTCTATTATCAATGATAACAAAATCGTTGCCTGTACCTTGATATTTATAAAATGTTAAAGTCATTAACGGTTAAAAAATTGAATGACAAATATAGCATAATTGTGCTGTTAAATAGTCGTTAAAGTTGAAATAGACACTCAATATTTAATTAATTTTAATCGTTAATTCTAATAAACCTAAACTAAATGCACATGAAGAAGTTGATTACTTTGGTTTTTGTTTCTGTATTAGGAGGCGCAATTACTCTAGGAACTTATAAAACCTTTCTTGAAAAAGAAAAACCACAAATTGCACAACAGGCTACCATAGAACAGCCAAGTTTTTTACCAACCAATTTAAATACCACAAAGACAGCTCTTGCTGCTGCCGAAAATATTGATTTTACTAACGCTGCCGAAAAAACTGTACACGCAGTTGTACACGTTAAAAACGTAGCTATCACCACTGCTCAACCAACGTTACAAGACCTATTTTATGGTCGTGTACCACAACGTAGACAGTTAGGAACTGGTAGTGGCGTAATTATTTCGCCAGACGGATACATCATTACCAACAATCATGTTATTGAAGATTCTGAACAGTTAAGCGTTACTTTAAACGATAACCAAACACTAGAAGCTACAATAGTTGGTACCGATCCAAATACAGATATTGCTCTATTAAAAGTTGAAACTGAAGAAGATTTACCGTACGTTACTTTTGGAGATAGCGATACTGCTAAAATTGGCGAATGGGTTTTAGCAATCGGTAATCCATTCAATTTAACATCTACAGTAACTGCAGGAATAATCAGTGCAAAATCTAGAGATTTAAGTGGAAAAAATATACAATCTTTTATACAAACCGATGCAGCAGTTAACCCAGGGAATTCTGGTGGCGCTTTAGTAAACACCAAAGGAGATTTAATTGGAATTAATACCGCTATTAGCTCTCAAACAGGTTCTTATATAGGGTATTCTTTTGCTGTGCCAAGTAATATTGCTAAAAAAGTAGTGCAAGACATTATGGAATATGGTAATGTACAAAGAGGATTGATTGGTATTGTACCGAGAAACCTAGGCACTTTTACCTCAGAAAAGTTAGGCGTTAATGAAACAGAAGGTGTTTATATTGAAGAAGTTGAAGAAGACTCAGGAGCAGAAAACGCTGGTTTAAAAGTTGGTGATATTATAAAGGAAATTGATGGATTAAAAATTTCTAAAGAATCTGATTTAAGAGGTTACCTTAATTCAAAACGACCTAACGATATAATTCACGTTAAAATTTTAAGAGATAACGATATCATTGAAAAAGAAGTTAAGCTTCTTAAAAACAATAGATACATTTTACCAGTAATTGGAGAAGTTAAAAATGCCGACTCTAAAGATTTAAAGAAATTTAAAGCTGAAAATGGAGTTAAAATTTCTAGACTTAATGGTAGATATCAAAACTATTTATCTAATGAAGGCATTGTAGAAGGAAATATAATAACATCTATAAACAACATTAAAGTAAACTCTGTTGATGATGTAAAAAAGGTTATTGAAAACAGAAGTCAATTTGATCCTGTAAGTATTGAATTAATAAATTCAAAAGGAGAAAAAGTTAAATACGGACTTCCAAACTTTTAAGATATTTAATTCGATTTTATCTTGTTTTAAAAGCACTTCATCATAAAAATGAAGTGCTTTTATTTTTTTATCATTTTTTGTTTTACGAAAACGTTTGAAATCTATACTTTTGCCAAAAATTATAACGGACTGTTATTTTAATAAAAACAGTCTATTTAAACTTATATCAACACAACAAACTAAAACACAAAATGTCTATTAACGAAACTTACGAAAACGAATTAGCGTTTCAGGCAGACCGACGAAGAGCAACTGTTGAATTTATTAAAATTGTTAGCGATTTATGGTACGACAAATCCATAGAGCTAGTATTATTTAGAAACCAATTAATCGACAGAAATGTTTCTGAAATTTTAAACCTTCATGAATATGCTGGCGAATTTGTTCAAAAACCAATTTCAATTTTTGATTCTGTTGAAATTGCTCAAGCAATCAAGACTCTTGATATACCAGCTTCTAAATTAGATATTGGTAAATTAACTTACGAGTATCATTTAGAAGAGAAAAAATACAGTAACGCAATGTCTTTTGTGGCAGAAAAATTAAAAGATGCCAAAATGAAGGAAAACGTTACGCCTAAAGATGTAGTTTTATACGGTTTTGGTCGTATTGGTCGTTTATTAGCCAGAGAACTAATGACTAGAACAGGTAAAGGTAGCCAATTACGTCTTCGTGCTATTGTAACTCGTGGTCAATTAGATGAAACTGTTTTAGAAAAACGCGCATCTCTTTTACGTAATGATTCTGTTCACGGTGATTTTCCTGGGACAGTAAATACAGATTTAAAAAACGAAGCTTTAATTATCAATGGTACAACTGTAAAAATTATTACAGCCAATCAACCAGAAGATATAGATTATACTAAATACGGTATTAACAATGCTCTAATTATTGATAATACTGGTGCTTTTAGAGATAAAGAAGCTTTATTAAGACTTAAAAACTCTAAAGGTGCAGACAAAGTATTATTAACAGCGCCAGGTAAAGGTATTCCTAACATTGTTTACGGTGTTAACCATTTAGAAAATGATCCTGATAAAATTGATATTTTCTCTGCTGCGTCTTGTACAACAAATGCTATTACGCCTGTTTTAAAAGCTATGGAAGATACTTATGGTGTAAAAAGCGGACATTTAGAGACTATTCACGCATACACTAACGATCAAAACTTGGTAGATAATTTTCATAAAAAATACCGTCGTGGTCGTGCTGCAGCTTTAAACATGGTTATTACCGAAACTGGTGCAGGACAAGCAGTTTCTAAAGCATTACCTAGTTTTGATGGTAAATTAACATCTAACGCTATTCGTGTACCAGTACCAAACGGGTCTTTAGCCATTTTAAACTTAGAATTAGAAACTAAAACATCTGTAGAAGGAATAAACGCAACCCTTAAAAAGTATGCTTTAGAAGGCGATTTAGTAGAACAAATTAAATATGAAATGAGTGACGAGCTTGTTTCTAGCGATATTGTTGGTAGCTCTGCGCCTTCTATTTATGATAGCAAAGCAACTATTGTAAGAAAAGATGGTAAAAATGCAATTTTATATGTGTGGTATGATAACGAATATGGTTACAGTCACCAAGTAATAAGATTAGCAAAATATATAGCTAAAGTAAGACGTTTTACTTACTATTAAAATCCAAAACACTTTTTAAAAACGTATATATAAAGCCTCACAATTGTGGGGCTTTTTGCTATCTTTAAACCGCAAAGAGTGCATTTTATATTTTTAAAAAAACATAAAACTTAAAAAACAAATCTTAAGATGTTAAAAATCAAAAGTTTCCCTATTTTATTCTTATTACTTTTTTTAGTCACTTTTTCTTCATTTTCTCAAACAGAAAATAACGAAGATGAGTTATCATTAGATTCTGGTACCTTAGATAGTCAATTTGAATACGTTATTCAAAAATCTAATAGTTGGAGAGATGAAAGAGGTCAAAACTATGAAGTCATTAAAAGCAACTGGTTATCTAAACTTAAATCTCATACATTAGACTCGTTAAAAGCTGTAAAAAACGAGTTAGTAACTACGCAAAACACAGTTAAAAATCAAAATGAAGAAATAGAACGTTTAAAAAGTAGCTTATCCTCTACTAAAACAAACTTAAAATCTACTAAAGAAGAAAAAGATAGTATGTCTTTATTTGGCATACAAATGAGCAAAAGCGGATACAATGGATTAATGTGGAGTATTATAGCTGTTCTTTTAGCCTTTTTACTTTTCTTTATTTTTAAATTTAAAAATAGTAATAGCGTAACCCGAGAAGCAAAATCTAAATTAACAGAAGTTGAAGAAGAGTTTGAAGAACATAGACGTAACGCTTTAGAACGTGAACAAAAAGTGAGACGTCAATTACAAGACGAGTTAAATAAAAATAGAAATAGTTAATTCTACTACATAAAATAAAAAAAGCGCAATCATAACGATTGCGCTTTTTATCTCAAAATCTAGATATCTAAAGATCTAATTTACATTGCTCCCCATTCTTTTAAAGAGTCTTTATTCATTTTGATATAATCTGCGTTACCAGCTTTTTCAGCACCTTCTAAACTTGCTTTTGCAGCTTTAATTGCTCCTTTTTTATCACCAGCTTTTGCTTTAATTAATGATTGTTGACGTAACCACCAAAATCTTGGGTTCTCTTTAGTCATTTCAATAGCTTTATCCATCCAAACAACAGCTTTGTTAATGTCTTTACCTGATTCTAAATAGTAACGTGCAGCTGCATAATAATCATCTGCAGATGGTCCATTCATTACATTATTAATAGCAGCTGTTACTGCTTTATCTGTAGGTACTTCAAACTTTACAGCTACGTAAGTTTTTTCCCACATAATTCCTAATACAGCAGAATCATTTGTTAAATCATCAAAAGACACAGTAAAAGTTTCAATATCCATTGGTATATCATAAACTTTTGCATTTACTTTTGCCGCTACTTTGCTATCATCCCACTTTTGTGGTGTTCCCCAATTATTTGTATCACTATAAAAAATTACTTCCCAGTTATCCTTATTAGGCTTAGAAAAGATAGCATAAGATCCTGCTTTTAAAGTAGACTCTCCTACCATAACATCTGTACTAAATGTAACCATCGTATTTTGGTTTGCTCCTGTACGCCAAAGTTTACCGTAAGGAACTAAATCTCCAAAAATAGTACGACCTTTCATAGATGGTCTAGAATATTCTACAGTAACATCTGTTAAACCAACCTTTTGTTCCATTTTTTGTGAAGGACTAGGTTGTGGTGTTTCAATTTGCGCATTTACAGTAAAAGTAACTGCAAATACCATTAAAAGTGTAATTAACTTTTTCATTTGGTTTTGGTTTTAAGTTTTAGAAGCATAAAATTACGTATAGATTAGTCTTTAATTGTTAACAAAAACTTAAAAAAGATGAAATTTTCTTGGCTGAAAATTTTATTAATCGTAATATTGCTATAAACAAATATACAAATATAATTATGGGATTAATTAAAGCCGAAATGTTTACCGAAGACCAAAACCAATTAGCCTTGTACTTTAAAGCGTTTGGTCATCCTGCTCGTGTTGCAATAATTCAACATTTATTTAAAATTAATGCTTGTGTTTGTGGTGATTTGGTAGAAGAAATTGGCTTAGCACAACCCACAATTTCTCAACATTTAAAAGAATTAAAAAACTTAGGCTTAATCCAAGGAACTATTGAAGGCACTAGCGTTTGTTATTGCATAAATCAAGACAATTGGTCTAAAATGAAAGACGCTTTAAACTCTTTTTTAAACACAAAAACTAACACTAACTCTTGTTGTTAAAACATATATTATGACATTATCAGAAATTAAAAATCATTTAAAAAACCTAGACACTATTGCGTTTGTTTTACCCGATGGTAGTTTAGTACCAAACCATTTTCATGTTACCGAAGTTGGTAAAACCACAAAACATTTTATTGATTGTGGCGGAACCGTAAAACAAGAAAAAAAGGTGAATTTTCAATTGTGGAATGCTAATGATTACGATCACAGACTTCATCCTGAAAAATTAATTCATATTATCGAATTATCAGAAGATATTTTCAACCTAAAAGATCTTGACATTGAAGTTGAATATCAAGGAGAGCAAAGCATTCAAAAATTTGGTTTAGACTATAAAGACGGTCAATTTTTATTAACATCTACACATACCAATTGTTTAGCCAAAGACAAATGCGGTATCCCAGAAGAGCAATTACCAAAACAAGAAGAAGCATGTTGTGCACCAGGTTCTGGTTGCTGTTAATTTAATTAAAATGAAAACAAGCCTTAACGACTATATTAAAACATTAGACGTTTCTTCAATTAGCAAGAAACGTCTAGATGTTTTAAACCCTTTGGTTGAATACATTCAATTCAAAAAAGATAAAAATCAAGCTATAAATCTCAATTTTATCTGTACTCATAACTCTAGACGCAGCCATTTATCACAAATTTGGGCTCAAACAATAGCTCATTTTTTCAATATTGAAAACGTAACGTGTTTTTCTGGAGGAACTGAAGCTACAGCTATGTTTCCAAAAATTGCTGAAACTTTAGAAAAAACTGGATTTGATATCATAAAACTTTCCGAAGGTAACAATCCAATTTACAGCATAAAATTTGATGACAATTCGCATCCCATTATTGGGTTTTCTAAAACTTACGACCATAAGTTTAATCCAAAATCAAACTTTGCTGCAATTATGACTTGTTCTAGTGCAGATCAAGGCTGTCCGTTTATTTCTGGTGCCGAAAAACGCATACCAATCACTTACGAAGACCCAAAATTATTTGACAATACCGATTTGCAAGACGAAAAATATTTAGAACGTTCCAATCAAATTGCTACTGAAATGAAATATGTTTTTCAAAAAATAAATTAAATGAAAAAATATATAGCAGAAACTATTGGTACTTTTGGAATGATTTTTTGTGGTTGTGGTGCAATGACAATTGACGAAATTACCAATGGTAGCATATCTCACGTTGGTGTGGCTTCCGTTTGGGGATTAATTGTAATGGCAATGATTTATGCATTTGGAGCAACGTCTGGTGCGCATTTTAACCCTGCAGTTTCCATTGGGTTTGCGGTTGCAAAAAAGTTTTCTTGGAAAGAAGTTCCTAAGTATTTTTTATTTCAACTAATTGGAGCAATTGTTGCAATTGCTTTACTGTGGTTTCTATTTCCAGATAGTAAAACTTTGGGAGAAAGTATTCCAGCAAGTGGTTTTCCTGATTATAAGGCTGCAATTTTAGAGTTTATTCTCACCTTTATATTAATGACAGTAATCATCCATATCTCAACAGGAAGCAAAGAAGTTGGGACTATGGCTGGTATCGCAGTTGGTGGTGTTATTTTATTAGAAGCTATGTTTGCTGGACCAATGACAAAAGCCTCTATGAATCCTGTCCGAACCATCGCTCCTGCTCTATTTACAGGACATCTATCACATGTATCCTTATATATTTTTGCTCATATTTTAGGTGCAGTTTCTGCAGTAATCCTCCATAAATCTTTCAAAACAAAAAAATCATAATACAAAGTCTTGTTAAATTTTGTTTAACTATTCCTAAAATAAGTTAAACATTTTATATCTTTATGCTATTAAATTTCACAGTAATGGCAAAAAAGAAAAACATCACCGCTAGTAACATCATTTCATTTTACATGGATTATGTGCTAGAACATAACGAGCAACCTAAATCTGTTTACGCTTTCGCGAAAGAAAATAATTTTGAAGAAGCTAAGTTTTACGAACATTTCGGAAACTTTGAAGCTATAGAAAAAGGTATTTTTAAAGCCTTTTACCAAAATACAATCACTGCATTACATGCTAGCGAAGATTACCAAAATTTCGAACCTCGAAATAAACTATTAAGTTTTTACTTTACTTTTTTCGAAAACCTAACAGCTAACAGAAGCTATGTGGTTTATGCACTTAATCAGCATAAAAACAAGCTTAAAAACTATGTGGTTTTAAAAGATTTAAAATCGCATTTTACGCACTACATTTCAGAATTAGGTATAGAGCTTATCGAAACTAAACAAGAGCAAATTGATAAACTTCAACAAAAAAGTTTAAAAGAATCTGCTTGGATGCAATTATTATTAACCATCAAATTTTGGATGGATGATACGTCTCCATCTTTCGAAAAGACAGACATCTTTATAGAAAAATCTGTCAATACAAGTTTTGATGTATTAGACATTGCTCCAATAAAAAGCCTAATAGATTTTGGTAAGTTTATTTACAAAGAAAAATTTCAAATGAACTCTTAATTCTCATTCTATTGAAAACTATAGACAAAATACCTGTTTCAAAAATATCTCGTGCAACCAAATTAGTATCTACAGGTGCTAAAGTTGGTGTTAATTACCTAAAATATTATGGTGATAAACTTACAAAATCAGAGCTTGAAGCTAAAGAACGTTTAAATAAAAACAACGCAGACGATATTTACGACAGTTTAAAACAACTTAAAGGAAGTGCTTTAAAAGTAGCGCAAATGCTTAGTATGGAAAAAAGCATTTTACCACAAGCCTATGTAGAAAAGTTCTCGTTGGCACAGTTTTCTGTGCCGCCATTATCGGCACCTTTAGTTAAGAAGACTTTTAAAAAATATTTTGGTCAATTACCTAGCCAAATCTTTGACACCTTCAATCTTAATTCGGTTAATGCTGCCAGTATAGGACAAGTACATTTAGCTGAAAAGGATGGGAAAAAACTTGCTGTGAAAATTCAATATCCTGGTGTCTCAGAAAGTATTTCTAGCGATTTGGCTTTGGTAAAACCTATAGCTATCAAAATGTTTAATATTAAAGGAAAAGATAGCGATAAGTACTTTAAAGAAGTTGAAAATAAACTTATTGAAGAGACTAATTACATCCTTGAAGTGCAACAAAGTAAAGAGATTGTAAAGGCTTGTAAACACATTCCTAATCTTAAATTTCCTGAGTATTATGAAGATTTATCTTCAGAACGTATCATTACAATGGATTGGATGGAAGGCGAACACCTTTCTGAATTTACAGCTCATAACACCAACCAAGAGTTAGCCAATCAACTTGGGCAAGCGCTTTGGGATTTTTATATGTATCAAATGCATGTGCTTAAAAAAGTACACGCAGATCCGCATCCTGGTAATTTTTTAGTGTCTAAAAAAGGCGAATTAATTGCTCTAGACTTTGGTTGCATGAAAACCGTACCAGAAGATTTTTACACACCTTATTTTGAATTAGCAAAAAAAGAAAGTCTTGAAAACAAAGACATTTTTACTAAAAAAATGTTTGAATTAGAAATTTTAAGAGAAGATGATAGTCCTGAAGAATTAGAATTCTTTTCAGCAATGTTTCATGAGTTATTAAGCTTGTTCACGCAACCTTTTCATGTTGATACATTTGACTTTTCTAATCCTGAATTTTTTAATGCTATTTCAGAAATGGGACAACGTTACAGTAAAAATACAGAGTTAAGAAAAATGAACGGTAACCGCGGATCTAAGCATTTTATTTACATCAACCGTACGTTTTTTGGCCTTTACAATTTAATGTTCGATTTAAAAGCTAAAGACATCAAAATCAATAATTTTAAAAACTTAAAATAATGAAGCATTTCAGTAAAAAGCACATAGACGAAATGCATCATTTGTATCGCATAAACCTTATCAATAGTGTTTCAGGATTTAAAAGTGCTAATCTAATTGGCACAAAATCTAAAGATAATGTTGAAAATGTAGCGGTATTTAGTTCGGTAACGCACGTTGGTAGCAATCCGCCACTTTTAGGTTTTTTTTGCAGACCTACAACCGTTTTACGCAACACTTACGAAAACATAAAAGCAACTGGCGTTTACACGATTAATCACATTCATAAATCAATAATACAAGATGCGCATCATACATCGGCTAAATATGATGCTAATATTTCAGAATTTGAAGTGACTAATCTAAATTCAGAATATAAAAATAACGGCTTTGCTCCTTTTGTAAAAGATGCGCCAGTTCAGCTTCAAATGAAATTTGTTCAAGAGTATTTCATTAAAGAAAATGATACTATTCTTGTTTTAGGTGAAATTGAAAATCTTTTTATAAACGATAATTTATTAGAAAATGATGGTTTTGTAAATCTTTCTAAAGCAAATGTTGCCACCATAAATGGATTAGATACTTACGCCATTCCTACTCTAGAAAAACGCTTAGAATACCAAAGACCTAAAACAGCAGTCAGTAAACAATAGGCAGTAGACTCTAGAAAATAAAACTAGCGACTAACCAGTAAAAACCAAAACATGAGAATATTAGTAACAGGAGCAACAGGCTACATCGGTAAGCGCATAATCCCGTTACTTTTAGACCAAGGTCATACCGTTGTGTGCGCTGTTCGCGGAAAATTACGTACCGAAAAAAGATATTCTGAAGAGAAAAATCTTCATGTTGTCGAAGCAGATTTTTTAAAACCAGACACCTTAAAAAACATACCCAAAGATATAGATGCAGCATATTATTTGATACATTCTATGTCAAATTCGGTCGATAAATTTCATAAGTTAGAAGAAGAATGTGCGCTAAACTTCAAAAATTATATCGAAACGACTAACGTAAAACAAGTTATTTACCTTAGCGGAATTACCAACGACACCAAACTCTCAAAACATTTATTATCCAGAAAAAACGTAGAAGAAACTTTAAAATCTAATGTCTACGCATTAACCGTTTTTAAAGCAGGAATTATTGTTGGTTCTGGTAGCGCAAGTTTCGAAATTATTAGAGATTTAGTCGAAAAACTTCCCGTAATGATTGCGCCAAAATGGTTAAACACCAAAACACAACCTATTGGTATTAGAGACGTTTTAGCGTTTTTAACCAAGGGACTTGGTAAACAAGAATTGTACAACACATCTCATGATATTTTTGGTCCAGAAATTATTACCTACAAGCAAATGCTATTGCAGTTTGCCAACATAAGAAAACTAAAAAGACACATTATTACAGTTCCGGTAATGACACCAAAACTGTCAAGCTACTGGCTATATTTTGTAACATCAACATCTTACAAACTAGCCTCTTCTTTAGTAAATAGCATGGGTATTGAAATTATAGGAGAAAAAAGTAAAATCAATCAATTTTTAGAAATAAAACCAATGACGTATAAACAAGCGGTAGAAGTCGCTTTTGTAAAAATTGAAGGAAATGAAATTATCTCCAGCTGGAAAGACGCTTTTATAAGTAGCCGAAATAAAAAAAGAGTATCAACCAAATACTTGAAAGTTCCAAAATTTGGATGCTTCAAAGACATCAAAGAACGACAGGTAAAAGATGAAAACCGAACACTTGAAAAGATTTGGGCAATTGGCGGAGAAAATGGATGGTATTACGGTACAACACTTTGGAAAATTAGAGGTTATTTAGACAAATTGGTTGGCGGTATTGGCTTACGTCGTGGTCGTACCAATAAAACCGACATCAAAACTGGTGACGCCTTAGATTTTTGGCGCGTATTATTAGCAGATAAAGAACAAAAACGCCTTATCCTTTTTGCCGAAATGAAGTTACCTGGCGAAGCTTGGTTAGAGTTTCAAGTGGCAAAAGGTAAAGTTTACCAACGTGCTACTTTTAGACCACGCGGACTTTGGGGAAGACTCTATTGGTATAGCGTTTTACCATTTCACGGGTTTATTTTTAACGGAATGATAAATAAATTGGCCAATGCCTAAAGGAATTGAGAAACAAAATCTACCAACAAAAATTTGTCCCGTTTGCCAACTACCTTTTACATGGCGAAAAAAATGGGAGAAAAATTGGGACAATGTAAAATATTGTAGTGAAAAATGCAGAAGAAACAAGAGACAAGCCTAGTTTGGTTTAGAAACGATTTAAGAATTCACGATAACCTATCATTAGCAAATGCTATTAATAGTAATAATCGTGTTATCGCTTTATATTGCTTTGACCCAAGACATTTTGAAGTTGATCAGTTTGGCTTTAAAAAAACCGAAAAATACAGAGCAAAATTTTTAATTGAAACAGTAACCAATTTAAAAAATAATCTAGCTCAACTTAATATTCCATTATTCGTTTATACCATAAAACCTGAAAATTGTATTCCAGATTTGGTAGAAAACTATCAAATTAATCATATTTTTTTACAAGAAGAATGGACGCAAGAAGAAGTTGATGTGTTTAATAAGGTGAAAGAAAAGTTGCCTGAATACATTCAGATTTCAACAAGTTACAATCAGTTTTTATATCATCCAGAGGATATTCCTTTCAATATAGAACAACTACCTAAAGTCTTTACAGAATTTAGAAAAGCTTGTGAAAAACAAAGCGCAATAAGACCTGAAACTTCTTTAGCAATAGAAAAAGTAAATGAAGATACTTTAGAAAATCCAACTTCAATTCCTTCACTTTCAGATTTAGGTTTTGAAGATTTTGAAGTGCATCCAAATTTAGCATTTCCATTTAAAGGTGGAGAAACTGAAGCATTGAAACGTTTGGAAGATTATTTTTTCAACACAAAAAAATTAGGCGTTTATAAAAAGACTCGTAACGGATTGGTTGGTAAAGATTTTAGTTCAAAATTTTCTCCATGGTTAGCTAATGGAAGTCTTTCAGCTAAACACATTTATTACCAAGTCAAGCGGTTTGAAAAAGCATATTTTAAAAATGATTCTACCTATTGGCTTATTTTCGAGCTTATTTGGCGTGACTATTTTAAATATGTGTCATTAAAATTTGGCAATCAGATCTTTAAAATTGGTGGAATTTTAAACAAGGATTACGACTGGTCTAAAAATCAGCAAAAAATAAACGACTGGATTAATGGTAAAACGTCTGAACCTTTTGTAAACGCTAACATGATTGAGCTTAAAAAAACAGGTTGGATGAGTAATCGTGGTCGACAAAATGTAGCGAGTTATTTTGCAAAATCACTAGAATTAGATTGGCGCATTGGTGCAGCCTATTTTGAGAGTTTACTACTCGATTACGATGTGCACAGCAATTACGGTAACTGGATGTATGTTGCTGGTGTTGGTAACGACCCGAGAGACCGAAAATTTAACGTCAAACTTCAAGCAGATCGCTACGATAGTAACGGTAAATACCAACGTTTGTGGCTGCAAGACACTTTATTTTAGAACATGAAAACACTTAGACTTATACTTGGTGATCAATTAAACAGCAAACACAGTTGGTATAAAACCAATGATAAAAATGTGGTGTATTGTCTATTTGAAATGCGTCAAGAAACCGATTATGTAACGCATCATATTCAAAAAATAATTGGCTTTTTTGCTGCAATGCGTGCGTTTTCAAATCATCTTAAAGAGAATAATTTTAAAGTAGACTATTATAAACTAGACGATAAAAAAAATACGCAAGATTTAGTAGAAAATTTAAAACAACTCATCAAAAAACATGAGATTGAAAAGTTTGAATACCAATTACCAGACGAGTATCGCGTAGATCAACAATTATCAGAATTTTGCAAGTCTCTAGATATTGAATCTGAAGTGTTTTCAACAGAACATTTTTACACAGAACGTAATGATTTAAAGGACTTTTTTAAAGGTAAAAAGCAATATTTAATGGAGAATTTTTACCGCGATATGCGTAAAAAACACGACATTTTAATGGCTGGAAACCAACCTGAAGGCGGTAAATGGAACTACGACAAAAGCAACCGCAACAAATGGAAAGGTGAACATAAGATTCCTTCTTACAAATATTTTAAAAATGACGTTTCAGATATTGTTGAGCTAATTAAAAACAGTGACATCAAAACCATTGGTAACTTTGACACTAAAACGTTTAGTTATCCAATTACCAGAGCGCAAGCGTTAGATCAACTCAAATATTTCTGTGAAGAATTATTGATTCATTTTGGCGATTATCAAGATGCGATGCATACTAACGAAGTGTATTTATTCCATTCGCGACTGTCTTTTGCGATGAACATCAAGCTTATTTCAGCAAAAAATATTGTGGATACCGTTTTAAATTATTGGCGCAAACATGGCGACAATATTGATATATCTCAAGTAGAAGGTTTTATTCGTCAAATTATTGGTTGGCGCGAGTATATGCGCGGTATGTATTGGGCTTTAATGCCAGATTATAAAACCGAAAACCACTTAGAAAACACCAATAAACTTCCTGAGTTTTATTGGACAGGAAATACTAAAATGAACTGCCTAAAAAATGCCATAACCAACAGTTTAGATAATGGTTATGCGCATCACATACAGCGATTGATGGTAACTGGTAATTTTGCGTTACTCGCGCAAATTAAACCAGATGAAGTTGATGCTTGGTATTTAGGTATTTATGTTGATGCTTTAGAATGGGTACAATTACCCAACACACGTGGCATGAGCCAATTTGCAGATGGTGGAAAAATAGCTACAAAACCCTACGTTTCTAGCGGAAGTTACATTAATAAAATGAGTAATTATTGTGACAATTGCTATTACGATAAAAAGGAAAAATTAGACAAAAAAGCATGTCCGTTTAACAGCTTATACTGGAATTTTTTAGACGATAAACGCAGCATTTTAGGCAATAATCGTCGTATGGGCATGATGTACAGTTTACTAGACAAAATGGATAAAGACCAACTGGTAAATATCAAAAAACGTGCACAAAGTATTATAGAAAATCCTAATAACTTTTAATGAAAAACAACCTTAGTATAGTTTGGTTAAAACGCGACCTTCGTTTACAGGATAACGAAGCCATTACCAACGCCATAAACACAAACCAAAACGTGCTTCTCCTCTACACTTTCGAGGATTTTTTACTTCAAGACAAACATTACAGTCAACATCATTGGGATTTTATAAAACAGTCTTTAGAGGATTTAAATCAGCAACTAAAACCTTATAAGTCTAAAGTTTTAGTAGTTAATAATTCTATTGAAAATACAGTTGAGCAACTTCAAAAGCAATTCAACATTACACACGTGTTTTCTCACCTAGAAACTGGAATACTATCAACTTTTGAAAGAGATATCGCTTTCGCGAAATTTTGCCGAACTCAACATATTACTTGGATAGAAAACACTAATAACGGTGTACAGCGTGGACTAAAAAACAGAAACACTTGGTTTGAAGATTGGGATCATTTTATGATGCAACCAGAGTTTCAGTTTCAGCCAAAACAAAATCAGTTATTAAATATTACTTCAGTTGAAGCTTTAGAACTTCAGTTTAAAACTGTTTCAACAGAAACTATTCACAATAAAAACTTTCAAAAAGGTGGTACAACAACAGGAATAAAATACGTGCAGTCTTTTTTCAATAATCGCTATAAAAACTACATGTTTCATATATCAAAACCTTTAGAAGCCAGAACAGGTTGCAGCCGATTATCGCCATACATTGCTTGGGGAAATTTATCCGTGAAACAAGTCATTAATAGTGCATCAGAAGCTGTTAAAAACAAAAAACACAAACGTCATTTAAATGCTTTTGTATCGCGTTTACGCTGGCAAGCACACTTTATCCAAAAGTTTGAAATGGAACATACAATGGAATTTAAAAGCGTAAATAAAGGCTTTCATCAACTTGAAAAACCAGTAAACGTTGAGTTTCAAAATGCATGGAAAGAAGGCAAAACAGGCTTTCCGTTGGTAGATGCCTGCATGCGTTGTTTAAACACAACAGGCTATTTAAATTTTAGAATGCGTGCTTTAGTGGTTTCATTTTTCACACACAATTTATGGCAACCTTGGCAAGACTTAAGCGAACATTTAGCAAGCTTATTTTTAGATTTTGAACCTGGTATACATTACCCACAAATACAGATGCAAGCAGGAGAAACAGGTATAAACATGTTGCGAATTTACAATCCGTTAAAAAATAGTTTAGAGCATGATCCGGAAGGTAAATTTATAAAACAATGGGTTCCAGAATTAGCAAATTTAGAAGCGCCTTTTATACATAACCCAAGTGAAATGACCTATTTTGACCAACAAATTACTAGTTTTGAATTAGGTAAAGACTATCCTTTTCCTATTATCAATGAAAAGAAAACGCGCAAACAAGCAAGTGATATTTTATGGCAAATGAAAGAAGATACTCTTGTAAAAAAAGAAAGTTTACGCATCTTAAAACGACATACTTTAAGCGATCGTAGCAGAATGCTTCGCAACCGATAGATTTTAATTATCAAACATCAGAAAATAATATGTTAAATATTGTTTAACATATTTTTAAAAAGATTAAACATTTTGTAGATTTGGTTAGAATCAAATAACAAAATATTGCTTTTTAATACTTCTTATACCGATAAAGAAATCACTAAACAAATCAACAACTTGTTAGGTAAGCCTTTTTCGTTTTTCCAAGCGTTAAAATTAAAAGGTGTTGGTTCTAAACGAATGATTATTGACGAGGTTAGCCCAAACCTACATACCGTAATTAACTTGGTAAACGATATAAATTATGGAAGCATAGAGTTAAGACCAAAAGGCATTTTAATTCATATAGGTAAAGGTTTACAACGCTTTGCTTGGGCAATACCATATTACAGATTAGTGATTTATAAAACTAACGGTGCAAGCATACATGCAGACGGCAAATTTATTCATTTTAGAGAGAATAAAACCTTCAAAGAAAACAAGCAATTTTTTAAAAAACTATTGGATCAGAAAATAGAATTTGACGCACAATTTTCAACAATACCATATAATGAATAAGAATTTGACGATAAGGGAAATTGATAGAATAATAGAAATGGCTTGGGAAGATCGCACTACCTTTGATGCTATCGCTTTTCAATTTGGTTTAAAAGAACAAGAGGTTATTAATCTTATGCGTAGAGAGATGAAACCTAGTAGCTTTAGACTTTGGCGAAAACGTGTGCAAGGTCGTGCTACCAAACATCAAAAATTAAGATCTTTTGAAAAAGGAAGATTTAAATGCAGTAGACAAAAACAAATTACACACAATAAAATATCTAAACGATAGATATAACAACCTGCTTTGTTTCGATTTTATATTGAAAACAGCAATTAAAAAAGATGCTATGAAAAATGAAAAATTAGTAACTCCAACCAACGGACACAAATTAAATGGATTTTCGATTGAAGATATTGGTGATGACCATTTATTTACCAGTCTGGAAACACCAATGAAAAAAGATGCGTTTAAAATTTCTGATGAAGAAAAAAAGGAACGTATTTCAATTCTTTTTGAAGAAATTATGGACGTACTTGGTTTAGATTTAACCGACGACTCGCTAAAAGGCACACCACAACGTGTTGCAAAAATGTATGTTGAAGAAATTTTCTCTGGATTAAATCCAGCTAACAAACCAAAAATTGCATTGTTTGATAATAAATATCAATACAACCAAATGTTGGTAGAAAAAGATATTACATTTTACTCTAATTGCGAGCATCATTTTGTGCCAATTATTGGTAAAGCGCATGTGGCTTACATATCTTCAGGAAAAGTCATTGGACTATCTAAATTAAATAGAATTGTACAGTATTATGCTAAAAGACCACAAGTACAAGAGCGTTTAACCAACCAAATTGGTGAAGATTTAAAACAAATTTTAAATACAGAAGACGTAGCAGTAATCATAGATGCAAAACATCTTTGTGTATCGTCAAGAGGCGTAAAAGACGATACTTCTGCTACTGTAACTACTTTTTATAGCGGACTATTTACAAACCCGCAAAAAATATCAGAATTACAAAACTACTTAAAACAATAAGCCATGAGTACAATAGAAAAAGCACTAGAATTTGAGCAAACTAGTTTAAGATCTTTATCAACTAGTGATCGTGTAAAGTTATCAAGACAGGCAAAATCTTTAATCTTAGAATTGAACCAAATTTATAAGAAAAAGAAAGACCAAAAAATCATGGATTTAATGAAACGCTTAACCGCTATAAAACGTAAAGTAGAAAAACGTTTACCAACAACTGTAACTATATAATCATGAGTCATTTAGTTATTATTGGCGGAAGTAAAGGCATCGGAAAAGCCATTACTAAAAGCTTTTTAGAAACACATAAAGTCACAAATATTAGTAGAAATGAACCTGATTTTTCTCACGAGAATCTAACCCATCATTCTTGCGATATTTTAACTGACGATTTACCAGAAATAGACTATTTAGATCATTTAATTTATTGTCCGGGAAGTATTAATTTAAAACCTATCGGACGATTAAAATTAGACGATTTTAGAGCCGATTTTGAAATTAACGTTATTGGTGCTGTAAAAGCATTACAAAAATATGTTGAGCCTTTAAAAAAAGGTAATAATCCATCAATTGTATTATTTAGTACCGTAGCTACAAAATTAGGAATGCCTTTTCACGCCAGCGTTGCAGCATCAAAAAGCGCTGTTGAAGGTTTAGTAAAATCTGTTGGTGCCGAATTAGCGCCAACCGTTAGAATAAACGCTGTTGCGCCAACTGTGACCAATACAGATTTAGCATCAAAACTATTGCGTAACGAAAAGCAAGAAGAAAACATGCGCGAGCGTCATCCGTTAAAAAAATACTTACAACCAGAAGAAGTTGCCAATATGGCAAGCTTTTTATGTTCGGATAAAGCTTCTTCAATTTCGGGACAAGTTTTTGATTTAGACTGCGGTATTGTAAGCTTTAAAATTTAAACGTGTGAAAAAGCTAAAATACTTCATCTTTTTCCTGTTTATCAATTTTGGAAGCTTAGGTCTTGGCAGTTGGTTAATGGATAATGGACCACGATCAGACTGGTATATTAATTTAAATCAAGCACCTTGGACGCCACCAGGTTGGGTTTTTGGTGTGGCTTGGTCATTAATCATGCTGTGTTTTTCGGTGTATTTGATGTTTTTATTTATTAAAATAACATCAGAAAAAGCCAAAATTGCCTTTAGCATTCAAGTGTTTTTAAACATTATTTGGAATTTCATTTTCTTCAACCAACATTTAATTCTGTTAGGTTTAATCACCATTATTTTATTAACTGTAGTCGTATTTTATATCTTTTTCAGTTTAAAAAAAACAATGAAAAGTTGGAGTCTTTTATTACTTCCATACATAATTTGGCTATTAATTGCTACGTCATTAAACGCTTACATTCTCTTTAATAATTAAAAGTTTTCGCTTTCGCGGAAAAAGCTAACCATGAAAATTTACAGATTACATCAAAAGCAAAATTTACCAATTACCAAACAAGAAGCTTGGGATTTTTTGTCAGACCCAAAAAACTTAAAAGTCATCACGCCAGATTATATGGGATTTCATATACTTTCGGGAGCAGATAGACCAATGTTTGCTGGTCAAATTATTCAATATATTGTCACGCCAGTTTTAGGGATCAAAACAAAATGGGTAACGGAAATCACTCATGTTATTGATGGCGAATATTTTGTAGACGAACAACGTTTTGGTCCATATTCACTTTGGCATCATAAGCATTTTATTAAAGAAATTAATGGCGGTGTAGAAATGGAAGACATCATCGATTACAAAGTCCCAATGGGTATTTTAGGACAACTAGTACATCCTATTTTAGTCAAACCAAAACTGAAAGAAATCTTTGATTATCGCACCAAAAAACTGGAAGAACTATTTGGTAAATTTTAATCAGACAGACAAAAACACTAACTTTAAATACTTACAACTCTAGACACTTTAAGTAATCACAAATGAAACAACCTTTAAACATATTCTGGTTTAGACGCGACCTAAGATTAGACGATAACGTAGGCTTTTACAATGCTTTAAAAGCAGACAAACCTGTGTTACCTATCTTTATTTTTGATAAAGAAATTTTAAACGAATTACCAGAAGATGACGCAAGAGTAACTTTCATTTTTGATACATTGCAAAGCATGCGAAACACGCTTCAAGACGAACGTGACAGCAGCATTGCTATGTTTTATTGTACGCCAAAAAAAGTTTTTAAACAACTAGTTGAAGATTACGAAATAGACACAGTTTTTACCAATCACGATTATGAGCCATACGCAAAAACACGTGATACCGAAATTGAAGAATTATTAGCAAAAAACAACATCAATTTTAAAACTTTTAAAGACCAAGTTATCTTTGAAAAAGACGAAATTGTCAAGCAAGACGGCGATCCGTACGTAGTTTACACACCATACATGCGTACTTGGAAAGAAAACTTTAAAAACTACAACCTCAACATCTATTACACTAACGAGTATTTAGATAATTTGGTAAAAAATACCCGATTACCAAACGTATCCTTATCCGATATGGGTTTTAAAACCTCGTCACAAAAAATTGCAGATTATACAGTAACGCCAACGTTAATCCAAGAATACGAAGACAAACGAAATTTCCCTGCCAAAGACGCAACTTCAAAACTTGGTCCTCATTTACGATTTGGTACCGTTAGCGTGCGTAAAATGGTAAAAAAAGCAATTGCAGAAAAAAACGAAATCTTTTGGCAAGAGTTAATTTGGCGCGAGTTTTTCATGCAAATTTTATGGCATTATCCTAAAACACAAACAAAAGCATTTAAGTCTAAATACGACAATATTAAATGGCGAAATAACAAAGAAGAATTTGAAGCTTGGAAAACAGGAAACACAGGTTATCCTTTAGTAGATGCTGGTATGCGCGAGCTAAACGAAACTGGTTTTATGCACAACCGCGTACGTATGCTAGTTGGTAGTTTTTTATGCAAACATTTATTGATAGATTGGCGTTGGGGCGAAGCCTATTTTGCCGAAAAATTACACGATTACGAAATGGCAAGCAACGTTGGTAACTGGCAATGGGTTGCTGGATCTGGTGTAGATGCTGCGCCATACTTTAGAATCTTTAATCCAACAACTCAAATTGATAAGTTTGACAAAGACCACAAATACATTAAAAAATGGGTGCCAGAGTATCAAGAATTAACCTACGCGCAACCTATTGTAGACCACAAAGCTGCTAGAGAACGTTGTTTGAAGGTTTATAAGGAAGCGGTTAGTTAGAGTTTTGAATTTATCAAAAATCTTCTAAAAAACTTAAAATTTCAGTCAGATAATTGTTAAGAAGAATTGAAAAAACACTTTAAAATCAATTAAAAAATTTGCAAAAGACTTCTTATCTTGCAAGGAGCAAATTTTGAATTGAAAATAAATGTTAGACGAGAAAACATTAATAGAAAATATTGACGGGCAATTGTTTGAGATTAATATTATCGAACCAGAAAATCATAAACAGGCTTCATATTCTCACTACATATACAACCATAAAAATGGCGTTTCTCAATTTTTTAAAAAAGATGCTTTAAATTTTGTTAAAGATATTTTGTCTGAAAATTCAGAGAAAAAAATATCTACAGAGTTAGCTGAAGAAGCATTACAGTATTTAATTTTTAACAACAAAAATTCAATTCCTTTTCCAGCTAAAGAAAATCCAGATTTTAAATTTATAGACCTTTTCGCAGGAATCGGTGGATTTCGTTTGGCTCTTCAAAATTTAGGTGGAAAATGTGTTTTTACAAGCGAATGGGATAAATATTCAAAGAAGACTTACCGAGCCAATTTTGGAGAAATTCCTTTTGGAGATATTACAAAACCCGAAACAAAAAATTATATCCCAAATAATTTTGATGTACTTTGCGCAGGTTTCCCGTGTCAAGCATTTTCGATTGCTGGAAGACGTGGTGGATTTGAAGACACAAGAGGAACTCTATTTTTTGACGTAGCAGAAATCATAAAGAAAAAACAGCCTAAAGCAATTTTTCTTGAAAATGTAAAAGGATTAAGAAATCATGATAAAGGAAAAACGTTATCAACAATTTTAAATGTACTTCGAGATGATTTAGGGTATTATGTTCCAGAACCTCAAATTATTAACGCAAAAGAATTTGGTGTTCCTCAAAATCGAGAGCGAATTTTTATAGTTGGATTCCACAAAGATACTGGTATTAACGATTTTGAATATCCAAAACCAACAAATAAAGAAACAGTTTTGCAAGATGTTTTAGAACAAAACGAAGTTTCAGTTAAATATTATCTTTCAACAACTTATGTAGATACATTAAGAAAACACAAAGCAAGACATGAAAGTAAAGGAAACGGATTTGGCTATGAAATAATACCAAATAATGGAACTGCAAATGCTGTTGTTTGTGGTGGAATGGGAAGAGAAAGAAACTTAGTTTTAGATGATAGGTTAACAAATTTCAAACCTGTTACTAATATTTCTGGAGAAGTAAACCGAGAAGGAATTAGAAAAATGACGCCTCGAGAATGGGCAAGATTACAAGGCTTTCCAGACAATTTTAAAATAGTTGTTTCAGATGCTCAAGCATACAAACAATTCGGAAATTCGGTAGCAGTTCCTGCAATTCAAGCAACTGCCAAAAAAATAATAGAAAAACTTAAATACAAATGATAACAGGAAATAAAGGAGAATGGAGCGAAATTTATGCTCTTTTTAAGTTATTAGGTGACAAACAATTATTTCTTGGAAACAAAGACATAGAAAAATTAGAAGGTTTAGTTTATCCAATAATCAAAATACTTCGTACAGAAAACAACGGTAATTTTGAGTATTCAATACAAGATGAAATTATTTTAATTTCTGGTAATGAAGAAGTTTTAAAAATCCCAATTTCAGAATTTAAAGACAAAGCACTTTTTCTCTTAAATACAATCAAGAAAAATAATGAAAGGACTTTTTCTGTTCCAGAAATTGAGGAGTTTATGCAATCAATAAACTGTATTTCATTAAAAGCTAGTTCTTCTGCAAAAACTGATATTACAATTGTTGTTCACGACCAAAGAACCAATCAACAACCAACATTAGGGTTTAGCATAAAATCTCAACTTGGTAGTCCTTCTACTTTACTAAACGCTGGTAAAACGACAAATTTCATCTTTAATATTGTTGGGATTAACTTAACTAAAAATGAAATTAAGGGTATCAATTCAATTTCTTCGAGAAGCAAAATAATGGATAGGATTGTTCAAATTCAAAATAAAGGAGGAAAATTTGAATTCGTAAAAACAGAACGAAAAATATTTTCAAACAACCTAGTTTTAATAGACAGTTTGCTTCCAGAAATTTTATCGCAAATAGTTTTAGATTTTTATTCGAGTGAGTTCTCACATTTGACCGATTTGGTAAAAGAAACAGCTAAAAAAAATCCTTTGAATTTTGATATTGAAAACGAACATAAGTTTTATGAATATAAAATAAAACGTTTCTTGACTGATGTAGCACTTGGAATGATGCCTTCACAAGTTTGGACAGGACAATATGATGCTACAGGTGGTTATTTAATTATAAAAGATAATGGAGATGTTTTATGTTATCACATCTACAACAAAAATGAATTTGAGGACTATTTACTAAATAATACAAAGCTCGAAACTGCAAGTTCGTCACGACACGAATTTGGAGAAATTTACGAAGAAAATGGTGAGTTATTTTTTAAAATGAATTTACAAATTAGATTTATAAAATAGCCAGCAAAAAAAATCACATATAATTATTATAAATAAACCTTCTCCCAAACTCCTAACAAATATCATAAATCGCCTCCATAAGTTTTAATATTTTTATAGTGTTAAAACAAAGACTTATGACCGATTTACAAATATCAAAAACCGTAACCTTAAAACATATTTCAGACGTTTCAAAATCCTTTGGTATAGATCCAAACGAAATTGAAATGTATGGTAAATACAAAGCCAAACTGCCTTTAAAATTTATAGATAAAGACAAAGCCCAAAAAAGCAATCTTATTTTGGTGTCTGCCATATCGCCAACACCAGCTGGAGAAGGTAAAACAACCGTTTCTATTGGTTTATCAGAAGGCTTAAACCAGCTTAACAAAAAAACAACCGTTGTGCTTAGAGAACCATCTTTGGGTCCTGTTTTTGGTATAAAAGGTGGCGCAACTGGTGGCGGATACTCGCAAGTATTGCCAATGGAAGATATTAATTTACACTTTACTGGCGATTTTTCTGCAATTGAAAAAGCACACAATTTATTAGCAGCAATTATTGATAATAACATCCAAAGTAAAACCACATCGTTACACATAGACCCAAGAACCATTGGTTGGAAACGCGTTGTAGATCTTAACGATCGTGCATTAAGACGTGTTGTCATTGGTTTAGGCGGTACAACGTCTGGCGTACCAAGAGAAACTGGTTTTGATATTACTGCAGCTTCTGAGATTATGGCAATTTTATGTTTAGCAGAAAACCTAACCGATTTAAAAACCAGACTAGGTAATATTTTTGTGGGTTATACTTTTGATAAACAACCTATTTACGCCAAAGATTTAAAAGCTGAAGGTGCTATGGCGGCTTTACTAAAAGATGCTATAAAACCTAATTTAGTACAGACCTTGGAAGGTAATCCAGCCATTATCCACGGTGGACCATTTGCAAATATTGCTCAAGGTACCAATAGTGTTATCGCTACGTTAATGGGTATGTCACACTCAGAATATACGGTTACCGAAGCTGGTTTTGGCTTTGATTTGGGTGCAGAAAAATTCTTCGATATCAAATGTCAAAGCGCCAATCTAAAACCTAAAGCGGTCGTGTTAACCACAACTATTAGAGCATTAAAATATCATGGTGGCGCAGATTTAAAATCACTTACAACTCCAGATGTAAATGCTTTAAAAAATGGTTTACCTAATTTAGAAAAGCACTTAGAAAACATCGGTAAGTTTAATGTACCAGCTATAATTGCCATTAATAAATTTACTAGTGATAGTAATGAAGAAATAGAAGTCATTACCAAATTTGCTAAATCTAAAAACATCAAAGTAGCAGTTGCAGATGTTTGGGGGCAAGGCGGAATAGGTACTTTAGAATTAGCGCAAGCTGTTATAGATGAAGTTGAAAAAGGCTCTGCTAATTTTAAACCATTGTACAATTGGCAATCTAATGTAAAAGATAAAATTGAAACTATTGCAACCGAAATTTACGGTGCTGAACACGTAGATTACAGTTCTAAAGCCAAAGCTAATTTAAAAACCATAACTAATTTAGGACTTGAAAACTTGCCAATCTGTATTGCCAAAACTCAGAAATCGTTATCCGATAACCCTAAATTATTAGGACGACCAAAAGATTTTATCATCACAATAAGAGAAATTGAAATTGCTGCTGGCGCAGGATTTTTAATCCCTATAACGGGCGACATTATGCGTATGCCAGGATTACCTGCGCATCCAGCATCAGAAAATATTGATATTAATGATGATGGAGAGATTGTTGGGTTGTTTTAAAAATTGTCATATCAACAGAGCGAAGTATGAGCGACGAGATATCACAAAAGATAAGATTTCTCCTCGTACTTAATACGAAATGACATATAAATCTCTAGGAAAGATTCTTCGCTTTTGCTCTCAATGACAGAATTACTATAAAACAGCTACGCGTTTTAAGTTCAAACTCTCCAAATTTTCTAAAGAAAATTCACCTCTCTTTATCTAAAGAGAGGAACTTATCAGAATAAAAAAAGCGTCTAACCAAAATTAGACGCTTTTGTATTTATTTAAATAAAGAGAAAATTAATTGCCTTCAAAACGTTCAATTTTTGCTCCAATAGCTTTCAAACGTTCTACAATTTTTTGATAACCTCTATCTATTTGTTCAATATTATGAATGGTACTTGTGCCTTTTGCAGAAAGCGCAGCAATTAACAAACTAATTCCGGCTCTAATATCTGGAGAAACCATAGTTGTAGCTTTTAGCTGTGATTTAAAATCATGACCAATAACTGTTGCTCTATGTGGATCACAAAGGATAATTTTTGCGCCCATATCGATTAACTTATCCACAAAGAACAAACGACTCTCAAACATCTTTTGGTGTACAAGAACTTCTCCTCTAGCCTGCGTTGCTACAACCAAAACAATACTTAATAAATCTGGTGTAAAACCTGGCCAAGGAGCATCTGCTATGGTTAGAATAGAACCATCTATGTAGTTTTGTATTTCGTAACCATCGGTATGTGCAGGTATATGTATGTCGTCACCATGTTTTTCAACAGTGATTCCTAATTTTCTAAAGACGTTTGGTATTTGTCCTAAATCATCCCAACTTACATTTTTTATGGTAAGTTCTGATTTTGTCATTGCTGCTAAACCAATCCAGCTACCAATTTCAATCATATCTGGTAACATGGTATGCTCAGTTCCGCCAAGACTATCAACTCCTTCAATAGTTAATAAGTTAGAACCAACTCCTGAAATTTTTGCGCCCATTCTATTCAGCATTTTGCATAATTGCTGTAAGTATGGCTCGCAAGCGGCGTTGTAAATTGTTGTAGTTCCTTCTGCCAATACTGCAGCCATCACAATGTTTGCTGTACCTGTTACAGATGCCTCGTCTAAAAGCATATCGGTTCCTACTAATTTATCTGCTTCTACACCGTAAAAATAATCTTCACGGTTGTATCTAAATTTAGCGCCAAGATTTATAAATCCTTCAAAATGTGTATCTAAACGACGACGACCAATTTTATCACCACCTGGTTTTGGGATGTATCCTTTACCAAAGCGTGCTAATAATGGACCAACAATCATTATAGAACCACGTAAACCACGTCCTTCTTCTTTAAAAGCAGCAGACTCTAAATATTTTAAATCTAATTGATCAGCTTGAAAACTATAAGTGCCTTCAGAAAGATGTTCTACTTTAACGCCTAAGTTTCCTAATAAAGTTATTAGTTTATTGACGTCAATAATATCTGGAATGTTATTTATGGTGACTTTTTCTGGAGTTAATAAGACAGCACATAAAATTTGTAATGCTTCGTTTTTTGCTCCTTGAGGTTGAATGCTTCCTTTTAACTGGTGTCCACCTTCAATTTTAAATGTTCCCATAAATAAGTTTAGTATCTTTTTCGGTTTCTGTTATTCTTTTTATGTCCTTTTTTGTTGTTGGAATATTTTTTTCCGCTAGAGGCTTTCATTAAACTATTAGCATCTGTTAAATCTTCATCAGAGTTTTTAATGTTTAATTCGCCATTAGACAATTCAAATAAATGATCATAAATCACATCATCTTCAACGGTATCTTTATTCCAATTTAAGAAGCATTTTTTCATGTGATTAGCAATTGTATACACTAATGCTTCTTTCATTTCACCTTCTTCCCATGTTCTAGCAACGTCAATCATGGTTTTAATATTGTTTCCGTAAAAACGATATTTAGGGAAATTTTGAGGATAATCTAAAGGCACAGGACGTTGCATTAGCTCTTCTTGTGAAGGCTTTTCGAACGGAGAATCTGCGTCTAGTTCAAAATTAGACATGATAAATAATTGATCCCAAAGTTTATGCTGAAAATCTGGCACATCACGCAGATGTGGTTGCAAATTACCCATTACAGCTATTATAGCTTTGGCTACTTTATTGCGTTCTTCTTTTGTTTCTCTTGATTTTGCGTAGCTAATCATTTTTTGAATATGTCTACCATACTCAGGAATAATCAAGTGTTCACGCTCTGTGTTGTACTCTAAATTGTCTATCAAAATTAAATAAGTGTAGTATTTATATATTTTGCATTTGAAGTTTCTAATGCAGTTGCAAAATACAAAAAAAAATTAAAGGCTTATTACGCCTTCAATTTTTTCTCCGACCTCTTTATACTTTTCTATAACATGGTCAGGATTTTTCATTTTTACGCTAACCGAAACGCTGGTATATTTACCATTGCTAGATTCTTTTGTATTAATTACTGCGCCCATGTTATCAAAAATAATTTCTACGTGTTCTATTTTTGATTTTTCTGTTTGCACAATAAATTTATACAAATATTCTGTAGGCCACATTGCGGTATCTTGCAATTGGCTTTTTAATTTAGCGTAAAATTCGTCTTTATTTGGTATATTATCCATAGCGTTATTATAAGTCGCAAATATACCAATTTGTTTACATTTTTTTTTAAAGAATTTAATTCCGATTTTTACACTTTAATTTACAGACTTTGATTACAAAAAAAATAGTTATTACTGGCGGACCAGGAACAGGAAAATCTTCAATTATTAACGAGCTTACAAAACGTGGTTATACTTGCTACGAAGAAATCTCTAGACAAGTTATTTTAGACGCAAGAAAAGATGGTGTTGAGCAATTATTTTTAACCAAACCTTTATTATTTAGCGAGTTATTATTAAAAGGAAGAGAACAACAATATGTAGAGGCAGAAAACAGTGATAACGAGTTTGTATTCTTAGATCGAGGTATACCAGATGTTGTTGCATATATGGATTATGCTAACGAAAGTTATCCTGAAAATTTCATTACTTCATGCCAAGAAAACACTTATGATTATGTGTTTATTTTGGCTCCTTGGCAAGAAATTTTTAAAAGTGATAACGAACGTTATGAAAATTTTGAACAAGCAAAACAAATTCATGATAGCTTACTAGAAACCTATAAAAAGTACGACTATCACTTACAGGACGTACCTTTTGGAAGTATAGAAGAAAGAGCTAAACATATTTTAAACGTTGTAAAAGCCTTGTAATGCAACATCCAATAAACATATTAGAGCGTTATTGGAAATTTACATCGTTTAGACCTTTACAAGAAGAAATCATAAACGCTGTTTTAAATGGCGAAGACGCTTTTGCACTACTTCCAACTGGTGGCGGAAAAAGTATTTGTTTTCAAGTTCCTGCTTTAGCTAAAGAAGGTATTTGTATTGTCATTTCCCCGTTAGTGGCGTTAATGAAAGATCAAGTTAGAGCCTTACAAAATAAAGGTATCAAAGCAATTGCATTAACTAGCGGAATAAAACCTGCTGAAATTGATACCCTTTTAGATAATTGTATCTACGGAAATTATAAGTTTTTATACCTATCTCCAGAACGTTTACAACAAGAACTAGTACAAGACCGAATTAGACAAATGAATGTTAATCTAATTGCGGTAGACGAAGCACATTGCATAAGCCAATGGGGAAACGATTTTAGACCAGCCTATAAAAACATAACATTATTAAGAGAATTACAGCCAAGCGTTAATGTTATAGCGCTTACAGCTAGTGCAACGCCAAATGTAATTGACGATATTGTAACCGAACTTGATTTTTTAGACCCAAAAATCTTTAAGCAATCCTTTTACAGACCCAATATAGCTTACATGGTTTTTGAGGAAGAAGATAAGTTCTTCCGTTTAGAAGCTATTTTAAATAAAAACAAACAATCTTCTATTATTTATGTTAGAAACAGAAGATTAACTATTGAAATTTCTAACTTTTTAGAACAAAAAAACATTAGTAGCACTTTTTATCACGGTGGATTAAACAATACCGAAAAAGACCAACACCTTAATGATTGGATAAGTAATCAAAAACAAGTTATGGTGGCTACCAATGCGTTTGGAATGGGTATTGACAAAGCTGATGTAAAAACAGTCATTCATTTAAATTTACCCGATAGTATAGAAAATTACTTTCAAGAAGCTGGTCGCGCAGGAAGAGATAATGCCAAAGCTTTTGCTGTAATTTTAAAAAACAAAAATGACGATGCGCTTTTACATAAACAATTTATAAGTGTATTGCCAACTGTAGATTTTGTAAAAGCTGTATATAGAAAATTGAGTAACTATTTTCAAATTTCTTATGGTGAAGGCGCTTACCAAACTTTTGAATTCAATTTTAATCAATTCTGTAAAACATATAATTTTAATCCTGTAACAACTTATAACACACTACAAACATTAGACAGAACTAGTGTTATTGCATTAAGCAAACAGTTTAATAATCGTACTGAAGTACAGTTTATTATACCTAACAAAGCGCTGTTTTCTTATTTAGAAACCAATAAACAACTTGCTACCATCGTTAAAGCTATTTTAAGAACCTACGGTGGTATTTTTGAGCATCAAACCAAAATAAACAACAGTTTAGTCGCTAATAAAGCAAATGTTAGTGAAGAGCAGCTTTTTATGGCTTTAAAGCAATTAGAAAAAGATGAAGTTATTACGCTTAACATTCATAAAACAGATGCACAGATTACTTTTATCGAACCAAGAGAAGACGATAAAACCATTAACCGAATTGCAAAAACCATAGAGCAACAAAACGATTTAAAGAAAAAACAAGTCAAAGCCGTTTTAGATTACGTTAATAATAATGACGTTTGCAAAAGCATTCAACTACTATCCTATTTTGGAGAAAAAGAATTAGAAGAATGTGGGATTTGCTCTGTCTGCATTAAAAAGAAAGATGTTTCAGTTAAAGCGACTTCAGCAGACATTAATAAAGAAATTATCAAACAATTAGAATTTGGTCATTTAAGCTCTAAAGACTTATTTAAAACGTTACCTTTTTCTGAAGAACAAATAAACAACACATTAAAAAAGATGTTAGAGCGTAACATAATTGAAGTTACTGCAACAAACACTTATAAATTAAAACATTTATAAAATGAAAGATTTACGAATAGTATTTATGGGTACGCCAGATTTTGCTGTGCAAACCTTAAAAACCATATTAGAACATAATTATAATGTAGTTGGCGTGATTACAGCTCCAGATAGACCAGCAGGTCGTGGAAGAAAGTTAAATGAAAGCGCTGTAAAAACCTTTGCAAAAGAAAAAGGGCTACACATTTTACAACCAACTAATCTTAAAAGTGAAGATTTTTTAGATGAATTAAAATCGCTAAACGCCAATCTACAAATTATAGTAGCATTTAGAATGTTACCAAAAGTAGTTTGGGATATGCCAGAATATGGCACATTTAATCTTCACGCTTCATTATTACCAAACTATCGCGGTGCAGCACCAATAAATTGGGCTATAATAAATGGCGAAACCAAAACAGGTGTTTCTACATTTTTTATAGATGAAAAAATTGATACAGGAGAAATGATTCTTCAAAAAGAAGTAGAAATAGATCCAAAAGAAAACGCTGGTAGCTTACATGACAAATTAATGCAAGTTGGTAGCAATCTAGTAATAGACACAATTAAACTAATCGAACAAGGAAATGTAAAAACAACACCTCAACCAGAAGACGCGATTAGCAAAACAGCCTATAAATTAAACAGAGATAATTGTAAAATTAATTGGCAAGTAAATTTAGACCATATATATAACCAAATTAGAGGCCTAAGTCCATATCCTGCTGCGTGGTGTATTTTAAAAAATGAAGACGAAGAATTAGACGTAAAAATCTATAAAGCTGAAAAAGAAACCGAAAATCACAATTTAGCAATAGGAACGGTAATTTTTGACAAATCCTCAATTAAAGTAGCTGCAAAAGGCGGGTTTATATCAATCCTTGAAATTAAGCTTCCAGGTAAGAGAAATATGGATGTAAAATCACTTTTAAACGGATTTTCTTTAAGTGAAAATGCAAAAATGCTGTAAAGCCTTATTATCACTGATTTTATTAAAAAAAGTAAAAAAACAAGCTTCTTTATTAACAAAAGGCGCAACTTATTAACAAAACAACCTATTTCCCTTACTATTACTTGCATAGTAGCATAATCCGTATAAATTTGTAGAAGGATTTAACAAAAAATATGTTTAATCAACTATTTATTAATAATTAAAATTAAAATTATGAACAAAACAGATTTAATCGACGCAATGGCGGAGCACGCAGGAATTACTAAAGCAGCAGCTAAAAAAGCTTTAGAGTGTGCATTAATCGAAATTGAAGGAGCTTTACAAAAAGGAAACAGAGTTTCTTTAGTAGGTTTTGGATCTTGGTCAGTTACTAGAAGAGCTGCAAGAGAAGGAAGAAACCCTCAAACTGGAAAAACTATCAAAATCAAAGCTAAAAACGTTGTTAAGTTTAAAGCTGGATCTGATTTAGCAAACGCTGTAAACTAGTATTTGCATAAAATAATTACCAAAAAGCCTTCTTAAAAGAAGGCTTTTTTTGTGTTTATACTTCATTATAATTGGTATTTAAACAAAATAATATTACATTTAATAAAATAATCCTTTTAATTTATGACTACAACCAAACCAAAAAAGGGTGATTTATTAATTGCAGAACCTTCTATAATAGGTGATATTTCATTTAACAGATCTATAGTTTTACTTACAGATCATAACGAAGAAGGCTCTATTGGTTTTATACTAAACAAGCCCTTAAACTACACAATTAAAGATTTAATACCAGAACTTGATGTTTCTTTTAGAGTTTACAATGGTGGACCTGTAGAACAAGATAATCTTTACTTTATTCATAAAAGACCAGATTTAATACCTGATAGTATTGAAATATCTTTAGGTATTTTTTGGGGCGGAGATTTTAATGTGGTTGCAGAACTTATTGCTGAAAACAAAATTGATCAAAAAGACATAAAATTCTTTTTAGGATATTCTGGTTGGGATATTAATCAATTAGAAGACGAATTAAAATCTAACGCATGGGTTGTTACCAAAAACACTTATGAAAAAGATATTATTGAAAAAGACTACGAAACCTTTTGGAAAGAAAAAATGTTAGAGCTAGGAGGCGATTATTCTATTTGGTCTAATGCACCAGAAAACCCAAGCTACAACTAACTTAATCTTACCTTTACATTCAGCTTTTGCAGTAATGCTTTTGCTACATCTGTCTTAAATTGCTTTTTTCTATATTTTGATACTGGTTGAATACCTGTTATTACATTAGTAATAAACATTTCGTCTGCTTTTTGGATTTCAAAAGGAGAAATTGAAGTTTCTTCTAAAGTATATTCGTCCATCAAATTAATAATTTCTATCAACTGCTTTCTTATAATTCCTTTTAAACAACCATCTGATAGTGGTGGAGTTTTTATTGTATTTCCTTTGACTAAAAAAACATTTCCATTTAAAGCTTCAACTACACTTTTATTAGTATTTATTAACAAACAATTATCTAACTTATTTTCTTTTGCATAAATACTACCTACAATATTTATAGCTTTGTTGTTAGTTTTTAAGGTCGAAATTAAGCTAGGCGATACATAAAAATCTTTAAATAGATCAACTTCATAATTGCCTTCATTTAATAAATAGAAATCTTGATCTAAAGCTTTTACTGAAACTATAAATTCAACATCATTACTTTCTGGTTGATACAAACCACCTTCTACTCTATGCACCTGTAACTTAACGCGGCTAGTAGCATTGTCTAATTGATTTGCTTTTAAGGTTTTTAAAATTTCATCTTGAAGATACTCTAAAGTAAAGGTCATTGGTATTTCCATACGCATAATACGCATGGATGCCATTAGTCTAAAATAATGATCTTCAAAAAAAAGAAGCTTACCGTGTACTGCTTTTATGGTTTCAAAAAGTCCGTCACCAAAAGCGTATGCACGATTATTATTAGTTATTACTGTTTTTTTACCTTGTAAGTTTCCGTTAAAATTAATCATAAAAAAAGTCCCAAATTTCTTTGGGACAAATATAATTTAATTGTTACGATTTTTATGCAGAACCTAAGACTTGTTTTAAATCAGAAATTTGATTAGTCCATAACATTTTTGCTTCTTCCACTTCATCTTCTTCAGCAAAATCTGTTATCATTAAAGATACATCTTTAGTTATTTCGTCTACCTGAATTCTAATTTCAAAATAATATGGCTCGTCTTCATCATCCATCCATCTAAATTTTACACGTTCGCCAGATTTTTTTGTAAGTAAATTTGCTTGTTCTTCTGCCCCATCCCAAATAAACTTAAATAATTCTCCTCTAGAGTTTACGTTATCTGCAAACCATTCTGATAATCCTGATGGTGTTGAAATATACTGATATATAAGCGACGGTGACGCATGAATAGGAAATTCTAACTCATACTTTATTTTTTCTTCCATTTATTTTTTCTTGAAAATTATTACTGCCCAATATATACATTAATTAACAAGTTTAGAAATCATTTTAAAAAATATTTAATTTTAAAAATAATGTTTGCTTGATTTAATATTGTTGTTATATTTGCACCTCCAAAATATGGCGAGGTAGCTCAGTTGGTTAGAGCGTTGGATTCATAACCCAGAGGTCACGAGTTCAAATCTCGTCCTCGCTACAAGAAAAAAGCTAAGATGTACGTCTTAGCTTTTTTTATTTTAAACCCTATAGCACTTTATATTACAGTATTATTTTTAGAGCATAACCTTATTTTTAATAAGATTTAACTTATTAAAAAACAGCTATTTAGTATAAATTTGTAAGATTTTTAATGAAATGAATGTTCAAATGAATAAATTTAACATTTTGTAATTATCTAATTATCAGAGAAAAAGCAAATATTAAATGTATTTTATCGAAAATTTATGCTTTTTATAGATAATTTAATATAATCTAATATACATTTGTAGGTAAATACTTCTGTTTTTAATCGGATATTATTGCATTTAATAGAAATGAAATATCCTGAATAAAATTAAAGTATTTAAAAATTGTAAATAATATAATATTGTACAACCCTAATTAATTAAAACCATACTCATACATAGTTATGAAAAAAACTAACCTACTAATTACAATTTTATTTGTATTTCTAACACAACTAATATTTGCACAAGATTCTCATAAAAGAATTAGCATTACTAATCCTTCAGAATCTACTTTATTAAAAATAGCTACCTCTGGTATAGATTTAAATTGCGGAACCAAACATTCTCATGATAATTTAATATTAGATTTAACTAATGAAGAAGTTAACCTATTAACTAATGAAAATATATCTTTTAAAGTTGTAATTGATGATTTAGAAAAGTTTTACAGTGATAGAGCAACAAAGACTAAAGCAAAAGCAAACGCAGAACTAAATGCTGAAAAGTCTGCATCAATCAATAATTCTAACACAATGCAACGTGCATCAATTTCAAGCATTGTACAAGACAATATTATACAATATATAAATTGTGACGAAATTGATTGGGCAACTCCACAAAACTTCAACTTGGGTTCTATGGGTGGATGTTTAACATTAAGTGAAATGAAATCTGAACTTGATGAGATGAGAACATATTCTGTAACAAATGGTTTAGATATTGTTTCTCAAAAATTAGACGCATCACCAACTGGACAAACCACATGGGGAAATCCTTCTGGAACTATTTCTAATAATGGATTAACATATAACGGTCAAGGAACATCAAGATGGAACCCTGAAACTATATACTATGTAAGAATTACTGGTAACGAGTCTTCAACACCAGAAAATACAAAACCTCAAATTCTTTTCACTTCTATGATTCACTCAAGAGAAGTAAGTGCTTTAATGAATAACATTTACTTTATGTGGTATTTAATTGAAAACTATAATACTAATGATGCTGTTAAAGAATTAGTTGATAATAACGAACTTTATTTTGTACCAGTTGTAAATCCTGATGGTTTAAGATGGAACGAGCACCTAAATTCTAATGGAGGCGGAATGCAACGTAAAAACTTAAGACCTAATACAGGAGGAACAACAAATACGACAACTACAAGAGGTGTAGATTTAAACAGAAACTTTGATTACTATTGGGGATATAATAATATAGGTTCTTCGGGCACTCAAACTAGTGGAACATATAGAGGACCTTCTCCTTCTTCTGAGCCAGAAACTCAGATTATGGAAGATTTTATTTTAAGTAGAAACTTTGAAACTGGAGTTTGGAATCATTCATTTGCTAACTCTGTACCTCATCCTTACGGAGGAGTACCAACTTTAAACTCAGGAAGAGAAGATGAATTTTACAGATGGCATGAAGAAATGACTCGTTACAACAGATACCTTTATGGAGCTACAATCTTTTATGAGTCTAATGGTATACCTGACGACTGGATGCTTGGTGGTGCACCAGATAACAACGGACACACAGGTTCTGGTCAAGCTATTTTAGGCACTACACCAGAACATGGTAGTGAGGGTTTTTGGCCACCACAAACATCAATTATACCTATTGCTAAAAGATCTATGCGCATTTCTTTTGGTACAGCTTATTATGGTGGTAAATATGCAAAACTACACGACTTAACACAAAGTAATATTGATAATACAACTGCTAACTTAGACTTTGGTATTGAAAGAATTGGTCAAACAGCTAGTGATTTCACTTTAACAATCACACCAATTTCATCAAATATTATTAGCATAAATGCTCCAGCAACTCAAACGGGAATAAATATTTTAGAACAAAGAAATGTTTCAGCTCAAATACAATTAGATCCTAGTATTGTTGCAAATGAAAAAATAGAATACAACGTAAAATTATCTAATGATAACGGTATTATTTACGATGTTAACTATGAAAAATACTACCAACCAACTGTACTTTTTGATCATGACCCTGATATAGATGGTATTTCTGGATGGACACAATCTGGCGGATGGACAACATCAAGTACAGATACTTACACAGGAACAAATGCTTTAAGAACAAGTAGCGGTGCTCCTTATTCTAATAATACCACAAGAACTTTAACAACCACAAATAGTTATGATTTTTCTAATTCAACATCTATAGTTGTACAATTTTACTCTAAATGGGATATTGAAAGAAACTATGATTTTGTTGAAATCTTAGGGTCTACTAACGGTGGTAGTAGCTGGCAACCTCTTTGTGGTAAATACACAAAGCCAAATGCTACAAGCAACACTACTTCTCATGATAATAAAGGAGGTACATCTAACTTCCAAGCGAACAGTATGGGACAAGTCTATGATGGAGACAGAATGGATAATTGGGTAATGGAAGAAATTGCAATAGATGCAGCAAACAACTCTTATTTATTAGGTGCAACTAACGTAAAGTTTAGATTTAACTTTAGAACAGATGGTAGTAACGTATCAGAAAATTACACAACAACATCTGATGGATTTTTTATTGATGATTTCAAAATTATTAGTATTCAAATACCTTGTCAAACAGATGTTCCTGTAAACGTATCTACATCTTCAATAACAGCTACAGAAGCTACAGTTACTTGGGATGCGATACCTTCTGCTACTTACGATTTACGTTACCGTGTTTCTGGTGCTTCAACTTGGACAGATGTACCTAACTTAACCACTAGTAGTCATACAATTACAGGATTACAACCAACAACAACTTATGAAGTAGAGGTTAGGTCTAAATGTGATACTGCTACTTCTGCTTATTCATCTACAATTAGTTTTGTTACAACTAATGTTAATTACTGTAACTCTAACGGTCAAAGCACTACTGACGAATACATAGGAAATGTAACATTAAACACAATCAATAATACATCTGGAGAAGGAACAACAGGAACAGGTTATTCTGACTTCACATATATAAGTACAGATTTAGATAAAAACTTAACACACAACATTAGTATTTCAAAAATATGGACAGGAACTCAGTATAACGAAGCAGTTTCAGTTTGGATTGATTTTAATAAAGATGGAGACTTTGAAGACGCAGGAGAAAACGTCTTTACTAGTGGAGCATCACAATCAACTCCAGTTAGCGGTAGTTTTTCTATACCAAATGATGCTTTAATTGGAAGCACAAGAATGAGAGTTTCTATGAGATACAACACTAGCCCTAATTCTTGTGGATCATTTGATTATGGAGAAGTTGAAGATTACACTGTAAATATAACTGAGCCTAGTTTAGGTAATAATGAGTTTATTCTAAATGAAATAAAAATATATCCAAATCCATTTAATGATAGTTTTAACATAAGTCTATCATCAGATTTAATTGGACAAGAATTAGAGGTTTCTATTTATGATTTAAAAGGGAGATTAATCATAAAAGAAAACCCAAGATTAAATAATTACGTAATTACCATCGATGATTTAAAATCGGTGTCAAGCGGAACTTATTTTATCAGAATTAAAGATGTTAAAACTCAACAATTAATAACTAAAAAGCTTATAAAACAATAAAAAGGAAACACCCTTTTTTAGTGTAAAAAAGTAAATGCAAATAAACTGTGATTAGCCCCAAAACTAATCCAAATCAACCTACTATGAAAACAAAACACTTAAACAAGTTATGTCTTGCTATTGCCATTTTGTTTAATTTAATTTTAAGCAATAAAGCGTTTTCGCAATGTTCATCTAACGGAAACAACACTAGTGATGAATACATTAGCCGTGTTCAATTAAATACTATTAACAACCCTTCAGGTGATGGAACAACTAGTATAGGTTATTCTAATTTTACAGGAATAAGTACTAACCTTAATCAGAACTCAAACTATACAATTACAGTGACGCCTACATGGACAGGTTCTGCTTATTCTGAAGGATACGCTGTTTGGATTGACTATAACCAGAATAATGTTTTTACAGATCCTGGTGAATTAGTTTTTTCTAATTCTCCTAGTACAGCTTCTCCTGTATCAGGAAACTTTACAGTGCCTGCAACTGCGCTAACTGGAAGTACAAGAATGCGTGTAAGCATGAAGTATAATGCTATTCCAACCTCTTGTGAATCTTTTAGCTATGGAGAAGTTGAAGATTACACTGTAAACATAATAGCTTCAACTCCTTACAACGAAATTAGTGTTACAGGTAATGCCACCAACATTAATGATGGTGATACAACACCTTCTACCGTTGATGGGACAGATTTTGGAACAGCAGATATAGCAGGAGGAACTGTTAACCAAACCTTTACAATTTCAAACTCAGGGAACATCAATTTAAACTTAACTGGTGCTTCACCATATGTTACTATTACTGGTGCAAATGCAGCAGACTTTACATTAATAGCAAACCCTTCTACTCCTATAGCTGCTGGAGGAAACACATCATTTACCATTCAATTTAACCCTAGTGCTACAGGTGTGAGAACAGCTACAGTATCTTTTGCAAATGATGACACTGATGAAAACCCTTTCAATTTCAACATACAAGGAACAGGTATCATTCCTCCTCCGTGTGGCACAACAGTATTACACAATGCAGATTTTGAATCAGGAACAGATGGATGGTTACAAGGTAATATATTAGGAAGTGATGCATATAGAACAACAAATGCCACTTGGTCATATTCAGGAAGTAGTTCTTTATTAATAAGAGATAATTCAGGAAGTAGCTCATCATTTGATTCACCTATATTTAACCTTACTCCTTACGATAAAGTTGACTTTAAGTTTTTCTTTGCTCCTAATAGTATGGATTCAACATATGATTGGTCGGGGAACAAAACATATTCTGAAGATTTCTTAATTGAGTATAGTAACGATGGTGGATTATCTTGGACAACTGTAAAGTCTTTTGAAAGTGGAGAAGTAGCTCGTAAAACAGCAGATTTTGAAACTTCAAACTCGCCTATTTTTTATGCTAGAACAGTTTCTATTTTAGCTACAGATTATACCTTTTCATTAACATCAAGGTTTAGAGTAAGATGTGACGCTAGTGATAATGATGATCAAGTATTTATTGATTTAGTTACAATTTCAGGAACTTCGTTTTGTACTCCTACAACTGGTCCTGGTGGAGTTAGCTCAAACTTAGATTTATGGCTTAGAGGAGACAAGATAAATGGTTACGGAGTAACAACTGACGGAACAAACGTAAGTACTTGGGTAGATAATGGCAAAGGAAATAATGCAACTACAGCAGTGTCTGGTCAAGAACCTGTGTATAGAAACAACGCAAACGACAACTTAAACTTTAATCCTGTTATCGAGTTTCAAAATGACCACAATACAGCTGGTGCTGACATGACGTATATAAATAATAGAGATGAATTAAGCGGTTCTTCTGGCTTTAATAGCAATGATATGTTTTTAGTGGTTATTGCAGACCCAACAGTTACTACTTCGATGCTTCCTTTAGACACTTTTACTAGCTCTGATCCATTAGGAGATAGTTATGCAGAAGATGTAACAGGTGTTGGTTTTGGTGGTTATACTCAAAGATTATCTGGAGAATACTTTACATATTGTATAGGTAGTAGTAGTGGATCTGGTCCTTACACTGGTTATGGTCGTGGTGATACATCTGGTTCAAATAACTATAATAATTTCAATATTATTAATGTAAGACAAAACTCAGGAAATACAGATATGGAAATGTATCTTAATGCAAATTCTGTCTCTACTTCTTTAAATGATATTTCGTTATACGCTCCTGTAAATAACAGAAAATATTGGCTTGGAAGAAGTCAATACTACAATGGTAGTTTTGACGGAAAAATAGCCGAAGTAATTACTTTTAACTCAAGAAAAAATGACGGAGCTTCAGAAAGAAGACGTATTGAAACCTACCTTGCTTTAAAATATGGTATTACACTTGGTGTTAATGGTACTGCTATGGATTATATAGATTCTAACGGAAATGTAGTATGGAATGCAACTACAAACTCTGGATTTAATTATGACATTGCAGGAATTTTTAGAGATGATGCTTCTAATCACGTACAAAAACAATCTAAAAGTATAAACACTTCTAGTGTAGTTACAATAGGACACGGAAATATAACTTCTACAAACTCTAACAACACATATAGTTTTGATAATGACAGAGACTATTTAATTTGGGGACACAACAATGGTGCTTTATCAGGATCTAGCGTATTATCTGTAAACTTAGGCGCGTCTTCAACTTCAGTTACTACTTTATTTGATAGACGTTGGAAAATCGTAGAAAGTGGTAATGATGTTAGAGATGTAAAAGTATCTATACCTACATCTGTACTACCAGCAAAAGCTTCGGATGAAGAATATGCCATAGTAGTTTCAAACACTTCTTCTTTTGGAACTAATGATATAGTAGACGTTATACCAATGACTGTAAACGGATCAACCTACGAAACTTGGTATGATTTTGAAAACACTAAATATTTTACTTTCGGTATTGCTTCAAGAGTGACAGGAAAGTATAATGTAGAGTTCTCTGCTGGTGACTTCCTAGTAGGAGAAGACGTTGTTAACCTAAATTCTTCTTATACAGTTTCTGCATGGGTAAGAAATTTAGGAAACGGTGGTAATTATGTTTCCAAAGGAAATGCTTACAATTTTGAAGTTAGAAGTAATGGAAGAATAAGAGCTAACATTAACGGAACTAACTATTCAGAATCTGCAACTACCATTGCAGACACCTACTGGCATCATGTTGCTTACACATATTCTGGTGGTGATTTAAGATTATATATTGATGGTGTAGAAGATGGCAATAGTCCTATTAGTGGTGTTGCTATTCCTGTTGCAACTACAGATCATTTTGCAATTGGTGTAAACTATATAGACAAGAGCACTATTAGTAATTCTTTTAATGGAGATATAGACGAAGTAAGAATCTGGGATAGAGTTTTAACTCAAAACCAAATTCAGTACTTAATGAATCAAGAACTTGAAAACCTTAGCGGTACTGTAGATGGTTTATACTTACCTCAAACTGTCACTCTTAATGAAGCAACTAGCTTACCTTGGAGCGACATGCAAGCTTATCATAATATAAATGAATTTTATGGTACTACTGTAGTAGATGGATCTGGACATAAGAATTGGGTGAGAATAAAATACCTTGTAACAGGTAAAAACATTATGGATAATCAAGCTGCTCCATTACCATATACCACAACAACAAATGGAACTTGGGATAATAACTCATCTTGGACTAATGGTGCTGAACAATATATACCTGGCTCTGCTTCTATCGTTGATCCAACGATTACTGTAGATTGGAATATTGTGGAAACATCTCATAATATTACAATGGACAATATTGGGTTACCTGCTGGTAATAACCAAAACCGTTCTGTGCTTGGTCTATTTGTAACTGCTAATGAGCTTGAATTATCTGGTGACACATCAACAAATACTGGTAATGGTTTAACAGTAACGCACTACCTTAAAATTGATGGTAAAATTGATTTAGAAGGCGAATCTCAATTAATCCAAACAACAGATAGTGATTTAGATCCAACTAGTTCTGGTAGTCTAGAGCGTGACCAACAAGGTACACGTGATTTATATACTTATAATTATTGGGCTTCTCCTGTTGGTGTGATAAATTCAACAACAAATAACAATAGTTATACTTTACCTAATGTCTTTAGAGATGGTTCTAATCCTGCTGCTCCAACTGCTATTAATTTCATTACTAATGGTTATAATGGTACTTCAGGATCACCTATTGGTATTGCAGATTATTGGATTTGGAAATACGCTAACCAATCAGGTGCTTATGCAGATTGGCAACACGTACGTAGTACAGGTTCTTTACTTCCTGGTGAAGGATTTACTATGAAAGGTATAGCAAACACGTCTGGTAACGTAACATTAGAACAAAACTATGTATACCAAGGTAAACCTAACAACGGAGATATTACTTTACCTATTACTGCAAATAATGAGTATTTAGTAGGAAACCCTTATGCTTCTGCATTAGATGCTCATCAGTTCATTATTGATAACGCTCCTACTATTCAGGGTTCTGGTGCAACAACAGGTACTTTATATTTCTGGGAACATTGGGGCGGAGGATCTCATATCCTTGCAGAATATCAAGGTGGTTATGCTACATACAACCTATCTGGTGCTACTCCTGCTGCTTCTTTAGGTACTAATGATCCATTAGTTGCTACTGGTGGTACTCCAACAAAACTTCCTGGTCGCTATATTCCTGTGGGACAAGGTTTCTTTGTAAAGAGTGAAGCTACTGGCACAATAAGATTTAACAACTCTCAACGTGTTTTTGAAAAAGAAGGTGGTGCTTCTTCTATATTTATGAAAAGCGCTAACACGAGTCAAACAACTTCAGTTTATAACTCAGATAACCGTTTAAAAATCAGACTAGGTGTTAATACTGTTAATGGTATTCACAGACAATTATTAGTCACTCAAGATTCACATGCTACTGCTGGTCACGATTGGGGTTATGATGGCGAAATCACAGAATCTCAAATGGATGATATGTACTGGATGATTGAAGGTAATAAATTTATCATTCAAGGAACTGATGTTATTGATGTAAACACAGTATTACCTATCGGTATTCATACAGACGATGCTGGAAACAACACGTTTACAATTGATGCTTTAGAAAATGTTCCGGATAACTTAGATATTTACATTTTAGATAATGCAACAAATACGTATCATGATATTAGAGCTAACGATTTTACGATTAACTTACCTGCTGGTGAATATTTAAATCGTTTCTCAATGGTGTTTAGTACAACTTCAACTTTAGGAGTTGAAGATAATATCTTAGCAGAAGATATTAATATTTACTATAATAATAGTCAAGAAAGCATTGTAATTAATAATCCGAAGTTACACAGTATCACTACGGTAAAATTATACAACATTTTATCTCAGGAAATCTTTAGTGAAACCGAGATTGAAACTTTAGATTACACTACTTTAAAAACAGGTAAATTAAATACAGGTACTTACATTATCAAAATGAAAACGGACTCTGGTGAGATTTCTAAAAAAGTCTTAATCGAATAGATAAATCTCTCATCTAAAAATAACTAAAAGCCGAAACTAACCGTTTCGGCTTTTTTTTAAACGAATACCCTGAAATACATTTAAACGATAAAAATAGTTATTTTACCGTTATTTTGTAAGTAAATTCTTTTTAAAAATACATTTCATCGAATATTTTTGCACTTAATCATTGGTTTTCATAGTTTTAGCCCATATTAATGTTAATCCTAACCCAAAACAAACCTGCTTATGAAAAATTCTACCCCAAAGAGTTTAAAAAAGCTAACATTAAAACAAGCATACACATTAGTATTATTTTTAATGTTTGTTTCATTTTCTTACGCGCAAACCTCGATTGTTGAGGTTAGTGTAAATTGGCCTAATTGGTCTTCTGAAAACAGAGTAGAAATTTACAATCCATCAAACACAATTATAGCTACAATTGATAATGGATACGACGGTTGTTGTGACGACTCTTATTCTACAACAGTATCATTAGGCTGTATTCCTGACGGAAACAACTACTATATCAGAATGTACGATACTTATGGAGATGGTTGGAATGGTGCTACTTCAAACATAACCATTACCTCTTCAGGAACTACAGTACTCACAAATTCTGGTGCAAGTGCTAGCCCATCTGGTACAACATTAAACTTTAATGTTAGTGGTGGTTGTTCTAGTTCTTGCTCGGCTATTGTTAGTAGTTTTCCCTATAACGAAGGTTTTGAATCTGGATTAGGACAATGGACACAAAGCACAACAGATAACTTTGATTGGACAAGAAACCAAAACGGAACACCTTCTAACAACACAGGACCAAATGGAGCAAACGGAGGAAACTGGTATATGTTTACTGAAGCCTCTGGTAATAGTAACAATACAACTGACTTGATTAGTCCTTGTTTTGATTTATCTGCTGCAAGTTCAGCAAATTTCTCATTTTACTATCACATGTATGGTAGCAACATGGGATCTTTAAATGTAGACTTAAGTACAAATAACGGTGTTACATTTCCTAATAATGTATTTTCGGTTACAGGACAACAACACACAAGTAATGGTTCTGCATGGAGCTTAGCTTCAATAGATTTATCTGCCTATTTAGGACAAACAGTTACGATAAGAATTTCTGGAACAATGGGTTCTAACTATAGAAGTGATATGGCTATAGATGATATTTCTTTAACAGCTGTAACTACACCTTTACCAGAAATAGCTATTGAAGGTAACGCTACTGACATTTTAAATAACGACATTACTCCTTCAACTTCTGATGATACCGATTTTGGTAGTATTAATGTAGCTGCTGGATCTGCAACACATACATTCACTATAAGAAACACTGGTTTATTAACTTTAAATCTAACTGGTGCATCGCCTTATGTGAATATTTCTGGTCCAAATGCTGGAGATTTCACATTAACTGCTACGCCTTCTAATTCAATTTCTGCAGGAAGCACAACAACTTTTGATATTACTTTTGATCCTTCTGGGAATGGTCTTAGAGGCGCAACCGTTTCTATAGCTAATAACGATTCTAACGAAGATCCTTTTACTTTCAATATCCAGGGTTACGGATTAACACCTTTATCTGAAGGTCCTGGTGGAGTAACTACAGATCTTGAATTATGGCTAAAAGCTAATGATGGTGCAGGAATATCTGACAACCAACCTTTAAGCACATGGTTTGATCAAGCCAATACAAATAATGCAACAGTGCACACAGCTGGTCAAGAACCGTCTTACAGAGACACATATGGTAAAAATGTAAATTACAATGCTGTAATTGATTTTAATAACACACCTAATTCACCTTACGAAACTAATTTAAATTACACGCCACAACAATACTTAGAAGGCTCTACAGGTTTTTATACGCAAGATATTTTTATAGTTGCTTTTCCTGAAGAAACTGTTAGTAGTTCTTACGGTGCAATGGATATGTTTTGTGGAGACGCAGATTCTAGTAATACTACAGACAAAGATGTAACAGGAATTGGTTGGGGCGGATACACCGTTAGAATGAACAACGAGGTTTTAACCTATGCCATCTCTTCTACTCCTGAGCCAAACCCTTCAGATATAAATTTAAGAGGTTATGGTGTTGCTCAAACAGGAAGTGCACCTTCTTATAATAATGTAGGAATCATCAATGCAAGAAACAACAGTAGCTCTTCTCCTAATGCACAAGAAGTATTATATAATGGTATAAGAGTTGATAATTACGAAGTAGGCTCGCCTCAATTTACTAACATCAATAATTCTAATTTCTGGATTGGAAGAAGTCAAGCTTACCGTGCTAGTTATTATGGTACAATTGCAGAAGTAATTACATTTTCTTCAAGAAAGAATAATGCTTCTGTTACAGATGAAAGAAATAGAATTGAATCTTACTTAGCTATCAAATACGGAATTACTTTAGGCGTTAATGGCACATCTAAAGATTATGCAGCATCAGATGGAACCATTATTTGGGACACTTCTGCAAATGCTGGTTATAATTATGATATTGCTGGGATTGGACGTGATGATGATTCTGATTTATACCAAAAACAATCAAAGAGTGTAAATAACAGCGCGATTGTTTCATTCTCTTTAAATAATACAGAGTTAACCAACAACCTAAATACTCAAACGTTTAACACAAGTAATGAATATCTTGTTTGGGGAAATAACGGACTAGACACCAACTCATCTGCTACTTCTATTGTTGTAAGTTTAGGACCTGCAACAGTAACAACTGTAACAGATGTTATGAACAGAATTTGGAAAATAGTTGAAACTGCTGGTGATGATGTAGGAACTGTAGAATTATCAGTTTTCGAATCTGACTTAACCGGTTTACCTCCATTAACTGGCAACGATGCTTATGTAATGCTTGTTGCTGATGATCCAACTTTTACGACAAACTTAAGAACATCGTTTTTAGACGCTTCAACTTTTAGTGGATTACCAACACGTGAAGGTACTTTTGATTTTGATGGTACTAAATACTTCACTATTGGTATTGCACATGAAGAAGTTATAGACAGACAACTTGGTTTTGACGGTATTGACAACTACACAAATATTGGTGATAGAGTTGATTTAGCAGGAAGTTTTACAGCTTCTGCTTGGGTAAAACCTGATGGCGCTAATGCTTTAGGAACAGACAAAACAATCTTAGCTAAAAATAATGGTACAGTTGGATATAAGTTATTTTTAACTAACAACAACTATCCTGCTTTTTCAGTAGGAACAAATACTGCTACAGATAGAATTGATGCTAACACACAATTGCCAGACAATATTTGGCATCATGTTGCTGTGACCTATAATGGTACAACTGCAAACCTTTACATTGATGGTGTATTAGATAATACTAAAGTAATTACAGCGTCTACACCTAACGGTTCTTCTTTAGCAATTGGTGCAGTATACATCGATAAACTTAATATTGTTGACTATTTTAAAGGTGACTTAGATGAAATTCGTATATGGGATAGCGCATTAACTATAGATCAGTTAAGATTTGTGATGAATCAAGAGTTAATACAAAACGCATCTATGGTTAATGGTGATGTTTTACCATCAACAGTAACAAAAAATGATATATCCGTAGTTAACTGGAGTAACTTATTAGCATATTATAATATGAATTCTTACATAGGAACTCACCTTAACGATGTCTCTGGAAACGGAAATAGAGGTAGTTTAGCAGAACCTTCAGAATTCAATTTAGAATATCAAACGTCTCCTCTTCCATATACAACAACAAGTAATGGAACGTGGGATAATAACTCATCTTGGACTAATGGTGCTGAGCAATATATTCCTGGTTCTGCTTCTATTGTAGATCCAACCATTACTGTAGATTGGAATATCGTGGAAACATCTCATAATATCACTATGGATAACACTAGTTTACCTACTGGCAATAACCAAAACCGTTCTGTGCTTGGTCTATTTGTAACTGCTAATGAACTTGAACTATCTGGAGATACATCTACAAATGCTGGTAATGGTTTAACAGTAACACACTATCTTAAAATCGATGGTAAAATTGATTTAGAAGGCGAATCTCAATTAATCCAAACTACTGACAGTGATTTAGATCCAACTAGCTCTGGTAGCCTAGAGCGTGACCAACAAGGTACGCGCGATTTATATACTTATAATTATTGGGCTTCACCGGTTGGTGTGATAAATTCAACAACTAATAACAATAGTTATACCTTACCTAATGTATTTAGAGATGGTAGTAATCCTGCTGCTCCAACTGCTATTAATTTTATCACTAATGGTTATAATGGTACTTCAGGATCACCTATTGGTATTGCTGATTATTGGATTTGGAAATACGCTAACCAATCAGGTGCTTATGCAGATTGGCAACACATACGTAGTACAGGTTCTTTACTTCCTGGTGAAGGGTTTACCATGAAAGGTGTAGCTAACACATCTGGTAACGTAACATTAGAACAAAACTATGCATACCAAGGTAAACCTAACAACGGAGACATTACCTTACCAATTACAATCAATAATGAATATTTAGTAGGTAACCCTTACGCATCTGCTATTGATTCACATCAATTTATAATGGATAACGCACCAACTATTGACGCTGCTGGCGCAACAACTGGTACTTTATACTTCTGGGAACATTGGGGAGGAGGATCTCATATCCTTGCTGAATATCAAGGTGGTTACGCTACTTACAACCTATCTGGTGCTACTCCTGCTGCAACCTACGGAACAAACGATCCTTTAGTTGCTACTGGTGGTACACCTTCTAAATTACCTGGTCGTTATATTCCTGTGGGACAAGGTTTCTTTGTAAAGAGTGAAGCAACTGGTACAATAAGATTTACTAATGCACAACGTGTGTTTGAAAAAGAAGGCGGCGCTTCTTCTATATTTGTTAGAAGTGCAAATACTAGCGAAACAACTTCAGTTTATAACTCAGATAACCGTTTAAAAATTAGACTTGGTGTAAATACAGTAAATGGTATCCATAGACAATTATTAGTGACTCAAGATTCCCATGCAACTGCTGGTCACGATTGGGGTTATGATGGTGAAACAACTGAAGACCAAATGGATGATATGTATTGGATGATTGAAGGCAACAAATTTATCATTCAAGGAACTGATGTGATTGATGTAAACACAGTATTACCTATCGGTATTCATACAGACGATGCTGGAAACAACACGTTTACAATCGATGCTTTAGAAAATGTTCCGGATAACTTAGATATTTACATTTTAGACAATGCAACAAGTACGTATCATGATATTAGAGCTAACGATTTTACGATTAACTTACCTGCTGGTGAATATTTAAATCGTTTCTCAATGGTTTTTAGCACAACTTCAACTTTAGGAGTTGAAGATAATATCTTAGCTGAAGAGATTAATGTGTACTATAACAACAGTCAAGAAAGCATTGTAATTAATAATCCGAAGTTACATAGTATCACTACGGTAAAATTATACAACATTTTATCTCAGGAAATCTTTAGTGAAACTGAGATTGAAACTTCAGCTTACACTACTTTAAAAACTGGTAAATTAAGTACAGGTACATATATTATTAATATGAAAACAGACTCTGGCGAGATTTCTAAAAAAGTCTTAATCGAATAGATAAATCTCTCGTCCTGACTAAACATAAAAAAAGCCGAAACTTAAGTTTCGGCTTTTTTGTTTATGATTGAATATTTTGTTTCAATTTAGAAGTCAAAGAGTCAATATCAACTTTGTTTTGCTCTCCTGTTTTCATATTTTTTAGTGCAAATAGATTGTTTTTCATTTCTTCTTCACCTACTATCACCACAAATGGAATATCTCTTTTATTAGCATAATTCATTTGCTTTTTCATTTTAGCATCATCGGGATACAACTCAGCATTCACACCATATTCTCTTAGTTTTTTTATGGCTTTCATACTAAATAATGCTTCCTTTTCACCAAAATTGATAAATAAAACTTCGGTAGATTTTGTAATCGTTTCTGGGAATAAATCTAACTCTTCTAACACTAAATAAATACGATCTAACCCAAAGCTAATACCAACTCCACTTACATCTTTCATCCCGAAGATTCCTGTTAAATCGTCGTATCTTCCGCCACCACCAATAGAGCCCATTGCTACGTTTGGAGCAGCAACTTCAAAAATAGCACCAGTGTAATAATTTAATCCACGAGCTAAAGTAACATCTAATTGTAAAATTGCCGATTTTAAACCAAGCTCAGAAATTGCTGTGTTTATAAATTGAAGTTCTTCTATTCCTTTTTTTCCTTCTTCTGAAGTACTTAAAATAGACGTCAAACTTTCTACTTGCGTTCCAAAATCTCCTGATAACGAAAATAAAGGTTGAAGTTTTTCTATACCTTCTGGACTAATTCCTTTACCAAGCATTTCTTCTTTTACCTTCTCCTCTCCTATTTTGTCAAGCTTATCTAATGCAACTGTAAAATCGATTAATTTATCGCTTGCGCCAATTACTTCTGCAATACCAGATAAAATTTTACGATTGTTGATTTTTATGGTTGCACCTTCTAATTTTAAAGCAGTAAACACATCGTCATACAATTGTACTAACTCTACTTCTTGCCATAGACTATTGCTACCAACCACATCTGCATCGCACTGATAAAACTCTCTAAAACGTCCTTTTTGTGGTCTGTCTGCACGCCAAACCGGTTGCATTTGATAACGTTTAAATGGAAATTCTATCTCGTTTTGATGCTGTACTACGTATCTTGCAAATGGTACAGTTAAATCATAACGAAGGGCTTTTTCTGAGATACTTGAAGTTAATTTATTAGAATCCTTTTCGTCATAAGCTTTTTGGTCAGCTTTAGAAAGATAATCACCACTATTCAATATTTTAAAAATCAAGCGGTCACCTTCATCACCATATTTACCCATTAAGGTGTCTGAGTTTTCAAAACTTGGTGTTTCTATTGGCATAAATCCAAAACGTTCAAATTTTGACTTTATCGTATTAAAAATATAGTTTCGTTTTGCGACTTCTTCTGGATTAAAATCTCTGGTTCCTTTTGGTATGCTTGGTTTTTGTGCCATATTAACTTTCTGCGTTTGCAGAAATTTATTTTAATGATTATTCTTTCTTATATCTCACTTCGACAAGCTCAGTGTGACAACTTGATTTAAGTCTATTTTGTTAAATGTAATAACAAAAATAGTAGTTTAGTTACAAATAACGAAAGTTAATTAATGAGATTACTGTCTAAGCAACAATGACAATTTTAGTTGATTAAATTGTTCATATACTCATACAACTCGCCTTTTGTAATCACACTTCCTTGTTGGATTAGCGCAAATTTATCAAGGTTTTTATCTTCGGTATATTCTTTTTTGGCTTGGGCAAATTCTACACTTTCATCCATTAAATTATTTCGTAACCAATTAAAACCTTCTGGTGTGGTTACATCTACATCTTCCTTCTCTATTTTTATACCTATAAGATGCATATGATCTTCGTTTAAGGCAAATAAATGGATGTTTTTTGGCGATATGTGCTCTAAATATTTTGCTGCTGTTAATACGCCTTCCCAAACCAAATCACTAAATACGTCTAGCTCTTGTTCTGCCACTTCAGGCTTTTCGGTTTTAATGGTTTGCCACTCGTCTGCTGTGATAGATTGTGTGGCTAAAAAGTTGATAAATTCTTGGTGCAATTCTTCAAATTGTTCTTTTGTTAGTCTTGCGTATTTCATTGTTTATTAGTTTCAATTTCCGCGAAAGCGGTATGATTAAAATTAAAAAAACCGTTTAGAACAAGTCCAAACGGTTTATATTTTATAGTTACTAAAAACTATTAAGCTTGTGCTACAACTTCAAATTCTATATCTGTAGACGCTTCACGGTGTAAACGTACAGTTGCAGTGTAAAGACCTAAACGTTTGATGTTACCACCAATAATAGATACGTATTTTTTATCTACTGTGTGACCTTCTTTTTCAAAAGCTTCTACTAAATCTAATTTAGTTACAGAACCAAATAATTTATCTCCTGCAGATGCACCTTCTGTAGCTTTAGCTGCTATTTTAATATCTAATTGTTTTAAAGCTTCTAACGTTTTGTTAGCCTCTTCAATAACTTTTTTATCTTTAAAAGCACGTTGCTTTAAAGTTTCGTCTAATGCTTTTTTAGCAGATTTTGTTGCTAAAATTGCTTGTCCAGTTGGGATTAAAAAGTTTCTACCATAACCGTTCTTTACCGTTACAACATCGTCTTTAAATCCTACGTTTTCAACGTCTTGTTTTAATATAAGTTCCATTGTGTTATGATAATTTTATTTTAATAAATCTGTTACGTATGGTAACAAAGCTAAGTGACGAGCTCTTTTTACAGCTACAGATACTTTTCTTTGGTATTTTAAAGAAGTACCTGTTAAACGTCTTGGTAAAATTTTACCTTGCTCGTTTACAAAGTTTAATAACCAGTCTGCATCTTTGTAATCTACATACTTAATACCAGACTTTTTAAAACGACAATACTTTTTAGTCTTGTTAGTTTCTATGTTTAAAGGAGTTAAATATCTGATCTCTCCTTCTTTTTTTCCTTTTGCTTGTTGTTCGATACTTGCCATGATGATTACGCTTTTTGTTTAAGTTTTTCTCTTCTACGTTCTGCCCATGCAACAGCGTGTTTGTCCATTGCAACAGTTAAGTAACGCATAAAACGCTCGTCACGTCTAAATTCTACTTCTAAAGGCTCGATTACTTCTCCTTCTACTTGGTACTCAAATAAGTGATAAAAACCACTTTTTTTGTTTTGAATAGGGTAAGCTAATTTTTTTAGTCCCCAATCTTCTTTAGATACCATCTTAGCTCCTCTAGAAACAAGAAAATCTTCGTATTTCTTTACTGTTTCCTTTATCTGTGTTTCAGATAAAACGGGATTTAAGATGAAAACAGTTTCATAATGATTCATAAAAATCTATTTTATTGTGTTAAAAATGAGTGCAAAAGTAATTCTTTTTCTTTAATATTACAATACTCTATTTAATATTTCTTTTTTCAAACTGTAAAACAAATATTCGAATGATTTTACATTTTTGTTAAAAAAAACATTTTACCGATGTTTTTTGGTTTTAATCCGAATTTTTTGTACTATTGTCGATAACTTAACCTAAACACTTACGCTATGATACTAAATTGTGTAGTTGTAGATGACTCGGCAATCCAAAGATTGTCTATTGTAAAACTAATTGAAGGGAACAATAACCTTAATCTAATTGCAGAATATAGCAGCGCTTTAGAAACCAAAAATGGACTAAACACACATAAGGTAGATCTTATCTTTTTAGATATTGAAATGCCAGTTCTTAATGGTTTTGAACTTCTGGACGTTTTAAATAATAAGCCTCAAATTATTTTTGTTACAGGAAAAACCGAGTATGCTTTTAAAGCTTTTAACTACGACGCTACAGATTATTTACAAAAACCAATCTCTAGAGAGCGTTTTAACCAAGCTGTTGAAAAAGCTGTAGAACAACACAAACTTAAGCAAGACTTTAGCCAAGAAGAAGGCGAGCATATTTTTGTAAAAAGCAACCTTAAAAAGCGTAAAGTTTACATTAAAGACATTAAATGGATAGAAGCTTTAGGTGATTATGTAAAATTAGTTACCGAAGATACTAGCCTTGTTGTTTTATCTACAATGAAAGCTTTTGAAAAAGAATTACCAGAAGGTAAGTTTTTAAGAATACACAAATCATACATTGTAAATCTTGATAAAATAGATAGATTTAATAGTAAGAATGTTGAAGTTGGTGCTTACGAAATACCGCTAAGTAGAAACAAAAAAACACAATTAGTTGAAGCTTTAAATAGCATATAAACTACTACTCTATTATAATATTAAAATCCTGCTTCTTTTTGAAGTGGGATTTTTTAATGAATATAATTAATAATTATCCACATTCATTATTAAACGTACCGCTTTAAAATCTGCTATGGCGCTAAAAGTAGTTTCGACTCGCTTTATAGCTTCTTTTGTCTTACCCAAATGTTGGCCTTGCGGAATTTTAATCAATATATTTTTATGGTATTGATTTCGTATTCTTGATACTGGTGGAAATTCTGGTCCTAAAACATTATTTTTAAATAATTGAACCAATGCTTTAGCTAACCAATCTGCTGCCAAATTTACTTTATTATAATCACGATGTTTTAGGGTGATTTTTATTAAACGATAAAATGGTGGATATTTATAATTATAGCGTTCTTCTAGCTGTTCTTTAAACATTCCAATATAATCGTTTGTTGAGACTTGCTGTAAAATTTTATGATACGGATTATAAGTTTGTATCAAAACCTTTCCTCTTTTTTCGGTACGTCCTGCACGACCAGAGACTTGTAACATTAATTGAAAACTTCTCTCATGTGCTCTAAAGTCTGGGAAATTCAACATATTATCGGCATTCATTATACCTACTAGTTTGACATTTCTAAAATCTAAACCTTTGGTTAGCATTTGTGTACCAACCAAAATATCAATTTCTTGTTGCTCTAAAGCGGTAATAATTTTCTCGTAGCCAAATTTTCCACGTGTAGTATCTAAGTCCATTCTTGCTACTTTAAAATCAGGAAATAACTCTTTTACCTCAGCTTCTATTTGCTCTGTACCAAAACCTACGGCATCTAAATCTGGCGTACCACAAGCCATACATTTTTGCTGCATAGCAATACCATAACCACAATAATGACAACGCAATTGTTTACGGTATTGATGGTAAGTTAAACTAACATCACAATTTGGGCATTGTGGCGAGTGACCGCAAGTTGTACACTCTACAATTGGTGAATAACCGCGTCTATTTTGAAACAAAATAACTTGATGTCCTTCTTTTAATGTTTCTGTCATTTCTTCTATTAAACGATCAGAAAAATGACCTTTCATGCGCTTTTTTTTGTGCTTATCTTTTAAATCAACCAGCTCAATATCTGGCATTTGCACATTATTATAACGCCTGTTTATTTCGACTAAACCGTATTTATTTTCTTGTGCATTATGATAACTTTCAAGGCTTGGCGTAGCGCTTCCTAATAAGATTTTCGCCTTAAAAAAAGATGCCAAAACTACTGCTGCATCACGTGCGTGATAACGTGGTGCTGGATCAAATTGTTTAAAAGATTGTTCATGCTCTTCATCTACTATGATTAATCCTAAATTGTCAAAAGGCAAAAATATAGATGATCGTGCACCTAAAATTATTTTCGCTTTCGCGGAATTATGTAGCACATTATTATAAACCTCAACACGTTCATGCGCTGAGTATTTACTATGAAAAACAGCTACTTGTTCTCCAAAATAATCTTGCAAACGACTAACCAATTGTGTAGTTAATGCAATTTCAGGAAGTAGATACAAGGCTTGTTTTCCTTCAGCTATAACATCTTCAATTAGCTTTACATAAACTTCTGTTTTACCTGAAGATGTTACACCATGTAACAACACAACGTTTTGGTTTTTAAACTGATTTTTTATTTGTTGTAAAGCTTCAGTCTGATATTGATTTAACTGCTTACTTTCTGAGTTTTCTTCACCATTATATTGTACGCGATCGGTTTGGATATGATATTCTTCTAAAATATTTTTATCTACTAAAGTTTTAATGGTTGTAGATGAAGTTTTGCTAACCTCTACCAACTCTGAAACTTTAACTGGTTTTTTAGTTTTTGCCGAAATAGAAAAGAGATTTAAAATGACCTCTTTTTGTTTGGTTGCATTTTTATTTAAATCTTCTAACAATGAATTCAAAGCAGCTTCTGAAGAATATTCGCTACTTAATTTTACGTATCTAACGTATTTAGGCTTGTACTTTTCATAGATTTCTTCATTAAGAATTACCGCTTCTTTTTCGACTAAACGTTTAACTACCGGAAGTACATTTTTTTTATCTAAAATGTTAGATATGTCCTGAATTTTTAACGACGATTGATGTTGCAATGCTTCATAAATCAAAAACTCGTCATCTTTTAAATCTTCGTCATTAATTACTGATGTATTATTTGGGCTTATTATAGTTTCACTTTCTAACAAAAAAGCGTTTGGTAAGGCTGCACGCATGACTTCGCCTTCTGTACACATGTAATATTTAGCTATCCATTGCCATAATCTAAGCTGTTGTTGAGTAACGATTGGAGATTCATCTAAAATTTGATGAATGTCTTTAGCATCATAAACCAAAGGTGCTGTTTGATGGATATTTGCAACAATACCTGTGTAGATTTTTGTTTTTCCGAAAGGAATTGATACACGCATACCGATTTGCAAAAACTCACTTTCGGCTTGTGTAATACTGTAAGTAAAGCGTTTTTCTAACGGAATTGGTAAAATGACGTCTATAAAATGCAAATTAATTTTGTTTAAAAGTTATTTTACTTTTTCCCAATATTGAGTAGAATAAATAAATCCTAAGTAACCTCTTACTTGAAGTTGTCCTTTATCATTAACAGCTAACCTTAATTTATAAGAGCTTCCGTTTTGAGGATCTAAGATGGTGCCGTGTTTGTAATATTCGCCATCTTTAACTGCATCTTTTATAATGACTAAACCTAAAATAGGTTTATTATAATCTTCGCCTTCACATTCTGTACATAAAGCATCAACTTTAGACTGGTCGTTGATCTTTACTATTTTACCGTAAATAACTCCGTTTTCCTCATAAATTTTCACGATAGACTTTTCTTCACCTTTATTATTAATGGTTTGCCATTCGCCAAAAATATCTTGTGCAGACATTGACAAAGTGAAAAACAATAGTAATAATGTGATGTTTTTTTTCATCTTAAAAACTTTTTCTGAGTTGTTTTAGTGAAATATTTAGCTCAAAACCTAACAGTAAGATATTGGCATTTAACCAAAGATAAAAAAGCAATATTAGTAATGCACCGATTGAACCATAAAGTTCATTGTATTTGGCAAAATTTTCGATGTAAATACCAAATAAATATGAAGTTAACATGATTAAAACTGTTGTAAATAATGCTCCTATTGAAAAGAATTTTGATGTTTTACCTTCTGCTGTACCAAAATAATATAGCACTGCAGTTGCTAAATACACCATAATTACAAAGAAGACATATTGTGCAAAATTAGCCCAGAAGTCAGTATTTCTGGAGTCTATATAACCTTCAAAAGTTGATAAAACATAAATTTGAAAATAACCTAAAACCGCTACAGTAATAATTAGTAAAAAACTTAATATTAAAGCTATTCCTAAAGCATAAAGATACTGTTTAATGACATTTCTGGTTAATTGTTCGTGATAAGAATTTTCAAAACCAGAAAACAAAGCATTAACACCATTTGCCATTAAAAAAATGGATAATACAAATACTGATGAAATTAATCCTTCCTTATTTCCTTCGATGTTATTAAAGATGTTTTCGTAAAAGAAATCTGTTGTTGTCGCTGGTAAAAATGATTCTAAAAAGATTAGAAATTCTGATTGAAAATCGTCTATTGGCACATAAGGAATCACAATTAAAATAAACAACAAAAACGGAAACAATGCCATAAAAAAGCTATAAGCAATAGCACTTGCTCTTGCTGTTAATGCGCCTTTTGCAATACCAATAATGTACAATTCTAATAAATCGTAAAGCGATAAACCTTCTAATCCTGGTAGCTTGATTTTACCCAATAATCTAACAATTACGTTTACTACAGGTATTTTATTTAGCTTGTCCTCTATCGCTTTTGACATATTATTGACTTACGAATTACAGTTTTTTAATTTGACTACTCTACCGCTTTTAAGCTTAAATCTTTGTTATATACTGAGTGTGTTAACGCACCAGAAGAAATATAATCTACACCGCAAAGCGCATATTCTCTAATAGTATTTTCGTTAATTCCTCCAGAACTTTCGGTTAAGCATTTATTACCTATAAGTTTTACTGCTTCTTTGGTGTCTTTGTAATTAAAGTTATCAATTAAAATGCGATAAACACCATCTGATTTTAAAATTTCTTTGATTTCGTCTAAATCACGAGCTTCGACAATAATTTTTAAATCGCGATTAGTATCTTTTAAATATTGTTTGGTTTTGTCAATTGCTTTTGTGATTCCGCCAGCAAAATCTATATGATTATCTTTAAGCATAATCATATCGTATAATGCAAAACGATGGTTTTCTCCACCTCCAATTTTTACAGCCCATTTTTCTAAAGCTCTAATACCCGGCGTAGTTTTACGTGTGTCTAAAACTTTAGTTCCTGTACCTTCTAAAAGATCTACAAATTCTCTTGTTTTGGTAGCAATTGCACTCATACGCTGCATAGCGTTTAACACTAAACGTTCTGCTTTTAAAATAGATTGTGAAGCACCTGTGACATAAAACACAATATCTCCGTATTTAACATGACTTCCATCTTCAATCAAAGTTTCTATTTCCATTTTTGGATCTACGTAATGGAATACTTTTTTAGCAAATTCGACACCAGCAATAATACCTTCATCTTTTACTAAAAGTTTAGCTTTTCCTTCAGCAGAAGCTGGTATACAAGCCAGACTACTATGATCACCATCTCCTACATCTTCTCTAATAGCGTTGGCTATGATTAATTCTATTTCTTTATCAAATTGCGCTTGACTGATCATGTTTGTATTGTTTGGTGTAAAAATAGTAAATTGAATGACGTTTTACGATTATAGATTTATGATTTTTTTATATGAAATTTATTCATCATCATTCATAAAGTGTAAATTTGCGCATGACCATCAAACTACTAGCCATAGGAAAAACAGACAATAAGCAATTACAACAGCTTATTGACGACTATACAAAACGATTAGGCTTTTATATAAAATTTGAATTAGAGATAATTCCTGATTTAAAAAAGGTAAAAAACCTAAGCGAAGACCAACAAAAACAAAAAGAAGGCGAACTTATCTTAGCCAAAATAACTAATACAGACGTATTAATTTTGTTAGATGAAAACGGTAAACAATACGATAGCGTACAATTTGCTAATTACTTACAAAAACATATGAATTCTGGAATTAAGCAACTGATTTTTGTTATTGGCGGACCATATGGTTTTAGTCCTGAAGTATATAACAAAGCACAAGGAAAAGTCTCTTTGTCAAAAATGACATTTTCGCATCAAATGGTACGTTTATTTATGATAGAACAACTGTATAGAGGTTTTACCATATTAAAAAACGAACCTTATCACCATAGGTAATTACTTTAGGCTACATTGCTTTTGTTTACAATATCGTCTATTTAACAAGCCATTTGTAACCGTAGATAAAGCAATTACCAAAATAAAAAAGACATCCCAGTTTTCACTATCCTTAAACAAGATTGCTGATAATAAAATAACAGATGCCCAAACGATAGAATTTATAATAATTAATTTTTTCATACTTATTTGACGCACTAATTTTAAAAAAGTTACAAAAACAAATAAAAAAAAGGCTGATATAAGATTTTACTTATTATCAGCCTTTAAAAAATATATTTAGAAGTTAGTGGTTAGCAAATGTGTGCTTACGTTTTTTAAGCTGCTTTTCTAAATCTTTAATAGCATGTTTAACAGCTTTTTCGTAATTATCTTCATTAGCAGTAGCAAAAATTCGTGGACCTGGAACACTTAATTCCATTTTACAAATTTTACCTTTAATTGGATCATGTTGCTCTTTTTCAAAGTGAACTTCAGCGTTAATTATCCAATCAAATTTTTCACTTAAATTATTTAATTTTTCGGTTACGTAAGTGTTCATAGCTTCGCTGGTAGCCATATGAACGTATTGGATATTAATTGTCATTGTTTTTGGGTTTTGTATTAAACTATACTCAAAGATACCATAGATAATCCGTGATAAAAATGACATAAATCATGTAATAGAAATCTTAAAACACACATATTTAAATTACATTTGTAGCAAACCATTTTAAGATGAAATTAGTCTTCGCTACCAACAATTTAAATAAGCTAAAAGAAGTACAAAGTTTAATACCTAAACACATTACTTTATTAAGTTTAAAAGACATAGAATGTTTTGAAGATGTGCCAGAAACCCAAAATACCATTGAAGGTAACGCCATCCAAAAAGCAGAGTACATCAAAAATAATTATGGATACGACTGTTTTGCAGACGATACAGGATTAGAAGTTGAAGCTTTAGATAATAAACCTGGAGTTTTTAGTGCACGCTACGCCGGACCACAACGCGATGCAAATGACAATATGAATTTGTTACTTACTAATCTAAAAGATAAACCTAACAGAAATGCGCAGTTTAAAACAGTTATTGCGCTACACTTAAACAATACGTTAGAAACGTTTACTGGAATTTGTAAAGGTGAAATTACAACCGAAAAACATGGCGAAAAAGGTTTTGGCTACGATCCTATTTTTAAACCAAAAGGCTACCAAGACACTTTTGCCGAAATGGATTTAGAATTAAAAAACAAAATTGGGCATCGTGGTAAGGCTGTAAAATTGTTGGTTGATTTTTTAAATAAAATTTAGCATATATTAAAGCTTTACTAAATATTTTACCAAAACATTTAAATCTCAAATAAAAGACTATCTTTGCACGCTGAAACTCAAATCATTTTGAGAAAAAAATTCCTCAGAGAGAGGATGTGTTACTAGAAGTTTTAGGTTTAAGTTTGTTCAATTCGCTTCTATAGGTAACACCAACATAATGCAATTGAATACTTAGATTTTAGAATGAGCACATTCCAACAACTTGGTCTTGACGCTAATTTGCTTCAAGCTATTACAGACTTAGGTTTTGAAACGCCTAGTGAAGTTCAACAAAAAGCAATCCCAACTCTTTTAGAAAGCGAACGCGATCTTGTAGCATTAGCACAAACTGGAACTGGTAAAACAGCCGCTTTTGGTTTCCCAATGTTACAAAAAATAGACGTTAACAGTCGTACCACACAAGGGTTAATACTATCTCCAACGCGTGAGCTTTGTTTACAAATCACCAACGAAATGAAACTTTACGGTAAGTACCTTAACGGACTTAACGTTACTGCAATTTATGGTGGATCAAGCATCACAGAACAAGCTAAACAAGTTAAACGTGGCGCACAAATTATTGTAGCTACACCTGGTCGTATGAAAGATATGATTAGCCGTAATTTGGTAGATATTACTAAAATACAATATGCTGTTTTAGATGAAGCTGATGAAATGCTAAATATGGGATTTTATGAAGACATCAATGATATCTTAAAAGATACTCCTATAGATAAAAGCACATGGTTATTTAGCGCAACAATGCCACAAGAAGTAGCACGTATTGCTAAAGACTTTATGAGTAATCCTTTAGAAGTAACCGTTGGTAATAAAAACGAAAGTACTTCTAACGTATCACATGAATATTATTTAGTAAACTCTCGTGACCGTTATTTAGCTTTAAAAAGATTAGCAGATGCTAACCCAGATATATTTTCAGTAATATTTTGTCGTACAAAAAGAGATACACAAAAAGTTGCAGAAAAACTTATTGAAGATGGTTACAATGCTGGAGCATTACATGGCGATTTAAGTCAAAATCAACGTGATTTGGTAATGAAATCTTTTAGAAACAACCAAATACAAATGCTTGTAGCTACAGATGTTGCTGCTCGTGGTATTGATGTAGATGACGTTACACACGTAATTAACTACCAATTACCTGACGAAATTGAAACCTATACTCACCGTTCTGGTCGTACTGGACGTGCTGGTAAAACTGGTGTTTCTATGGTCATTGTTTCTAAAAGTGAGGTAAGAAAAATTAAGAGCATCGAGCGTATTATAAAACGTGAATTTGATAAGAAAGAATTACCTGATGGTATGGAAATTTGCGAAGTGCAATTAATGTCTTTAGCAAATAAGGTTCATAACACAGAAATGAATCACGAAATTGATGCCTACTTACCAAGCATTAATGAAATTTTTGAAGACACTTCTAAAGAAGAATTGATTAAAAAATTCTTTTCTGTAGAGTTCTCGCGTTTCTTCAACTATTATAAAAATTCTAAAAACTTAAACGTAGAAGCATCTTCGCAAGACAACAGCAAATCTTCTAGCGGTGATAGTACAAGATTTTTTATCAATGTTGGTAGAAAAGACGGTTATGATTGGATGAAACTTAAAGACTATTTAAGAGATACTTTAGAACTTGGTCGTGATGATGTATTTAAAGTAGATGTAAAAGATAGTTTCTCGTTCTTCAACACAGAAAAGGAACACCAAGAAAAAGTATTAGCTTTCTTTACAGATTTTAAAGAAAACGGACGTTTTATTAATGTTGAAATTACTGAAGATCGTGGCGGACGTGACAGAAAACGTGGTGGCGGAAGACGTCGTGATGGCGGTAACGACCGTAAACGCAGAAGCGACAAACCAAAAGGCGAAAGACGTAGCAGACGTAGTGAAGATTTTGGAGGCAACAAAAACAACAAAAAAAGTAAACGTAGTGACAGGGATAAATCTGAATTTAAATCTACACACGGTAGACCAAGACGCTCTAGACGTTAAACCTTTTTGTTAATATTTAGTCAAATATATAAGAAGACGCTATCAATTAGCGTTTTCTTTATTATTTTTAGAGCATTAAATAATTAAATGAAATCATTTTTAACCCTTTTATTAGTAGTATTTAGTATTCAGCTTGGTCTTGCTCAAGACACAAAAGAAAAAGATGATAAAAACACTACACCAAAAACAACTGTAGATTCTACTCAAATTAAAAAAGAATCTACCGTTAAAGGGATTATTATTGATGCTACAACAAAAAAACCACTAGAAAACGTAAATATTGTTAATCTTAACCAAGTTATTGGTACGGCTACTAACAAAAAAGGTGAATTTGAATTACGTGCAGTAGCAAATGACACTTTACACCTTTCTTATCTTGGTTTTAAATCGGTTAAGGTTAAAGTAACTAACGACTGGATTAATAAAATTGAAAAATCTACAATAACATTAACCGAGCTTGCGTTAGCTTTAGAAGAAGTTGTTGTAAGCGAACTTAAATTGACAGGTTATCTTGAAGTAGACATTAAACAAGTTAACGTAAATAACAACTATAGATATAGTATTAGCGGATTAAGTACAGGTTACGAAGCTGGAAAAAAGCAACCTAATGCCATCAACAAAGTGTTAGGCTCCATTTTCAATCCTCTTGACTTTTTATACAACACCTTTAGTAAAAAAGGAACCGAGTTACGTAAGCTTAAAAAGATGAAAGAAGATGACAACATCCGAAACACTTTAGCTGAACGTTTTGACCGTGATATGTTAACCGCTTTACTTGGCGTTACAAGAGTTGATTTAGACGAAATTGTAAGTCAATGTAACTATTCTGCTGAGTTTGTTAATACAGCAAACGACCTTCAAATATTGGATGCTATTAGTGAATGCTACGAAGAATACAAAGTATTAAGTAGAACACGTAAAAAGCGTCTTTAGCTTTTAGCTAAATAAAATCGTTCTACAATTTCATCATAGCTTTTAATTGTTTTTTTACACCAATCTAAACGCTTTTCTAACTTTTCAGTTTCGGTTAATTGCCAATTTACAACTGTTTTTTTCAGTTTACTAGTTACGTGTTGTAAGATTATTGCTGCGCTTACAGAGATATTTAAACTTTCAGTAAAGCCAACCATTGGTATTTTTAAATAAGCGTCTGCTTGTTGTAACACCTCATCAGATAATCCTTCGGTTTCTCTTCCAAAGAAAAAACAAGACTTTTTAGTGACATCAAAATCTGACAAATCACAATCGTTAATATGTGGTGTTGTTGCTACAATTTGATATCCTTTAGATTTTAAATCTTTGATACTATCTTTTACAGTATGAAAACGATTTAAATCTACCCATTTTTGTGCGCCCATTGCAATCTCTCGGTCAATACGTTTGGTATTTTGTTCTTCAACAATATTTACTTCTTGTATTCCAAAAACATCACAACTACGTATCACTGCGCTTGTATTATGTAATTGATATACATCTTCTGTCGCAACAGTAAAATGCTTTGTACGTTGGTCTAGTACTTTATGAAAACGCTCTAAACGATTTTCAGTTAAATAGCCTTCTAAATGTTCTAAAAGTTTAATATCTACCATGGGCTAAAAATAAAAAAACCTGACAGTTATTTACTATCAGGTTCGTTTTTATATTTAAAATTTTACTTTTAATTAGCGCCAATATTTCCTTGTGCTAAGTGATAATTTGTGGTGGATTCACTTAAAACAACATCTACGTAAGCATCTAAAGTTAATAAGTCTTGATATAGTAACGGATTTCCGTTTTCATCTTGATCAATATTAGAATATCCTATTCCCGTTGTACCATCTATATTATTAAATGCAAACAAAAGATTACCAGGCGCATTAGCTAAATCACCAGTAAAAATATAAGCAGGATGTGATCCTCCTGAAGGTAAACCTGAAAGATTGAAAGTTGCTAACGCTTCTCCGTTAATTCGTTCTGTAAAAGTTACATTTCCTGTTACTCCAGCTAAATCTGCCTCTTGTAAAGTATAAGAAGTTGTGTTTTGCGTTAATTCATTTTGACCAATATCTACAGTTGCAACAACTTGAGAGTTGTTAGTATCTGCATGTACAGCCAAATAACCATCCATATTAAGTAATTGTTGGTAAGTAATTTGCGTACCATCATCTTTTATGTTGAAAGTAGAAACACTTTCTCCTGTCTCACCAGAAGTAGAAACTAAAGTGATACTAATTGGACCAGTTTCGGCAGCAGTATTAGAATGAATGTGAGCAGGTAACGTTGCACTAGACGAAGTTCCTGTTAAATTCAATTCAACACTTATTGTTCCGTTAGAATTATTAATAAATCTAGCTGTACCTGACACATTATTGCCATTTGTTGGTTGTAGTTGGTACGTTTTTGAGGCAATTTCTACAACGCCATCAACGTCATCTTTAGTACAACTGGTTATGAATACTAAAAATGAAACAAGTAATGAAAGTCTTTTTAAGTTTTTCATGGATTAAAAATTATTGATTAGCTTTAATTAATTGTTTAAGAATTGTAGCGACTCAACCTTAAACTGCATTTACGCTGTAAAAATATAACAAAAAAATGAAACATCTTGTAGTTTTAACAGGCGCTGGCATGAGTGCTGAAAGCGGATTGAAAACCTTTAGAGACGAAAACGGTTTATGGGAAGGACATGATGTAATGAAAGTAGCTTCACCACAAGGTTTTGCTAATAATCCCGATCTAGTTTTGGAATTTTACAACCAACGTAGAAGACAATTAAAAACGGTACAACCAAATGCTGCACATGAGGCTTTAGCTAAACTTGAAAATGACTTTAAAGTATCTATAGTTACTCAAAATGTAGACGATTTACATGAACGCGCAGGAAGTAGTAACGTAACTCACTTACATGGCGAATTATTTAAAGCAAGAAATATTGCTGATGACAACTCTGTCGTTGATTGGAAAAATGATATTGTTTTAGGTACTACTGATAAAAACGGAATACAATTAAGACCACATATTGTTTGGTTTGGAGAAGATGTTCCGTTGTTTGAAAAGGCTATTAACATCTGTCAAACTGCAGATGTTTTATTAATTATTGGTACCTCTTTACAAGTTTATCCTGCTGCTAGTTTAATGCATTATACTTCTAAAGATATACCTAAATTTTATATAGATCCAAAACCTTCTATAGCATCAAAAGAAAATTTAACCGTAATAGGTAAAACTGCTACAGAAGGTATTAAAGATTTTATAAATGAAATACGTTAGTGGTTATTTATTAAAGTTAATATCTGCTATTCTTTCAATACGGTTACGTTCTAAGAAAGCGTCTATAGTTTCAAAATGTTCTATAACGCGTTGATTTTTAAATTCGAATACTTTTTGAGATAAACCTTGCAAGAAATCACGGTCGTGAGACACCAAAATTAATGTACCATCAAACTCTAAAAGTGCTTCTTTTAAAACGTCTTTAGATTTTAAATCTAAATGGTTTGTTGGTTCGTCTAAAATCAACAAATTAACTGGTTCTAAAAGCAATTTAACCATTGCTAATCTGGTTTTTTCTCCTCCAGATAACACACCAACTTTTTTATCAATATCATCACCAGCAAACATAAAACGACCTAAAATATTCTTTATTTGGGTTCTAATATCGCCTTGCGCAACTTCATCTACAGTTTGAAAAATAGTCAATTCTTCATCTAATAAAGAAGCTTGATTTTGAGCAAAATAACCAACTTTAACATTGTGTCCTAATTGGCAAGTACCATCAACTTCTATTTCGTTTAAAATGGCTTTTATCATTGTAGATTTTCCTTCACCATTTCTTCCAACAAAACAGACTTTTTCACCTCTTGCTATAGACATATTTGCATCTTTAAAGACAACTTTATTATCGTATGCTTTTGAAACGTCTTTAACCGTAACTGGATAATCTCCAGATCTTGGTGCTGGCGGAAAACGTAATTTTAATGAAGAATTATCTATTTCGTCAATTTCAATAATTTCTAACTTTTCAAGCATACGCTCGCGCGAAGCAACTTGATTAGTTTTAGAATATGTACCTTTAAAACGTTCTATAAACGCCATGTTATCGGCGATAAATTTTTGTTGTTCTTGATATGCTTTTAATTGATGGCTACGTCTATCTGCACGTAATTGCAAATAGTGACTATAATTGGCTTTATAGTCGTAAATACGTCCCATAGTTACCTCAATGGTACGATTGGTAATATTATCAATAAACGCTCTGTCATGTGAAATGACCATAACTGCATTGGCTTTATTGACTAAGAAATCTTCTAACCAAATTACAGATTCAATATCTATGTGGTTTGTAGGCTCATCTAACAGGATTAAATCTGGTTTTTGTAAGAGTATTTTAGCCAACTCGATTCGCATACGCCAACCACCAGAAAACTCATTGGTTTGACGGGTAAAATCTTCTTGTTTAAAACCTAAACCTTTAAGTGCTTTTTCTACTTCGGCATCATAATTAACATCTTCTAAAGCATAATATTTTTCACCTAAATCGGACACTTTTTCTATGATAGACATATACTCGTCACTTTCGTAATCTGTACGTGTTTCTAATGCTTTGTTAAGCTTTTCCATTTCATCTCGCATTTCAAAAACATGTTTAAATGCTTTTGCTGCTTCTTCAAAAACGGTACAATTATCTTCAGTTAATAAATGTTGTGGTAAATAGGCGATTACTGCATCTTTTGGTGCACGCACATGTCCTCTAGTTGCATTTTGCACACCTGCAACAATCTTCATCATTGTAGATTTTCCTGCACCGTTTTTTCCCATAAGGGCAATTTTATCGGTTGGATTTATAACGAAAGACACATCTTTAAATAGTGTTGTTCCGCTAAATTCTACTGCTAAATTATCTACTGAAATCATAAAAAAATAACCCTATAAGTTTAGGGTTGCGAAAGTAATAAAAAGAGTAATGTAACGTAATGTTTTTTATTTATTCTTCTCTTCTATCCACTTACTCATATACTTATTACTTTGTAGTGTGTGATGTTGAAGCATTTGCCCTATGAAGTTTTTTTGACGACGAAGCGGTAATTCGGCTTCAATATGCTTAATAGTTTCAATAGTATCTTTTAAATAGATGTTTTTATCGTAAAACGTATTAAGAATTCTAAACCCATTTTTTTGTTTACCACGCCAATAGATTTTGTTGGTATATAACTCCACCGCTTGTTTAGCAAAATTTTTAGCATCATCTTCTATAAAAGCATTGGTGTCTTTTAATGTACCATACATACCTTCTGCTCCAATGGTTGTTGTAACGCAAGGTGTCCCTGTTTTCATGGCATCAATAATTTTTCCTTTTAAACCAGCACCAAAACGTAATGGCGCTAAAAGTACTTTGGCTTGTTTTACAACTTCTGAAACATCTTCGGCAAATCCTTTAATTAAAAATCCGTTTTTAGGATCGTTTAATTGCAAATGTTTTTGTGATGCATATGCGCCATATACATGCATTTCGGCTTTAGGTAATTCTTTTCTTATTAATGGCCAAATATCGGTTTTAAGATAATTTACAGCATCTGCGTTGGGCTCGTGTAAAAAATTACCGATTGTTACAAAGTGCTGACGCTGTTTAAAATTAGGAGCTTGCTTTTGATCCTCAATAGATACTGGCTCTAACATAAACGGCAAGTAGTACAATAAGCTTGGACTTATCCCAAATTGAGTAATTAAAATATCTTGTTCTACTTGAGAGATGATTAAACTTAAATCTGATCTTAAAATACTTGCAATTTCGCGTTTAGCAAAGTCATTTTGCAAATAAGAAATATCAAAAAGCGCTTGATCTTTTAAGGCTTGTTGTCTTCCTTTTCTTAAAAAATGCAAATCTTCTGTATCCAAAATTCTTAGCGCATCAGGACATTGTTCTGCAACACGCCAACCAAATTGTTCTTCGGTCATAAAACGATCAAAAAGAACAATATTTGGGTTTAGTTTTTTTATAAAAGTATCAAAACTAGAGTCGTTCAACTTAATGCTTTCAACTTTTATATTAATAGATTCAAGATCATAAGCGTTATCTGTTTTACTACAAGTTGTAGCAAAAGTAATATCATAATCAGCTTGCTGAAACATCTCAATAAGCTGTAACATCCTACTTCCTGCTGCCGAACTTTTAGGTTCTGGCCAAACAAACCCTATGATTAATACTTTTTTACTCATTAATTATTTTTGAGGAATAGATTGTACCGCATAACCCATACGTACTTTTTTTGCCCAAGCTACAACTGCTTCAATCTGTTCTGGACTTAAATCTGCTTCTGTATGCGACCATGTATAGCTTGGTAATGGCATTTCTTTTTCTTCTACTTCTTCTATTAATTCTTCAAATTTATGATCTTTCCTTTTTATTGAATAATCTGCCCATTTGGAAAAGTTAAGATGTTTTTTTCCGTCTTCTACATGCTCTGCCATCCAATAATTTACAGGTGTTATCTTGCTATACCAAGGATAAACAGTGTTACTACTATGACAATCGTAACAAGTGGTTTTTAAAATAGCTTTTACCTCATCATTCGGCTTAGTTTCATCTAAAAAAGCGGTTAAATCTGTTGTATCTCCAATGTTTTTTTCTGGAGAAAAGAATTGTGCAATTACCAATATAATTAGCAATGCCATTAAAATTTTCTTTACTATTTTCATTTTAACTAAATTTAAAGTTTAAAAATACTAAATCTTTGACTACAGAAACGCTTTATAACGAATTAAATTACGTCAACCATTCTAGAGAAAACAGAATGTATTACGCACAAATGGTTATTAATAACAGTAGTTTGATCCCAAAACTTATAGAAATTTTAATGCAAGTTGACGATAAGGTTTCACCAAGAGCGGCTTGGGTTTTAGAATTTGCGTGTAAAGATAATTTAGACATTATTATCCCATATTTAGATGTATTTACCAAAAATATGCATCGGGTTAAAAAAGAACAAGCTGTTAGACCTGTAGCCAAAATTTGTGAATATTTAGCTAAGGCGTACTTTTCTAAAACAGAAAACAAAATAAAAACTTCATTAACACAAACTCATAAAGAACGTATTGTGGAAGTTGCTTTTGAATATATGATTGGCGATTATAAAGTGGCACCAAAAGCCTATTCTATGACAACTTTATATCTTTTTGGAAAAGAATTTGATTGGATTCATCCAGAATTGGCAATTATTTTAGAGCGTGATTTTTATAATGAAAGCGCAGCATTTAAAGCTAGAGCAAGACATATCTTAAAAAAAATTAAAGCTTAATTTTTTAAAAAATTTATAGACTGATTAATTTTTGTCTTCCTCTTAAAAAACTATCTTTATGCCTTTCAAAAAAACAAGCAAAATATGTCTTTAAGCCAATTAAATGCCATCTCTCCTATTGATGGTAGATACAGAAATAAAGTAGAAAAGTTACAAGATTTTTTCTCTGAAGAAGCATTAATCAAATATCGTGTTTTAGTTGAAATTGAATATTTTATTGCGCTTTGTGAAGTGCCTTTACCTCAACTAGAAGATGTTAATACATCTGTATTTGAAGACCTTAGAAAAATTTACAAAGAATTTTCTTCTGAAGACGCGCAAGCTATAAAAGACATAGAAAAAGTAACCAACCACGATGTAAAAGCTGTTGAATACTTTATTAAAGAAAAATTTGATGCACTAGGATTAAGTGATTATAAAGAATTTATTCACTTTGGATTAACCTCTCAAGACATTAACAACACAGCAATACCATTAAGCATTAAGGAAGCAATGAATGATGCTTACGTGCCAGAATACCTTAATGTTTTAAAAGAATTAAAACGTCTTGCTGAAGAGTGGAAAGATGTACCAATGCTTGCCAGAACACACGGTCAACCAGCATCTCCTACACGATTAGGAAAAGAGATTATGGTTTTTGTTGTTAGACTTGAAGAGCAATTTAACTTACTTAACGATATACCAAGCGCTGCAAAATTTGGTGGTGCAACAGGTAATTACAACGCACACAAAGTTGCATATCCAAATATAGATTGGAAAGCTTTTGGGACTAGTTTTGTTCAAGAAAAATTAGGTTTACAACATTCTTTCCCAACAACTCAAATAGAGCATTATGACCACATGGCTGCTTTATTTGACTGCTTAAAACGTATCAACACCATTATAATTGACCTTGACAGAGATATTTGGACGTATGTGTCTATGGACTATTTTAAGCAAAAAATTAAAAAAGGAGAAGTTGGTAGTAGCGCAATGCCACATAAAGTAAATCCTATAGATTTTGAAAACTCTGAAGGAAACTTAGGTATTGCAAATGCTATTTTCGAGCATCTTTCTGCAAAATTACCAATCTCTAGACTGCAAAGAGACTTAACAGATAGTACAGTTTTACGTAATGTTGGTGTACCATTTGGACATACTTTAATTGGCTTTGCTTCAACTTTAAAAGGTTTAGGTAAATTACTTTTAAACGAAGTAAAGTTTGCTAATGACTTAGAAAACAATTGGGCTGTAGTTGCAGAAGCCATTCAAACCATTTTAAGACGCGAAGGTTATCCTAACCCTTACGAAGCTTTAAAAGGTTTAACAAGAACTAATGAAACTATAAACCAAAATTCTATTTCAAATTTTATTGATACATTAGACGTAAATGATTCGATAAAAAATGAATTAAAAGCTATAACTCCTAGTAATTATACAGGAATTTAAAATGTTTAAAGACAAGACTTCTATATTATTTGCAACCATAACCCTTCTAATATTTTTTTTAGGAGGTTTATTAGATGTGTTATATAATCCTATTGTTATTGGTGCTTTACTTATTTCTTTTTGTCTTGTTATTGTTAATTTAATTTTAATTAAAAAAAAACCAGACGATGATGTTTGATAAAGAATAAAAAAATAAAAAAAGGCTTATCTGTTTAGATAAGCCTTTTTAATTAACATTTAAACCTTAATTATTTAAAATAATTAAATAATTGATTTAGTTGGTTGCCATCAACATCTGCGTGTTGAAGTTCGGTAATTAGTTTTACTAATTGTTCTGGTTTCATCTCATCACCTATTACTCTGACAAATGTAAAACCCATTTCTTTTGAGTTTGCAAGTACTAAAAACTCGTCTACTGTGTTTTCATCACCAATAGTACTTATTTTAAAACTTATACCATTGTCTTTAAACTCCATCAACTCCTCATACTTTTCATTTTTGAAGACTTTTTTTGCTTTTTGAAGTTCTTGCTCATAAGCTACAACATCTCCATCATTAACACGATAAGCTAATACATCTAATTTTTCAATTGAATTATAGGCTTCTTGTTGCTCTACTGTTAAATCTGCTTTAGATAAATCTAACATTTTTGCAGACAAGTCTAATGATAAAAACTCTGGTTGTTCTCTATGATCTACAAAGTAAGTTTGTATTGAATTTTCGTCTTTACAGCTTACAAAAAGCAGTGCTATTGTAAGTACTGTAATTATTGATTTTAGCTGGTTTTTCATGGGTTTTTATTTTTTATTTTTTTTCTCTAACTCATCGCCACCAGGTAAATCCATTTTATTAGCAAGTTTTGAAATTTGATTTAAATCAATATCTCCGGTTATACTAATTACAACGGTTTCTACTGTTCGTTTTTTTCCGTTTACTTCAATATTACTATTTTTTGTAACAGCTTCTAATCCGTTAATAAACATTAGTAATTCGCTTACATGATCTTCGTCTTTTCCTTCTTTAATGTAAAACGTCATGTTTACTCCATTATCTTTTACTACCATTAATTCTTCTAAAGAAGCGCTTCTTGATTTTACCCATTTTACGATATCTGAAGAAATATCTTTATCGTCTGTTGCCATAGTTTTAAAACTGGTAATACTATTTACCATATTAATGTATTCTTGCGCTTCTGGATCGTCTGTATTTATATCCATTTTTGCTAACATCTGAAACATTTTTGGCTTTATTGAAACATAAGTTACGTTTTCATTATCACTATATTTTTCAAAAACATTTTGAGCCATTCCTGATAATGGAAGCATTAATAATGCTATTACTGCTATTAATATTGATTTTTTCATTGTATTTGTTTTAGTTGTTTTCATCTTGTTTTTATTTGTAAATTCTTTCTATTGGGTTATTCATTTCTTTTAAATAGTTAACCTGTTTACCTGCTTGGTTTATTGCGGTTAAATACTCAACTTGTTTAGTTCCTTTATTAAGGGTTTGAGATACTAACTGTAAATATGATTTTGCTTTTTCATAATCTTGTTTGTCTTGTTCTGTAATAGTTTCATTTCGATTAAAATAAAACCCAACCATCAACGCAATTACTGCTGCAACACTTAACCACTTATAATTAAATTTCGTTTTAGTTTTTAATGGAAGTTGTTTAGTAAAGGTTTCTTGCTGGCTAAAAGAAAAGTAATTAAACAAGGCTTTATATTGCTCTAAATGAGGCGCTACAGTTTCTTGCGAAAAATAGTCTTTTAACTGTGCTTCTTCTTTAAGCGTTGTTTCTCCGTTTTCGTACTTTTCAATTAATTTTTCTATTTCATTTAACACCATAACTATGCGTTTTAGTTAATTGTTCTCTTATTGTTTTTCTTGCTCTAGATAAGGCTACACGTATTGCTGTAGGTTTCATATCTAGCATTTTTGCTATTTCATCAAAGTCATATTGCTCAATATCTCTAAGTTGTATGACCATTTTTTGTTGCTCTGGTAAATCTTCAATTATTTTTGCTATCCAGCTCATACTGTCATTAAGCTCTACTTGTTTTTGTAAGGCTACTTTATGGTCTTGATAGTTACTATGAACAATCTTTAAATTTTGTGCTTGTTTAGATTTTAATTTATCCAAGCAAAAGTTTTTTGTCATGGTCATAGAAAACGCTTCAACGTTTTTATAATCTTCAATTTTGTTTTTGTTATTCCATAACTTCAATAACACTTCCTGTGTAGCGTCTTCTGCTTCTTCTCTAGATACAAGTAGTCGTTTTGCTAGACGAAATACTTTATCCTTAAAAGGCATTACTGTATTTAAAAACTCAGTTTGTGTCATTTTGGTTTTGGTGGTTTCTATTACGACGAGTAACTATTAATTTTGTTACAAAGTTTTTTTATTTCATCGTAAATTAAGTACTTTTAAAATGAAAAATTAAAAAAGAACTATGAAATTGAATTACAAACTTTCCGTTATCGGACTGCTTTTTCTTGCCCTAACTAGCTGCTTTAGTGATATTGATGATGACCCGATTGCTGATACCGACATAAAAGATTTTGTTTGGAAAGGTCTTAACCTATGGTACTATTGGCAAGGTACTGATAGTGCTCCAGATTTAGCTGATAACAGCTTTTCTAACGACACCGATTACACTAATTTTTTAAATAGTTTTGATTCGCCTAACCAATTATTCTATTCACTTTTAAGTAATGAAGATAGATTTAGTTGGATTGTTGATGATTATTTTGAGTTAAACAGCTCTTTAAGTGGTATTACCAAAAACAATGGTATGGCATTTGGATTAGAACGTATTAATGGCGGACCAAACATATATGGTTATGTTCAATACGTACTTCCAAATACGAGTGCAGAAAACCAAGGTGTTCAACGTGGTGATATTTTTTTAACCGTTAACGGAACACAATTAACAGAAGACAATTATTTAAGCCTTCTAAATAATGAGGTTTATACAATAGGTCTTGCTCAATTAGACGGTAGTAATAATTTAAACTTAACAGGAGAAGAAATTACTTTAACAAAACAAGTCTATGAAGAAAACCCTATATATATAGCCAACACCTTTGAAGTTGATGGTATAAAAGTAGGATACTTGATGTACAATCGCTTTTTAAATGATTATGACCCTGCATTAAACCAAGTCTTTGCTAATTTTGTAGCTGAAGGTATAGATGAACTAGTTCTTGACTTAAGATACAATCCTGGTGGCAGTGTGACTTCTGCTATTAATTTAGGAAGTATGATTACAGGAAACACCACTAACGATGTATACTTAAAACAAAGATGGAATAACAAAATACAATCTGCTTTGACAGAAGAAGACGTTACTAGATATTTCACACAAGCTTTATCAGATGGAACTTCAATAAATAGCTTAAATTTAAATAAGGTTTACATTTTAGCTCAAGGAAGTTCTGCGTCTGCAAGCGAGTTAGTAATAAATGCATTAGATCCTTACATAAATGTAGTACACATAGGCGGTACAACAAGAGGAAAAAATGAATTTTCAATAACACTATACGATAATCCTGATTGTGCTTTTTTACCACCAAACTCTAATTGTGACGGTAATATAAATCCAAATCACACATGGGCAATGCAACCTTTAGTTGGAAGAAATGAAAATGCAGATGGCTTTTTTGATTATACAAGCGGTTTAGAACCAGATATTTCTTTTGGAGAAAGCCTATCTAATTTAGGCGTTTTGGGTCAACAAGACGAACCTCTTTTAGCTAGAGCGATACAACACTTAACAGGTAACGGAAGAACCGGAGAAACCATTATAGAAAATAAAATTGAACTATTTGACTATTCTAACAAACATACGCCAACTGGTACAAATATGTATTTAGAACCAGATGACGTGCCAATGTTTTAACCAAAACAAAAAGCCTCAAAATAAATTATTTTGAGGCTTTAATTTTTATAAAAATTATAATTTAGTTGAAGTAAATTTTAGAAGCTCCAATACCAACGCCAAAGCTTTCAGATAAAGTTCCGCTAGGAAGATCATAAACTTTTAAAGTACTTTGTGCAGAAAAACTAGCATCTGTTAAAAATAAATTATCCTCTTTTACTGATAATCCATAAGCATATCCTGCATCTACACTAAATAAAGATGAGCTTGGTAAATTTGTAGCTGTATCAGCCAATGCATAAACTTCATTATTTAATATATAATAAGCCATTCCGTTAAAATATGACATTAAACTTGGGTGATTACCTGTAGCAAATTCGATTGTAGATATTACTGAATTATCATTAGTATTTATTCTTGTAATTGATGCTAAAGTTTCTCCAGAAACTTGCCAAGATTGTCCACCTTCACTTAAAACTAATAAGTTTCCTTGAGAATCTAAAACCATTTCATCTGGAACATCATTTACAGAAATAGTTGCAGCGGTTGAATTTGATGTTGATATTACAGAAATTTCATTATTAACACCATATCCACCTTTATGAGAAACAAATACTTTACCGTTATTAGCCAATACTTGTTCTGGTCCTTCACTCACTGGTATAGTAGATGTTACTGTATAAGAGTTTAAATCTATTACAGCAACATAATCATCTGTACTTGTATTTGGATCTGCCCAATCTGATACGTAAGCAGTAGAACCATTAAAACCTATATATCTTGGTAAAGTTAATCCTGTTGTTATTGTTGTTACTAGCTCAAAAGTATAGCGATTTACAACTGTAATAGTTCCTGAATCTTGGATAATATAGGCGTTATCACCATTAAAACCGATAGATTGTAGATAAACGCCAAGTGTTTCTCCGTTAACGTTAAAATAGATATCATTTTCTGAAGTAGAAAAATCGTTAGAAATGTAAGCTACTGAAGATGGTCCACCTTCTGCACTAACAATAATTCCGTTTTCGTAATCTCCTAACGGTTCTTGAAGTGTTATTGTTCCATCATCATCATTAGAACAAGAAAATAAAAGGGATAATGCTAATACTGAATAGAGTAATTTTTTCATGAATTTGTAATTAAAATTTATAGTGTAATTGAATGTTATAATTTCGGTTTGGCATTGGTCTAAAAATTACATTTTGATAAGATGTATCGAATAAATTATTAATATCTAGACCTAATCTAAGATTATGCGTATTACTTTTAATTATTTGATAAGAAATACCTGTATTTCCTAAATCATATTTAGGTAGACTGTATAATGGACTTACAATATTATCTTCGGTAGTAAAAACCATATCATTAAACATGTGCTGATAGTAAAATGAAAATCTTTTGACATTATAAGCTATACTTACATTAGCTTTATGCTTGGGCACATAGATTAACTGTTTATTAGTCTGTAAATCTTCAGAAATTGTGTAAGAATAATTGCCGTTTAAAGCTATGTTATGATTTCCAAATGTTTTATTCAATTCTAAACCTACTTCTGCACCATAACTATGTGTTTGATCTATATTTATTGGTGACCAAAAACCGGAGTTACTAGGTTTCCATTGTATTAAATTTTCATTTTTAATATAATACGTGTTAAGGTCTAATGTTACCCATTTGTATTGTAATTGATGACCTAAATCTATTTGATAAGACGTTTCTGGTTTAAGATTTAGATTGCCACCAGGTTGCCAAAACAAGTCGTTAAATGTTGGTACTCTAAAATTCTTAGAGGCATTTAACATTATTTTGTAAAAGTTATTAAACTGATAACTTCCGTCTAAAGAAAATAATAACGGGCTATCAAAATCTGAAGTAACATCTTGTCTAATATTAAAAGCTATAGTAGATTTTGTATCAGGCTTATAAGTAGCTATTGCTGTTGCAGAAAATGCACTACGATTTGGTGACCCAAAACTACTACCATCTGCTTCAAAATAATTAAAATCTAAAATACTTTTTAGTGCTATTTTTTTAGTCAAAGCATAATCAAAAACATGCTTAATTAAATAAGTATTTACTTTACCATAACTATAACTATCTAAGTCTTTATTTTGATAAAACTTAAACAACTCCTGTAAATGAGCAATCTTTAATTTTGAGGTGTATTGATCACCTATATTTGCCCATTCTAATAGTGTTCTAAAGTTTTCATCTAAATATTTATTTCTAGAAATAGTGTTTAAAGTACCTGACAATTCTCGCTCTCCTAAAAACGATTGATGATATAGTTTTAAGACATTATTTTCTGAAATAAAATAACCTAAATTCACATTAAAATTTAAGTTATTAAAAGCGCCGTTTTCATTAACTTCATCTGTACCTAAATACTTGTAATCGTTATCTGAAGTTACATACTGAAAACCAAAATTTACAGCAAATTTTGAACTTCCATAATTAGTATTAAAACTTGCTTTTTGAGTATTAAAACTAGCATAGTTTAACCTTATTTGATTATCAAAATGCGAACTAAAATTTAATTTATTATTTAAATGAATACTACCGCCTATCGCTCCACTTCCGTACTGTACACTTCCGCCTCCATTTTTAATAATAATATTATCAAAATTATTAACATTTATTAAATTAAAATCGGTTTGACCATTAAGTTGAGAGTTGATTGAAATCCCGTTCCAGATTACAGCAGTTTGAGAAGCATTTGTTCCTCTAAACGATGGTGAAGACACCATACCATAACCGTTTTCTTTAAAGTAAATATGACTATTAAAACGCAATAAATCTGTAAAAGATTTAGAGTCATTTTGCAACACAGAATCTTTTAATGTTATTGTTTTAAATCCATAATTATTCTGCTGTAATTTAACATCGCTTAAAACAACTGTTTCTAACGTTTGTACAGAATCCACTTTGGTTTGTCCCTTCAAAACAACAACACCAAAGCACAAAAAAATAAGACTATAAAATAATTTCATAAACCTTAAAAACCTTTTTCCCGAAGGTTATTAATTTTAATATTAGTTATAGAATTTGGCAGGTCTCCTGACTTGCGTCTTGCTATTGGTCTTCCCATCTAAAAAAGACAGTGACATGAAGTGTAATAACAAGCTTTATAGCTTACAGTTGCGGGAACAGTTCTGGATTTTAACCAGATTCCCTTTTAATCTGTCATAAAAAATGACAGAACCAAAATCAATCACAAAAGTAATTTAAATCTTAAAGGTGACCTACTTTTTCTTGTTCATTTTATAAATCAAATAAGCAAAGCCTAATAAAAAGTGAAGAATAATAACACCTGCTACTATATATATTGTTAAATTTGAACCGTCTCGCATGGCAAATAATTTTGATAAATTTACATGCTTTTTTAGTCAACAACAGTTACAAATGTTACAAAAACACCTACTACTTTATATCTCTGTTTTTTTATTGCTTTTTACAAATTGCAAAGAAGATAAAGGCATAAAAAAACCTTTACCTGCTACTATTAAAACTAGTTTAAACATTGATTACGCAAAAGGTTTCAGTATAAAAAACAACGGGAATTTTAAAGTTTTAACCATTACAAACCCTTGGCCAAAAGCAGATAAAAATTACCGTTACGCTTTAATTACTAAAGAAAACGCTGCAAAAACAACGTTAAATAAAGATGAATATGATGGCATTATCACCATTCCGATTCAGAACATTGTAGTGACATCTACAACTCATATTCCTGCTTTAGAATTGTTAAATGAAGTTGAAACCTTAGTTGGTTTTCCTGGTACAGACTATGTGTCTTCAATTAAAACAAGACAACGTATTGACGAAGGTTTGGTACGAGAACTTGGTAAAAATGAAGGTCTAAATACCGAAGTCCTTTTAAGCATAAATCCTGATGTTGTCGTTGGTTTTGGTGTAGACGGAAAAAGCAAATCTTTAAACACCATAAAAAAAGCAAACATACCTGTAATTTATAACGGAGATTGGGTAGAAAAATCGCCACTTGCCAAAGCAGAATGGATTAAGTTTTTTGGAGCATTGTATGATAAAGAACAACAAGCAGATTCTATTTTTAAATCTATTGAAACAAGTTATAAAGACGCAAAACAATTAGCAAAAACAGTTACCAATCAACCAACTGTAATTAGTGGCGCATTACACAAAGATGTATGGTATTTACCAAGCGGAACTAGTACCGAAGCACAGCTTTTAAAAGATGCTAACCTTAATTATTTATATGCAGACACTGAAGCTGCTGGTAGTTTAGCTTTAAATTTTGAAAGTGTCTTTGCAAAAGCAAAACAAGCTAATTTATGGTTAAGTCCGTCGTATTATTCTTCTATGGATGCACTAAAAGAAGCTAATCCTCATTATACACAATTTGACGCTTTTAAAAACAATCAAGTATACTCTTTTACTAATGCAACTGGCGCAACTGGTGGCGTTTTGTATTACGAAACAGGTTTTGCGAGACCTGATTTAGTTTTAAAAGACATAATTAAAATTGGACATCCAGAACTTTTAAAAGATTACAAACCTTATTTTTTTAAAGTTTTAAAGTGAATCAAAACCAGTCATATAAATGGACGTTTTTAGCACTTAGTTTAGGGCTTATTGCTTTGTTTATTTTAAACATTAGTTTAGGATCTGTACAGATTTCATTTTCTACAATTATTGATAGTTTTTTAGTTAAATCATCAGATTTTTCTAACCAAGAATACATCATTCAAAATTACCGTTTACCTAAGGCGATTACAGCCATTTTAGTAGGTTCTGGTTTAGGTATTTCTGGTTTGTTAATGCAAACCTTATTTAAAAATCCTTTAGCTGGTCCATTTGTTTTAGGGATTACTTCTGGTGCAAGTCTTGGTGTTGCTTTAGTTATTTTAGGCAGCTCGGTCTTTGGTGGATTTTTAGCTACGTTTTTAATTAGCAAATGGAGTTTAGTAATCGCTGCAAGTTTAGGTAGTTTTTTAGTATTATTACTTGTTCTTATCGTTTCAAGTAAAGTTAGAGATACGATGGCAATTTTAATTATAGGGTTAATGTTTGGTAGCATTACTGCTGCAATAGTTAGCGTGTTATCTTATTTTAGTTCTGCAGAGCAATTACAACAATACATTTTTTGGGGATTTGGTAGTTTAGGCGATTTAGACTGGCAAGAGTTAATCATATTTATTATTATTTACAGCTTTGGATTGCTATTTAGTATCCTTTCTATTAAAGGATTAAACTCTTTATTGTTAGGTGATAATTATGCTAAAAGTTTAGGTTTAGATTTAAAGAAAAGCAGATTTATCATCATCATTGCAACTAGTTTATTAGCAGGAACAATTACCGTTTTTGCTGGACCAATTGCTTTTATTGGTTTAGCAATTCCGCATTTAACACGACAATTATTTAAGACTTCAAACCATAAAATATTATTACCAGCTGTGTTTTTAATTGGAGCCATTATTATGCTTATTTGCGATAGTATTGCACAACTACCAAACAGCGATTATTCGTTACCAATTAATGCAATAACCTCTTTATTTGGTGCACCAATAGTGATTTGGTTACTAGTTAGACAACGTAAAATGATATTTTAATATGAATAACCAAAACCAAAATATCATCCTAAAAACCAATAATTTAGATATAGGTTATATTTCTAAAAAGAAAGAAAACCGTATAGCCAAAGACATTAATATTAATCTAAATAAAGGTGAATTAATAGCGCTTGTCGGCGGAAATGGAATAGGAAAATCTACATTATTAAGAACACTAACCAAAGTACAACCTGCTTTAAATGGAAATATTTTTATTAAAGAAAAACAGCTAAATCTTTACAATAATTTAGAATTAGCAAAAGAGATGAGTTTGGTTTTGACAGAGCCTATTTCATCTAAAAACCTAAGCGTTTTTGAGCTTGTTGCTCTGGGAAGACAACCATACACAAACTGGATTGGCAACTTAGCATCAACAGATTTAAAGGCTGTAAAAAAAGCAATTCAACTTACAAATATTGAAGATTTACAGCACAAAAAATGTTTTGAATTAAGCGATGGACAACTTCAAAAAGTAATGATTACACGTGCCTTAGCGCAAGACACACCAATGATTATTTTAGACGAACCAACAACGCATTTAGACATGTATCATAAAGCCTATCTTTTAAAATTGTTAAAGCAATTAACGATAGATACTGGCAAAACCATACTGTTTTCTTCTCATGAAATTGATTTAGCCATTCAACTTTGCGACAGTATGATTGTGATGACAAAAGACCAAGTGGTTTCTGATCAACCATGTAACCTTATTTCAAATGGTATTTTTGAAAGTTTATTCCCAAAAGATTTGATTGTTTTTGATGATAAAACAGGAAGTTTTAGAGTTAAAAAATAGTTGAGAAAACTTTCAACTTGTAGATTTCAACTTGTAACTTTATTTTATCTTTGAAAAAATCAATGTTTTAAATGAGCGATAACATCATTCTTATTATAGCAATACTAATTTCGGCAGCTATTGGCGGTTATTTAGGTATGCTTTTTACTAAACTAAAAAGTAAAAGTGAAAAAAGCACACTAGAAGAACGCAATACCAATTTGCAACAACAATTTAACGAGTTTAAAGCCTTTCACGATAGTGAAAACCAAAGACAAAATGAGACATTTAATCTTCAATTAAATGAATTACGTCAACAAATTTCAAAAACCGAAAACGAGCGTGAAGACATTAGACGCGAAAAAGAATTTTTAAACGCAGAATTAACCAGACGTAATACAGAATATGACAATCTTCAACAACTAAACTTAAAACGTGATGAAGAGTTAGCGCAGCAACAAGAGCAATTACGTAAAGATTTTGAGTTATTGGCAAACAAAATTCTTGAAGAAAAGTCAAATAAATTCACTGAGCAGAATAAAGAAAATATCAAGAATATTTTAAATCCGTTACAAGAAAAAATACAGACGTTTGAGAAAAAAGTAGAAGACACTCAAAAAGAAAGTATTAGTATGCATAGTGCTTTAAAAGAGCAATTATTAGGTTTAAAAGACCTAAATCAACAAATGACTAAAGAAGCCACAAACCTAACTAGAGCTTTAAAAGGTGATAGTAAAATGCAAGGAAATTGGGGCGAATTAGTTTTAGAACGCGTTCTTGAAAAATCTGGTTTAGAAAAAGACCGCGAGTATTTTGTACAGCAAAGTTTTGCGCGTCCTGACGGTACACGTGTATTACCCGATGTGGTTTTACACTTACCAGACAACAAAAAAATGATTATAGATAGTAAAGTGTCTTTAACCGATTATGAGCGTTATGTTAATGCAGAAGAAGACGAACGTGCTATTTACCTTAAAGCACATTTAAATTCGATTAAAAAGCATATCGAGCAACTTTCTGAAAAGAATTATCAAGATTTATACGATATAGAATCGCCAGATTTTGTGTTACTTTTTATTCCGATAGAGCCAGCATTTGCTATTGCTTTAAATGAAGACAACACGCTTTACAACAAAGCTTTCGAGAAAAACATCGTTATCGTAACACCATCTACACTACTTGCTACTTTAAGAACGGTAGACAGCATGTGGAATAACGAAAAACAACAACAAAACGCCATAGAAATTGCACGTCAAGCTGGTGCTTTATATGATAAATTTGAAGGTTTAGTAAAAGATTTAACTGGAGTTGGCAAAAAATTAGATGATGCTAAAAAAGACTACTCGTCTGCTATGAATAAGTTAGTAGAAGGACGAGGAAACTTAATTACCAGCGTAGAAAAAATTAAAAAATTAGGTGCTAAAGCAAAAAAATCGTTACCAGAAAATATTGTAAAACGCGCTAATAACGATGATTAACTAACTTAATGACAGAACGCACCCAAAATATAATTTACAAATGGACATTAAGAGCTAAATATCTTTTTTTATTTATAGCTGGAGCTGGTTTGTTATCAATAGGTTTACAAACCTTTTTTCAACCTAATTTAGTTTCTAAAAACCCTGATTTAGAATCAATTTTAATGATTGGATCCTTAATATTTGGTTTAATTTTTATTGTATTTGGGTTTTACATTAAAAATGATACTGAAAATATCATAATACAAAATAAACTATGAGCAATAAATCCTTTAAAAAAGCAGATGCATCACGTGTAAGTATTTCGCAATTAATGCAACCTTCACACTCTAATTTTGGAGGAAAAATACATGGTGGTTACATTTTAAATTTAATGGATCAAATTGCGTTTGCTTGTGCTTCAAAACACTCAGAAACCTACTGTGTCACTGCAAGTGTAGATACTGTTGACTTTTTAAATCCAATTGAAATTGGCGAACTTGTTACCATGAAAGCATCCGTAAATTTTGTAGGTAACACCTCTATGGTTGTTGGTATAAGGGTTGAAGCAGAAAACATACAAACTGGTGCTGTAAAACATTGCAACTCGTCTTACTTTACCATGGTTGCAAAAGATGAAAGTGGCGACTCTAAAAAAGTACCTGGTTTAATTTTAAATGATATGAATGAAGTCAAACGTTTTTTAAAAGCCATTAAACGTATGGAAACTAAAAAACAACGTCAAAGTGAATTTGACAGCGAAGACTTTTCTCATATAGATTACTTACCACTATTAGAAAAATATAAAGTCAGAATTGAATTACCAGATCAATCTAATTAAAAAAAGCCTCATTAATTGAGGCTTTTTTTTTAAATCTTTACAAACTTTTTGGTGATTGATTTTCCTTCCTTTTCAGAAGTTATTTTGATTAAATAAACACCATCATCCCAATCTAAAACAGGTATTTTATTATTTTGACCTGAAGTGTTTTTGCTAAAAATCTTCTTTCCTAAAACATTAAATACATCAATAGTATATTCACCTTCTAAAAGAGATGGAAGATTTATATTTAATTGATTTGATGCTGGATTTGGATAAATACTGATTTTTTTTGATGCTTCTTCAAAAGTAGAAACACTTAAAGAACCTTCTGGTACAACAGTAATAACGCCGTACATATTACCACTATGTGGCGTACATACGTAAGGATTTGTCCCAACCGAAGTAAAAGTTCTTTGGTAAGTTACTCCTGCTCCAGAAGAGATAAAACCACTATCCCAAGTTTCGGTACTTCCAGAAGAACTTGTTACAGTATGGGTTCCTGTTGCGTAATAATTCCAAATTACGGTATCTCCAACTTCAATTGTTCGATCTGCGTTGGTAGGATCTGTTGTTGGCGTAACATCAGAATTTGATCCAAAAGACCAATCTATAGTTACCGTTTGCGTTTGAGCAGCAATACTAAAAGTTGCTAAACAAGTTAAAATTAAGAGTAGTTTTTTCATCATAGTTTGTTTTTTTATTATTAAATATACAAAAACAAACTTAAAAACAACTGATTACCAATTAATTAAAACTTGTTTAGCAGTTTTATTACTTACTTAAATACATTTTACGTCTAGCGTATAAATCGTAAAACTCATCGTCTTTAAGACTATCAATAAATAAGATACTTTCTCCTGTACTCTTCATTTCTGGACCTAATTGCTTATTTACATTAGGGAATTTATTAAACGAGAATACTGGTTGTTTTATAGCGTATCCATCAAGTTGCGGATTAAAGTCAAAGTCTGTTACTTTTTTCTCACCCAACATTACTTTAGTCGCATAGTTTACGTAAGGTTCTCCGTAAGCTTTTGCAATAAATGGTACCGTACGAGATGCACGTGGATTAGCTTCAATAATGTAAACTACATCATCTTTTACTGCGAACTGAATATTGATTAATCCTACTGTATTTAATGCTAATGCGATCTTTTTTGTATGATCTTTTATCTGTTGCATTACTAAGTCACCTAAATTGAAAGGTGGCAAGGTTGCATTACTATCACCAGAGTGAATTCCACATGGTTCTATATGTTCCATTATACCAATAATGTACACATTTTCTCCATCACAAATAGCATCTGCTTCTGCTTCTATTGCACCATCTAAATAGTGGTCTAATAATAATTTGTTATTAGGAATACTACGTAACAAATCTACAACGTGTTCTTCTAATTCTTTTTTATTGATCACAATTTTCATTCCTTGTCCTCCTAATACATAAGATGGACGCACTAAGATTGGAAAATCTAATTGATCTGCGACTTTAAGCGCTTCTTCTGCTGTTTCGGCAATATCAAACTTAGGATAAGGTATATTGTTTTCTTTTAATAATTTAGAAAAACTTCCTCTGTCTTCTGCTAAATCTAATGCTTCATAGCTTGTCCCTAAAATCTTAATACCATACTTAGATAGTTTTTCTGCAAGTTTTAATGCTGTTTGACCACCTAATTGAACGATAACGCCTTCTGGCTTTTCATGACGAATAATATCGTAGATATGCTCCCAAAATACTGGCTCGAAGTAAAGCTTGTCTGCAGTATCAAAATCGGTAGATACTGTTTCTGGATTACAGTTAATCATGATGGTTTCGTAACCACATTCTGCAGCAGCTAACACACCATGAACGCAACAATAATCAAACTCTATTCCTTGACCAATTCTGTTAGGTCCAGATCCTAAAACAATAATTTTTTTCTTGTCCGAAACTACACTTTCATTATCTGGTAAACGTGTCCCATCTACGGTTTCTACATCATTTTCAAATGTAGAATAGTAATAAGGTGTTTTTGCCTCAAACTCGGCAGCACAAGTATCTACTAACTTGTACACACGATTTACACCTAATTCATCACGTTTATTATACACTTGACTTTCTAAACAATTAAGCATGTGTGCTATTTGTCTATCACCATATCCTTTTTGTTTAGCTTCTAATAATAGGTCTTTTTCTATCGTGTCTATTGTATATGTGGAAATTTCTTTTTCTAATTGATACAACTCTTCATATTGACGTAAAAACCACATATCAATTTTTGTGATTTCGTGAATACGACTTAGAGGAATACCCATTTGGATAGCGTCATAAATTACAAATACTCTATCCCAACTTGCGTTAGTTAGTTTATCTATAATCTGGTCATAGTTTTTATATCCTTTACCATCTGCTCCTAAACCATTTCTTTTAATTTCTAGAGATTGGGTAGCTTTATGTAAGGCTTCTTGAAAAGATCTACCAATCCCCATTACTTCTCCTACCGCTTTCATTTGAAGACCTAAAGTACGATCTGATCCTTCAAATTTATCAAAGTTCCAACGTGGTATTTTTACGATTACATAATCTAATGTTGGCTCGAATAAAGCAGAAGTAGATTTTGTAATTTGGTTTTGAAGTTCGTCTAAATGATATCCTATAGCTAATTTAGCAGCTATTTTTGCAATTGGATATCCTGTTGCTTTACTTGCTAATGCAGACGAACGAGATACACGTGGATTAATTTCAATTGCGATAATTTCTTCACGTTCATCCGGACTTACAGCAAATTGTACGTTACAACCACCTGCAAAATCACCAATACTACGCATCATTTTTATTGCCATATCACGCATTTTCTGAAATGTTTTATCAGAAAGTGTCATAGCTGGCGCGACAGTAATTGAGTCTCCGGTATGGATTCCCATTGGATCCATATTTTCAATCGTACAGATAATTACAACATTATCATTTTTATCTCTTAAAAGCTCAAGCTCATATTCTTTCCAACCCATCATAGCCTTATCAATCATCACCTCATGTATTGGAGATACTTCTAAACCACGGGTAAGAGCGTCGTCAAATTCTTTTTCGTCATAAACAATCGCTGCTCCTGCTCCTCCTAAGGTAAATGATGCTCTAATACATAACGGAAAACCAAATTCTTGAGCTATTTCTTTACCTTTTAAAAATGAAGTTGCTGTTGCTTGAGGTGCCATACCAACACCTATTTTTAACATTAACTCTCTAAACTTTTCTCTGTCTTCTGTAATGTTAATGGCATCAATATTAACACCGATAATTTCTACTCCAAAGTCTTCCCAAATACCTTTTTCGTCTGCTTCAATACAAAGGTTAAGCGCTGTTTGTCCTCCCATTGTTGGTAAAACAGCATCTATTTGAGGATGCTCTTTTAATATTTTAACAATAGACTTTGTATTAAGAGGAAGCAAGTACACATGATCTGCCATTTTTGGATCAGTCATGATAGTTGCTGGGTTAGAGTTAATTAAAATAGTTTCGATTCCTTCCTCTCTTAAAGATCTTAATGCTTGTGAGCCTGAGTAATCAAATTCACATGCTTGACCAATAATAATTGGACCAGAACCAATAATAAGGATAGATTTTAATTTAGAATTTTTAGGCATTTTATTATGTGTTGTTTTTGGTTTTCAAAAATAGTGATAATTAGATACAAAAAAAGGCGTTACACCTAAGCAACGCCTTTAAAATATTAACAATTGTTAATCATTATTTTTTATGTCTAGTTTCAGATGAAACAGATAATTTCTTTCTTCCTTTAGCACGACGACGCGCTAATACTTTTCTACCATTAGCAGAAGCCATTCTTTCTCTAAAACCATGCTTGTTTCTTCTTTTTCTTTTCGATGGTTGAAACGTTCTTTTACTCATTGTATATTATCTTTAAATCTGAAAATGTAATTTTTAATATAATTCTGGTTTTGAAATCTCCAAAACTGAGCGCAAATATACAAAGGGTTTTTAATTTGACAAACCTAAAATTAAAAATATTTTTCAATAAAATTTTAGTTTCTTTGCAAAAGCAAATAAAACAATGCTTTTATGTCCTTTAAAAAATTATTTTTATTAGTCCTTTTGATAGGTTTTACTAGTGTTACACAAGCACAACACTATCTTGGATATAACTTAAATGTTGGTGACACCTTAAAGATTACTCAGGTTTCTGAGCAAGAAATTGTTCAAAAAATGAATGATCAAGAACATAAAATTATTAATAATCTTGTTGGAGATTATCTGTTTCACATCAAAAAAGAGACAGATAGCTCTTATATTATTAACTTTAAGTATGATTCATTTTTTATGAAAACTACTTCTAATTTAGCAGGTCCTATTTTTGATGTTGATACAAGAAAAGAAATTAGTGAAGATGATGTAGAAGGAAAAATTTTTAAAGGGTTAACCGAAACTGCTTTAGAAATTAACATGCTAAAAACAGGAAAAATTGTAAGTTTAGTTGGTACAGAAGACTTAATTAACAACATGATTAACGACTTAGGATTAGATAGCTTTACAATGGAAGTTATGAGAGAATCTATGCGAAAAGAGTTTGGCGGAGAAAGTTTAATTGAAAGTCTTGGTCAATTTACTTACATGTATCCTGATAAAACTGTAAATATTGGCGACTCTTGGCAAAACAAATTTAAAGGAGACATGAAAGCCGATAATACTTGGCAATTAGATAGCGTAGATGAAAATTTAAATATTTCTTGCAATAGTGATATCGCTCTAACATCTCAAGAAGAAAACCTAACTATGATTCTTAAAGGAACACAGCAGTCTGAAATTACTTCAGATAAAGTTACGGGTTGGACAATAGATGCTAAAATTACATCTACAGCAAAAGGAATTTCTATTATGCAAGGCATGGAAAGTGTAGAAATCCCTACAACAATAATTTCAACAACAACATATAAACCTTTTAAATAAAAACATGTACAATAAAATTTTTAAACTAATATTAGCGGTAGGAATATTTGGAGTTGCAATCTGGCAATTTATTGATGGCGAAATAGGAAATGGTATCATGTACCTTTTACTTTCTTTAGTATTTCTGTTTTTATATTTTAAAAATGAATTTATCCTTCTAGCCTTTTTACGTCTTAGAAAACAAGATTTTGACGGTGCAAAAAAATGGCTTGATAAAATTAAAAACCCTGAGGCTGCTTTAGTAAAAAAGCAACAAGGTTATTACAACTTTTTACACGGGATAATGGTGTCTCAAGATAATGTTAATGAAGCCGAGCGCTATTTTAAAAAAGCGGTAAGCTTAGGATTGTCAATGGATCATGATATGGCTATGGCTAAATTAAACTTAGCTGGTATTGCTTTTTCTAAGCGAAGAAAACAAGAAGCTACAAAGCTACTTGCCGAAGCACAAAAACTTGACAAACAAGGTATGCTTACTGAGCAAATCAAAATGATGAAGCAAAACATGAAGCAAGCGCAAATGCCTAAGCAACATTATGGTCAAGGTGGATCTTTAAGAGCTCAAAAAAGAAGAAGCAGATAGGCGTTTATCGTTTTAACGTAAAATGTCCTTTGTAAGTCAGACCATTTGCTCTGTTTACAACAAACCAATAGTCGTTGGTTGGCATAGTATTACCATTATAAGTACCATCCCAACCAGCGTCTTGACTACCTAATTGTTTTAAAAGTTTTCCATATCTATCAAATATAAAAACTTCTAAATCTGGTTCAAGACTTGCAAATTTTATCTGCCAAAATTCATTTATATCATCACCATTTGGAGTAAAAAACTTAGGATAATTTAGCAGATAAACATCTTCATCTATAATACCACATCCATTATTATCCTTTACATATACTGCATATTCACCTGGTTGTAAATTAAAAAATGTGTTTTGTGTTTGGTAATTTATACCATCTAAAGAATACACATAATTACCAGATCCAGAAACCATAACTGCTATTGTATTATTATTTGCTGTCCAATCTGAAATTTCTATACTTTCGATAGTTGCTGGTTCTGAATTTATCACTTGATAACTCTTTGTGCTTTCGCAATAAAAATCTCCTATTTCATCAATAATAGTTACTGTATAAGTTCCGGCTTGATCTACAGTTATACTTTGTGTTGTTTCTTCTGTTGACCATAAATACGCATCAAAACCAAAATCTGCTATTAATGTTGCCGTACCATCAGGACAGATGTAAACTGTTTCTTCTTCACTTAAAACAGGTACTTGACCTACATATATTTGAAATGATGTTGTTGCATGACACAACGCTAAATTATTATGTACAACCCTTGCGTAAACCGTTTGAGGATTAGTATTATTTGTAAATTGATTTGGCAATGGATTATTACCAGAATCTGCATCTGATTGCGATAAATGATAGGTTATTGTGTAATTATTTGGGTTTTGATTTCCTAAAATTTGTTCGTTTTGAGTATCTAATTGAAATACTTCCTGCGCTACTCCATCATCTTTGCAAATTGTAAAATTATCTGGTGTGTTAGCTCTTACTAATGGTAATAGATTTTCTAGGTTAACAGTAATGTTTTCAATACTTCCGCAAGCATCTTCCACTTTGATTTCGTAAGTTCCGTTTGGTAATCCAGAGAAAATATTATTGGATCCATTATCTATTGTTATTGGTGAAATAATACTATAATTGAAAGGCGCTACACCAATAGCTTCTACTACGACGTCTGACGGATTACCGCCACTAGAACAATTTAAATTATAAACTCCTGAAATAACTAAATCTGAATATACAGTGAAATTGGCAAATTGATCTAAACAATACACGTCTGGATTTTCTGAATTTATAGATTGAAACACTTTTATCAATCTAAAATCTCCTGTTAAAAAGATATTGTAGAGTGTTTCCATGTTTTCTATTTCTATAGCAGTTGTGCTATTTGGGATATCGCCTTCTGTGTACGCTACACCGGTATTTGGATGTCCCCAAACTTCATTTTCTTCAAAGTAATATTGCAACCAATATGTTTGGTTAGTTACTGTTTGATCTAAATCATTAATAGTAACATCAAAAGAACCACAGTTTCTGGTTAATGTGTATGCAAAAGGATTACTGGTATAACTATTTATGGTAACATTAGTTGTGTAATCAAAATTACAGGTATCAGTAGATTCAAATTGATAATCACCAACGGGTAAATTATTCATAAAAAGGTTACCATTTCCATCTAATAAACTGGTCGCATCAAAAGGAATTGTTTCCGCGAAAGCGGAAGGTGCAGCAACAATAATGATTTCTGATAATTGTCCATGATTACTGCTTAGATTTAAATAACCTGTTTCTGTTTCGCAATTTGGAAGCGTTAATACATTTAATCCTTGAAACTGAAACACCGGAATATTAGCATCTAAAGTATATTCTACACCACAATTATCAACTACAGTAACAACATAATCTCCTGCAGGAAGATTGTTATCCTGAATGGTTAAAATATCTCCAACAATAAACTCGTCTGTATTAAATGGCAATGTTTCAGGAAATGATGATGGTGCGCTAATAATAGTTGCTGTAATAACTTCACGTTCAGGAATTCTAATTTCTATAATACCAGAATTAGCTGTACAACCGCTATTGCTTGTTATCACTAACGGTTCTACAACAACTTCATCAACAAAAATTGTCCCTGCTCCTACTCGGTTACAAGCATCTACCACTTCTACTGTGTACATACCTGTTGGCACTGGATTCTCCTCAAAACCAAAAATTATAGTTCCGTCATCTTGCGTAAATGGTCCTGGATAACTTTCGTTATAATCTGATGGATCAAAACCTGAAGGCGCAGATGTAAAACTTAAAGTGAAAGGTGGTAAGTAATTATTGATTGCGACGTTTAAAAATTCGCCACAAAATTCTTCTGTGGTTGTTAAGTTGACTTTTGGGTTTGGATTTACGATCTGATCAGACTCAAAAACCAATCCGCAAGAGTCTACAATTAAAACATTTACATCAAAACTATCTGCTCCAAATAATGGAATTAATTGATTGATTGTAAAATTTAAATCATCACCACTTGTAATATTTTGATTAAAAACAATTTCAGTTGAACCATCTGGCGGATAAACAGTTAAGGTTACTGACAGCGGATAGATAATCGTTGTATTTTCTGCTGCATCAATAGAAATTTCAACATTTGCTTCATCACAATTATCATAAACAATTGGCAAAGCTACTTCACCTATCTCCAAATCATTGATATCTAATAACATGGTGTAGGTTTTTGAAAGTGCGTTATCACAATCATCATAAACTCTAACAATGTAAGTACCTTGAGGCAAACCTGTAAATATGTTTGAAGTTTGTGGCGCAACAGTTTGTGGTCCAGAAATAATCTCGTAAGACACAGGATTACCAGATAAAATATTTACTGTAATTGTTCCAAACTCATCACAATTTGATGTGGTTGAATGTGAAATATCGTAATCTAAAGTTGTTGTTACATCGTTAATTGTAACTTCTTGTTGTTGCGAATTTTCATCGCTTCCAAGAGTTTGCGTGGCAACAACAATATAATTTCCTGAAGGTAAACTGTTAAAAGAAGATGTTGTGGTTTCTGCAATTGGATTTGTGCTGTCTGGCAATAAAAACAATGAATAAGTAATTGTTACTCCTGCTTCGGTATTACTTACACTCATTGCCAAAGCACCGTTACCAGAACACGTTTCGTCAGTTGTAGTTACTGTTAGATTAAAGTCTGGTAATTGAGCAAAAGCAGACCATTGAGCAAGCAAAAAGAATATAAAAAAACAGATAATCCTTTTCACTTTACACATACTTATGTTGGTTGATGTTTTAATTTCATTATTAATTTAGCTTTTTAAATATACAACTAAAAAAATTTCTTGCATTGAATGTTTATAACAACGGAGCCCAAAGTCTGCAATATGCTTCTTTTAAACGCTCTAATTTACCTCTGTTTTTCCATTGTTCATAATCCATACAAAAGGCATCTTCTAAATCGTCTAAATACATTTGCTTAGCCTTTAACGCTTGCTCTTTACTATAGATTAGCGCATTAATTTCGAAGTTAATATTAAAGCTTCTGTAGTCCATATTACAAGTTCCAATAGTGGTAAATACATCATCAATAACCATCGTTTTTGCGTGTGTAAATCCTTTTTTATACCTGTAAACACTAACATTTGCATCAAAAAGCTGCTCTAAATAAGAGTTTGTTGCGTGTTGCGCTATCCAAGAGTCTGATTTATCAGGAATCATAATCCTAACATCTACGCCACTTTTTGAAGCCACTTGCATTGCGGTAATAATTTGGTCATTTGGAATAAAGTATGGCGTTGCAATATAAACGTATTTTTCTGCGGTTACTATAGAAAAGAAAATAGCCTCCATGATATTTGCCCAATCGGTATCTGGTCCGCTTGCTGCAATTTGAATTGGGGTAATTTTCTCCACTTTATTTTTAGGGAAATACGTTTTATTTATTTCAATTTTTTTATCTGAAACAAAGTTCCAATTAGTTAAAAACTGAACTTGAAGCGTAAAAACAGCTTCACCAACAATTCTAAGATGCGTGTCTCTCCAATACTTTGTGTTTTCGGGATAATTAACGTAAGTATCTGAAATATTTATACCACCAACATAACCAATTTCGCCATCAATAATAACTATTTTTCGGTGGTCTCTGTAATTCATTTTTCCAGTAAACTTTGGAAATAATACTGGCATAAACGGATGATGCTCTATTGAAGATTGCGTAAGCCTTCTTTTCATTTTAGATGAAATTTTACTTCCTACATCATCATAACTCAATTTTACTTGTACGCCTTCATCTGCTTTTTTTAATAGTAACTCTAAAAATCTTGTGCCTATTTTATCATCCTTCAAGATGTAATATTCTACATGAATGTGCTGCGTTGCTGCTTCTAAATCTTTAAAAAGCTTTTCAAATTTATTTTCACCATTAATGATTATTTCAACATCATTATATTGTGTTAACGGCGATTTATCGTTTTTTTGAAGTAACTGAACTAGGCGTATTTGATCTTCTTCTGCTTCTTTTTCGTAATATTTTAAAGCGTTTGGTTTAATCTCTAATTTGTCTTCAATTGACTTAATTAGCTGATTATTTAAAATATCCTTTTTATTGAAAATTTTATTTTTTCTGTATTCTTGACCAAACAAATAATAAACGATAAGCCCTAAAAAAGGAAACACTAACAAAACGATAATGTATGTTAGTGTTTTTGTTGGGTTTATAGATTTAAAAAGAATAGTAACCACTGCTATTAACGCTAGAGTGTAATTAACAGCTATTGCTAGCGTCCACCAATGGTCTTTTAAAAACTCTATCATTAAGGTTGCAAGTTATAATAACCTTCTTTAGGCAATTCTATAAAGTATTGTTTTCTTGATCTGTTGTTTAAATGTGGCTCTCTTAACCAAGGATTATGCAGTTTTAAAATTTTATAGTTAATACCGAATTGCTTTGCAAAACTTGCAAAATCTGTAACAGCTGTATCTACTTCTACTAAATATGTTGGCACTTTAGAGTATAAATCTTTATCTCTAAAATTGAAACCATATTTTGATGGATTGGATAAAATTTCTTTTAAAGCTAAAATCCTGAATACATAACGACCAGTTTCTTCACCTAACAACAAATCGTAATAATCTTTTACTTGCTGATCATTTAATCGTCTTGATATACCTGCATTACCTGCATTGTAAGCTGCTGCTGCAAGGGTCCAACTACCTAAGTTTTCTTTAGCTTTTTTCAGGTAATCACAAGCAACTTCGGTTGCTTTTTCTAGATGATATCTTTCGTCTACATTATCATTAACTTCTAATCCGTGTTCACGACCTGTAGCACTCATTATTTGCCAAAAACCACTTGCTCCTGCTGGTGATTTTGCATTGGTCAAACCACTTTCTATAACTGCTAAATATTTAAAATCGTCTGGAACGCCATGTTTAGCTAAAATAGGTTCGATTATAGGAAAGTATTTTTTTGCTCTTTTAAACATTAACAAACCATTAGATTGCCAATAGGTATTTACTAAAAGCTCTCTATCCATTCGTTCTAAAATATCTGGATTTGATAATGGCACTTCTTCTCCAGCAAAATCCATATAATCCGGAACTTGTAACGCGTATACGTTATAATCGTTTATTAATTTTTTTTCAAAATTTTCATCTGTTGGCGCTTCTTGCATAGCGTTGATTGACAACGCTCCAATAGCTAATAAACCAACTGCTGCTAATGTGTTTTTAACTAACTTCATCTTCATTATTTCTTTTTCTAAATTTAAAAATTTTATTTGATTTTCAATTAATTACCTAGTATTAGTTTTGGTAAATTTTCGTTAAACCATTTGTATTTATTTATAATCATAATGTGGGTTCCTCCTTTAATTTTTGTGCAATTAGAAATGTAAGAACACGGAAACACCATATCATTATCACCATGTATATGAATAGCTTCTGGTATTGGTTGGTCTTGTTCCCAACAAATTACTTGCTCTATTGCCCAATCCAAATACGCTTTATCACTTACAGATAAGTATTTTTTGTACAATTCTACACGCTTGGTAATGGTTTCTCCAAAAGCATATTTTGCTAGTAAATCTATATTACCCATTAACTGCGTTGGTAGTAATTTGTAAGCTTTGGTTAGTTTAAGCAGCTTCATACGCTTAGGCAACTCGTGCCTTGTCTTAACGCTAGACACTACAAATAATTTTCTTACACTAATGTGCTTACTCATTTCTTGTACCAAAATACCACCAAAAGATACGCCTAAAAGTACAGGATTATCGTGTTTTACATCTTCACACATACGCTTGGCGTAATCTTGTAAACTTTCTTTTTTTAAAGGCATTTTCCAAGATAACCAATGAATTTCAAACTGATCTTCTGGCAATTTTATGTATTCAAAAATTGTAGGATTTGCCGCCATACCTGGCATTAAGTAAACTGGTATTATCTCCTGATTCATAAGCTTTTAACAACAAAAACCTGTGTTCTTGTTATAATTTTTCGTACATTTGCACTGTAAAACTAAAAAATAGTTTGGTACTATTTTTGAAACTTCCTTGATAATTAATAAAACTTTATAAATTATGATTGATGCAGCTGAGCTAGTTGACAACGATTTTTTACGTCAATTTGAACTGAAAATCGATGATCATTTTGCTAAAATTGAGTACTCTCTTCAAGAACGAAAAATCTTTTTAACTAAACTAATTGTCCCTGAAGCACTTGATAATGATGAATTTAAAACAGATTTTATTAAAACTGTTTTTGAAAACATTGAAGATCGTAACCTAAGTGTTGTACCTACAAGTCCTTATATTGCTAAATTTATTAGAAGAAATAGGCAGTATAAAAAATTATTACCTGTTGGTGTAAGAATCTAATTTAAGTTTAGATTATAACTTAAACAAAACATCCGAAGTTAATTAACTTCGGATGTTTTGTTTTATATAACTTCTGCTTTTACAAATTCAAATCTTACTAATCCGTCTGAATCTATTTTGGTTAGTTCGACTTCGTGAAGTGTATTGACTAATTCTGGATTCCAAGGTGCTTTTACCTTGACATAATTTTCTGTAAATCCATGAATGTAGCCTTCTTTATTTTCTGACTCAAAAAGCACTGTTCTTTTTGTTCCTATTTGTGACTCGTAAAACGCACGACGCTTTTTAACGCTTAATCCTCGTAACATTTTACTTCGTTTTGATCTTACTTTTTTAGGTACAACACCATCCATTGTTGCAGCTACTGTATTTTCTCTTTCAGAATAGGTAAATACGTGTAAGTAAGAAATATCTAATTCATTTAAAAAATTGTAGGTTTCTAAAAAATGCTCGTCTGTTTCACCAGGAAAACCAACAATAACATCTACACCAACGCAAGCATGAGGCATTACTGTTTTGATTTGTTCTACACGATCTACATACAATTCTCTTAAATAACGACGTCTCATTTTTTTAAGCATATCGTTACTTCCGCTTTGTAACGGAATATGAAAATGCGGCACAAACGTTTTACTTTGAGCTACAAAATCTATGGTTTCATTTTTAAGCAAGTTAGGCTCTATTGAAGAGATGCGTAAACGCTCTATGCCTTCAACTTCATCTAAAGCTTGTACTAATTCATAAAACGTGTGCTCGTGTTTTTTATTACCAAATTCGCCTTTACCGTAATCTCCAATATTTACACCTGTTAAGACAATTTCTTTGATGTTTCTTTCTGAAATTTCTTTAGCATTTTTAAGTACATTTTCTAATGTATCACTTCGTGAAATACCACGAGCTAAAGGAATTGTGCAATACGTACATTTGTAATCACAACCATCTTGCACCTTTAAAAAAGCACGTGTTCTGTCTCCTATAGAATAACTTCCTACATAAAAATCGGCTTCTTCAATTTCACAAGAATGAACTTCGCCAAAATCGTTTTTTGACAAATCGTTTAGGTAATCTGTGATTTTAAATTTTTCGGTAGCACCAAGCACTAAATCGACACCATTTACATCTGCTAACTCTTGTGGTTTTAGCTGCGCATAACAACCAACAGCAGCTATAAAAGCTTCTGGATTTGCCTTTTGCGCTTGCTTAACTATGGTTTTAAAACGTTTGTCTGCATTTTCGGTTACAGAACAGGTGTTTATCACATAAATATCTGCTTCATCATTAAAATCTACACGCTCAAAACCTTCGTCTTTAAAAGAACGTGCAATGGTTGATGTTTCAGAAAAATTAAGTTTACAACCTAAAGTATAAAAGCCAACTTTCTTTTTGTTATTCAATGCAATTAGTGTTTAATGCTAAGTAAGTTTTGTTATATTTACCTAGTGCTATTAAAATTTGTGGCTGCAAAAATACGTAATTTTTCCTGCTATAAAAAGCGTTTAAACCTTTAAAATCAATATGTCTACATTAGAAAAAAGACTACAAGAAGTCTATCACTTTTTTGAAAATAAAGATACTGTTTTAGGCTACAGAAAACTTATGGATTGCGCTATTGACACGCAAAATCTAGAAATTTACAACCAAATTATTGAAGTTACCGATTGGAAATCTAAACATCAAGATAACGAAACCGAGTTTATAAATAAATGTTTGAAGGTTTTAGAGGACATTTCTAAAATCCCTATTGAAGTTTATAACGACTTTAAACCTATTGTTACAGCAACAAACGTCACTAAAAGTTACGGGTCAAATAATTTTAGTTTAGGACCTATTAGCCTGTCTATAAAAAAAGGAAATGTGTATGGTTTAGTTGGCGAAAACGGAAATGGAAAAACAACGCTTTTACGTGTACTAGCTAAAGAGTTAAAGCATACTTCTGGTAGCTTAAACTATGATTTTGACACCAAAGTAAATGCCGATTTTGAACTAAGATCTAAATTAGTTTACATACCACAACGCACTCAAAAATGGTACGGAAGTCTTAAAGACAACTTAAAATTTGTACTATCTAATTACGGCATAAGTCCTGAAGAAAATGAAACCAGAGTTTTAATGATGATTTGCAGACTTGGACTTTGGGATTACAAACATTTAAAATGGAGCGAATTATCTTCTGGTTACAAAATGCGTTTTGAACTTGCCAGAACTTTATTGCGTCAACCAGAATTACTACTACTTGATGAGCCTTTAGCAAACCTAGATGTTTTAGCACAACAAGTTATTTTAGAAGATTTAAAGTCTATTTGCAACTCTTTAAATCATCCTATTGCTCTGATTTTAAGTTCTCAACAATTATATGAAGTTGAAAAAGTTTCGGATAAGGTTATTTATTTGAAAAACGGAAAATATACCGATAATAATACCTCTGAAACTGAAGAAACCGCAGTAAAACACCAACTAATCATAGAAATTGATTGTCAATGCGAACGCGAGAAACTTCAGCAAATTTTTAACCCATTACAACTTGAAAAGTTAGTATTTAATGGCGGGATTTATGTAGCGTATTTTGAAGCTTCAACGCAATTCTATCAAGTTTTAGAAGCCTTAGGTAATCATCAAATTGATGTAACCTATACCAGAAACATTACTAAGTCTACCAGACGTTTTTTTGTATCCTAATCTCTATCATTCAAAATGAAACAGTTCATTTCTAAAATAAATAAGTATTTAATTGAACATCATCCAACATTATGGAATACCAAAGTAATTTGGATGTTAGGTGCTTCAATAATCATTCATATTCTATTCTTTTTATTTGGTTTAATCACTTTAACCAATCCAGAAAGTTTACAAGATCGAGGTGCCGAAAATATCTTTTTTGAAAACGGTACTATTTTCTTCAGCATGATGATTTCTGTTGTCATGCTAGTACTTTGGCTAGTATTTATGTTTAAGAATAATGCGTTTAAAAATTACTATCCTACAAGTGCTTTTAAGTTATTTAAGCAGTTTGTATTGTACTTTATTATTATATTTTTTTCGACTACATTTTACTTCTCGTATAATTTTGGCTTAAAAACTTATATCGTTAATAAATATCCTGATAGTATTACAAAAAATGAAGTCTTAACCGCTAATAAAGCTAGTGTGTTTTTATCTCATTCTTTAGAAAGTTACACCGTAGATAGGCTGGTTTACCCTAAACCTTTTGACTCTTTACATTGCGTGACTGAGTACGTGAAAATAAATTTAGATAAACCGCATCTTGATTTATTAGGTGAAAAATATCAATTCTACAATTTAAAATATGTGACGTATCCTGATGGAGATGAATTAAATCGTTACAACATAAAAGGCTATGTGTACTACAAACATAATGACGACAATACAACCACTTACACTTTTAAAGATAGCGTTGTAGATGTTTCTGCTTATTTAAAATCGGCTAAACCTAGTTACTACAACTATTCAAAAATATTTTACAGCTATGGTAAAGACGATGTAGACTACCTTTACTCTAGTTACGACTATGATCCTTCAGTTAACAGATATGGAAATATTTCTAAAAAACAATTAATACAAAAAGGGAATTTTGATTTATTAAATAGAAATAATCCTGATGAAATAAAACAGCTATTAAACGACTTCTTACTACTAGCAAAAAAGTATAAAATAAAAACCAATTTAGATACAGATAGTTGGTTTAAAATGGTTTATAATCCAACAAATTTTGAAGTAAAGCATCTTATTCTAGATAGAGAACCTTATTATGATGAAAGTTATATTTCTACCTCAGAACGTTCTGATTTTGAAATATATCAAGACAAAATAATGACCAAAAAGTTTATAGATTCTCAAGAATTAGAAATTGTTTTTGAAAACTTAGATGATATAAAAAACAAAACCATAATCGATGCTAGTATACATGCTTTTATTTGGATTGCTTTTGCTATTGCTTTGCTAATTTTCTGTTTTAGAGTTACAAGCCTAAGATCGGTATTATTTACTATAGTTGGCGGTATTTTACTTACCATTTTTGTATCATTAGTTGCTGCAGCTGTAAGTTTTACATCAAGAAGCGGAGGAATTGATTTTGAATATTTCATGATGTATTTCATACTATTTATTTCAACAATTATACTCGTCATTGGATTATTTGGAGTCACTAAATTAAAAAAGCTAGTAGGTAGTATTTTTATCAATCTAACATTATCCGGCTTTGTAGCTTACGTACTGTTAATAATGGCAATTATTACATCGCACCAAAGTGATGCGTGTCGCTTAAATTATCCCGATTATTTAGATCAAAAAGAACATTGCTTTGTCCTTCTAAGAGACTTAGGTTTATGGTCAAGTTTAATTTTATTTGTTGCAGGGATTATTTTTACTTATCTATATTGCAACATCATTTTAAAATGGAGAGCGACACCAGAACATTAAAAAATGAAACACCTACTTTATTATACCTTAATTTCACTAGCTTTTTGGTCCTGTACTTCAACTAAAAAAGACAATCAAGATCATTTAGTTTTTAGGTATAACGAACATAAAAACATAGGTTCTTTAGATCCAGCGTTTGCTAAAGACAATGCAGATATTTGGGCAGTCAATCAACTATTTAATGGTTTAGTTGAAATGAATGACAGCCTAAAAGTCATACCAAGCATTGCTAAAAAATGGTCTGTTTCTGAAGATGGCTTAACTTACAAATTCATATTAAGAAAAGATGTTTATTTCCACAAACATTCACTTTTTAAAAAAGACAGTACAAGAACTGTAACAGCACAAGATTTTGAGTACAGTTTTAACCGAATTTTAGATCCAAAAGTTGCCTCTTCTGGTCGTTGGGTTTTTAATAAAGTTGAACATTTTAAAGCTGAAAACGACAGCATTTTCACTATAAATCTAAAGCAACCATTCCCTGCGTTTTTAGGCTTACTAACCATGAAGTATTGCAGCGTTGTCCCAAAAGAAATCGTAGAACATTACGGTAGCAATTTTAGATCTAACCCAATTGGAACTGGCCCATTTAAATTTAAACGTTGGAAAGAAAATATAAAGTTGGTTTTTAGAAAAAATAACAACTATTTTGAAACAGATAACAACGGAAACCAATTGCCATATCTTGAAGCTGTAGCTATTACCTTTTTACCAGACAAGCAAAGTGAATTTATGCAGTTTGCACAAGGTAATCTAGATTTTTTAAACAGCTTAGACGCCTCTTATCAAGATGAAATTTTAACAACAAAAGGCGAACTTAGAGACAAATATACCAAAACCGTAAACGTAATTAAAGGTCCATATCTAAACACAGAATATTTAGCTTTTTTTATGGATAGTGATAACGCTGAAATTAACTCAAAAACTTTAAGGTTAGCTGTAAATTATGGCTTTGACAGAAAAAAAATGATGACGTATTTACGTAACGGTATTGGTATACCTGCTAATGGTGGATTTATCCCGAAAGGTTTACCTGGCTTTAATAAAGACACAGGTTTTGAATACAATCCTACTAAAGCCAAACAACTTATAGAAGACTACAAAACACAAACAGGTAATCAAAACCCAGAAATAACCATTACCACAACAAGTAATTACCTTAATTTTTGCGAGTATATACAAAGAGAATTAACAAAAATAGGACTTACAGTAAATGTAGATGTAATACCAGCTTCAACTTTAAAAGAAGGAAAAGCCAACGGTAAATTAGATGTATTTAGAGCAAGTTGGGTTGCAGATTATCCTGACGCACAAAATTATTTATCATTGTTTTACAGTGAAAACTTTGCCCCAAACGGACCAAATTACACTCACTTTAAAGATGAAACTTTTGACACTTGGTACACACAATCTTTTCTAGAATCTAATGTAGAGGAACGTGCTATGCTGTACTCTAAAATGGATAGTTTAGTTTTAAAAGAAGCACCAATAGTACCTTTATACTACGATGAAGTGATACGATTTACACAAAAAAAAGTTTCAGGATTGGGTAGTAATCCTATAAATTTATTGCAATTAAAAAGGGTTAGAAAAGAAAATTAAATTCTGTAATTAGGCTTTTCTTCATCTTCTTCTATAGACTTACCAATATCTTCTATGCTTTGTATAGGTTCAGGTTTATTTTGCTCGAAGTTTTTCTTTAATAAATAATGGAATAATGCTACTGCTCCTAAACCAAAAGGTAAACCTATTAAAGACATCAATAGTCTATTATCCCAGTCTATATCCCAACCTAAGTAAGCACTTAAAACTCCTAAAATTAAACCTCCTAATAGCTCTCCAAGAAAATAACTAATAATCCCAATTATAGCAAACAACCATTTCTTTTTATTGTAAGTTTCTGCTAATTTGTAAAAATGTTTTCCTATAAAAACAAATAAAATAATTTGTAACATTAATAATTTATGTTTTAAAATTAATCTTTTCTATACTTTTTAGTCTCTTCAAAAACGTGTTCTAAAATAGCTTTATCTTGATCTGTAAACTCTATATTACGTCTAGACATTACAACTTCCGCTACTTCAAAAGCTTTTTTTGTAAGATATGTAGTAAAGCCCGATGCTCCGCCCCAACTATAACTTGGTACAAAATTTCTTGGGAAACCACTACCAAAAATATTAGCATTTACACCAACTACTGTTCCTGTATTAAACATCGTATTAATTCCGCATTTACTATGATCACCCATCATTAATCCACAAAACTGAAGTCCTGTTCTTGCAAAACGCTCGGTATCGTAATCCCAAAGTCTTACTTCTGCGTAGTTGTTTTTTAGGTTAGAGTTATTGGTATCTGCACCAAGATTGCACCATTCACCTAAAACAGAATTACCTAAAAATCCATCATGTCCTTTATTAGAATATCCAAATAATACACTGTTATTAACTTCTCCTCCAACTTTAGAAAACGGACCAACTGTAGTAGGACCATAAATTTTTGCCCCTAATTTAATAGTGGCGTCATCACATAATGCTAAAGGACCTCTAACAATTGAACCTTCCATGATTTCGGCATTCTTACCTATATAAATTGGTCCAGAACTAGCATTAAGCGTTGTAAACTCTAGTTTAGCACCTTCTTCTATAAATATATTTTCTGGTGCAATTACGTTATTACTTGAAGGGATTGACTGTGAAGTGCGTTCTTTAGTTAATAAATCAAAATCTTGCTGAATCGCTTCGCCATTTTTAGAAAAAATATCCCAAGTATGTTCTATTTTTAGTATGTCGTTATCAAATTCGATAGCATCAAATTTGTCAAAGTCTATATCTTCTTCAGCTTCTGAAGTAAAAAAAGCTATAACATCTTCATCTTTAAAAATTGCTTGATTTTTTTCTAGACTAGTTACTAATTCTATTAATTCTGGATTTGGTAAATACGCCGCATTAAGCATAATATTTTCTTCCATTTCTACCATAGGATATTTGTCAGACAAATAATCTTCGGTTACCGTTGTAGTGGTAGTTTTAAGATACTGTTCCCATTTTTCCCTAATGGTCAAAATCCCTACGCGTATATCTGCAACTGGTCTTGTATATGTAAATGGTAGTAATTGGTTTCTTACTGGACCATCAAATAGAATGTAATTCATTGTAACTTTTAATGATTAAAGCATAAAAATAGCTTAATTAGAGATAACAAAAAAGCCTTTCAAAAAATATTGAAAGGCTTTTAGTATATGATTGCGTCTAAACTTATTTTTTAAATTTAGCGTATTTGTTTTTGAATTTATCGATACGTCCAGCAGTATCAATTAATTTAGTCTTACCAGTGTAAAAAGGATGAGATGTTCTTGAAATTTCCATTTTGATTAACGGATACTCAACACCATCAACTTCTAAAGTTTCGTTGGTATTTGCAGTAGATTTTGTGATAAAAACATCATCATTAGACATGTCTTTAAATGCTACTAATCTATAATTTTCTGGATGTATATCTTTTTTCATCGCTTAATGCTTTTGTGTCTTTACTAAATTCGAGGTGCAAATTTAAGCATTTTTTACAATTCAGCAACAAATTTATTAAATATTTTTATTTCAATTTATGTGTAACATTTTGTCACAAAATTATACTAACTTACAAATACTAACTTAAATCAAAATATTATGGAAAAAAGTATTAAATCTATTGCAACTAATAATGGGTTGTATTTAGGGCTTTTAATTGCTGTTGTATACGTAATCTCGTATGCGATCAACATTGAATTATTAACTAAATGGTGGATAGGCATTATAATGCTATTAGCGATTATAGTTTTTGGTATTGTATCTATCTCTAAAGCAAAAAAAGCTCAAAATGGTTTCATTTCTTTAAAAGAAGCTTTTACATCTTATTTCATTACTATTTTAATAGGATTAATTGTAGCTAGTGCAGTAGCCATAGTTCTTTTCAATGTTATTGATCCTGATGCTGCTATAACTTTAAAGGAAAAAACTATTGAGAATACTGCCGAAATGATGAGAAACTGGAACGCACCAGAAGAATCTATAATACAAACTGTAGAACAAATGCGAGAACAACCTAACCAGTTTAGTATTGGTAGCGTATTACAGTCTTTAGTTATACAATTAGTAATCTATAGCGTTATTGGTCTTATTGCTGCATTAATCATGAAAAAATCTGATGATAACACATAATAATTCTATATTTGAAATAATTTTCAAGTTGAATTATGGATATATCAGTAGTCATACCACTACTTAACGAACAAGAATCTTTAACAGAGTTACACCATTGGATTTCATCAGTCATGAAATCCAATGGTTTTTCTTATGAAATACTTTTTATAGACGATGGTAGCACAGACCAATCCTGGCAAACCATTTGCACTTTAAAAGAGCAAGATAAAAATGTAAAAGGAATTAGATTTTTAAAAAACTTTGGTAAATCTCAAGCATTACATGCAGGCTTTGCTCAAGCTAAAGGTGATGTAATAATCACTATGGATGCAGATTTACAAGACAATCCAGAAGAAATACCAGAACTTTACAACTTAATTACTAAACAAAAATTTGACCTTGTTTCTGGTTGGAAAAAGAAACGTTTTGATAATAAATTTACCAAAAACTTACCTTCTAAACTTTTTAATTGGGCTGCAAGAAAAACATCTGGTGTTAATCTAAATGATTTTAATTGCGGATTAAAAGCCTACAATAAAAACGTTGTAAAAAATATAGATGTTAATGGCGAAATGCACCGTTACATACCTGTACTAGCCAAAAATGCTGGCTTCACAAAAATTAGTGAAAAAGTAGTACAGCATCAAGCCAGAAAATATGGCGAAACAAAATTTGGGATGGATCGCTTTATTAATGGTTTTTTAGATTTAATTACCATTTGGTTTTTATCAAGATTTGGAAAAAGACCTATGCACTTATTTGGTGCTTTAGGTGTTATTATGTTTATTGTTGGTTTTGGTTTTGCTGTATATTTAGGTATTGATAAGCTATTTTTTAATCCAACAGGAAGATTAATTACACAACGACCTCAATTTTACATTTCACTTACAACAATGATTTTAGGATCTCAGTTTTTTATAGCTGGTTTTTTAGGAGAAATTATTTTACGTCAAAACGCAAACAAAAAACGCTATTTAATTAAAGAATCTTTAAATTTAAAAGAGTAAAAACTTTAGCATTTTGTAAATGCTTACTTTTGTATATAATTTATTTACGTTATGAGATATATTGACCCAGAACTTTTAGAACGTGTCAACACTTGGTTAACACCAACTTTCGATAAAAAAACACAAGATTACATAAAAGATTTAATCGCTTTAAAACCAGAAGAATTAAAGGAAAGTTTTTATAAAGATTTAGAATTTGGTACAGGTGGTATGCGCGGCGTTATGGGTATTGGTACAAATCGTATCAACAAATATACACTCGGAAAAAACACACAAGGCTTAAGCAATTATTTACATAAAAGTTTTCCTAATCAAGACTTAAAAGTAGCTATTGCTTTTGATTGTAGACATAATAGTAAAACACTAGCAAAAGTAGTTGCAGATGTATTTTCGGCAAATAATATTAAAGTGTTTTTATTTGAAGATTTGCGTCCTACACCAGAGCTTTCTTTCACTTTAAAACATCTAAATTGTCATTGCGGAATTGTACTTACCGCATCACACAACCCGCCAGAATATAACGGTTACAAAGTATATTGGCAAGATGGAGGACAATTAGTTCCGCCACAAGATGCCGAAATTATTCAAGAAATAAATAACCTTGAATATTCAGAAATTAACTTTGAAGCAAAAGAGGAAAACATTCAATACATAGGACAAGAAGTTGATGATGTATTTATTAACGCATCTGTTAAAAATGGAAGTTTTAACACCAGTCAAGATGCCAAAGACAACTTCAATATTGTGTTTACATCTTTACACGGTACATCAATCACAACCATTCCTGAAACTTTAAAACGTGCTGGTTATAAAAATGTTCATATAGTTGAAGAACAACGCGAACCAAACGGAGATTTTCCAACAGTAGTTTCGCCTAACCCAGAAGAACCAGAAGCGTTAAAAATGGCTTTAGAATTAGCCGAAAAAGTTAATGCAGATATTGTAATTGGTACAGATCCAGATAGTGACAGACTTGGTGTTGCTGTAAGAGACTTAGATAACAAAATGACACTTTTAAACGGAAATCAAACCATGGTAATGATGACTGATTTTCTTTTAAAACAATGGAAAAATAACAACAAAATTAATGGCAATCAATTTATTGGAAGTACAATAGTGTCTACACCAATGATGTCCGTTTTAGGTAACGCTTACAATGTTGAATGTAAAGTTGGCTTAACAGGATTTAAGTGGATTGCAAAAATGATTAAAGACTTTCCTAATCTTGACTTTATTGGCGGTGGTGAAGAAAGTTTTGGGTTTATGGTTGGCGATTTTGTACGCGATAAAGATGCAGTTACCTCTACCCTTCTGGCTATAGAAATTGCTACACAAGCCAAAGCAAACGGTAATAGTTTTTATCAAGAATTAATCAATCTATATGTAGAACACGCTTTTTATAAAGAACGATTAATATCTATGACTAAAAAAGGTATAGAAGGCGCACAAGAAATTAAACAAATGATGATTGATGCCAGAGAAAATCCCTTAACAAAAGTAAACGGTTCTAAAGTTGTTCGTATTGAAGACTATCAACTATCTGAAGCTAAAAACACTGTTAATAACACAACAGAAGTTATTGACATCCCAAAATCTAACGTATTAATTTACTATACAGAAGATGGTAGTAAAATAGCACTAAGACCAAGTGGTACAGAGCCTAAAATTAAGTTTTACATAAGTGTAAATACAGCTTTAGACAATGTGTCAGACTTCATCACAACGGAACAAAAATTGGAAGCAAAAATAGACGCTATCATAAACGATATGCAACTTAATTAAGATGAAAAAGATAATACATCAATTACTTCCTTTTATTAAAAAATTTAAAAAGCACGTCATCTTTAACGTGTTTTTTAATTTGCTATATGCCCTATTTAGTGCATTAGCATTTGTATCATTAATACCAATGCTAAAAGTATTATTTGATAAAACAGCTGTAGTTACAAAAGCTCCTGTTTGGAAAGGAATCTTTAAAATAAAGGATTACGGTGAACAACTGTTAAACTACAAAATGAGTAGTTTTATTCAAGAAGGTAATCCACAATTAGCTTTAATTATTGCTATCGCCTTAGTAATTTCTACCTTTTTGCTAAAAAACTTATTTGGTTATTTTGGTTCACAGCACATGATGTATCTTAAAAATGGTGTTTTAACCGATTTAAGAAAAACCATGTTTAATAAAATAATCAATCTTCCCGTAAGCTTTTACTCTAAAAGACAAAAAGGAGATGTCATGGCTCGTATTTTAGGAGATATAAATGAAGTTCAAAATTCGTTTTTTATTCTTTTAGAACTAATTGTTAGAGAACCTGCAACTATTGTTTTCTCGCTAATCATAATGTTTACGATAAGTTGGCAATTATCATTATTTGTTCTTGGTTTTATACCTATTGCTGGATTTTTAATTTCTAGAATTGGTAAAAGTTTAAAGAAAAACTCTCTTAGACAACAACAAGAATCTGGTCGGTTAATTTCAACTGTAGAAGAGTCTTTAACAGGTCTTAAAATTGTAAAAGGTTATAATGCAGAAAGCATTTTTGGGAATAAATTTTTTACTTCTGCAGACACTATTTTAAAACTATCAAACAAAATCGGTCTTAAAAATAATTTAGCAGGACCAGTAAGTGAGGTTTTAGGTATAGCAACAATCGCCATTTTATTGTGGTACGGAGGTAAATTAGTATTAGTAGATAAAATTATTGAAGGTGAAACTTTTATTGCTTTTATGGGGTTAGCTTACGCCATTTTAACACCTGCAAAAGCGATAAGTAAAGCCTCTTATCGTGTAAAAAATGGTTTAGCAGCTGCAGATCGTGTATTTGAGATTTTACATGAAGAAGACCAAATGCCAGATCTTCCTAATGCTAAAGAAATAAAAACTTTTAATGATAAAATTTCAATAGAAAATATTTCATTTAAATATGATGAAGACTACGTATTAAAAAACTTTTCTATTCAAGTCCCTAAAGGAAAAACAGTCGCATTAGTAGGACAATCTGGTAGTGGTAAAAGTACGATAGCTAATCTTGTCACTCGATTTTATGATGTTAATGAAGGTGAAATTTCTATCGATGGAAACAATATTAAAAACGTCACTAAAAAATCGTTAAGACATCAAATGGGATTAGTAACTCAAGATTCTATTTTATTTAATGACACCATAAAAAATAATATTTTATTAGGTAAACCAGATGCTACCGAAGATGAGATTATTGAAGCACTAAAAATTGCAAATGCTTGGGAATTTGTTAGCCAATTACCTAACGGCATAGAAACCAATGTTGGTGATGCTGGTAATAACTTTTCTGGCGGACAAAAACAGCGTTTAAGCATAGCAAGAGCTGTACTTAAAAATCCGCCAATTATGATTTTAGATGAAGCTACGTCGGCTCTAGACACCGAAAGTGAAAAACTAGTACAAGAAGCTTTAGAAAACATGATGAAAAACAGAACATCTATAGTCATCGCCCATAGATTATCTACAATTCAAAATGCAGATCAAATTATAGTCATGCAAAAAGGTGAAATTGTAGAACAAGGCACACATCAAGAGTTATTGGCTAAAAATGGTATGTATAAAAAACTTGTAGAGATGCAGAGTTTTGATTAACAAAACAGCTAAAAAATAAAAAGGATAAACTAATGTTTATCCTTTTTTTGTTCATTGTTAGATTTGGGGACGACTAACAACATAAGTATTATGATAAATCAAAAATAAGTTAAAAAAAGTTACAAACCAAAAAAATATTGTATTTCAACGTGTTTTTAATGCTTTTTATCGATGTTTTTAGTGTTAACACACTGAAATACAACACAATAAAAAACGTTTAAAATTTTAGATTTTAATTTAAACTTTCAACCTAAAATATAGTCTAAGTAGCTATATGCCAAACAACGAAAACCAATTAATAGCACAATTACAATCGCAAGACCATAAAAATCATGCGTTTAGAGAGCTTATTTCGCTTTACAAAGAGCGATTATATTGGCATATTAGACATATTGTAAAATCTCATGATGATGCTGATGATGTTTTACAAAACACATTTATAAAAGTGTTTAGAAGTATTGATAATTTTAAAGGTGAAAGTAAGCTATACTCTTGGATGTACAGAATTGCAACTAATGAAGCCTTAACTCACCTAAAAAAAAATGCAAAAAGACTTAATTTAAATAGTGAAGAGGCTAATAATTTAGCAATCAAAAATTTAGAAAGTGATGTGTATTTTGAAGGTGAAAAAATTCAACTTAAATTACAAAAAGCGATAGCAACATTACCAGAAAAACAACAACTGGTCTTTAATATGAAATACTTTCAAGATTTAAAATACAGCGAAATTTCTGAAATTTTAGAAACCAGCGAAGGTGCTTTAAAAGCATCCTACCATATTGCCGTAAAAAAAATTGAAACCTATTTAACTCAAGATTAAACCTTTATTAAAAAAAAGCGTCTAAATATTGAAATGAAACATCCATTAATTAAATTTCTAATCGCATTACGTAAAGATAATATAATGTTCCATGTGACCTTTGAAAAACAATGAATGTTAACACATGAAAAAAGAAAACTTACATAATATCAAACAATCAGGTTTTAAAACGCCTAATGCGTATTTTGACACTATTGAAGACCAAATTATGTCTCAAATTAGTCTTAAAAATAGCAACGAAAACTCTGGCTTTAAAGTACCTGATAATTATTTTGAAACCATTGAAGACAAAATTATAAGCAAAACTCAACAACCTAAAGTCATTAAGTTATTCAACAAAAAAACACTAATTACTGTAGCTAGCATCGCTGCTATGGTTGTTTTGTTTTTCAATTTAAATCCATTTAAAACACAAGTTACTTTTGACAGTTTAGACACAGAAACTGTTGAAGCCTACATTTTAAATGAGGTTGAACTTAACGATATTAGCAATCTAATTAACACCGATCAATTATCACAAACAGACTTTATTGACTATAATGACATTTCTATAGACAATTATTTAGACGATATTGATTTAGAAGAATTTTTAGACGAATAAAAACAAAAAACATGAAAAATAAAATATTTACTATAATCTTATTATTTGTTTCTATAAGCACCTTTGCTCAATTAGATAAAGAAAAAAGTTACACGAAAAAAATAAGCGAGAAATTAAAAGCACTAAAAGTAGCTCATATTACAGAGCAACTAGACTTAACAAAAAAAGAAGCCGAAGCGTTTTGGCCAATCTATAATGCTCATGAAGAAGAAAAACACAAACATTTTGAGTCTTCAATGAAAAAAAGAAAAGATTTAGATATCGAAAAACTTTCCGAGTCAGAAGCTGAAGCATTACTAAAAGAAATGCAAGCTAATGAAGAAGCAAAAGTAAAAAGCGAAAAAGCTTTTATTGAAAAACTTTCTAAAGTAATTAGTTACAAGAAAATTGTAAAATTAATGCACGCAGAACGCACCTTTAAACGTAAAATGATTGAAGAATTTAGAGGTAGACATCGGGAAATGCGAAAAGACTAAACATAAAAAAAGCAGCTATAAAGCTGCTTTTTTTATTTAAAACTCAATTTACTTATACGACCATTTCCTGCGGCGTAAGCAGTACTATCATTTAAAAATCGTAGCGTATAAAAACCTTCATCGCTTAAATGTTTCCATGTCTGTCCTGCATCTGCACTGTAATCTATACCTTTAAAACCTATCGCAATTAATTGTAGTGCTTTGCTGTTTGGCACATATTGCACACAACTTCGGTAACCTGGCCCACTACCATCGGCAACAACTTGCCATGTTTTTCCACCATCATTAGTCACTATTTTATTGTTTTGGTTAGCATCTGCATCTGTATAATCACCACCAATTGCAAAACCATGATATTCATCATAAAAATCTAAACTATACATTCCTGTCGTTGCTTTTCCTTGTATAATTGGCGTCTCAAAAACGTCCCATGTTTTTCCTTTATCTGGTGAAAATAATATTCGGCTAGACTTTCCGCCTGTTGCTACCCAAGTCATATCTCCTACTATAGCAATATTGGTATCACTTGCGGCAAATGCAGCTTCACCTTCATTGGCTTTTGGTAAAACATCACAAGATAGTTTGGTCCAAGTGTCTCCACCATCTCTGGTAATAATCACACTCATGCAATCCTCTGTTGGATCACCAATGGCGATACCTTCTTGGTCGTTCCAAAATTCCATAGAATCGTAAAAGGCTTTTGGGTGGTTCTCTTGGTAGACAATTTTAACTTTTTCAGCTTCTGCATGTAGCCTATAAAGATATGCTGGACTACCAACAGACAAGCCAAATCCTTTATTTTTATCAACAGCTAAAGACCTAAAATTTGGTGTGATACTATCACTAGAAACATCAAAAATTTGACTCTTTTTTTCTCCTGAATAATCTATTCTATAAGCTCCTAATCGACCATCAGATGTTAAAAAAGCAAAACCTGATTTATCAACAATTTCTAAAGCTCGAACATTTAAAGTAGAATCTTCTACTAAAATTTCAATTTCAATAGAAGTAAAGTTTTTACTTTTTTTTGTACTAAAAGCGCTAATAACAACAAAAATCACTGCTATTGTTAAATACAAAGGGTCTTTCATAATTCATAATTTTTAATAAAAATAGAAAAGCAAAACTAAATATTAACCAAATTCATTTAAAATCCACATATAAAACGTAACTTTGCACGCTTATAAATTTTAAAATATGCGCTTACACAGAAACTTATGTTTTGCTACCGTGGATGGATTACTTCAGATTTTTAACGAAGGTCAATATGCAGATAAAGTAGTACAACAACTTTTAAAAAGAGACAAACGTTGGGGAAGTCGTGATCGTGCTTTTGTAGCCGAAACGACCTACGACATTGTACGTTGGAAGCGTTTATATGCTGAAATTGCAAACGTAAAAGAACCTTTTAGTAGAGATGATATTTGGCGTATGTTTGCTGTTTGGGCGACTTTAAAAGGCATTAAATTACCCGATTGGAAGTATTTTGAAAACACGCCAACTCGTAAAATTAAAGGACGTTTTGACGAGCTTTCTAAAACCAGAAAAATTAAAGAATCTATTCCAGATTGGATCGATGATATTGCTGTAAAAGAACTTGGAGAAGCTAAGTGGTCTAAAGAAATCCAAGCTTTAAACGAGCAAGCAGATGTTATTTTAAGAGTAAATACCTTAAAAACAACTAAAGAAAAACTTCAAAATATTCTTTTTGACTTAGATATAGAAACCGAAACTTTAAAAGATTATCCAGACGCATTACGTTTAAAAGAACGTGCTAATGTGTTTTCAACAGAAGCTTTTAAAGATGGTTTGTTTGAAGTACAAGATGCATCCTCACAATTAGTGGCAGACTTTTTGCAAGTAGAACCAGGTATGCGTGTAGTAGACACCTGTGCTGGTGCTGGTGGTAAAACACTACACCTAGCTTCTATCATGCAAAATAAAGGACAAATTATTGCTTTGGATATTTATGCTAATAAGTTGAAAGAATTAAAGCGTCGTGCAAAACGTAATGGTGCACATAATATTGAACCAAGACACATAGACTCGACTAAAGTCATTAAAAAATTACATGACCAAGCAGACCGAGTTTTAATTGATGCACCTTGTTCTGGTTTAGGCGTTTTACGAAGAAATCCAGATGCTAAATGGAAGTTAGAAGCCGAATTTTTAGACCGAATTAAAAATACGCAAGCTGAAATTTTAAGTTCATATTCTAAAATGGTAAAATCTGGCGGACAGTTAGTGTATGCAACGTGTTCTATTTTACCATCAGAAAATCAAGAACAGGTTAACAAATTCTTAGCATCAGAAGAAGGAAAAGAATTTACATTTGTAAAAGATAAAAAAGTATTAGCTCATGAGTCTGGTTTTGACGGATTCTACATGGCTTTATTAAAAAGAAAATAAATTCCCCCCAAAATTAACAATTAAATGAAACATTTTTACACACTTTTAGCTTTACTAGTCGCAACTGCTGGATTTGCTCAAATTCCTGCAGGATATTACAGTACAGCGACAGGTACAGGTTACACTTTAAAAACACAATTACACAACATTATTAACGGACATAGTGACCAAGGTTATAATGCTATGGACGGTTTTATTGCTAACTACGACTTAGACAATTATTACGAAGTTGGAAGCAACACTATTTTAGATCCTTATTCTGAAAACCCAACTGGAGCTGATCCATATAATTTCACACCTGTTGGTGACGAATGTGGAAATTATAATGGCGAAGGAGACTGCTATAATAAAGAACACATCATACCACAATCTACTTTTAATAGTAATACACCAATGCAAAGTGATGCACACCATTTATTACCTACAGATGGTCGTGTCAATGGATTTAGAAGCAATTACCCTTTTGGTGTTGTTGACAATAGTAGTTTAGTATCGCAAAGCGGAATTAGTAACCCAACGCAAAACGGCTCTAAATTAGGAGGAAACTTAAACAGTGGGTATTCTGCTGGATATACAGGAACTGTGTTTGAACCAATTGATGAGTTTAAAGGAGATATCGCAAGAATCTATTTTTACTTTGTGACAAGATATGAAGATCAAGTTTCTAATTGGTCTGCTTATGCTATGTTTGACGGAAGCTCAGACAAAGTACTTGACGATCCGTTTTTAAATATTTTAATGACTTGGCATCAAAATGATCCTGTTTCTCAAAAAGAAATCGATAGAAACAACAACATCTATTACAACCACCAAAGTAATCGTAATCCTTTTGTAGATCATCCTGAGTATGTAGCAATGATTTGGAATCCTTCAACAGACACTACAGCTCCTACTACTCCAACAAATTTAGTAGCATCTAACGCTACTGCATCTACAATAGGTTTATCTTGGACTGCCTCTACAGACGATGTTGCTGTAGCAAGTTATGATATTTTTGTAGATGGCTCTTTCTATACAAACACAGCAACAGCTGTAACTAGCTTTACAGTTACTGGATTAGCTTCAGAAACTAATTACTGTTTTACAATTTATGCTTTAGATGCAGCAGGAAATACTTCAGTTGCAAGTAATCAAGATTGTGAAATGACAACTAATGTTCCAACAGGAGTAAACGAGTTATTCTTTTCTGAATATATAGAAGGAAGCAGCAATAATAAAGCTTTAGAGATTGCTAATTATACAAACTCAACTATACAATTAGCAAATTACACTTTAAGATTAGGCTCAAACGGTAATAGCTTTGGAAGTGATGTTTCTTTTCCTTCAGGTGCTTCAATTGCTGCTGGAGATGTATACGTAATTGTAAACAGCGGACTATCCCTAGGTTGCGAATCTGAAGCAGATTACACCAATAATACAATCACAGGATTTAATGGTAATGATGCTATTGGTTTATTTAAAAACGGAACTTTAATTGATATTATAGGTGAAGAAGGAAATAATTCTATTTATGCTGAAAACACTACTTTAATTAGAAAAGAAACAATTAATAATCCAAACACCTCTTTTAGTTTATCCGAATGGGATAGTTATGCCGAACCTCAAAATTATTGTGACGATTTAGGACAGCACACTATTACCACTTTATCAACTTCAAATTTTGAGAAGTCAATATTCAAAATCTACCCTAACCCAATTAAAGGAAACACTTTAAACGCTGACGTAAAATCAACAACTAGCTATCAAATCTATGATATTTTAGGTAAGAAAATTTTAAGCGGAACGGTAACTACAAACAACAAAAAAATTAATGTATCTAGTCTTAAAAAAGGAATTTACATCCTAAAACTAGAAACCAGTAATGGTAGTGTTACAAAAAAATTAATTAGAGAATAAGTTATCAAACTTGTAAATAAAAAAAGCGACACCAAGATGTCGCTTTTTTTATGGTTAATAACCACGTGAATAACTAAAAAAAAATGACAACTTTTTAATAAAATAATCTAACTAAAAGATGTAAATTTGATGCTTTAAAAACAACACAAAACTCCTGAAATAATGATTCATTTCTTCGGAAACCAAAACAGTAAAGTATTTGCTGTTCAAGCAACAAAAGAATTATCTACTGAAACCATCAATAAATTAACGTGGTTATTTGGCAACCAGCCTAAAATAGAACAAGCATCCTTAGATGCTTTTTTTGTTGGTCCACGTGCAGCAATGATTACTCCATGGAGTACCAATGCTGTAGAAATTACTCAAAATATGGGTATTGATGGCATTATTAGAATTGAAGAATTTGAATCTTGCACACAAGACTTCAAGGATTACGATCCTATGATTTCAGAGAAATTTAATGGTTTAAATCAAGATAGTTTTACTATAAACATTCAACCTGAAACCATTAAAAACATAGAAGATATAGCTGCTTACAACGCTCAAGAAGGCTTATCTCTAAGCGATGAAGAAGTAGACTATTTAGAAGGCGTTTCTAAAAAAATAGGAAGACCGTTAACAGACTCTGAAGTATTTGGTTTTTCTCAAGTAAATAGCGAGCATTGTCGTCATAAAATCTTCAATGGTACATTCGTTATTGATGGCGAAGAAAAGCCTACATCGCTTTTCAAATTAATTAAAAAGACTTCAGAAACTAATCCAAACGATATCGTTTCAGCTTACAAAGACAACGTTGCTTTTATAAAAGGTCCAGTAGTTGAACAATTTGCTCCAAAACGTGCAGATGTTCCAGATTTTTATCAAACTAAAGATTATGAATCTGTTATTTCGCTTAAAGCAGAAACACACAACTTCCCTACTACTGTCGAGCCTTTTAATGGTGCTGCAACAGGATCTGGTGGAGAAATTAGAGATAGACTTGCTGGAGGAAAAGGTTCTTTACCTTTAGCCGGAACAGCTGTTTATATGACTTCGTATTCTAGATTAGAAGACAATCGTCCGTGGGAAAAAGCGTTTCCAGAACGTAAATGGTTATACCAAACACCAATGGATATTTTAATAAAAGCCAGTAATGGTGCTTCAGATTTTGGTAACAAGTTTGGGCAACCTTTAATCTGCGGATCTGTTTTAACTTTTGAACATAAAGAAGACACTTCGACTACGCTCAGTACAGGCGCTAAAGCCTTAGGTTTTGATAAAGTAATAATGCAAGCTGGCGGAATTGGTTACGGTAAAGCAGATCAAGCTTTAAAAGACACACCTAAAAATGGTGATAAAATTGTAATTCTTGGTGGAGAAAATTATCGTATCGGTATGGGTGGAGCTGCAGTTTCTTCTGCAGATACAGGCGAGTTTTCTTCAGGAATAGAGCTTAACGCTGTACAACGTTCTAACCCAGAAATGCAAAAACGTGCGGCTAATGCTGTACGCGGAATGGTAGAAAGTGACGAGAATTTTATAGTTTCTATTCACGATCATGGTGCTGGTGGACATTTAAATTGTTTAAGCGAATTAGTTGAAGATACCGGTGGAAAAATTGACTTAGATGCCTTACCTGTTGGTGATCCAACACTTTCTGCTAAAGAAATTATAGGTAACGAATCTCAAGAACGAATGGGATTAGTTATTGCCGAAAAACACATTGAAACCTTAAATAAAATTGCAGAACGTGAACGCTCACCAATGTACACTGTTGGTGATGTAACAAATGATAACCGTTTTACTTTTCAATCTAAAACCAATGGTGACAAACCAATGGATTTAGCTTTAGAAGATATGTTTGGAAGCTCTCCAAAAACAATAATGACTGATAACACTGTAGCTTCTAATTACAGTGAAATCGCTTACGATAAAGACAAAATCTACGATTATTTAGACCAAGTATTACAGTTAGAAGCTGTAGCTTGTAAAGATTGGCTTACCAATAAAGTAGACCGTTGTGTTGGTGGTAAAGTTGCTAAACAACAATGTGCAGGACCATTACAATTACCATTAAACAATGTTGGTGTAATGGCATTAGACTTTAAAGGAAAAGAAGGTATTGCAACATCAATAGGTCACTCGCCTATTTCAGGATTAATTAATCCAGTTGCTGGTAGCCGTAATAGTATTACTGAAGCTTTAACCAATATTGTTTGGGCTCCATTAAAAGATGGTTTACAATCGGTTTCATTATCTGCAAATTGGATGTGGCCTTGTAAAAATGAAGGTGAAGATGCAAGATTATATGAAGCTGTTCAAGCAATTTCAGAATTTGCAATTGATTTAGGGATTAATGTTCCAACAGGAAAAGATTCATTATCAATGAAGCAAAAATATCCTGACCAAGAGGTTATTTCTCCTGGTACAGTTATTATTTCTGCTGCAGCAAATTGTAATAATATCACTAATGTTATTGAGCCTGTTTTAAGAAGAAATGGCGGAGATATATACTATATCAACTTATCACAAGATCAATTTAAATTAGGCGGAAGTAGTTTTGCTCAAATCTTAAATAAAGTAGGAAATGATGCACCAAACGTTAAAGATGCTGGTTATGTAAAAACGGTATTTAACACTATTCAGCAATTAATAAAAGACCAAAAAATTGTTGCTGGTCATGATGTTGCTTCTGGAGGATTAATTACCACTTTATTAGAAATGTGCTTTGCAGATATCAATTTAGGAGCTGAGCTAGATCTTTCTGCTTTAAATGAAAAAGACACGTTAAAGTTATTATTTGCTGAAAATTCAGGAATTGTATTCCAAGCTTCTGATAATTCAATAGAAACTGTTTTAAGTGATGCTAATATTGAGTTTTTCAACATAGGAAAACCAACCACTAGTGATGTTTTAAGTATTATAAATAATGATGAAGTCTATACAATGACGGTTTCTAGGTTAAGAGACATGTGGTACAAAACTTCATATTTATTAGATCAAAAACAGACGGCTAACGGATTGGCAAAAACTCGTTTTGAAAACTACGCAAAACAACCGCTAAACTATTATTTCCCAAAACATTTTACTGGCGAATTAAGCTTTTACAATAAAAATCAATCAGCAGATCGTCCAAAAGCTGCTATTTTAAGAGAAAAAGGAAGTAACTCTGAGCGCGAAATGGCTAATGCTATGTATTTAGCTGGTTTTGATGTAAAAGATGTACACATGACCGACTTAATTTCTGGTCGTGAAACACTTGAAGATATTCAATTTTTAGGTGCAGTTGGAGGTTTTTCTAATAGTGATGTTTTAGGCTCTGCAAAAGGTTGGGCTGGAGCAATTAAATATAACGACAAAGCTAACAAAGCGATTAAAAACTTCTTTGAAAGAGAAGATACACTTTCTGTAGGTATTTGTAATGGTTGTCAATTATTTATGGAGTTAGAACTGATAAATCCAGAGCATGAAAATCACGGAAAAATGGTACATAATAACTCTCATAAACACGAAAGTTCTTTCACTTCTGTAGTTGTACAAAAAAATAATTCGGTAATGCTTTCAACACTAGCAGGAAGTACTTTAGGTGTTTGGATAAGTCATGGTGAAGGTAAATTTAACCTTCCAAAAGATGAAAACAATTATGATATTGTTGCTAAATATGCTTACAACGATTACCCATCAAATCCTAATGGCTCTGATTACAATACAGCAATGTTATGCGATAAAACAGGAAGACATTTAGTAACAATGCCACATATAGAGCGTTCTATTTTCCCTTGGAATTGGGCTAATTATCCAGAAAACAGAAAAGATGAAGTTTCCCCTTGGATAGAAGCTTTTGTAAAAGCTAGAAAATGGATAGAAAACAAAAAAAATTAAAAACCGTATAATATTTCAATCTTTTTTTATTACATTTCACTCACTTAAAAGTGTGTTAAGTATTATAAATGAAGTTTGAAAGAATTTATTGCCATAGGCCTAACAAGCTTATTGGCTCTTTTGTTGAAGTACATATAGAAGAAAACGACTTGCCTTTAACTGCAGATTTATTACCAACTGCACAAAGCCATATCATATATTTTTTCTCTGATGAAGAGCAAGAAATAAGAATAAAAAACAAGTCCTTTTTTAATAAAGGACTTGTAATATCTGGTCAATCCTACAGATCATATCAATTCATACCAAAAAAACCTGTAAGAGCTTTTGTGGCTAACTTTAGTGCAACAACTCTTCATAAAGTTTCAGGTAAACAAATGTCATCTATAACAGATTCTCATATTCCATTATCAGAATTTTGTAATGAATTTTATCAAAAAATTATTCCTTTATTTGATCCAAATAAAACAGCTAAAGAAATAGCTTTAGACTTTGAAAGTTTAATGTATGACTTGCCAAAAATTGATAATAAAAATGTTAACTATGTAGATATTGCAGTAGATTTAATTCATCAAAAAAAAGGTAGAATTACCGTGGATGAAGTCTTAGAGTTTCTTACCATATCACAAAAAAACTTAGAAATTCAATTTAAAAAAGTTGTTGGTTTGACTCCTTTAAAATACATCAAACTCTACAGATTTTGGCATTTAATGAAAGCCTACGAAAGCAAAAAAATTGACTTTAATCAAGCATTAGAATATTACAACTATTACGATTTATCTCATTTTAACAGAGATTTTAAACTGTTTATGAAAGTAAAACCATCAGAATACGTTAAAAGAGATAACACACTGATAAAAAACTACTTAACCATCTAATTTTTACGATTATTTACATTTTATTTCATTTTAAATTCAATAAATTAGCTATTGAGTGGCACTATTTGTTTAATTTAAATGAAAGTTAAGGGATTCATTTAAAAATAGTTAGTTATTAAATAAAAATATAAAAGGTACCATTCTATAGCTATCAATCAGTTAGCAAGGAGCTGTTTAAAAACAGCTCCTTTTTTAGTTAAAAATGTAAGAGATTATTTAAATTTTCATAATTTACGTTCGCCTTAAATCATTTTTTCATAATTTGCATACCCCTTAATTCATTTAAATGTAATGATTGAAGTAACCAGACTTTTCGATTTTCCTTATTATCAACTTGAAAAACATAACCTAGACGCTGCTTTAGTTACCAAAAAAAATGGTAAATGGGAAGCAACTTCTACTAAAGAATATATTGACAAAGCCAATGCTTTAAGTAGAGCATTGTTAAAATTAGGAGTCAATAAAAATGATAAAATTGCAGTAATCTCTTCTACTAACAGAACAGAATGGAATATTGTAGATATCGGTGTTTTACAACTTGGTGCGCAAAATATTCCTATCTATCCAACAATTTCGGCTGAAGATTATGAGTATGTTTTAAACCATAGTGAATCTATTTACTGCTTTGTGTCTGACAAAGAAGTTTTAGAAAAAATAAATAAAGTAAAAGATAAAACTAAACTTAAAGAAGTTTACTCTTTTGATCATATTGAAGGCTGTAAACACTATTCAGAACTTTTTGAATTAGGAAAAGATGAAAGTAATCAAGCAGAAGTTGAAGCCAGGAAAGATGCAGTAACACCTGATGATTTAGCTACAATAATATACACTTCTGGTACAACAGGTAAACCAAAAGGTGTTATGTTAAGTCATAATAATATTACTAGTAACGTATTAGATAGCATACCACGATTACCAATTTCTACTGGTCAAACAAAAGTTTTAAGTTTTTTACCAATTTGCCATGTATTTGAACGTGTATTAATTTACCTTTACCAATATGAAGGAATAAGTATTTATTATGCAGAAGCTATAGATAAAATTGCAGAAAATGCTCAAGATATTAAACCTAATTTAATGAGTGTTGTACCAAGATTACTAGAAAAAGTTTACGACAAAATCTATGCAAAAGGTACAGAATTAAGCGGTATAAAAAGCAGACTTTTCCATTGGGCTATAGAATTAGGAGAACAATGGGAACCTTACGGTAAAAATGGTGCTTGGTACGAGTTTAAACTAAAAATAGCTAATAAATTAATCTTTAGTAAATGGCGAGCTGCTTTAGGTGGCGAGTTAACTACTATGGTATCTGGTAGCGCAGCATTATCACCAAGATTAACACGTATATTTTGTGCTGCAGGCATGAAGGTTATGGAAGGATATGGATTAACAGAAACATCTCCTGTTATTTCTGTAGGCATGTACAGAGAAAATCATTTTAAGGTTGGTACCGTTGGTAAACCTATAAGAAATGTAGATGTAAAAATAGCAGAAGATGGCGAAATCCTAATTAAAGGACCAAACGTAATGAAAGGTTACTACAAAGATCCAGAAAAAACGGCTAGTGTGATGACAGGAGACTATTTTCATACTGGAGATAAAGGTGAAATTGATCCTGATGGTTTCTTAAAAATTACGGGGCGAAAAAAAGAAATGTTTAAAACGTCTGGAGGAAAATATGTCATTCCTACCCTTTTAGAAAACGACCTAAAACAGTCTAGATTTATAGAACAAGCAATGGTCGTTGGGGAAGGCGAAAAAATGCCAGCAGCTATAATTCAACCTAATTTTGAATTTTTAAGAGACTGGATTGACAGAAAACATAACCACATAGGTAAATCCGAAAAAGAAATTGCTAATTCTCAAGTAGTAATAGATCGTATTCAAAAAGAAATAGACAACTGCAACAAAAACTTTGGTAAGTGGGAACAAATAAAACGTTTTGAACTTACAGAAGATGTTTGGTCTGTAGATGGTGGACAATTAACACCAACCATGAAAATGAAACGAGATGTCATAAAAAACATCTACAAAGAATTATACGACAAGATATACAGTTAAATCCTTAACGATTTCTCAAAAAAGCCATCTAATTTTTAGATGGCTTTTTTATTTATTAACAATAATTTTTCATAAATTTATTATGCATGCATAATAAATTTTACTATATTTGGAAACCTAGAAGACAATTACTACTGTAAGAATGAAAGACAGAACTATAGATTACATGCTCAGAACCACTTGGTTAGCTGTAAATAAAATGTATAACGAAGAAGCTGCAAAATTTGATACCTCTATGGCTACAGGGTTTACATTATTAAGTATAGATAAAGAAAACGGAACACCTTCAACATCTTTAGGACCTATAATGGGCATGGAAGCAACTAGTCTTTCAAGAATACTAAAACGTATGGAAGATTTAGGTTTAATAGAACGTAAACCTAACCCAAATGATGGTCGTGGTGTATTAATTTATCTAACCGATTTTGGTAAAGAAAAAAGAAAAGATGCTAAAGAACGTGTTTTAATATTTAATGAAACTGTAAGGAAGCACGTTTCAGAAGAGAAACTAAAACACTTCTATGAAGTGTCAGACACTATAAACGAGTTAATTTCTAATAAAAAAATATATACTAAAGAAACCATTTAATAAAAATGAGTAAACGTAGAATAAATAAAGTAGCCATTATTGGATCCGGAATTATGGGAAGCGGTATTGCTTGTCATTTCGCCAATATTGGTGTAGAAGTCTTATTATTAGACATTGTACCAAGAGAGTTAAACGATGCTGAAAAAGCTAAAGGTCTTACCCTTGATGATAAGGTAGTAAGAAACCGTATTGTTAATACAGCTTTAGCCACAGCGTTAAAATCTAAACCTTCACCAATTTATCATCAATCTTTTGCAAGTCGCATTACCACAGGTAATCTTGAAGACGATATTGCTAAAGTTGCCGATGTAGATTGGATTATGGAAGTTGTTGTAGAAAGACTTGACATTAAAAAGCAAGTATTTGAAAAACTAGAACAACACCGTACACCAGGTACTTTAATTACATCAAATACATCTGGTATTCCTATTAAGTTTATGAGCGAAGGACGTAGCGAAGATTTCCAAAAGCATTTTTGCGGAACGCACTTCTTTAATCCAGCGCGTTACTTAAAGTTATTCGAAGTAATTCCTGGACCTAAAACATCTCAAGACGTTTTAGACTTCTTAAACGGTTATGGGGAACAATTTTTAGGAAAAACATCTGTAATCGCTAAAGATACACCAGCATTTATTGGTAACCGTATTGGTATTTTTGGTATTCAATCGTTATTTCACCAAGTAAAAGAATTAGGATTGACCATAGAAGAAGTTGATAAATTAACGGGTCCTGTTATTGGTCGTCCAAAATCGGCAACTTTCCGTACGGTAGATGTTGTTGGATTAGACACTTTAGTACACGTTGCTAACGGAATTTACGACAACTGTCCTGATGACGAAGCACATGAGCTTTTCAAATTACCAGATTTTATCAATACCATGATGGAAAACAAGTGGTTAGGAAGCAAGACAGGACAAGGATTTTATAAAAAAGTAAAAGGAGATAATGGTAAAAGTGAAATTTTATCATTAGACTTAGATACATTAGACTATCGCTCTAAAAAAAGAGCCTCTTTCCCTACGCTTGAATTAACAAAAACTGTAGATAAAGTCATCGACCGTTTTCCAATTTTAGTAAAAGGAAAAGATAAAGCTGGCGAATTTTATCGCAAAAACTTTGCAGCAATGTTTGCTTACGTATCACATCGTATTCCTGAAATTTCAGACGAATTATATAAAATAGATGATGCTATGAAAGCTGGATTTGGTTGGGAACATGGTCCTTTCCAAATTTGGGATGCAATTGGTGTAGAAAAAGGTCTTGAAATCATGAAAGCTGAAGGAAAAGAACCTGCGGCTTGGGTAAATGATATGGTTGCTTCAGGTAACACATCGTTTTACACAGTAAAAGATGGAGCTACGTATTATTATGATATTGATAAGAAGGCACAAGAAAAAGTACCAGGACAAGATAGTTTCATCATATTAGATAACATCAGAAAATCTAACGAAGTATTTAAAAACTCTGGTGTAGTTGTTGAAGATTTAGGCGACGGAATTTTAAATGTAGAATTCCAATCTAAAATGAATACCATTGGTGGCGACGTACTAGCTGGATTAAACAAAGCAATAGACATTGCTGAAAAAGATTTTGCTGGTTTAGTTGTTGGTAACCAAGGAGCAAACTTCTCTGTTGGTGCAAACATCGGAATGATTTTTATGATGGCTGCAGAACAAGAGTATGACGAGCTTAACATGGCGATCAAATACTTCCAAGACACGATGATGCGCATGCGCTACTCGTCTATTCCTACTATTTCTGCACCACATGGCATGACGCTTGGTGGCGGATGTGAGTTATCACTTCATGCAGATAAAGTTGTTGCTGCTGCAGAAACTTATATGGGATTAGTTGAGTTTGGAGTTGGTGTAATTCCAGGTGGTGGCGGATCTAAAGAAATGGCTTTAAGAGCGCAAGACACTTTCAAAAAAGGTGACGTCGAGTTAAATACTCTTCAAGAGTATTTCTTAACTATTGGTATGGCAAAAGTATCAACTTCAGCTTACGAAGCATTTGATTTAGGTGTATTACAAAAAGGAAAAGATATTGTTGTTGTTAATAAAGACAGACAAATTGCTACAGCTAAAGCACAAGCTAAATTAATGGCAGATCAAGGCTACACGCAACCTGTAAAACGCAAAGACATAAAAGTACTTGGGAAACAAGCATTAGGTATGTTCTTAGTAGGAACAGACTCAATGGAAGCAAGCCACTACATTAGTGAACACGATCAAAAAATAGCTAACAAATTAGCTTACGTTATGGCTGGTGGCGATTTATCAGAACCAACTAAAGTAAGTGAACAATATTTATTAGATCTAGAACGCGAAGCATTTTTATCGCTTTGTACTGAAAGAAAAACATTAGAAAGAATTCAGCATATGTTGAAGACTGGAAAACCACTTAGAAATTAGAAAAAAGAAACAAGATGCAAGAAACAAGACATCTTGATTCTTGATTCTTGGCTCTAAAAATCAAAAGAAAAAATGAAACAAGCATATATAGTAAAAGCATACAGAACAGCAGTTGGTAAAGCACCACGAGGCGTGTTCCGTTTTAAAAGAGCAGACGAGTTAGGTGCAGAAGTGATTCAGCACATGATGAAAGAATTACCAAATCTTGACGTAAAACGTATTGACGACGTTATAGTTGGTAACGCTATGCCAGAAGGATCACAAGGTTTAAATATGGCACGTTTTATCTCATTAATCGGATTAAACAGTGTTGATGTTCCTGGTGTAACGGTTAACCGTTTTTGTTCTTCAGGAATAGAAACTATTGGTATTGCAACTGCCAAAATCCAAGCAGGAATGGCAGATTGTATTATTGCTGGTGGATCAGAAAGTATGAGTAGCGTACCAATGACAGGTTTTAAACCAGAACTTAATTACGATACTGTAAAAGATGGTCATGAAGATTATTATTGGGGAATGGGTAATACTGCAGAAGCAGTTGCTAACCAATTTAAAGTGTCGCGTCAAGATCAAGATGAATTTGCTTACAATTCACACATGAAAGCCCTAAAAGCTTTAGCTGAAGATCGTTTTCAAGACCAAATCGTTCCAATTGAAGTTGAAGAAACTTACATAAACGAAAATGGTAAAAAAGCAACAAAAACATATACTGTAAATAAAGACGAAGGTCCTCGTAAAGGTACAAACGTAGAAGCTTTATCTAAGCTACGTCCTGTTTTCGCTCAAGGCGGAAGTGTAACCGCAGGTAACTCATCTCAAATGAGTGATGGTGCTGCATTTGTCATGGTCATGAGTGAAGATATGGTAAAAGAATTAAACCTTGAACCTATCGCAAGACTAGTTAATTATGCTGCTGCTGGTGTAGAACCAAGAATTATGGGAATTGGACCAGTAAAAGCAATCCCGAAAGCATTAGACTTAGCTGGATTAAAGCAATCAGATTTAGAGTTAATTGAATTAAACGAAGCTTTTGCTTCTCAATCAATTGCAGTAATTAGAGAGTTAGGACTAAATCCAGACATTGTAAACGTTAATGGTGGCGCAATTGCATTAGGTCACCCATTAGGATGTACAGGTGCAAAACTATCAGTACAATTATTTGACGAAATGCGTAAACGCAACATGAAAGGTAAATATGGTGCTGTAACCATGTGCGTTGGTACTGGTCAAGGTGCTTGTGGAATTTTTGAATTTTTAAACTAGAGACAAGATTTTAAGAATCAAGAAACAAGACCTGAAGATGCATAATTTTAAAAAATTAAAAATTTGGAATGAAAGCATGAAATTAGTTTCTGAATCTTATAAAATTACTAGAATGTTCCCAAAATTTGAAACTTATGGATTAATGAGTCAAATGAATCGAAGTGCAGTTTCTATTCCTTCAAATATTTCAGAAGGTTCAAGTAAAAGCTCTGATAAGCATTTCAATATTTATTTAGAAAACAGCTTAGGTTCTGCTTTCGAATGGGAAACACAATTAAATGTAGCTTTCAATGAAAACTATATTACAGAAGAAAAATTTTTAGAATTAGAACAACAAATAAAACAAATACAAAAAATGATTTCGGGATTTCAATCTAGACTTGATTTATAAGTCTTGGATCTTGAATCTTGAATCTCTTAATCTTATAAAAATATGGCAGAAACAGAAAAAGACATCCTACGTGGCGGTCAATTCTTAGTAAAAGAAACAAACTGTGAAGATATTTTCACACCTGAAGATTTTTCAGAAGAACAACAAATGATGAAAGAATCGGTTAAAGAATTTAATGACCGAGAAATCATTCCTAACAAACCTCGTTTTGAAGCTAAAGACTTCGCGTTAACTGAAGAGGTTATGCGTAAAGCTGGAGATATGGGCTTTTTAAGTGTTGCTGTTCCTGAAGCTTACGGCGGAATGGGAATGGGATTTGTATCTACGGTATTAACTTGTGACTATATTTCTTCTGGCACAGGATCTTTTAGTACTGCTTTTGGTGCACACACAGGTATTGGTACAATGCCAATTACACTTTATGGTACCGAAGAACAAAAACAAAAATATGTGCCAAAATTAGCTTCTGGCGAATGGTTTGGTGCTTATTGTTTAACAGAACCTGGCGCTGGATCTGATGCTAATTCTGGAAAAACTACTGCAGAGCTTTCTACTGACGGAAAAACATACAAAATCAACGGACAGAAAATGTGGATTTCTAACGCAGGATTCTGTAACTTAATGATTGTTTTTGCTAGAATTGAAGAGGATAAAAACATTACTGGTTTTATTGTAGAATATGATAAAAACAATCCTAACGGAATCACTTTAGGTGAAGAAGAGCATAAATTAGGTATCCGTGCAAGTTCAACACGTCAAGTATTCTTTAACGATACTGAAGTTCCTGTAGAAAATATGTTAGCTGGTCGTGGAGAAGGTTTTAAAATTGCAATGAATGCCCTAAACGTTGGTCGTATCAAATTAGCTGCTGCTTGTTTAGATTCGCAAAGACGTATCACAACTACTGCTGTTCAATATGCAAACGAGCGTAAACAGTTTAAAACACCTATCGCAGATTTTGGTGCTATAAAAATTAAGTTAGCCGAAATGACAACTAACACGTACGTTGGAGAATCTGCAACTTACAGAGCTTCTAAAAACATCGAAGACCGTATTGCTTTACGTGTTGAAGCAGGAAACTCACACCAAGAAGCAGAACTTAAAGGTGTAGAAGAATACGCTATCGAGTGTTCTATTTTAAAAGTAGCTGTATCTGAAGACGTACAAAACTGTGCTGATGAAGGTATCCAAATTTTCGGAGGAATGGGATTCTCTGAAGAAACACCAATGGAAGCTGCTTGGAGAGACGCACGTATTGCACGTATCTATGAAGGAACAAACGAAATTAACCGTATGCTTTCTGTAGGTATGTTGGTTAAAAAAGCAATGAAAGGTCACGTAGATTTATTAGGTCCTGCAATGAAAGTTCAAGAAGAATTAATGGGTATTCCATCTTTTGATACACCAGATTATTCTGAGTTATTTTCTGAAGAAAAAGAAATGATTGCAAAACTTAAGAAAACCTTCTTAATGGTTGCTGGTGCTGCGGTGCAAAAATTTGGACCAGATCTAGAGCAACACCAACAATTACTAGTTGCTGCTGCAGATATTTTAATTGAAATCTACATGGCAGAATCTGCAATTTTACGTACAGAGAAAAACGCAAAACGTTTTGGTGAAGACGCACAATCTGCGCAAATCGCAATGTCTAAATTATACTTATATCACGCTGTAGAAACTATAGAGAAAAAAGGAAAAGAAAGCATTATTTCTTTCGCTGAAGGTGATGAACAACGTATGATGTTAATGGGACTTAAGCGTTTTACTAAGTACCAAAACTATCCAGATATTGTAGACTTACGCAATGAGATTGCCGAAAAAATAAAAGAAGAAAACAAATATTGTTTCTAAGAATTTAAGTGAGTTTTAGTTTTAATTTCGAAAAGGCTGATTCAAGTATTTGAATCAGCTTTTTTATTTTAGTATTTTAGAGAAAAATTAGAAAAATGAAAAGACTAATCATTCTCCCACTACTATTCTTTGCTTACATTTCGTTAGGTCAAACTAGCCAAAAGATTTATGATATTATCGATTCTGTTTCAGCAAAACGAATAGAGAAAGATACACAAACATTAGTAGATTTTGGAACAAGAAATACGTTTAGTGATACTATTTCTGATACTAGAGGAATTGGAGCCGCAAGACGTTGGATAAAATCTGAATTTGAATCAATTTCTAAAAACTGTAATAACTGTCTTGATGTTTTTTATCAAAAAGATTTCGTAACTAAAGAAGGTAATAATCGTGTACCACATGATGCTTGGGTTGTTAATGTTGTTGCTATTCAAAAAGGCACAAAATACCCAAATAGATATATTATAATGAGTGGAGACATAGACTCTAGAGCTAGTGATACTATGGACTTTACCACAGACGCTCCAGGAGCAAATGATAATGCATCTGGTATGGCAGGAACCATTGAAGCTGCAAGAGTCCTATCTAATTATCAATTTGAAAGCAGTATTGTTTATGTAGGTCTTTCTGGTGAAGAACAAGGTCTTTTTGGAGGTAGTGGTTTAGCTAAATATGCTAAAGAAAACAATTGGGATATTATTGGTATTCTTAACAATGACATGATAGGAAATATTAAAGGTGTTGATGGCGTAATAGACAATCGTACTTTTAGAATTTTTTCTGAACCTGTTCCTGCAAACGAAACAGAAAGAGAAAGACAACTTAGACGCTTTTATGGTGGTGAAGTTGACGGAATATCAAGACAATTGGCTAGATATGTACACAAAACGGTGAAGACATATATGCCAGAAATGAATCCTATGATGGTTTACAGATTAGACCGTTTTGGTCGTGGCGGACATCACAGACCTTTTAACGATTTAGGTTTTGCAGGAATTAGAATTATGGAAGCGCATGAAAATTATAATCAGCAACATCAAGATATACGTGAGGAAAACGGAATTAAATATGGTGATGTAATTGAACACGTTAATTTTGAATATGCTAAAAAACTAACTGCTGTTAACGCAATAAATATGGCTAGTTTAGCTTCTGCACCGCCAGCTCCAAAAAACGTTGCTATTGGTGGTATTGTAGAACCTTCTGCTAAATTTAAATGGGATAAAGTTGAAGGTGCTGTTGGCTATAAAATATATTGGAGAGACACAACTTCTCCTACTTGGGATTACAGTAGATATGTAGGTGATGTATCAGTATTTACTTTAGAAGGTATTGTTATAGACAACTTCTTTTTTGGGATTGCTGCTGTAGGAAAAGATGGTTTTGAAAGTCCCGTTGTTTTTCCTAATAAGGTATTTAGATAATAAAAAAGGACTTCAAATTTGAAGTCCTTTTTTTGTTTATTTAATTAGCTATACTACTTTTTACTTTTTCATCTGTTGTAACATTAGACAAGTTAATCGCTGTTTCAATTAAAGCTAAATGAGAATATGCTTGCGGGAAATTACCTAACAATCGTTTTGTTTTAAAGTCTATATCCTCACTAAACAATCCTAAATGATTACTGTAAGATAATAGTTTATCAAACATAGCTTTAGCTTTTTCCTCCTCGCCTATTTTATACAAACTGTTTATAAACCAGAACGTACAAATTGTAAATGATGATGATGGTAAACCAAAATCGTCTTTATTTTTATATCTATAAAGTAATCCGTCGTTACTTAACTCTCTTTCTATTGCGTTAACTGTGCTAACATATTTTGGGTCTTTAGCATCTATAAATCCATAAGGTTCCATTAATAATACAGACGCATCTAAATCTTCTACACCATAAGCTTGTGTAAATGCATTAGCAGTATCACTCCAAGCATTACTCATAATGTCATTTTTAATTTCTTCTTTAATAATTTTCCATTTATTTGCTTTATGGTATTTATTCAGTATTTCAGCAACTTTAATAGCACGATCTATAGCAACCCAACATAACACTTTAGAAAACGTAAAATGCCTATCCTCACCTCTAAATTCCCAAATTCCTTTATCTGGTTCTTTCCAGTGTTTGTTTACTACCCAAACAATTCCTTTAGTAATTGTCCAAAGTTCTTCGGTATTTTCTATGTCTAAAGAAAAAGACACAAATTGCTGATGGATTACATCCATTAAAATACCATAAATATCATTTTGTTTTTGCTTATAAGCAGCATTACCAACACGCACAGGTTTAGAATCTTTATAACCGCTTAAATGATCTAAACTATACTCGGTTAACTTTTTCTCCTTATTGATTCCATACATGATTTGCAGTTTTTCATCTTTATCAGGAATCAAATCGATAATAAAATTTAAGTAGCGTTTAGCCATATTTTTATGACCTAATTGTGATACTACTTTTATCACCATAGATGCATCTCTAATCCAGCAAAAACGGTAATCCCAGTTTCTTACTTCACCTATTGTTTCTGGTAAAGAAGTCGTTGCTGCTGCAAGTACAGCACCAGATTTATCGTAGGATAATAATTTTAATGTTAATGCACTGCGTAAAATTTGTGCGTTATACATATTATATTTTGGTGTTTTATCTATCCAATTTAACCAATATACTTTGGTACGTTGGTGATCTAGATAAATACTTTCTACTGTCGGATTAAAAATCTTTTCGTTGTAACCGACTAAAAAGTAACCGTCTTCGGTTAAAGTAATTTCTTTTTTATCTACAATTGCATTTTTATCAAATGACGTATATAAAAAAAGCGTATCAAACTTTTCACCATGAGTTAGGCTAGCTATAAAATCATCTTTTACGTAAATTTCTGTTTTACCTTTAGCATACTCTAATTTTGGGTTATAATCCACTGTAAATGTAGGTTTACCTGAAATATGTTTAAAATATCTTACTAATTCTGGTGGATAATAATAAGTTCCGTCTTGCTTATGAAATCTTGGCATAAAATCATGCACTTCAAAAACATCCATACCATTACTAAATCTAGTAACCAAGATATTTGTTTTATCAATGTAAAATTGATTAATTGTATAACTTTCATCTACATTAATAGAAAAGTGACCACCAATTTTTTCATCTAAAAGTTTAGCAAAAACAGATGACGAATCAAATTCTGGCAAGCAACACCAATCTACAGATCCTGTTTTTGATATTAATGCTGCACTTCTACAATTTCCTACAATTCCGTAATCTAAATTATTTCCCAAATCTTTTGTTTTATAATGTTTTCAATCAATTTTTCATTAAATTAACGAAAATCTTAACTTTAAACCAAAGCAAACCCTTATGAATAAAACAATTATTGTTTCTAATCGTCTTCCTTTACAAGTCAAAATTGAAAATAATACTTTAAACATAAAACCTAGTGTTGGCGGATTAGCTACAGGTTTAAAATCGGTTCATGAAGAAGGGAATGGTATTTGGATTGGTTGGTCAGGATTGACCGAAGAAGAGTTAAATAAAGACTTGTCTAATCAAGTTAATAAAGAAGTTACTAAAGCAAAATGTGCTACTGTACCGTTAACACAAGATGATGTAGACAATTTTTACTTCGGATTTAGCAACAAAACCCTTTGGCCTTTATTTCATTATTTTATGGAATATACCGAGTTTGACAACGACCAATGGGAAGCTTATAAAACCGTTAATCAAAAATTTGCAGATGTTGTTTTAGACAATATCGAAGATGGTGACACAGTTTGGGTACATGATTATCAATTGCTGTTACTGCCAAAGCTTATCAAAGACAAAAAACCAAATACGACCATTGGTTTCTTTTTACATATTCCTTATCCGTCTTATGAAATTTTTAGAACGTTTCCTTGGCGTGAAGAATTGCTGCACGGTATGCTTGGTGCCGATCTTTTAGGATTTCATACGTATGATTATGAGCGTCACTTTTTAAGTTCTGTAAAACGAATTTTAAGATTAGATGTTCAGTTTAACGAAATTTCATATTTAGATCGTGTTGTTAAGGTAGATTCATTCCCAATGGGAATAGATTACAAAAAATTTCATAACGCAGCGCTTTCTCATTTAAATCAATCAAATACTGAAAAATCCGAGCTTCAAAAACGATTAGACGATCATATTCAGGCTGGTCCAGACACCAAATTAATCTTGTCTATAGACCGTATGGATTACACCAAAGGTATTCCAAATCGTATTCGCGCTTTTGAATATTTCCTTAATAAATATCCGCAGTTTAAAGAAAAAGTAAGGTTGGTGATGTTGGCGGTTCCGTCGCGTTCTGATGTGCCTCAATATCAAAAATTGAAACGAGAAACAGACGAACTTGTTGGTCGTGTTAACGGAGAATTTTCTACCGTTAGTTGGACGCCAATCTGGTATTTTTATAGATCTATGCCTTTTGATAATTTAATAGACTTGTATACCTCATCACAAATTGCATTAATTACGCCAGTAAGAGATGGAATGAATCTTGTTGCTAAAGAATACGTTGCAACACGCGTTAACCAAGATGGTGTTTTGATTTTAAGTGAAATGGCTGGCGCATCTAAAGAAATGAACGAAGCATTACTTATTAATCCTAATAACTTCGAACAACTAGCTGATACTTTAAAACATGCTATTGAAATGCCTGCTGAAGAGCAATCTAAAAGAATAAAAATTCTTCAAAAACGTCTACAACGTTACAGCGTAGAAAAATGGGCAGATGAGTTTATGAAATCCTTAAACGACACCAAAAAAATAGGCAAGACAATTGTTGCTAAAAAAATGGATAAAGACCATCAAGCAACTATGATTTCAGATTTTAAAAAGGCTAAAAGAAAGCTATTATTCTTAGATTATGATGGCACTTTGGTTGGGTTTAAAGACAATCCTCAAGATGCTAAACCAGACGATAAATTAATACAACTTTTAGACCAATTAAATCAAACAGAACATACAGATGTGGTTATTGTTAGTGGTCGCGATCGCGAAACTTTTGAAGACTGGTTTGCAGACAAATCTTATAACCTAATCACAGACCACGGAGTATGGTTAAAGGCTAAAAACGACGATTGGCAAATGTTAGAAATCTTAAAAACTAACTGGATGGATAACATACAACCGATACTTCAAACCTTTGTAGATCGTACTCCAGGAACATTTATCGAACAAAAAAAATACTCGTTAGCTTGGCATTACCGCAAAGCCGATCCAGAATTAGCTCAAATAAGAACTATAGAATTAAATACAGTTTTAACACATTTAATATCTAACAACGATCTATCTGTTTTAAAAGGAAATAAAGTCATCGAAATTAAAAGTAGTAGCGTTAATAAAGGTCGTGCAACTTCACGCTGGTTAACAAAAGCTAATTACGATTTTGTGTTTGCTATTGGTGATGATTGGACAGACGAATTTATGTTTGAAGATTTACCAGAAAACACCTATTCTGTAAAAGTTGGCTTTAAAAAAACAAAAGCAAAATATTACGTAAAAGATACAGACAAAGTCAGAGATTTATTAGCTAATTTTACGCAACAATAATTTATTAAATGAAATCAATTTTCACCTTTGCTATTTGCTGTTTGGCATTTACAATATCTCACGCACAATTACTTCATAAAAAGAAAAATTTTACACGACAAGATACGCTGCGCGGAAGCATTACACCAGAGCGAGAATGGTGGGATTTATCATATTACCATTTGGATATAAAAGTAGAACCAGAAACCAAAACAATTTCGGGTAAAAACACCATTCAATACAAAGTGTTACAACCATATCAAGTCATGCAAATAGATTTGCAACCGCCTTTAGAGCTGACTAAAGTCACTCAAAATGGAGAACAACTTAATATTAAACATGATGGAAACGCTCATTTTGTCACACTTAAAAACACCCAAAAAATAGGAGAAGTAAATAGCGTCGTAGCCTATTACGAAGGTCAACCACGTGAAGCTGTTCGTGCACCTTGGGATGGCGGTATTTCTTGGAAAAAAGATAAAAATGGTAATCATTTTATAGCATCATCTTGTCAAGGACTTGGCGCAAGTGTTTGGTGGCCAAATAAAGATCACATGTATGATGAAGTAGATAGTATGTTGATTAGTGTTGAAGTCCCAAAAGGATTAACAGATGTATCCAACGGAAGACTAAGAAGCGTTGAAGAACATAAAAACACTACTACATTTAATTGGTTTGTAAATAACCCAATTAATAATTACGGAGTTAATATTAACATAGGTGATTACGCTAATTTCTCTGAAGTTTATGAAGGTGAAAAAGGCGATTTAGACATGAATTATTATATACTAAATTACAATCTAGACAAAGCCAAAACACACTTTACAGATGCTCCAAAAATGATGAAAGCTTTTGAGCATTGGTTTGGTCCGTATCCATTTTACGAAGATAGTTTTAAGCTAGTTGAAGTACCATATTTAGGCATGGAACATCAAAGTTCTGTTACCTACGGAAATCAATATTTAAAAGGATATTTAGGTAACGATCTGTCTGGTACAGGTTGGGGATTAAAATTTGATTTTATCATTATTCATGAAGCTGGACACGAATGGTTTGCTAACAATATTACAAATGTAGATATTGCAGACATGTGGATTCATGAGAGCTTTACAGCATATTCCGAAAGTTTATTTTTAGATTATTACTATGGTAAACAAGCAGCATCAGAATATGTAATTGGAACCAGAGGAAGCATACAAAACGACAGACCTATTATTGGACATTACAACGTAAATAATGAAGGCTCTGGAGACATGTATTACAAAGGTGCTAACATGCTTCATACCCTAAGAACTATGGTGAATGACGACGAAAAATGGCGTCAGATTTTGAGGACTTTAAATAAAAAATTCTATCATCAAACTGTTACAACACAGCAAATTGAGAATTTTTTAGCTGAAGAAACTGGTTTAGACCTAACAGGTTTCTTTAATCAATATTTACGCACGACTATAATTCCTGTGTTTGAGTATAAAATTGAAAACAAAACTCTGAAATTCAGATTTTCAAACACTGTAGAACATTTTAAAATACCTTTACTAATTAATATTGATGAAAAAGAACATTGGATCAATCCAACTAATGAATGGAAATCTATTAAAATCCCTTCAGCAAATTCTTCAATTAGTGTTAACAACAATTTTTATATAAAATCATTACAAATAAAGTCTTAGATAAAAAAAGCATCGTAATAACGATGCTTTTTTTTATTTACAAACCTTTAATAAAGCTTCCGTAAGGATCTTTAAATTGAATTCCTTTTGTAAATCTGTATTTACTCAATTGCTTATATTCTACTAAAGCCCAAAGCACAAACTCTTTCATAAAGTAGCTATCTTCTTTACTTAAATTTGATTGATGTTTTGCAATTAAATCATCTAAAGGTGAAACAGCTTCTAGTAACGATTTATATTCTTTATCTCTTAAATCATCCAGCAATTCAAAACCATCAGATTGGTTAAAAAACCAAGATATAATATCATCATATGGATCAACATCATCTTGTTTTTTAAGTTTTTCAATTTCAGGAAAGTATTGAATAAATAATGTTTTTACCGCTTCTCCAATTAAATTATAAGCCACATTTGCTGCGCCTTCTTGTTCGCCTTCATAAACCAATTCTACTTTACCAGTTATTGCAGGAATAATTCCTAAAAAATCAGATAAACGTACAGCAGTTTTCTCTTCATTGTTTTTTAATGCTCTTAGTTCGGCAGCACTTAATAAGTTTTCATAAGCTGTAATACTTAAACGTGCGCTCACTCCACTTTTTTCGTCTATAAAATCGCTATGTCTTGCTTCAAAAACTACTTGTTCTAAAACATCTTTTGCTAATTCTGGTACGTAAATAGCCTCTTGTTGTCTTATGTCCGATTTTGCTTCTTGCTGTGTAATGGTTTTTGCGGTTTCTATATCACTTGGATAGTGCGTTAATATTTGCGAGCCAATTCTATCCTTTAAAGGCGTTACAATACTTCCTCTGTTGGTATAATCTTCTGGATTTGCGGTAAACACAAATTGCATATCTAATGGCAATCTTAGTTTAAAACCACGAATTTGAATATCGCCTTCTTGTAAAATATTAAATAATGCCACTTGTATTCTGGCTTGTAAATCTGGTAATTCGTTAATCACGAAAATACAACGGTTAGCACGTGGAATCATTCCGTAGTGAATAACACGATCATCTGCATAACTTAATTTTAAATTGGCTGCTTTTATAGGATCAACATCACCAATAATATCTGCTACAGTAACATCTGGCGTTGCTAATTTTTCGGCAAAACGCTCGCTTCTATGTAACCAACTAATCGGTGTATCATCACCTTTTTCTTCAACTAATTGAATAGCGTATCTTGAAATGGGTTGTAACGGATCGTCATTAATCTCGCTACCTTCAACAACAGGAATGTATTCATCTAACAAAGTCAACATTAATCGTGCTAATCGTGTTTTTGCTTGACCACGTAATCCTAGCAAATTAATGTTATGTCTTGATAAAATGGCACGTTGTAATTCTGGAATTACTGTGTTTTCATAACCATGAACACCGTTAAAAATGGTTTCCTTATTTTTTATTTTTTCTATTAGATTATCTCTTAATTCATCTTTTATAGATTTTGGTTGATAACCAGATTTTTTTAGTTCTCCTAAAGTTGTTATGTTTTCTATTTTCATTTTAGCTTTTATCTTCTAATTCTTTTTTTTCTGTTGGTTTCGTAATCTTCAAAAATCATTTCCCCCAAACCTTTTAAACCTGTATAAAATGCTTTTCCTTGATTGGCTTGTGTAAATTCTCTTACAAATTGCATTAAATAACGGTCTTGAGCAATCATAAACGTTGTGATAGGGATATGTAATTTTCTGGCTTGTTGCGCCATAGCATAACACTTATTAGTAATGTATGGGTTTAGTCCGTTACTATCTTTATAATATGTACCATCAGGTAAGCGCAAGCAACTTGGTTTACCATCTGTAATCATAAAAATTTGCTTATTGGTGTTTCGTTTTCGTCTTAATAAATCCATTGCTAATTGCAAACCAGCAACTGTATTTGTGTGATACGGACCAACGTTTAAATACGGTAAATCTTTAATTTTTATTGGCCAAGCATCGTTACCAAAAACCAAAATATCTAAAGTGTCTTTTGGGTATCTAGTCGTTATTAATTCGGCTAACGCCATAGCCACTTTTTTAGCTGGCGTGATTCGGTCTTCACCATACAAAATCATACTGTGACTAATGTCTATCATTAATACCGTACTCATTTGTGATTTGTGGTTAGTTTCTTCTACAACCAAATCGTTTTCAGTAAGATTAAAATTACCTATACCATGATTGATTTGCGCATTTTTTAAGCTTTCAGTAACTGAAACTTTATCTAAGTTATCACCAAATTGGTATGCTCTAAAATCGCCAGTATGCTCGTCTCCTACTCCAATACTTTTGCTTTTGTGGTTTCCGCTACCGCTCTTTTTAATATTCCCAAAAATTTGCTCTAAAGCAGATTGTCTAATAGCTCTTTCGGTTTTAGCGGTAATGGCGTTACCTTTTTTTCCGTCAGGTTTAATTTCTTCTCTTATGTAACCTTTCTTTTTTAGGTCTTCTATAAAGTCGTCTATGGTATACTCTGCTGTGGTTAAGTTATACTCGTCGTCAAGTTGTCTTAACCAATCTATAGCTTCATCAAAATCACCAGAAGTATGTGTAATTAACTCTTTAAAAATTTCAAAAAGTTTTTCGAAAGGTGTTTGCGAAGGTGCTTCGTAGGGTTTAAAAACAAAGCCTTTTCTATGTGTTTTTTCGTTTTTCATTGCACTATAAAAATACAATAATTTAAAGTGAATTTAACCGCCTTAACAGCTTTTTAATAATTTGTTACTTAACTTTAAGGCTGACTAAATTGACTAATTATGAAAAAACTTTCCCTTTTACTGCTTTTAATGATTTCTTTTTCAGGTTTTTCACAAGAAATAAACTTGGATTTACTTAAAAATATGAAACCAAGAAATATTGGTCCTGGCGGAATGTCTGGTCGTGTAACTGCTATAGATGTTGTACATAAAAATCCAGACATAATGTATGTTGGTACAGCTTCAGGTGGACTTTGGAAATCTACTTCTGGCGGCATAAATTGGGAACCTATTTTTGAAAAAGAAGCGACTGCATCTATTGGTGCTGTGGCTATCCAACAATCAAATCCTAGCGTGATTTGGGTTGGAACTGGTGAAGGAAATCCTAGAAACAGTTTAAATGGCGGTTATGGTATTTATAAATCTTTAGACGCCGGAAAAACATGGCAACTTATGGGATTGGAAAAAACAAGACATATCCATCGCGTCATTGTAGACCCTACAAATCCTAATATTGTTTACGTAGCTGCTATTGGTAGTCCATGGGGAGAACATCCAGAACGTGGTGTTTTTAAAACTATTGATGGCGGAAAAACATGGAACAAAATCTTATTTGCTAATAATAAAACTGGTGCTGCAGATTTAGTAATGGATCCATCAAATCCTAACAAATTAATTGCTGCACTTTGGGAACATAAACGCGATCCTTGGTTCTTTAAATCTGGTGGAGAAGGTTCTGGTTTACACATTACCCATGATGGTGGAGAAACTTGGAAAAAAATAACCGACGAAGACGGTTTCCCTAAAGGCGAATTAGGTCGTATTGGTGTTGCGATTGCTAAAAATAAACCTAATGTTATTTATGCTTTAGTCGAAGCTAAAAAAAATGCACTTTATAAAAGTGAAGATGGTGGTTTTAAATGGAAAAAAATAAACGATAAATCTGATATTGGTAACAGACCTTTTTACTATTCTGAAATTTATGTTGATCCAGAAAATGAAAACCGTGTTTACTCTGTTTTCACCTATGTAAATGTAAGTGAAGATGGTGGTAAAAACTTTGATCAATTAATGCCAGCATATGGTTCTAGTAACGGTGTACATCCAGATCATCATGCATGGTGGATACATCCAGATAATGGTAATTTTATGATCGATGGTAATGATGGAGGATTGAATATTACTAAAGATGGCGGAAAAAATTGGCGCTTTATTGGCAACTTACCTGTGGCGCAATTTTATCATATTAATGTAGATAACGAGTTTCCTTATAACGTTTATGGCGGAATGCAAGATAATGGATCATGGCGCGGACCAGCTTATGTATGGAAAGCACAAGGTATTCGTAACAGTTATTGGCAAGAAATAAGTTTTGGAGATGGTTTTGATGTTATTCCTGATAGAGATAACTCACAATATGGATGGACCATGAGTCAACAAGGATATGTAAGTCGTTACGACTGGAAAACAGGTAATAATTATACTGTACAACCAACACATCCAGATAAAGATGTAAGACTTCGTTTTAATTGGAATGCTGCCATAAATATCGATCCCTTTGATAATAGCACGATTTATTTTGGTAGTCAGTTTGTACATAAATCTACTGACAAAGGTTTAACATGGGAAGTAATTTCACCAGACTTAACCACTAATGACCCAGAAAAATTAAAACAACACGAAAGTGGTGGTTTAACGATGGATGCAACAGGTGCAGAAAACCATTGTACAATATTAGTTATAGAACCGTCTCCTGTAGAAAAAGATGTATTTTGGGTTGGTACTGACGATGGTAAAGTGCATATCACACAAAATGGTGGAGCCACTTACGACGACGTATCTAATAACTTACCTGATTTACCTAAAGGAAGTTGGATTGCACAGATAAAAGCAAGTAACAAAAATAAAGGTGAAGCATTGCTAGTAGCAAACGATTATAGACGTTTTAACTATACTCCTTATGCTTACAGAACTAAAAACTACGGAAAAACTTGGCAACGTATTGTAGACCAAAACGATGTAAAAAGTTATGCTCTTGCTATAATTGAAGATTTAGAAGAACCAAACCTTATGTTTTTAGGAACAGATGAAGGTTTATACATGTCGATAGATGCCGGAAACCAATGGACCAAATGGACTAATAACTTCCCTACTACATCTGTAAAAGATTTGGTAATTCATCCTCGTGAACATGATTTAGTCATTGGTACTTTTGGTCGCGCTGCATGGGTTTTAGACGATATTAGACCGTTAAGAGCAATTGCAAAAAATAAAAACACTCTAACAGAAACCATAACTTTATTTAATCCTCCAACTGCTTATCAAGCTGCTTACCAACAACCAACAGGAAGTCGTTTTGGTGCAGATGCTATGTTTAATGGCGAAAATCGTGGTAGCGGCGCACGTTTTAGCTACTTCATTAATCCAAAAGATATTAAAAAAGAAAACGATAAAGACGAAGAAAACAATGATGAAGCTGAAGAAGATAGTCTAGAAACTGAAAATAAAGAAGACATCAAATGGGATTCTATTTCACTAAAAATCTATGACAACAACAAGCTAATTAGGACTTTAAAACAAAAAGCGCCAAAAGAAAAAGGCTTACAAAAATGGACGTGGTATATGGATGAAAAAGGTGTAGACAGACCTTCGCGTTCAACAAGAAAAAGAAAAAGTGAACCTAGCGGAGTTGATGTAAAACCTGGTACTTATAAGGCAGTTTTAGAATATGGCGATCAAACTTCAGAAACAACAATCACCGTAAAATCTGACCCTAGATTAGAGGTTTCAACAACACATATCAATGAAGTCTATACTACTTTAAAGCAATTAGAACAAATGCAACAAGTAGCTGCAGATGCCACAAAACAACTCGCTGAAAGTAAAGCATTAGCCGAAAAATATAAAAAAGAACTTACAGATAAAGATAAATATGAAGATGAAATAAAAGCATCTAAAGACATCATTAAAAAAATAGATGAAATTTTAGATATTTATCTTGGTAAGCAAGATAAAAGACAAGGTATAACAATGACTTTAGACGTAAGTATAACAGACAGATTAAGTACTGCAAGATGGTACGTAAGCTCACGAAAAACAGGAGTTACAGACACAGAAAGAACTTTAATCTCTCATGTGAAAACAGATTTAGAAGCAGCTTTACAAACAACAAATTCATTTTTTGAAGACAACTTTAAACCTTATTATCAAAACATGCAAACTATAAATATGACTAAATCTTTAGAGAATATCAAAAACTTTAATTTAGACTAAAAGTTCAATTTTTAAACAATTATTAACTCTTGATATTTGCATAAGCCTTTATTACTGCTTAACTTTCTAATTCGAACCAAAACCATATTTATAATGAAAAAAATAAGCCTTATTACACTAATATTAACTTTGGCAGTTATTGTTGGATGTAAAGAAGATAAAAAGAAAATGGACACCGAAAAAACGGTTGCTGAAACTTCAAAAAAAGTAAAACTAAAGCTTGAGCCAAAAAGCGGAAGTAACGTTTCTGGATCTGCAGTATTTACAGAAACTAATGGTGTTGTAGAGTTTACAGCATTGCTAAGCGGTTTAGAACCAGGTACGCACGCTATCCATATTCACGAAAAAGCAGATTGCTCTTCAGACGATGGAAAAAGTACTGGCGGACATTGGAATCCTACAGGAGCACCACACGGAAAATGGGGTAGCCCGGATGGTTTTCATAAAGGAGATATTGGAAATTTAACTGCTGATGAAAACGGTAACGCAACCGTAACTGTAAAAACAGATTTATGGTGTATTGGTTGCCAAGACGACACTAAAAATATAGTTGATAAAGCCATCATTGTACATGCAGGAACAGACGACTTTACAACTCAACCTACTGGCGCTGCTGGTGGACGCGTAAGTTGTGGAGGAATAATTAGATAATCAAATATAAACAAACAACAAATGAGAAAAATTTCAATTTTACTATTAGCTATTACATTAAGTGTTTTTGTTAGTTGTAAAGAAGAAAAAAAAGAAACAACTACAACTGAAGAAGTTAAAACCTCAACACAGTTTGTAGTTAAACCAGAAGCTACTTCTGTTAAATGGACAGCCTATAAAACTACCGATAAAGTTGGTGTTAATGGAGAATTTACAACTGTAAAATTTGATGATAAATCAGGAGCTACACCAGAAGAAGCTTTAAATAATTTAAGTTTTTCAATTCCTGTAAGTAGTCTTTTTACAAACGATGCTACCAATACAAGAGATGCAAAAATCAAAACTTCCTTTTTTGGATCTATGATAGATACAGATTTGATTTCAGGTAAATTAATGTATAAAGATTCTAAGTATATAGCAAGCTTGACTATGAATGGTGTAACCCATGATTTACCTTTAGAAGCTACCATTAAAGATGAAAGACGCGTTACCTTAAAAGGAATAATGGATTTAAAAAATTGGAATGCTATTGATGCATTAAATGCATTAAATAAAGTATGTTTTGACCTACATAAAGGTGCCGATGGTGTTAGTAAAACTTGGGAAGACGTTGCAATAGAAATTGAAACTTACCTAAGAGAAAATTAATTATAAGATTTAAATTATTGTTACAAATAAAAAATCGCTTTCCAGCGATTTTTTTTTGGCTTTTATCCTTATCTTTAAAAAATAACCTCAAACCAAACTATGCAATTAGAATTTTTAGTTTCACAATTTCAAAAGAAAGACGAAAAAGCTTTTGAAAAACTTTATAACATGTACAGTAAAAGTATGCATGGTGTAATATTTAATATTGTTAGAGACCACGAATTAGCCGAAGAAGTCATGCAAGACGTATTTATAAAAGCATGGGAAAAAGCAGATAGTTATAACTCAAGTAAAGGCAGATTTTTCACTTGGCTTTTAAATATTTCTCGTAACGCTGCAATTGATAAAACAAGATCTAAGGCTTTTAAAAAATCTAGTAAAAACCTCAACTCCGATTATTTCGTAGATATAATACACTCATCAGATAACTTAGGAAGTAAAACTGATGCTATAGGTATAAAAAAGTTTGTAGATAAGTTAGCCGATAAGTGTATAAAAATTATCGAGCTACTTTACTTTAAAGGTTACACACAAAAAGAAGCCTCTAAAGAACTTGATATGCCTATAGGAACAATAAAAACAAGAAATAGAAATTGTATCCAAGAATTAAGAGATTCAGTATTATAAAAAATGAATATTAACGAATATATACAGTCCGGAATATTAGAGCTTTATGTTGCAGGTCAACTTTCTGAAGAAGAAAACAAGGAAGTTTATAACCTAATGCTAAAACATCCAGAAGTTTTAAAAGAAGTTTTAGAAATTGAAGCTGCTTTTATTAAACTTTCTAACAGTTTAGCACCAGAAAAAAATGTAGACTTTAACCTTATTAAAGCGCATATAGATCACAACAATAAAGTAGTAAGCTTACCAAAACAGAAAAACAGAAACTGGATAACTTACACAGGTTGGGCAGCAGCAGTAATTGTTGGTGCTGGATTATTTTGGACTTTAAACCAAAAACAGCAGTTAGAAACTGAAATTACAACAATAAATACAGAAAAAGAGTTTTTAGAAATTCAGATAGAAGAATCTAGAGACAAGTTAGCCGAAACTAAAAATCTACTTAACGTCATAAGAGATAGAAATATCATCAAAGTACCTTTAGAAGGACAAGCAGCTTATCCTGATGCTTACGCTACAGTATATTGGGATGAAAGTAATGATCAAGTCTATTTAGATTTACAAGGCTTACCAGAACCTCCAGAAGGCAAAGTCTATCAAGTATGGTCTTTATTATTAGATCCGCTTACTCCAACTAGTTTAGGTACTATAGACGACTTTTTACAAGACGACAACAAAATCTTTAAGTTAGATAACGCTAATCAATCTCAAGCATTTGGTATAACGCTAGAACCTGCTGGTGGTAGCCAATCACCAACATTAGAGCAACTATATACTTTAGGTGCTTTAGCTTCTAATTAAAAATCATTTTAATACATAAATAAAAAGCACTTCTTTGTAGAAGTGCTTTTTATTTATACCTTATTTATGTTTGCTAGAATCGCTTTAAGAACGAAATAAAGCTTATCAAAACTTATTCTACTGCTTATAAATTGCCTTACAGCTATTCTAATTTCAGTATTAAAACTTAATTTTAATTAGCTATTTTTTTATCTAACCCAATAAAAATTTTTATAAAAAAGAAATGCCTAAAAAGTGTTTACTAATTAGACATTTCCTACAAACTAACAAAAAACAAACCTTACTTTTTCATAGCATTAACCTATTTGTTAGTTGTATTTATCAATTCCCTTAAATCGATAGCTAACATACATACGTAATAATTATGAGCAAGGTTTTACTTTTTTACTCTTTTTTTTAAAAAGAATAACTTAATGTTGTTTTAAAGTTGAAAGGTGTACCTGGTATAAAGTGAATTTCTTCTACTGGTGCAACTTCATTTTGTAATCTAGACTCGGTTAAAAACTGAGTTTCTTTCCAGTCAGTATCAAATAAGTTTTCAATAATAACACCTAGTTTCCAGTGTTTATCAAAACTATAATTTAAGTTAAAATCGGTTACAAAATACCCTTCTGCAATCACGCTATTATCTTCATTTGCTGGTCTATCATCAATATATCTATAGTTAATTGCTCCAGAAAATTTATGAAAATCTTTAACCGATAATCCACCAACTAAAGTAAAATCTGGAGCTAATGGGATATAATCTTCACCATCTTCTGCCTCAAGACTTCTTGCTTTTGTAAGCGTTGCATCTGTGTTGAAATAGAAATAATCATTTAACTGAAATCTTACGCCTAAATCTAACCCGTAGCGTTCAGATTTTCCGCTAGGTTCAACAATTCCGGCATCACCTACGTAAACAAATTCTTCTTCAGAAAATAAATACCACAACGTTGTATTAAGCACAATTTTTTGTGATGGTTTCCAGATATTTCCAAAATCTACACCATACGCTTTTGGTAAAGCTTTATCTACTTCGTTATTAAGAACAATTCTGGCATCGTTAGAGTGAAATCCTATTCCTGATTTTAAAAACCATTGTAAATTTTCATTTTGATTAAATTGAAAATTAAGTTTTGGCAATACAGCAACTTCTGTATTTGTTTGCAAATCATAAGCTTCACTTAATTTATTATTGTATTGAAAGTTGAAATATTCGACTCTTAAACCTGTAGTAATGCTAAATTTTCCTAAGTCAATTTCGGCATTAAAAAAGGCATTCATATTACGTTGATACACATCTCCTAACTGAATATAGTCTAAAGTTGTTTTTCTGTTTAAAGTGTGTGATAACTCTATATCTTTAATATCATCAAAACGCAACCCTAAACCAGCTGTATAGTTTACGTCAAAAGAATTATAGTCTACGGTCTTTCTAAATTGGGTATTTAACCCAAAAATATCACGATTTTCTTTTTGTTTGATTTGGTCACCGTTTACAGGATCTTCTAAAAAGAAGGTAAAGTTTGAGTATAATTCAAAATTATATTTAGAGTAAAACACATTGCTTTGCATAGCAATATCATTTTCTAATACAGTACTAAATTGCACATTAGCATTACTTCTGCTTGTGTAACCACCTTCTGTATCGTCTATTGCTCCAAAGTTGGAAATGTTACCATTATTAACTTCTCTAACTGGAATTTGACCTGATGCGTCCCATTTACTTGTAAAATGACTAACCGTTAACCCTATTTTAGAATTATCATTTAAATACGCATTATACTTACCCATAAGATTGATTCTGTCAAAATTTTGAGGCGACTCAAAAGGTCCATCAGTTTCTATATATTCTAAAGCTACATAAGCATTTTGCGATGCTTTTTTATCTAAAAGGTTGAATAAACCTAAGGTGCGTAACGTGTTGAATTGTCCAGCAGTAAAACTAATCGTACTAAAATCTAAGCTGCTTTTTGTTTTAAAATCTACAAAACCTGCAGTATTAAAATCGCCATGGTCTGAGTAATATGGACCTTTACCAAAGTTTATTTTTTCAATAGTTTCTGGTATTAAGAAGTGTAAATCACTATAACCTTGTCCGTGTGCGTGAGACACCATATTTACTGGCATACCATCTACAGATAATGCTACATCTGTACCATGATCTACATCAAAACCACGTAAAAATATTTGTTCTGCTTTACCACCACCAGCATGTTGACCGATGATTAACCCTGGAACTTTTCTTAAAATTTCTTGAGAAGAATTTATTGGATTAGTTTCTAAATCTATTTGTACAATGCTGTTTAGCACATCTATAGGCTGAGATAAAACCAACTCATCTAAAACAAATGCTTTTGGTTTTAAATTTATGGTTAAGCTTTCTATTAAATTTTGTGTTAATCTTATTTCTTGCTTTTCATAACCTAATAATCCAACTAGTAAAGTATCTCCTACTTTAGTATTATTGATTTCAAATTGACCAAACTGATTAGAATGCGCATGATTATTTGAGGTTTTATTATAAACATAAGCAGATTCTAAGGGTTTGTTTTCGCTTGTAACTGTTCCTTTAATTTGTGCAGATAAGGACATAGTCATCCCTATCATTACAAACAGTAATAATAATTTTTTCATGTTTTTTGTTGTTTAGGTTTGTTTACAGTTGAGCGACCTGTTTCGTAGTTACTGGTCCAAGCTCGTAACTACTATTTAGTAGTTCTTCTTTTAAAGCTGTTACTTTGTCAAATTGACCGTTTGCTTTATAGATTTTTGCCATATGGTATTGCGCTTCTGGTTCAAAGGTTTTGTTTGCCACAAAAGTATCAATAATTTCTAAAGCTTTTTGCTTTTTACCTATGTTAAAATAACTCCAAGCCAGTAAATCATAAGACATTGGTGTTGGTCTATTTTGCACTTCTATTTTAGCTAATTCTACTGCTTTTTCATTGTTGCTGTCTGCCAATAATTTAGAAGTATACACATTATACATGTCTCCATAATTTGGATTATTTACTTCTTCTAAATAGGCTTTAAGATGAAGGTTTTTTTGCTCATCAAGACCTTCAAATTCAGCTAACTCTGCTTTAAACAAATAGTAATCTGGAGATTGATGCTGTTTTTCAATCTTTTCTAAGATTCTTTTAGCCTCTTCAGGATTATTTTCATGTGCGTAAACAATCCAAGCTATTCCTTTTTTTGCGTAAGCATTATCTGGGTTTAATTGTAATGCTTTTAAATAATTATTATAAGAGTTTTCTATTTGACCATCATGACCATAAAAATCGGCTAGATTAGTATATGTCCATTGTTTAATTTCGTTTAATTGAGAAGATTCTGCTATAGTCTGTGCTTTTTCTAGATATTTAATTGCAGAAGCTAAGTCTCCTTTATAGTCACTCCATTTTGACAATCTAATTAAATACCCAAAATCACTTAAGTCTTTAACTTTAGTTAAATAGTCTTTTGCTTGTTCATAATTACCAAGTTCCATGTGCACATCAAAAAGCATTTTTTGTGTTCCTTCAAGGTTTTCTCCATTAATTTTAGCTTTTTCTAATACGTTTAAAGCTTCTTTAAATTTGTGTTGAGAAATGTAATTTCTTGCTAAGCTTCGTAAATAGCCTGCATTGTTGTATTTGGTAATTTTATTTACCTCTAAAAGATTTTCTTCAGCTTTTTTTAAGTAGTCTATATTTCCTGTAGCTGTAAACAACTTACTTTCTGCAGCTGCTAACTTAGCTAGATATGGATATTGGTTTGGAGTCTCTTTATATTTGTTTTTCCAGAAACTATAATCTTCTTCTATTTTACTTAATATCGTATTATCTGGATTAGTAATGTAGATTTCGTAATCTGATGTTTTAGTAATCTTACTGGGTTTTTCTTTACAACTACTTGCCAAGACAAATGCAAATAGTAATAATATAATATTGGTTTTCATTGTTTTTGTTTTTTGTGTTTGTTTGTTGTAATAAGTAGGTAAATTAAGGAGTACTTTGGGGAAATACTCCTTAATTAAAATAGTCTACCAAGGAGATGCTAAGTAAGGAAAAGACGTCAAAAACGGCTTATCATTTGCATCTACATGATCATCTGAAAGCGAAGGGTTTTCTGTACCATCTTCACCACCAAAGATAAGTAGTAGTTCTACTGAAATAACATCGTCTGCTAATGCACGACCTGTTAATACGTTAGTCCCGTCAAAGAAAGTAGTTGTACCATCTAGTGACACATTAAGTACATCTGTAGCTAATAACCCAGTAAATGTTGGCGCATCTAAACCTAATGCATTTTGGTCTCCTGGATTTGCATATGCAGGACTTAAACCTGTTAAGTTAGTTTCGAACATAGATTGAAACGCTGCATTTTGATCTGTAGGAATAGTTGTATTAAACATATCTTTTGAAGAAGAAGATACAAATACTGTATTTACAGCTGGTCTACCCATTTGATCATTTTGAGCATACGTCCCTGAAAAATCTGGTTCTTGTTGCGTTGGTATTTGAGTAAAGTCATCGTCGTTAGAACAACTAACAGCAGCTAATGCAAATACTGCGATGCTAAATATTTTATATATAGATTTCATAATTTTTAATTTAAAAGTTTAATTATTGTTTAGTTTTAGTTTCTACCCAAGTATTGATAGTTCCTGATCCTCCAATAGAAGATTTTGGCACTTCAATAACAACAGACATTACATTTGTTCCTGCAAAAGTATCTGTACCTGGATCATTAAAACCTGAAGCATTTCCTGCAATAATTTCGCCATATTGCGCAAAATCCATAAAGAAAGGATCGTCTCTTGGTCCTGCAAATGCTTTAATGTTTCCGTTAGTTTCTACAATAGCATTGCTTCCGTAAGAAGTAATATCTACAACTGTCACATCGGCATTAGTATTAATCATACTATTTAAGCCTGTTGAAGAAGGTGCAAATGGACCAAAAAAGTACATTTTCCCATCTCTTGGCACAGCTTGTATTACTAAATCTTCAACATTGTCGCCTGTGTTATCAATATTAAATTCTATCATAACATTTTCGTCAAAAGCAGCACTTGATGTCGCAGAAGGACTTAATAATCCTTGTACATTTGCTGCAAAAACTAAATTGTTATTGTCTTGACCTTGAAAGGCATAAAAATCTGTGATATCACTTGTACCACCTGAAACTGCAGGCGCGTCAATATGGTCTGCAGATAAAAAGAAGTAGCCTGCTATTGCAAAAATGCTAACTCCTAATACTAGTTTTAAATTTTTCATAATGTTTGAGATTTTGTTAATTATTATTTTTGGTTCTCTATTCTACCTACGCAATAAAAACAGTGTCGGTTTTATTAAAATTTTGTTAAAGAAGAAATCAGGCAATAAAATGAGATTAATAATATATCTTTACGACCTATTTATTTTTAAGGCATGAACCCATCGGCAACAGGTTGGATAAAAAAATTAATTAAAGACTTAAATCCTAACAAAGTCTTAAATAACACGAGTCTTGAAAACTACTACGAAGCATTTAGACATTGTGGTTTTATCTATGGAAGCAATGTGGAAATTGTAGCAAACCTGATAAAAAACAGAGATTACGAAAGCGAAGAACTTTGTAAAATAAATCTTGTAATTGCCTTACTTATTATTCATATTAATAGTGAAAGTGACAATGATTTTTATACAGATGTAGATGCTTTTTACAATGCACTAAATAAAAAAAGACCTTCTTTTCTTAATATTTTTATAGGAAACAAAGACAAAGAAGACAGCGTTGAAAGAATTATTAATAAACGCATACAAATAGACGACAACTTAATTGACAAAAGCTTTAACTACTTTATAACCAATGCGCTTTTATTTATAGATGTTATTGCATTTAGAGTCTATTTAGAAAATCAAAACATTAGTGATGACTTTTTAAAAGATCACGAAATTATTATTGAAAGTATCGTTATTAATACGCTTAACGCGAAAAAGAATAAATCTGATTACGACGAAAATTTAATTGCTCTTTTTGAACAATCTGCAAGATATGAACACGAAAAAGTATTAGATTTTGACCAAGCTATCACTAAGATAGAAACTGAGATTTTTGCAAAATACTGTTTAGATATGGCAGCTATGGCAACTTGGACAGATGCAAAAATAGATAGTAAAGAAGAAAACTTTTTGTCTCAATTAGGAAGTAGATTAGATTTAAGTGAGCTGCATGTACATCAAGCCGCAAGTAGCATTGAAAGTTTCTATAAAAAGTTTAAAGAAGATGTACCTTTATTAGGATCTAAAAATATTGTAAAAACCTTTTATGATAATTCTACTAGCTTTGTTTTAAAATTAATTAAAAGAAACGGAAAACGTTTAACCAAAGAACTTGTTGAAAGTAAAGAACTACTACTTTTATTATCACAATCTACAATAAGAGACCTATCTAAAGAAGAACAGAAAAAAGTACAAGATCAACTATTAGATATTTTTAAATCCATACCAAGCCTTGCTATCTTTTTATTACCTGGCGGCGCATTGTTATTACCAATCGTCGTAAAGTTTATACCTAAGTTATTGCCAAGTGCTTTTGATGACAACCGTATTGAAGAAGAAGAAAAAAAGGAATAGTTAATTTAACCATTCCTTAAAATCTTTTACGCGTTCTCTAGCTACAATTACTTCGCTTTCATTATAAGTCTTTAGCTTTATTTGCAACCTAGAGTTGGTGTAACTAATAATATCCTTGATAGCTTCTATATTTACGTAAAACTTTCTATTTACTCTAAAAAATTGTGTTGGATCTATCTCGTCTTCTAATGCTTCTAAAGTGTTTTCTAGCAAATAATTTCTGTTATCTGTGGTATGTAAATAAGTGCCTTTATTTTCACTATAAAAACATTCAATTTCATCAGTATTAACAAGCTTAATATGTTGTCCAACTTTTATCGAAAAACGCTTTTTATACGCTCTGTCTATTGGATTGACCAATAACTTTTTTATGTCTTCAAAATCTAAAGACATATTAGTTTTTTGTGGTAATCTTGACTTATATTTTTGTACCGCTTGTTCTAAATCTTCAGCATCAATTGGTTTTAACAAATAGTCAATACTGTTTAACTTAAAAGCTTGCAAAGCATACTCATCATAAGCTGTTGTAAAGATTATTGCTGAGTTAATTTCTATGGTTTCAAAAATTTCAAACGATAAACCATCACTTAATTGAATGTCTAAAAATATCAAATCTGGATGCGTGTTATTTTTAAACCAATTAATAGACTCTTCTACAGAATGCAAAAGCGTTTCGGCTTCTACATTTAGGTTGGTTAGCATACGCTGTAGACGTCTTGCTGATGGTTTTTCGTCTTCTATAATTATAACTTTCATGTTTATTATTTAATGAATGGTTGATGATTGTTGACAGAAGTAATAAATTGCTTACTGCTTACTGCTTACTGCTTACTGCTTACTGCTTACTGCTTACTGCTTACTGCTTACTGCTTACTGCTTACTGAAAACTAACTATTCCCACATGGATTCTTCTTTATCCATAAATTCTTTAATTTTTCGTTGTTCCCAATCTTTTCCAAAGAATACTCTTGGTCCAAATACACCAAGAAAGTGAAATAATAAACCTACGCCCCAAAACAATGGTGTTGATAATGTACCAAAGTGCCATAATGGTCCGCCATTTAATACAATAACTAAAATAATTAGAACATTAATAACAATGTAAACCGCTAAATGCCAGTAAAAACCAACTATTTTTTTCACTTTTTCTTTAGCTCTTTGGTAGGCTTCTTCTTTTAAAAATTCTTTTCTAGAAAAATTATCTTCGTAAGGTTGTATATCTGTATTTCTCATGATTTTTAATGTTTTTTTTTATTAATTCCAACGTTTTTCTTGTTCTTCTTCTCTCATAAATTGGTCTATTTTTCTTTGTTCCCAGCTGCGTCCAAATTTGCCGTTATTTACAAATACTCTAAAGGCTTGTGCTGTTAGTCCAAATCCCCAACCTATCATAGGAAACCAAAACCATTGAATTGCAAATGGTGTAAATTTGTACCAAATAAAGTATAAACTTGGTATAACAATACAGTAAGCTGCTAGGCTAAAATAAAACCCTTTTAGTTCTTCTACGTGTTGTCTTGCTCGTGCATAACTGTCAAGCATTTTTGATTGTGATAATTGTTGTTGTCTCATAACTGATACTTGTTTTGTAAGCATTGGTAATGCTACTGCAAAACTGTTTGCTTCTTGATTGATGATTACTTTTTTATTTGTTAATAATTGGTAGCGTTGTCTAATGTTTGCTAATCCAACACCACTACTCTTTTTCAATATTTTTTTGGGTTGCAGATTATTTTCTACAACTAAATTTCCTCTGCTTTCAAATATTTTAATGTGTAACGGTTTACTACTTGTTACTACATTATGTTTTACAGCATTTTCTAATAGTAATTGTAATGAAAGTGGTACAACTTTACTTTCTGGATTTTGTGCTTGTTCTGGGATTTCAAAAATTATACTATCTTCAAATCTGTTTTTTAATAAAGACATGTAGGTTTTTGCAAACTTTAGCTCTTCGTCTACTGTCACTAATTCTTTATTTTTCTGCTCTAATACATATCTATATACTTTTGATAAACTGGTTGTAAATTGCTGTGCTTTGTCTGGATTCTCTTCAATTAAACTGGTTAATACATTTAAGCTATTAAATAAAAAATGTGGATCTAATTGATTTTTTAAAGCATCAAACTTAGCACTTGCTGTTCCTGCAATTACTTTTTGCTCTTTTACCTTAGTTTCTTGTTTAGATTTTATATAGTAAACCGTATAAAATATAGCTGTTATGACTACAGATATAGTTAAAGACATCCAATAAAAAACTACTTTCTCGTTTTGTAAAAACGATGTAGCGTCTTGGTTATACCCATAAACTATTATTAAAAATCTAAGTATAAAAATGGTTGCTAATGATATAAATACTGAAGACAATAAAGCAACTAAAAGACGATTAAGTTTAAATAAATCTTGCTTGTATTTATTCATCATAAACGTCACAAAATAGGCGTTAGCTAGATATAAACACACTGCAAATAATTGATTGTAAAAAAACTCTAAAGCTAAATCTTGGTTAAAATCTAATGTGGTACCATTAGCCAACATAAATATGCCTCTAATTAAAAAGACTAATACACCAATTGAAAAGGCTTTAGCGGTTTCTCTTAAAAATTTAATCATCTTACTTTTTGTTAGTTTCTAAAATTAACAAGCATTTATTTTTGCTGTAAATATTAGTGTTTTGACATGGATTAAAGGTAGTAAAAATAGGTGTTTTATCTGCCTTTACCACTAAAGGTTTGTTTAAGCTTTTTACTTGTCCTGTTAGTGCCATTACAATTATTAATACGAGTTTAAACATGGTTTGTGTTTTAATTACAAGGCAAATATCTATCAAGAGTTTAAGTTTTTAAAAAGTGAAATACTGAACTGTTATTTTTTTATGATGAATTGTAGCTGCACAAAAAATAATTCTAAATTTGTGTAACAACTTCTTTATTTAAGCTACAAATAAGTACAACTAACTAAAATATATTGGATAAACCATCAGAACATAATTTTGTAGAATTACTAGAAAAGCATCAAAATATTGTGCATAAAGTATGTAGACTTTATACAGATAATTATGATGCGCATAACGACTTATTTCAGGAGATAACCATACAATTATGGAAAGCGTTCCCGAAGTTTAGAGGCGATAGTAAATTTACAACTTGGATGTACAGAGTTGGCTTAAACACTGCTATTACCTTGTATCGTAAATCAAAACGTCGTATAAAAACGCAAGAGTTTGATGCCATACAATTTAAAATTAGTGCAGAAGAATATGATAGTACAGAAGAAGAACAATTAAAATTAATGTATCAAGCTGTACACCAATTAAACGATATTGAAAAAGCTCTGGTATTTTTATATCTAGAGGATAAAGATTATAGAGAAATAAGCGACACTTTGGGAATTAGCGAAGTTAATGCAAGAGTGAAAATGAATAGAGTGAAAAAAAAGCTAAAAACCATTTTAAATCCGTAAGCTATGGATGAATTAGAGTTATTAAAAAAAGATTGGCAAAAAAGTGATAACACTTTTGAAAAAAAATCAAGTAGTGATTTGTATGCCATGTTACATAAAAAATCGTCAAGCATAGTTAAAACATTGTTTTACATTAGTATAGCTGAACTTGCGTTTTGGATACTGATTAATACAATTCCAATGTTTTCTTCAGATGGCTATAAGCAGCAGCTTCAAGACATGTACAAAGACAACCTATTTATTGGTATTACAATTTTCACCTATGCTGTAATTTTACTTTTTGTTTATCTGTTGTATAAATCATACAAAAACATTTCGGTTACAGATAGCGCCAGAAAGCTAATGAAAAACATACTTAAAACTAGAAAAGTTATAAGATATTATGTGATTTATAACCTTGCAATGGTATTTGTTTCTATGGTATTTGGATTTGTTTATACTTCTGGTCACGATCCACAATTAGCCGCTCAAATAGAGCACTTTAACACTAAACAATACATTTTTATGATAGGTGCTTTTGTTATAGCTACTTTAATTTTTGGAGTTGTAATTTGGTTGTTTTATAAATTACTTTATGGTATTTTATTAAAACGTCTTAATAAGAATTATAACGAACTTAAGAAAATGGAAGTTTAGTTTGGAGAGTTTAAAAAAGTATGAAATAATTACTCTTTTAGGGATAGGTGTTTTTGGAATTTATTTCATTTTTGAATCTTCAATTTTCCTAACAGAAAACATTAAAAACATACTTATAATTAATGATTTAGATGCAATCTATATTTCATTAATTGAGAACATTGTATATGTCCTATATTTTATAATAGCTTCAAATTTTGCTATTAATTGGATTACAAAAAACAGTAAAAAAATACTAGAGAAACCTTTAAGATACTTAGTCTTAGTAATAGTAACTTTTTTTACAATACAACCTTTAGAGTTTTTTCAGTTTTCATTTATCAATTCTTATGTAAATGATACATATGCTGATAATTTCAAAAACTACATTGAAGGACAAAAATCAAATATTTACCTACACGGAATCCGTTCAATTACTTACTATATTAATTTGATATATCTAGCAATTTTATTTTATCAAAAAACAAAAAATGAAATTGCAGAAAATGAAGAATTTTAACCTAAAAATTCTCGTTGCTTATTAAGTTCTTCTTGAGCAAGTAATTCTTTTTCTGGGATTACTTTTAAAAATGAAGGATGCTGCTCTATAGCGTATTCTATTTTTTCAACAATATCTTGGATACTTTCATTCTCGTAATCAATTTGTAAAGGTTCTTTAATTTCAAAAGTTTGATAGACGTTTTTCTTTTTAATTCTTAGTCCTTTTTTATCAAAACTTCTTCTAAAACCATCAATTACAATAGGTACAACTACTGGTTTGTAATGTTTTATAATATGAGCTGTTCCTTTTCTAATAGGCTTAAAAGGTGTTGTGGTTCCTTGCGGAAATGTAACAACCCAACCATCATCTAAAGCGCGTTTTATTGCAGAAATATCACTCATTTTTACTTGACGATTAACATCTTTTCCTTGACTACGCCAAGTACGCTCTATACTTATAGATCCAGTGTAAGCAAAAATCTTTGGTATTAAACCAGATTTCATGGTCTCTTTTGCTGCCACATAATACATATTAAGCTTAGGATTCCATAAATAACCTACATTTTTAATATTATCTTGACGGTTTGATAATGCAGCGTTAAACACATGAAACATAGCAATAACATCTGCAAAATACGTTTGATGATTTGATATAAATAAAACGTTTGTATCTGGTAATTGTCTAATAATTTCAGAACCTTCAATTTGTAGCTCATTAAAGCCTCTATAGCGTCTGTGCGTTAAAAGACCTAAGATTCTGATTAACCATTTTTTTACAAAAAGTATATGTCCGAAAGGATTTTTTTTAAATAATCCCATAGTGTAATTTCATTTTTAGGAGATACAAATATAATAAATCAAAGCACTTATAACGCTTGTTTTAGTAAGTCTTTAACTTCACTAAGCATCATTGCTGTTGCTCCCCAAACTAAATGATTGTTTAAATAAAAAGCAGGCACCTCAACCTCAATACCGTAACTGGTCTGTACTTTTTTGTGTGTTAGGTTGTTATCACTTAGCAAATCTTTTAAGTAAACTTCTATCAAATCTTCTACTTCCGTCTCTTGTTTGACAAATTTTGGTGTTTGCTCTGCAATGCCTAAATAAGGCTGAACTACAAAGTTGCTTGGCGGAATATAAACTTGCGTCATTTCTTTATACACCTTAATTATTTTTGGATGTACACCAACTTCTTCGTGGGTTTCTCTTAAAGCAGTTTGCATTAAATTTTGGTCAGAATGTTCTACTTTTCCACCAGGAAAACCAACTTGTGCCGAGTGTACACCTTTGTAAGTTTTTCTTAGAATTAAAATAAGCTTGGTTTGTAACTCTAAATCTGGGTAAAACAACGCCATAACAGCACTTTGCCTAGCATGTTTCATCTTCTCTTTTTGCTGTTTTAATAGCGCTTCACGATATGGTGGCGCCATTTTAAATTGAGATGCTTCGGCTGGTAGTGGGATATTTTTTATTTTTGGCAATGCTATGCTAAAATCCTTAAAATTCATTTTAAAAATGCGCCTATTACTTTTTTTTAGTCTTTGTCTTGTTTTATTTAATTGTGAAGATAAGCAATCTAAGACTAAATCTAATAATACCGAAACCAAACAAGTTATAGATACAGTAAAAACTGAAACTAAAACAGTAAAAAAAGATACCGTTAAGAAAAAGAAATATCCTTACCTAACGGAAGAAAACGCAATGGACTTTTTCTTAGAATACGAAAAAGACAACCCAGAAAATAAAGTGCGAATTAAAACAAATAAAGGCAATATTGATATTTTATTGTTTAATGAAACTAAGTTTCATCGTGCTAACTTTATCTATCTAGCAAAAATTGGTGCTTTTGACAATACTCAGTTTCATCGTGTGGTTAAAAACTTTATTATTCAAGGTGGAAATACAGATGATATTAGAGTTGCAAGAAAACGCAGAAAAATAGGTCATTATCTATTACCAACCGATACAAAACGCGGATTTACACACCATCGTGGTGTCATTTCTATGCCTAGTAGTGAAATTGAAAACCCTCATAAATTGGCGTCTCCATACGAGTTTTTTATCACGCAACAAGACGCTTTTCATCTTGATGGTGATTATACCATTTTTGGAAAAGTGATTGAAGGCATGGACGTTGTTGATAAAATAAACACCGTAAAAACAGACGAGTCTGATTGGCCTTTTATTAATGTATATATAGAAACTGTAGAGGTTTTAGAGTAGTCTTTTAATCTTTGTAAAGACTTGGTAAACTTACTTTAAACTTTACTGCAATTAACCTAACAATAATAACAACTGCTCCAGAAATTACAAACACAAAATTAGTAACAATTGGTAATTGGCTAACTGCAAAGTATGTAACGCCTCCTAAAATACATGCTGTTGCATAAACTTCTTTTCTGAAAATTACAGGTATTTCGTTACATAAAATATCTCTTATTACGCCGCCAAAACACGCACTCATCGTACCTAAAAAAACACAAATTACGGGATGTAAATCTGCTGAAATTCCTTTTTCAATTCCAATGACAGTATATAAACCAATACCGATAGTATCAAATAAAAACAGTGATTTACGTAAGTAATCTATTTTATTTCTGAAGACAACAGCAAAAACAGTTGCTCCAAAAATAAAGTAAGCATAGCTCATGTCTTTCATCCAACTTACAGGTGTTTCGCCAATTAAAACATCTCTTAACGTTCCGCCACCAACAGCTGTTACAAACGCAATTATTAAAATACCAAATGCATCCATACGCTTATTTAGCGCAACAAGTACTCCAGAAATTGCAAAAGCAATGGTTCCTAAAATATCGATGATGTAAAACATTGGATTGTAATTGTATTTAAAGTTTTAATTGTAAAAGATACTTCGAATTTGCTCAATATGAAACTCAGTAAAAATGATTCAAACTTAAAAAAAGTGGTTCTCTGCTTACATGTTTTGGGTGTAATAGTTGTAATCTTTTATAACTGTTGAAATAAATTCCATATCATTACTTTCAACTTGTTGTCTTATTTCCATTACATCTATTACCTTGGTTCTTAACTTAATTAAAGTAGCGTAGTCTTTAGATTTTTTTGCCGCTAAATAGGTTTCTTTAATTATACGTACATCATTATCAGACAACTTAATAACTGATGGATATGTTGGTGTATAATCTTCCTTTAATTCTTCTAAAATAGTATGACTAATATTTACTTTATTTTTTAAAGCAATAACACCTGTTCCTGCGGTCATATCTCCTATTCTTTGGTTTTTATTGCTAGTAACAACAGCTATTAAACCAATAATACCAGAAAACATATTTAAGTCTACTATTCTAAAAAACCATCTTACGATAAAATCTGGAAAAGAGGCTTGATAACCATCAATTTTAACCACTTTTATTTTTAATACGCGCTTACCTGGTGTTTGTCCGTCTAAAACAGATTCAAAAATTAGAGAGTAAAAAATAACAGGAAGATAAAAGAAAACTACTACCGCACCGATAGACCATTGGTCCATATCTCTTGCCCAATCTTCAAAATTAAAAGCATTAAACATAATTTGGTATACAACAATTGAATATGCTATTTTAATAATCCAATCTATGATATATGCGAGTAAACGTTCGCCAACACTAGCAGCGACAAAGTTTATGTTAACGTTTTGTGTGGTATTTATTGATATATTGACCATAAGCTAAGGTCAAATGTAAGCATTTTTTTAACGCTTAAAAGTGGTTTTAAAATAAAAAATATGTAGATTTGGTTGCTTTATGAGAGAAGTCGCTTTTATCAAAACCAACAAAGAAAAATGGCTAGAATTTGAACAAGCTATTTTTGGAAAACAACTAAAAAACCCTGACGAATTAGCCTCACTTTACACACAATTGGTTAATGATTTGTCCTACGCACAAACGTATTATCCAAAAAGTAAAACGGTTTTATATCTTAATAATCTTGCGGCAAAAGCATTTCAGAAAATTTATAAAACCAAGCGACAAGACACTAATAGGTTTGTGTATTTCTGGAAAACTGAAGTCCCTTTAATAGTTTATGAATATAGACGTTACGTGGCTTATGCCTTTATTGTCTTTTTAAGTTTTGTTGCTATTGGCGCACTTTCAGCTGAATTTGATGATGCTTTTATCAGATTAGTTTTAGGTGATCACTATGTTAATCTTACTTTAGAAAATATTGAAAAAGGTGATCCAGTTGCTATATACAAAAGCGGTAGTAATTGGGGAAGCGCTTTTGGTATTACCTTAAACAACCTTTACGTAGGTATTTTATCTTTTGTTTTAGGTATTTTTGGAGGTTTAGGTACAGGTTATGTTTTAATGGAGAATGGGATTATGCTAGGTTCATTTCAATATATGTTTGTAAAAGAAGATGTGTTTTGGGAAAGCGTTAGAGGTATCTGGATACATGGCGCTATGGAAATTTTTGCCATAGTTATAGAAGGTGCTGCTGGTTTTATTTTAGGAGCTAGCATATTGTTTCCTAAAACATTTTCCAGGATGACTTCTTTTAAAAGAGGCGTGAAAATTGGTGTAAAAATTTTAATTAGCACATTTCCTTTTACCATTGCTGCTGGTTTTTTAGAAGGTTATGTGACTAGATATTCTAATGTGATGCCTAACTGGTTGTCTATTGGTATCATACTTTCAACATTAAGCTTAATTTCATTTTACTATTTAATATATCCGTTTATTGTTAACAGAAAAGCAAAACTAAACTATGCAACTATATCAAAATAGAGACTTTAACTCGTTTTTTCAAGATACATTCACCTTTTTAAAAGAACATGGTAAACATTTCTTTACTCATTTTTTCACTATTAGTGGCGCATTAATTATTGTTTTAGCTGTTGTAAGCTACTATATTACTAAAACTTATACAGAATCTTTGATGTATAACTTTTCTACTAGAGGAACTGCTTCAGATGCTTTTGATCAGTTTGCTAATGAAAACTTTGGTGCATTTATACTTACCATTATTGGTGTAGTTATACTAACTATAGTGTTTTGGGTTATAGTTTATGCCTTCACTCCTATTTATTTCAAACTTTTTGAAAAACATAACGGTACTAATTTTGGGATGAAAGAAATTACAGATAGTTACAAAGCTAACATTGGTAAGCTTTTAGGCTTTGTTGTATTTGGATTTATTCTTGCAATTCCGCTAGCTATTGTCTTTGGTATTGTTGGTTTTATACTTGCAATTACTATTGTTGGTATTTTAGCGCTACCTTTTTTAGTGGGTATATTTAGTAGCCTTTACCACATGACGCTTTTAGAGCAATTAGATAACAAACGTAACTTTTGGGATAGTTTTGGTTATGCTTGGCAACTAATTAGTAGCAAGTTTTGGCATGCTGTTGGTTGTATTGGTATTTTTTATTTAATGGCTTACGTCATACAAATGGGTATTGGTTTTATACAAGGTGTTGTGCAAGGTGTGCAAAGCATAACTGTTATACAAGAACCTGTAGGTATGGAAGATATGTCTATTGGAAGTTTAATTTTAGCTATCGTTATTTCGGTAATATCTTTTATTATCAGTACAACTTTACAAACTATTATACAGGTTAATCAAAGTATTGTTTACTATGGTTTAAAAGAAACCAGCGAAAACGTAAACACTAAAAGCGTTATTGACCAAATAGGATCTGGTGAGTAAACTATTAAAATTACATATCATCTTATTTTTATTAGCTTTTGGTACAGCTAATGCACTTCAAAAACACTCGCAAGACGTGTATGAAGACTATGAGTACTTAGAAGCTATAGATTCGGTTGCAACCGATAGTGGCTATGTTTCACCAAAACAATTTGATGATTTATCTAAAAAATATACAGATGATGATTTTGTTTACCAACGTAGCGAAGCTAGTTCTGGTTGGTGGACTCGATTTAAAAAAGCGGTTTCAGATTTTCTAAAAAGTCTATTTAACATTCAAAACGCTGGTCAAGCCTCTAGAGCTACAGATTTAGCGCTAAAAATTGCTGGTGTTATCATTTTCTTGTTGGTTATTTATTTCATCTTTAAAGCTATTGTAAATAAAGAAGGGACTTGGGTTTTTGGCAAATCGTCAGACAAAAGTATTATTCCTGTTACTGATGTAGAAAACAACATTCATCACACCAATTTTAAAGCTTTAATTAGTGAAGCCGAAAGCAATAATAATTACAGACTTGCTATTAGATATTACTATTTGTGGCTCTTAAAAGGTTTATCTGAAAAAGAAATAATAGACTACGATCCAGAAAAAACAAACAGCGATTATCAATACGAAATAAAAACACCTGAAATCTCAGAACAATTTGCCTACACATCCTATTTGTACAATTACATTTGGTATGGCGAATTTAATGTAGATCAAACTCAATTTGATAAAGCCAAACGTGCTTTTACTAACTTTTTAAACTCGGTAAAAGCATGAACAGAACAATAAAAATTTACATCGGTTTATTGATATTCATCTTTGGACTAATAGCGTTTATCGAACTTACTCGAGAGCGACCAATAAACTGGAAACCAACCTATAACGAAAGACACAAAATTCCTTTTGGTACGTATATCTTTCATGAAGAATTAGAAGCTGTTTTTCCTAATCAAGAGTTTACAGATGTAAGAAAAACACCTTACGAGTTTTTTGACGCCTATTACGATTGGGAAGAAGACGAATATACCACAACTGGTAATTTTATACACGTAGCGCAATACTCAGAAATGGACGAAATCTCAGCACAAGAGCTTTTAGATTTTGTATCCTATGGTAACACCGTTTTTATGTCTAGCAATTATTTTCCTAACCGATTAAAAGACTCGTTAGGATTTAATACAACTAACCAATATGATTTAAAAGGTAATAGCTATTTCACATTAACTAATCCAAGATTTAAAACAGATAGTATTACCATAGATAGAGGTATTAACAACTTTCATTTTTCAAAACTTGACAAAGATCTTACAACGGTTTTAGGGCATCAAACATTTGATAGTATTGCGTTTCCTAACTTTATAAAAGTTAATTATTATCAAGGTTCGTTTTTACTTCATTTACAACCAATTGCGTTTACAAATTATAATTTATTAAAGAAAAACAATAAAAAATATGCCGAAGCGGTTTTGGGCTATCTGCCAGAAGATAATATTTTTTACAACTCGCTAAACAAAGCAAACACTAACGTTAGCAGCTCTAAACTTAGATATATCTTAAGTCAAGATGCACTGCGTTACGCTTGGTATTTAGGCTTGATTAGTTTGGTGTTATTCTTAATTTTTAACGCAAAACGAAGACAACGCATTGTTAAAGAAATTAAACCGCACGAAAATACAACCGTAGCATTTACAAAAACCATTGGTAATTTATACTACGAAACTAAAGACCATAACAATTTAGTTGAAAAGAAAATAACCTACTTTTTAGAATATTTAAGACGTGTTTACTTTTTAGACACTCAAGTTTTAGACGAACGTTTTACCAAGCTACTGATTCAAAAATCAGGAAAAGACATAGAACAAATACAACAGTTAGTTAAATCTATAGTACATTTAAAAGCAAAACCACAATGTACAGAAGCAGATTTAATCAATTTAAATAAGCAAATAGAAGATTTTTATACCGCATAAATTATGGAAGAATTTAATAACGAAGAAGCAAAAAAATACATTCCGTCAGAAGCTGAAAACACTGAGAATTCTGTACCAACAAATGATGTTACTTCAGATCATGTTACACCAGAAACAACTGATGAAAATGTAAACTTTACTAACCGTATTGACCTAACCGAACTGCAACAAGGTGTTGCGCAAATAAAGTCAGAAATTAGTAAAGTAATCGTTGGTCAAAAAGGAATGATTGATATGCTAATTGCTGCTATTTTAGCCAACGGTCATGCTTTAATAGAAGGTGTTCCTGGTGTTGCAAAAACAATATCGGCACGTTTATTAGCCAAATCTTTGGCAATAGATTTTAGTCGTATTCAATTTACACCCGATTTAATGCCGAGTGATATTTTAGGAACTTCGGTTTTTGACATGAAAAAATCTGAATTTGAGTTTAAAAAAGGTCCTATTTTTTCTAACATGGTTTTAATTGACGAGATTAACCGTGCACCTGCAAAAACACAAGCTGCACTGTTTGAGGTTATGGAAGAACGCCAAATAACTATAGACGGTAATAAATATCAAATGAGTTTACCTTTTATTGTTTTAGCTACTCAAAACCCTGTAGAGCAAGAAGGAACGTATCGTTTACCAGAAGCACAATTAGACCGTTTTCTTTTCAAAATAGATATTGATTACCCTAATTTAGAAGAAGAAATAGAAATCTTAAATCGTGAACACGACTTAAAAGGCGATAAAAAAATTAATCAAATCACAACCTATTTAAGTGAAGCAAAAATTAAAGAGTTTCAAGGTTTAGTCAATCAGATTATTATCGAAAGTCATTTGATAAAATACATCGCAGATATTATAGTAAACACACGTAACAATCCATTTTTATATTTAGGTGCATCACCAAGAGCATCTATAGCTATTCTAAAATCTAGTAAAGCTTTTGCTGCAATGAATGGACGCGATTTTGTAACTCCAGAAGACATTAAACAAGCAGCAATACCTGTGTTACAACATCGTGTTATTGTGACGCCAGAACGCGAAATGGAAGGTGTAACAAGCAAACAAATTATAAAACAAATTATAGAAGCTGTAGAAATACCAAGGTAATTGATATGTTTAAAAATCCATTTTCATTTCAAGGTAGAATTAGAAGAACTGAATTTATAATAAGCGTTTTTATTTGTAAAATTTTTGGATTAACATTTAACATAATCGAAAACATTTATTTCTATAAAATTCCACAGATTCTTGGGTTGATTATAGTAATTCCTTTATTCTGGTTTCTGTTTGCTCAAGGTGCTAAAAGATGTCATGATAGAGGTAATAATGGTTGGTATCAATTTATACCATTTTACATTTTTGTAATGTTGTTAGGAAATAGTGAATATGGAATAAATCAATTTGGACCAAATCCAAAAAATTAGATTTATACAAAACAAATAATAATCGTAATATCTCATAGAAGAATAATTAGATGAAACTCTTAAAACCATTTTACATACAAAACCGTTTTTTCTATGCATGCATTGCCATAATGATATTGTATGTGGTTAGCTTTTTGTTTCCAAGATTACTCAATATTGTATCATTATTGCTATTAGGTTTAGTTGCACTAATAGTATTAGATACACTGCTATTATTTTCAGCTAAAAAAGGAATTTCAGCCTCAAGAATTTTACCCGAAAAACTCTCAAATGGAGATCAAAACCCAATTCAACTTCAAATTGAAAACTTTTATACATTTCCTGTATACACTAATATTATAGACGAAATTCCTGAACAATTTCAAGTAAGAGATTTTAATATTGAAAGAAAACTAGACGCATCTTCATCATCTAAATTAGAATACCAATTACGTCCCGTAGAACGTGGCGAATATCATTTTGGTAAACTAAATATATACGCAAAATCGGTGTTTGGTTTAGTCGCAAGGCGTTTTACTTTTAACGATAATGCAATGGTACCTAACTACCCAAGTTTTATTCAATTAAAAAAATACGACTTGATGGCTTTTAGTAATAATTTACTACAATACGGTATCAAAAAAGTGCGTAGACTTGGTCACACAATGGAATTTGAACAAATTAAAGAATATGTTTTAGGTGATGATTTGCGTACCATTAACTGGAAAGCTACCGCAAAACGAAATGCGTTAATGGTTAATCAATTTCAAGATGAAAAATCGCAACCAGTTTATTCTGTAATAGACAAAGGTCGTGTTATGAAAATGCCTTTTAACCAGTTAACCCTTCTGGATTATGCCATAAATGCGTCTTTAGTGATTAGTAATGTTGCATTAAAAAAGCAAGACAAAGCAGGAATTTTCACTTTTTCAAAACGTGTTGAAAATCGTGTCGTTGCTGAAAGGAGAACATCTCAAATGAATTTAATTCTTGAAGGCTTATACAACGTTAATACCGATTTTTTTGAAAGTGACTTTGGTAGATTATATGCAGATATAAAAAGAAACATTACACATAGAAGTTTAATATTACTCTATACAAACTTCGAAACATTAGACAGTTTACACAGACAATTACCGTATTTAAAAGGAATTGCAAAAAACCATTTACTAGTCGTTATTTTCTTTGAAAATACAGAGCTAGATAAATTTATCAAAGCACCTGCCGAAACCATACAGCAAACTTATGATAAGGTAGTTGCAGAAAAATTTGCTTTTGAAAAACGCTTAATCGTTAACGAGCTTAAAAAGTACGGCATCTACTCTATTTTAACCACTCCAGAAAACCTTACTTTAGATACTATTAATAAGTATTTAGAAATTAAAGCACGTGGTTTATTGTAAGCTAATCGCTAATCTTTAACCTATTATCTATTTATTTTTATTATTCTATTTTTTTAGTTTATATTGGCTTTGCTATTAATCAATTTACTAAAAACACATGAAACGCTTAGTTTTACTACTAACTGTAATTCTCTCTCTATCTTTTTTTAAAACAACTTTTGCTCAAGATAAATATTCTCCTTGGACAGCAAGTTTAAGTACAAACGCAGTAAATAATCCTGTAAGAAAACTACCTGGTGAAAAGGGTAAATTTCAAACATGGAATATGGATCCTGCTGGTTTTAAACTAGCATTATCAAGACATTTAAAGAATAAATTTTCTTTTGAAACACTAGTATCTTTAAATAGTGTAAGGCAAGAACATATTAATAGAGACGAAAAATTTCCTTACATTTCTATTGACGGTATGTTTAAATATAAACTAACTAATAGCTTTGTGGTTAATCCTTATGTAAGTCTTGGTGGTGGATACACGTGGTTAGACGAAATTGGTGCAGGAACAGTAAACGGTGCAGTAGGTATAGACTTTTGGGTAACTTATAATTTTGGGTTAACAGCACAAAGCGTTTACAAACATGCTTTTGAAGACTACGGTTTAAGTCATTATCAACATTCTGCAGGAATTATTTTCAAATTTGGAGGGTCAGACAATGATAATGATGGTATTTTTAATCAGGAAGATGAGTGTCCTAATACCTTTGGTTTAGCCGAGTTTAATGGTTGCCCCGATACCGATAAAGATGGCATACCAGACAAAGAAGATAATTGTCCTGATACACCAGGCACAAATAACGGTTGTCCTGATCAAGATAACGATGGAGTTCCTGATTTATACGACAGATGTCCAGAAACAGCTGGCGACACTAGCAACAAAGGTTGTCCGCTACCAGATTATGATAAAGATGGTGTGCCAGACAAATATGATAAATGTCCAGAATTACAAGGCACAGAAGATGGTTGTCCTAAAAAAGAAATTAAAGATAGTTATTCTAAAGACGATTTAAATAGACTGAAGCCTGTCTATATCTACTTTGATTTAAGTAAGGCAGACATAAATGAAGCAGGCAAAAAAAGTCTTGATAATATGGCTGAATTTATCAAAAAAGGAAAGTTTAAAAAATATTTAATTTCTGGTCATACAGATAATACCTCATCAAACACTACCAATAAGAGGTTATCCTTAGAGAGAGCAAACGCTGTAAAAGACTATCTTATAACTAAAGGTGTTAACCCTGATATCTTAATAGCTAAAGGTTTTGGAGAACTTTACCCTATAGATATGAGTAATACTGAAGAAGGTAGACAAAAAAACAGACGTGTAGAGATTATCCCTGTAGAATAAAACAATTCATCTAAAAAAATCTACAGTTCGGTTACTTAGTTTATGTAAGCATCATGTTTTGTTAGACATTTGAACTATCAAAAAACAACAAAACCGATTAATTATGAAAACTATTTACACACTTTTTATAGCATTTATATTTGCCTTAAATGTGAATGCTCAAACAGAAACAAAAACGACTTCTAATGGTCAAAATATTACAGTGACTATTAAAAATATTAAAAACAACAAAGGTAGTGTTCTGTTAGGTTTACATACCGAAGACACATTTATGAAAGGTGCTGGTGTAAAAAATTTAACTTCTAAAATAGAAAACGGACAAGTTACTGTAACTTTTACTAATGTTGAAGCTGGTACTTACGCAATAATGGTCATGCATGATGAAAATGACAACAAACGTATGGATTTTGAAAACGGTATGCCTTTAGAAAGTTACGGTATGTCAAACAACCCAATGTCTTATGGTCCACCTCAATATAGTGACGCTAAATTTGAAGTAACAGATAAGGACCTAGAGTTTAACATTATATTTTAATCAATAAACCAACCAGATCAATCAATCAAAAAACCAAAAAAGCGCTCTAAATAGAGCGCTTTTTTTTGTGGGGAGAGCAGGATTCGAACCTGCGAAGACATAGTCAGCAGATTTACAGTCTGCCCTCGTTGGCCGCTTGAGTATCTCCCCAAAACCGTCGGCAAATATATTTAAGAAATTCTTTTAAACAAAGTAAAATTCACACCTTTTTAAGTTAAAACTTAAATAAAGTTGATTTTTAAATAGTTATAAAAAAAGCCTCAATCTCTTGAGGCTAATTTTGAAAATCAAATCAATTAAAATGAAAATAAGGGATTCACTTTCTTTTCTTTTTCTTTTTCAATTTATTAATCCATATTAACGTACCAGTAACAGGTAGACTTGTTGCTATTAAACACGCTAAAAAGTATATAATTTTTGAAAACATACCATAAACTTCTCCTGTATGAATTGGACGTATTAACGATGCTATTTGTTGATTAAGTGGTTTGTCAGAAAAATAATCTACTGCTAACACCTTTCCTGTCTTACTAAGATATAACCTATCTGAAGTTACTGGTGACCAATTATCTTCGTTAGATTTTCTAAAACTGAAATAATCAGCTCTTTTATTAGGAAAACTCACAGATAAATCTCCTTTATAATCTAATGTTTTGTTGGCTATTTTTATTGCTTCATCTATTGTTATAGCTTCTTCAGTATTATTGTCAACTTTTAATTCAGGTGAAGATCTATCAAAAATTTTAGCTCCTATTAAATTACCTAATCCTTCGCGATACCCTTCAAAAGACCAACATAAACCAGTAATCCCCATGATTAAAACAATAATACACGAATAGAAACCTAAAGTGTTATGTAAATCGTGGTTGATACGTTTCCAATTGGCATTGGTTTTAATTTTAAATCCTTGTTTAAAATTTCGCCATTTAAACTTTTTAGGAAACCATAAGACAATACCTGAAATTGAAAGAATTAAAAATATAATTGTGGCAACTCCAACAATTGGTCTTCCTATATTAATATCTAACAATAACCACCTGTGTAACTTAAACATGCTAAATAAAAAGGCATCTGCGCTAGATTTTTCAACTGTTTTAACTTCTGAGTTATATGGATTTACTAAAACTGTAGCACCACGTCTTTGCTTTAAATCTTTCTTTACGCTAAAAGCATAAGGTTGATTAGCTTCACTTGGTATTTGTAAACCTGTAACAAAACCTTCATTTTTTTCTTTTAAGGTAGAAACCAATTGTGTTACTGTTTGCGTATTAGCTTCTGGAGTGACTACAAATTCTTCTGAAAAGAACTCTTTTATTTCGTGTTCAAAAGCTAAAATCGTTCCGCTAAAACATACTAAAAACAAAATTATTCCGCTAGCTAATCCTAGCCATAAATGAATATCGTTAATTAGTTTTCTTACTGTGTATGGTTTCTTTTTTTTCATTTAATAGTTTTTAAGAAAAGTCATTCTGAAGATGGCAAATTTACATCAATCAGAATGACTTATAGAAAGATTAAAACGAATAAGTTAATACACCTGCAAAACTTCTTGGATCTGTTTGGTTAATAAAACGTGTTCTGTAGGCATTGTAACCTATTTCGTTAAACACGTTGTTTAATAAGACTCTAAAGTTCCAGTGTTGATCAAATTTATAAGCAACTTGAGCATTTACAAGTGTATAAGCATCTACATTAAATGGTTTTTGGTTTGGCACAATACCTTCGTGTGTTACAGCACCAGCACTCCAATCGTTAATTGGTCTTTCTCCTGTGTAATACACTCCTGCTCCAACAGATAATCCTTCTAACTGTTGTTTAAAGCTATAGTTTGCATAAGCATTAAATGTATGCTTTGGTGTGTTTAATGGTGAAGAACCGTAAACAAAAGACGTATGTTCTTTGTACTGTGCATCTATGTAAGAGTAACCTGTAATCACTTCTAAATTTTCTAATATACGTCCACTTAATTCAACCTCTATACCTTGTCTTTGGTCGTTTCCTCCTTTTTGGTAATAGCCTGTTGCTACCCAGTTTTCGTCATACACAGGAAGGTTGATGTCTCTGTTATTAATTTTGAAATACGTTAAGTTAAAACGTAGTCTATTGTTTAACCAGTTGGTTTTAATACCTGTTTCAAATTGATCAAATCTTTCGTTACCAAGTTCGTTTCCGTTAGCATCTAAACGAGTTGCTGTTCTTGGGTACGAGCTGTTTGTGTACGAAGCAAATAGGTTAATGTTTTTAAATGGTGACACTATAATTCCTCCTAAAGGATTAAAAGCATCACTTTGAGTAGTTTCTGTTTCAGTAATTGTTTGAGTTTTACTGTAACGAACACCTAAAAAGGTTTTAAACCATTTGTTAAATGTAATAACGTCTTGTGCAACAAAACCGATTGCTTTTGATTTTGCACCACCAATATTTACTGCCGAAAAACTTAAATTATCTGGTAAAGTATGCGTGTTTTCTGTAAAAACATCTATGGTATCAATTGCTGAAACACGTTGAGATGTTGTACTAAAATTAGAGGTACGATAATCAAATCCTACTTGAAAACTGTGCTTTAATTTACCTGTTTCAAGCTCATCTCCTATTAAATCAAACTGTAAAACACTATTATCATCACTTCTTGTAGACACTGAATAACCTCTTACTCTTTGATTGTAAATAGGATTTCCGTTAGTGTCTTCTACTACATTTCCTAAACTAGTTCCTTTATCATCTAAATCTAAACTAGATTTATAAAAAGCTCCTTTTAAGCTTAATTTATCGGTTAATTTTCTGTCTAAACGAATGGCATAAGTAGCATTTGTTGTTAAAGACTTATCGTTTTCATATCCTAAAAACTGACTATCTGGAAGATCATAAATAGCGTTTACATCATTTTCACCAAGATTAACTGTCCCTACATCTGGCGTACGGCTATCTTCAAAATAATCCATTTCAAAAGTGAATGTTGTTTTATCATCTGCTTTCCATTCAAAAGAAGGATTGATATAAAAACGGTCGCTAGACACATTATCTCTGAAACTATCTGCACGCTCTAAAGCACCGTTAATTCTAAATGCTGTGTTTTGAGATTTGGTTAATGGACCGTACACATCAAAAGTAGTACGTGCTTGACCAAAACTACCTGCACGCAATGATGCATTACCACCAAAAGTATACTTAGGTGTTTTTGTAACTAAATTAATAACTCCACCAGGACTTCCTAAATCTGTTGCTACACCTTGAGTGATTGATGCTGCACCTTTTAATACTTGTATATTATCTACACCTTGCATATCTGTAAGAACACCAACACCTCTAAAATCTGAATGTACTCTAACGCCATTTTTTAAGATAGGAATACCTCTAAATCCACGTGAAGACATACTTTCTCTCTTATTACCATACGTAGCAAACGTATATACACCTGGTACATTTTTAGTTGCTTCAGAAATGGTTAAGTTACCTTGTTGCATAATTAACTTATCAGAAATTATAGAAATGCTCTGTATTTGCTCATAAGGCGCTAATGGTAATCTGGTTAATGCTTCAATTTTATCAGGATGCTCAAAACGACTTCCAAAAACTTCAACTTCTTCTAAATCTGTATCACCTTTTAGTTGAAAGTTAACTGTCAAATTTTGATTCTCTTCTAAGTTTACTGTCTTAGTTTGAGCTACAAAACCTACGTAAGACACTTTTATATTATACGTTCCTTTTGGTAGGTTTTCTAATAAATAATACCCTTCTTGATTTGCAGATGTTCCTTTTGAAGTACCTTCAATAATAACATTTGCAAATGGAATAACTTCGTTGGTCTGACTTGTAATACGACCTTCTATTTTTGATTGTGCAAATGCAAATTGCACACATAACATTAATAATAGACTTATATTTTTTATCATAACTTATTTAGATTGGTTTTAAATAATGCCGCAAATATATATCTGAAAACAAATAAAACAAAGTTTATTTAGACTAAATTTAAATAATAATTATACAAAACTGAATAACAAACACTTACAAAGTGTTAAAATTTAAAATAGAATTTGTGTACCTTAGTACAAAAGAGAATATGATGAAAAAAGTAAGCTCAGTTGAAGAGTATATAGAGAACCATTCTGATTTTTCTAATCAATTAAACACCTTAAGGCAACTTTTGATTTCAACAGAATTAGAAGAACATATAAAATGGAATGCACCAACCTACTCTATAAATGGGAAAAATGTCATTGGCTTAGGTGCGTTTAAAAACCATTATTGTTTATGGTTTTTTAATGGCGTATTTTTAAAAGACGAAGCTAATATGTTGGTAAACGCTCAAGAAGGAAAAACAAAAGCATTACGACAAATGCGCTTTGAGAGTGACGACAAATTAAAAGCTGATTTAATTTTATCTTATATAAAAGAAGCAATACAAAATCAAAAATTAGGAAAAGAAATTAAAGCCGCTCGAACTAAAAAAGCAGATATTACGATTCCTACAGAATTAAAAGATGCTTTTAAAAACAACGCTAATCTAAAAGTAGCTTTTGATAAACTAAGCCCTTCTAAGCAAAAAGAATATTGTAATTATATAAATGAAGCTAAACGAGAGGTTACAAAAATTAGTCGTTTAGAAAAAATTACACCTATGATTATTGAATTAAAAGGCTTACACGATAAGTATAAAAACTGCTAATCAACATCCTTCTTTAGTTATGAATTTTGACTATTGTTTGAAGTGATAACAAATAAAAAAGGCGACCAATTTGGTCGCCTTTTTTTAAATATGTTGTAATAATTACTTCTTTTCTAATGTTGGATTGTTTAATGTTTTACTCATTTCCATAGAAATAGCAGAACGATCAAACTTTAACTTACCAGACATAGTTTCTATAATACAGCTGTTATCTTTTTCGTTAAGATCTACAACTTTACCATGTAAACCACTTTTTGTAATTACTTTGTCACCACGTTTTAATTCTGCTGCAAACTTTTTTTCTTGCTTAGCACGTCTCATTTGAGGTGCAATCATAAAAAAGTACACCACAGCAAACATTAAAATTATTGGTAAAAAACTTCCTAATTCTCCCATAATTATTGAACTGTAGGCATTCCTTTTTGAGGTGCATTAGGATCTGGCTTAACAAAAGCAGAGATTTTTACAGTTTCTCTACCTGTTTTTGTATTTGCTGTTACAGTAACAACTTTAGTTACTTTGTTAGCACCTTTTCCGTTAAATTTAACTGTAAATTTTCCTGACTCACCTGGAGCTAATGGCTCTCTTGACCAGTCTTTAGGGATAGTACATCCACAAGAACTTTTTACATCTGTAATTACTAACGGAGCTTCACCTACGTTTTTGTAAGAGAAAACAGTTTCTACTGGTGTACCTGATTCGATTTCACCAAAATCATGTTCTGTTTTATCAAATTCCATTACAGGAAATACGTTTGCTTTTGCATCTCTTTCTGCTGCTGCTGCTACATTTTCTGCATCAATTTTTTTGGTTGCATCTTCTTTACAAGATGTAAATCCTACTAAGCAAATTGCACTTAATACCACTAGTACTTTTTTCATAATATAATTTTTTAATAGTTATTTATTGCCAAATTGGCTAAGGGTTAAAATTTTAGATTGGTAAAAGTAAGAATATTTTTTTACTACATCAATCCTCTACCTACTTTATTTAGTTTTCCGTCGTTTTGATATTCTTTTAAAAGTTTATCTAAAATACCATTAATAAAGATGCTACTTTTTGGTGTTGAGTATTCTTTAGAAATCTCTAAATACTCATTTATAGTTACCTTAGTTGGTATTGAAGGAAAGTGTAACAACTCACAAATTGCCATTTTTAATAGGACCATGTCTAATGATGCAATACGGTCTCTATCCCAATTGTTGGTTTTTCCTGAGATTTCTTCACCTAGTTTACTTTGATTAAGTAATGTCTTTTTAAACAAGTTAATTGCGTACTCTTTGTCTTCTATATCTTTGTATAGCTTTGGTGTTAAAGTTACAGGATCACTAGTTTCTTTAAGTTTTCTTAATAATTTAAGGATAAATGTATTTACTGTTGGTAAATCGTCTAACCATGTTAGATTTTTATCTTCTAGATAATCGTAAAGTTTATCGTTTGGTGCTATAATTTCTTTAAAGATATCTATTACAAAGTTTTTATCTTCTTTAAAAGTAGAGGTCTTTGTTGACATGTAATCTTTGTACAAGTCACTGTTTTTAATTTCTTTGTAAAGTAAATCTACGTACTCGTTATCTAGTTGCCAATTTGTTATTTTTCTGTCTTCTAATTGAACTTTTAGTCTTTCGTTATTAACGATTAATTGTAGTAATTGGTTGTTAATAAACTTTTTGTTTGGATTTTTTTCTTCTTCTGTAGCTAGATGTTTTTTTTGTGCGGTTTCTAGATGATTTGTCGCTTTTTTATTGATTTCTATTAATAAAGACATTAATAGTAAATACAGGTTATACATATTGTCTATACTGTACAATAAAAACTTTTGATCTTTTGTAAAATCATCACTTTCTGTACCATTAAATGCAAATAGTGTTTGCATTACTTTTACACGAATATGTCTTCTTGTTAACATCATTACAAAGAACTTTTTGGGTTGTGCACTATTTAGTTTAAAATGCTTTTCTTGTTAAATTAAAAAAGGCGAAAGATTGGTTTCTTTCGCCTTGCAAAAATAATATAATTTATAGGATAACCTATTGTTGATTTTCTTTTTTTCTTGCTTCTATTCTACTTTGTGCAATATTTAAAGCAGCTTGATGTGTCGTGATATTATTAACATCTGCATTGTTTAAAATCTCAATAGTTGTATTGTATATGTTTTCTGTTTTGCGCATAATTTCTGTTTTGTCATAATTTTCTAATTCTGCGTAAACATTAATTATTCCTCCAGCGTTAATTAAAAAGTCTGGTGCGTAAACAATACCTTTTTCTTGTAGTAGACGACCGTGTTTAATCTCGTCTGCTAATTGGTTATTTGCTGCTCCTGCTACAACTTTTGCTTTTAATGTTTGGATAGTAGCATCGTTAATTGTTGCTCCTAATGCACATGGTGCGTAAATATCTACTTCTTCTGCATAAATATTTTCACCTTTATAAATTGTTGCACCGTACTTTTTACTAATAGCTTCAAGACGCTCTTGGTTAATATCGTCTATAATTACTTTTGCTCCTTCTTGTACTAAGTGTTCTACTAAAGTTTCGCCAACATGACCAATACCTTGTACAATTACTTTTTTTCCTTCTAAAATATCTGTACCAAATTTAAATTTAGCAGCAGCTTTCATACCCATAAACACACCATAAGCAGTGATTGGAGATGGATTACCTGCGCCTCCTTTTTCTTCAGAAATACCAGTAACATAAGGTGTTACTTCTCTCACTAAATCCATATCTGCAGTTTCCATACCAACATCTTCTGCTGTGATGTATTTTCCGCTTAGGCTGTGAACAAACTCACCAAAACGTTTCATTAACTCTGGTGTTTTTTGTGTTTTAGCATCACCAATAATTACTGCTTTTCCTCCACCAAGATTTAAACCAGTAATTGCAGATTTAAAGCTCATACCGCGCGATAAACGTAGTACGTCATTAAGTGCTTCCCATTCGTTAGCATACTGCCACATTCTGGTACCACCTAAAGCAGGTCCTAATACTGTATTATGTATCCCAATTATTGCTTTTAATCCTGTATCTTTGTCGTTGCAAAAAACAACTTGTTCGTGATTGTCAAAAGATAATTGCCCAAAAACAGGGTCTGCTTTTTGTAATTGATTTGTATTGATTAATTCTGAAATCATTTTTAATTGATATTAATTTTAGACCTAGTCACATTATAAATTTTATAAAATGACGGTGCAAAATTAGACTATAATTAATATATGTACAATTATTTTAGTGTTAAAATACGAATTTGATAATATAATTTATTTCAATTATTAATTTCTTAATGAAAGAACTACAACATCTTAATAAATATTTTTATAAATACAGAAGCCGAATTATCATCGGTATTTTTATAACTATTGCTTCTAAAGTCTTTTCGGTTTTTGTACCAAAGTATATTGGATCCATAATTGACGTGGTTAATCAACAACTTCAAAATGAAAATGTAAATGAAGCGCTTTTTAAAAGTACACTTCTTAAATACATTTTAATTATTGTTGGTGCTGCTGCTTTTTCAGGAATTATGACCTTTTTAATGCGACAAACATTAATTAATGTATCTAGATTTATCGAAGCTGATCTAAAAAATGAAGTCTACCAACAGTACCAAAGACTATCGCTTAATTTCTACAAAAAAAATAGAACTGGAGATTTAATGAATCGTATTAGCGAAGATGTTGGTAAAGTACGTATGTATGTTGGTCCTGCATTAATGTATAGTATTAACACATTAACGCTTTTTGTGGTCGTTATTATTTTTATGTACAGACAATCGCCAACATTGACAATGTACACGTTAATTCCGTTACCAATTTTATCGGTTATTATCTATAAAATTAGTTCCGAAATACATAAAAGAAGTACCGTTGTACAGCAATTTTTATCAAAACTATCTACGTTTTCTCAAGAAACTTTTAGCGGAATTTCAGTAATTAAAGCCTACGGAATCGAGCCTCAAACCTATACCAACTTTGAAGATTTAGCTGAAACTAGCAAACAAAAACAACTAAGTTTGGTGCGTATTCAAGCGTTTTTCTTCCCAATGATGATTTTACTAATTGGTTTAAGTAACATCGTAGTAATCTACTTTGGCGGTAAACAATATATGGCTGGAGAAATTACTTTAGGAACCATTTCTGAATTTATCATGTACGTAAACATGCTAACTTGGCCAGTTGCTACTGTTGGTTGGGTAACCTCTATTGTACAAGAAGCAGAAGCATCACAAAAAAGAATAAACGAGTTTTTAAAGACCGAACCTGAAATTAAAAACAACAATCCAAAACCTTCGACCATAAAAGGTAATATCGAGTTTAAAAACGTATCTTTTACTTATGACGACACTAACATACAAGCCTTAAAAGATGTAAGTTTTAAAGTGAATTCTGGAGAAACACTTGCTATAATTGGTAAAACAGGATCTGGTAAATCTACCGTTTTAGATTTGGTTGGTAGATTGTATGATGTAGAAAAAGGAGAAATTAGTATTGACCAAAACCCAATAGAACAACTTAACTTAAACAGTTTAAGAAACGCAATTGGTTACGTACCACAAGATGCCTTTTTATTTAGTGACACTATTAATAATAACATCAAATTTGGTAAAGAAAATGCTACTGATGAAGAGGTTATTGAAGCTGCAAAACAAGCACAAGTCCATAAAAACATTATAAAGTTTAATAAAAAATATGACACTGTTTTAGGCGAACGTGGTATTACTCTTTCTGGCGGACAAAAACAGCGTGTATCTATTGCTAGAGCGTTAATAAAGCAGCCACAAATTATGTTATTTGACGACTGTTTATCTGCTGTAGATACAGAAACTGAAGAAAAAATATTAAATAATCTTAAAAAAATAACCGAAGGTAAAACCACAATTATTGTAAGTCACCGTATTTCTGCAGCAAAAAATGCACATAAAATTATTGTTTTAGACAACGGTAATATTGTGCAATCTGGCACACACGATCAGCTTATAAACATAGATGGTTACTACAAAGAGCTGTATCTAAAAACCACGAAGTAAAAAGATTTGCATTAAATTGTTGTGACATTCAACTTTTTTTTTGATTTTTGATTTAGAAATTTTTAATAAACACAACTCATATTATGAATAACGAAATGATGGAGAAAGAGGAAATTTTTTCTAAAGTACTTAGAGCCGGAAGACGTACTTATTTTTTTGATGTAAGAGCTACAAAAGCAGACGATTATTATTTAACCATCACCGAAAGTAAAAAGTTTACAAATGATGATGGATCATTTCACTACAAAAAGCACAAAATCTATTTATACAAAGAAGATTTTAGCGAATTCAACACTATTTTACAAGAAATGACCGATTATATTGTAAATGAAAAAGGTGAAGAAGTAATTAGCGAGCGTCATCAAAAAGACTTTAAAAAAGAGTACAATACTGAAGAAACTACTTCTGAAAGTGCAGAAAGCAGATTTACAGATGTAGATTTTGACGATATATAAAAAACAACTAAACTAAACTAATTAAAAAAGCACTTTTAAAATTAAAAGTGCTTTTTTTATCTTACTTTTTAAGATTCTTCGCTTTCGCTCTGAATGACAATTACATTCTAAAAACATTCCTTTGTCATTCAGAAGGAGAAACGACTGAAGAATCTTTGTTAGTCAAAACTCTTGTTTTAGATTCTTCGCTATCGCTCTGAATGACATTCTAAACCTTAATACAACTAACTTGTCATTCAGAAGAAAGCATGACTGATGAATCTTTTTATTGTATTTTTTGATTTAAAAACTTCCAATTTGGATTAAAACTGCTTATCAAATTTTCTTTTTTAGCTCTACTCTTTCCTTTTATTTCTTTCTCTCTTTTAATTGCTGCTTCTATTTCAGTAAAATGTTCAAAATATAATAAAAAGAAACACTTATACTTAGCTGTAAATGACTTTGAAAAAGGTAATGGGTTATTATGGTAATATAATCTTTCAACTAAATTATTAGTAACACCTGTATACAATACTGTTCTATTCTTATTTGTAAGTATGTAAACATAATAATTATGTGTTCCTAATGGTTTCAATATTTAAGAATTTTTAGAAGCTAAATTTACTTTTAATAATTTAAAGATACTTTATTAAAACATTCCTTTGTCATTCAGAAGGAGGAACGACTGATGAATCTCCATAAAAAGCAATCACTACAATAGATTCTTCGCTTTCGCTCTGAATGACAGTCTCAACCTTAATAAAACTCACTTGTCATTCAGAAGGAAGCATGACTGATGAATCTTTGTAATTAAAGCTCTTATTATAGATTCTTTGCTATCGCTCTTAATGATAGATAAAATTTTATAAGAAATATTTTAAGTGGTTAAATATTAATTTACACTACTACCATTAGGTACTTTTTGTTCTGGATTAAGTAAAAACACATCTTTTTCTTTTACTGCTCCAATCACCAAACACTCGCTCATAAAATTGGCAATTTGCTTTTTAGGAAAATTTACAACAGCAACAATCTGTTTATTAAGCAAATCTTCTTTTTTATAAATAGTCGTTATTTGAGCAGATGTTTTTTTAACACCTAAATCTCCAAAATCTATCTTTAACTGAAACGCTGGTCTGCGCGCTTCAGGAAAATCATTAACCTCAACGATAGTTCCAACTCTTAAATCTACTTTGGTAAAATCTTCAAATTGAATGCTATTACTCATAATTATCTGTTTCAATGTTTATCTTTGCAAGATAACCGTTTACTCATGAAAAAATTAATTTTTCTACTACTACTTTTCTTGGCTGTGCTTCAACTTTCAGCACAAACAAAATATGAGCAAGAGTCTAAAATTTCGTTTACAAACGTACCTAAAAAAGCCAGATTATTTGTTTCAAAAATCATTCAATCTAAAAAAGTAAAATGGTACAAAGAACAAAGTAATAATGGTATTAGCTTTGAAGCAAAATCTAAATTTAAGGGTAAAAATTACAGTATTGAATTTGATAAAAACGGAAATATTCAAGATGTTGAAATTGAAAACTCCTGGAATATTTTACCCGAAATTACACAACAAAACATTAAAAAATCTTTAAAAAACACCTTTAAAAAACATAAGATTAGAAAAATACAAATTCAGTTTTCTGGTGAAGAAAAAGACCTAATCAACTATTTTAATAATGACATTAAAAATAATATTACAATTAAGTACGAAATTGTTTTAAAAGGAAAAACCGATTCTGGCAAACACCTTTATGAGTTTTTGTTTAATCACGATGGACAATTAGAATCTACCTCTAAAATTGTTTTTAGAAACACAGATAATATCGAGTTTTAATGAAAAAACGTTACGCTTTTTTAGTTTTATTTCTGCTTGTTATTTCGATTAGTTTTGGACAAAATAGATACCAAATTGGTACGTTGCCTACGCTAAACATTCGTAAATCATTAAATAATAATTGGCAACTAAATTTCAAATCAGAATTTAGGCAACTTTTTGCAGAAGGGATAACCAACAGCAATCAAAATTCTGGTTACGATTACGTGCATACAGATGCTGCTTTTATTGTTTCAAAAAAAGTAGGATTAAATAATAAATTGGCTGGCGGATTTTTACTTCGATTTACCGATAATGATGTTATAAAACGTAGCATACAGCAGTTTACTGTAATTAAATCTTTAAACACATATCGATTAGGACATAGGTTTGCTTCTGATCAAACTTTTGAAACTGATCAAGACATGCAGTTTAGACTTCGTTATCGATTAACTTTTGATTTACCATTAAATGGACAAACCGTAGATCCAACCGAATGGTATTTTAAAATTAGCAACGAATATTTGAATATTTTTAAAGGAAATATATACGATTTAGAGCTAAGATTATCGCCTAATTTTGGCTATGTATTTACAGATAATAACAAACTTGAACTTGGCTTAGAATACCGTATTAACAACTTTATTAATAATGATACCCGACAAAGATATTGGTTAACTATTGGTTGGTATTTAAGTTTATAACTGTCATTCAGAGCAAAGCGAAGAATCTATAATAAGCGTTTTGAATGAAATAGATTCATCAGTCGTTCCTCCTTCTGAATGACAAAGTAATGTTTTTAGAATGAGACTGTCATTAAGACCGAAAGCAAATAATCTCTACTTAAAAAATCAATTTATTTTAGATTCATCAGTCATACATCACTTAGACTATGCTTAGCGCAAAAGCTTCTGAATGAAAAGTGAATTTTGTTAAGATTAAGAATGTCATTCAGAGCAAAGCGAAGAATCTTTAATTGACATATTCTAAAAATAGATTTTTTAGTCATGCATCACTTCGACTACGCTCAGTGAGCAGCGTTATTAAAGACAAAAGACATTTTTAGATTCCTATTTTTACAAGAATGTGTTTACAAATAATCCAAAGGACTTTTAATTTTATGCTTAGAAAGATTAGTTACATTGGTGTAAACCTGCGTAGTTTTAATGCTATAATGCCCTAATAATTCTTGAATAAACCTAATATCTGCGCCACTTTCTAAAAGGTGAGTTGCGTAGCTGTGTCGTAACCCATGTATACCAATACGTTTATTAATTCTGGCTTTTTTCATTGCGGTTTTAAAAATACTTTGCACGCTTCTTGTCGAATATTTTCCGCCGTATTGACCGTTAAACAAATAATGTTCTGGTTTATATTTTTGGTAGTAATCTCGCATTTCTTCCAAAATACTTTCGGGTAAATTTACTACACGATCTTTTTTTCCTTTTGCTCCTTCTATTCTAACCATCATATTTTCGCTATCAATATCGGTTATTTTAAGATTAGTCACTTCGCTTAAGCGTAAACCCATGCCATAAACCAGTTTTAAAATGAGTAGATGCTTTTCATTTTCAACTTGTTTAAATAAGCGTTTAATTTCGTTTTTAGATAAATGTTTGGGTAAAGTGATAGGCTTTTTGGGTCTTGGTATGTCAAAAAACATTCGTGGTTGATGTAATACTTGCTCGTAGTAGAATTTTATGGCATTAATCTTACCGTTTAACTTTCGTTCTTTCATTTTATCATGCTCTAAGCAGAACAAAAAGTAGGATTTAAGTTTTTCTGGAGTAAGCTTATTTACATCATAATTTTTTATCAATTTAAGTAAATGGGCAAACTCATAAAGGTAAGTTTTTATGGTGTTTGGGCTATATGCTTTAAGTTTAAGTAACTGATGAAAATTTATAAATGCTTCGTGATTTTTTGGATGAATTTCTTGCAGATGACCAACAGATTGGTCTTTGCTTGGTAGCTGTAACGCTTCTCTAACAGAAGCACCATCTAACATATACCAACACTTTTGAGTTTTACTCCATTTTGCTGAAGGAAAACGTTTTTTAAGTTGATTTATGAGCGTTGTCGAGTATGGAAACTGAATCCAAATAACATTTTTGTCATTATGTTTACCAAACTGAAACGAATAATTACTTAAAATCAAAACTTGCGTAATTTGTATATCTATTTATCAAAAATAGAAAATAATTTTAATTAGATATACAAATTGCGCAATTAATTTAAAATCTGCTAACCTACTATAAACATTAAGATTTGAAACATTTTGACGTTTAGATTGAATATTTATTTTATTTTTAGTATTATTGCGTATATATACGTGTTAGCAAACATTTAAACCAACCAATAATGAAAAAACATAAGTTAATTTTAAAAGCTTTATTGATATTAATAATAATGTCTTGTTCATCAGAAGATAATAATAGTGTAGTTGATAATGAGATTACTGATAATATCTTGGTAAAAAAGGAACATGCAAGTAACAATATAAATTTAGAATACTTATATAACCAGAATAATCAACTAATAAAAATTATTGACACTTACACTTCCGAAAACATTGATACTGAAACTGATTTTTATTATAACTCAAACAATGTCGCTTCTAGAAATTTGATTTCAAATAACTCCAACTTTAGTTCAAACACAATATTCACATATGATTCGTACAACAGACTATTAAATGTAACCGAAACAATTAATCAACCTAGCAATTCTATTAATCCAACAATAATAAGAACAGAAGAATACTCATATGATAATAATTTAATTTATATCAATACGAGTTCAAATACAGGTAGCATCGGAATTATAACATTAGAACAAAATAATGGTTTGATTGTCAAAATTACAAAAGATCAAAATTATGCTTCAATTGAGTATGATAATAATCAAAATATTAAAAAAATAAGTGTTTTTAACAGCAATAACAGTTTATTACATATCTCAGAATATGAATATGATAATAATACAAATCCATTTTTTGGACATTTAAGTTCAATTTATCTTCATAAGTTTTTAAATTCTTTCGATCACTTTTTAGTTGGGGATTTTGGTTGGGATGGTTACGAAGGATACTCTTTCCCTTTTTTAAAAAACAATATCATTTCAATATACGAAAATGGTAACTTAGACCGAAATTATGAATATTCCTATAATAGTCAAAACAATCCGATTAATGTAGTTGAAGTTTTTAATGGAATGAATAGTTTTCAATTTAATATTGAATATTAAAAACGTCTGCTAACAATGTATAAATTCAATTGCGGCTGAAATTCCTACGGAATTTCTTTGCAATTTACTATCTTTCAGTCTAAATCGGAAAATCGTACCGATTTTCCGCAACTGAAATTTATACACAAACGTTGTACGCAAGTTGAGCAATGAACACAGATTACAAATTAAAGTCAAAAGATAAACTAACGGAACTTGCAAAAAGTACCGGAATTGAAACGTGGAATGAATTGACCGAGTTCATTAAAAACTTACCATACGGACGAAATAAAAATCGGACTGATTTTGGACTCGTTATATCTGAACAAAAAGGAACTTGTAGCTCAAAACACGCTCTTTTAAAAAGAATTGCGGATTTAAATAGCATACCAAATATTGATTTAGTAATCGGAATTTATCGAATGACCGAATTAAACACACCAAAAATTGGAACTGAACTAACTAAAAACTCTATTGAATTTATTCCAGAAGCACATTGTTATCTAAAAATAAATAATAAGCGAACTGACTTAACAAGTGAGCAATCGGAATTCAAAAAAATTGAAAAAGACATAATCCAAGAAAAACTAATCGAACCAAATCAGGTTACGGAATTTAAAGTTGATTATCACAAAGAGTTCTTGAGAAATTGGCTAAACGAAATAAATTCGCAATTTGAGTTTGACCAAATTTGGAGAATAAGAGAGAAATGTATTGCAAATTTAACCGAATAAAAAACCTGCGTACAACAATGTATAACCGCAATTACGGCGGATTCGACTACGTCCGAATCCACTCGGAATTGCTAAAGTCTGTGCTAAACCGAAAATAAACGCTAATTTAACCCGTAACTGACGGTTATACGAGACCGTTGTGCAACATTAGAAAAATGAAAATTCAAGATAAAATATTACTGATTTTAACTGTAGTTCTATTCTACAGTTGCAATGAAAAACAAAATAAAGTTGAAACTTCCAGTATAAAAATTGCCGAGGCTAAAACTGACTTTAACAAAACAGACATATCTAAAACGGAAGAAAAATTAGAATCGGATAAAATTATTGGAAAGTATTACGTGGATAACTTCTATCATTATTTAAAAAGTGGATTTGAACTAAAAATCAAAAAACCAAAAGATGATTTTATACTCTACACTTTTGAATTTAAAAATGATGGAAAAGTTATTTTTAAAGACTTAACCGAATTCTATGATTGCGGAAATGGAATTTTATCAATTAAAAAAGGTAATTGGAAATCGAATGGAAATGGAATTTACGAATTGACTTTTGACGGAGAATATGGTCTTGAATCAGAGTTTCATACTGTTTCCGAGTACCAATTAGCTGACTTGAAAAATGGAAATTTAAGAATGAAATTGATTAAGGTTATTGAAAACAAGAAAAAACTCGCGTGGGAATAAAGAAACGTTGCACAACAATGTATAACCGCAATTACGGCGGATTCGACTGCGTCCGAATCCACTCGGAATTGCTAACGTCAGTGCTTAACCGAAAAACACTATCTTTAATCCCGTAACTGACGGTTATACGAGACCGTTGGTTGCAATAGCGGAATTAAAAACTAAACGTATAAATCGTGTGAATTCTGAACTTTGAAAACAGCGGAACTTTGCGCAGAAACTGAATTTAAAACTCGAGACCGAAACGTAACGCTGAATTGAAAAATGTAAAACGGAACTGTGCGCAGAAATCAACTTGAGCGGAATTAAAAAAACGTGAATTGATCACTGCTACTCTATCGAATTCCAAAATTGCGGAATCATAACGTGGAATTGAATAGCAGAACGCAAAACAAACTCTGAATGAACCTCAAAAAACTGAATTAAAACTGCAACCAACAATGTATAAATTCAATTGCGGCTGAATTTCCTACGGAAATTCATTGCAATTTTCTATCTTTCAGTCTCAATCGGAAAATCGTACCGATTTTCCGCAACTGAAATTTATACGCTAACGTTGTGGTGCATTATGACCGAACGTTTAGAAATCAACGGAAAACGTAAAATATTTTAAAATGATAGTAACAGCAATAATTTTTATAGTTCTTGGGTTTTTAATAAAATACGGAAAAATGTATTGGCTGATTGCTGGCTACAATACAATGCCGAAAGAAGAAAAGGAAAAATACAATATTGAAGGAATAGCAAATTTATTTCGAAATGTGATGTTTGGAATGGCTTTAATTATCATTTTTGGGTATTTAATATCTGTATTGACTGAAAATCCAAGTATTCAAAATTATGCTTTTTGGACTTCAATGATTGTCGGAATACCATACTTGTTAATAAAATCAAACTCGAAAAAATATAAAATCAAGAATCAATAATGAATTTACCCTTTGACAATCCCTTATTTCTAATTCCGTCATCGTCTGGAATAATTTTTATGCTCGCAGGATTTTTAATGCTAAAATTTCCACCGAAAAAAATAAATGGACTTTATGGATACAGAACCTCAAGTTCTATGAAAAGTCAAGAAAGATGGGATTTCTCTCAAAAATACTCTTCCATTGAAATGATTAAGCTTGGAGCTCTTTTGACTTTAAGTTCGACTATTGGATTAATATTTGAACCCGATGGGAAAATTGGAATGTTTTTAGGATTGGGATTAATGATATTAATGGTCGTATTTTTATTAATACGAGTTGAAAAAGCAATTAAGAATAAATTTGCGAATGAATAATAACGACACCACAACAATGGCTATAAGTAATTGCTTGTTCTCGCCTACTTCTGAAAATCCTCGCGGATTTTCAGTTTCGTGTATACTTGCAATGTTAACCGCTAAACCACGCAACTACTCATAGCCCAAACCGTTGGTTGCAATAGCGAAATTAAAAACTAAACGTAAAAATCGTGCGAATTCCGAACTTTGAAAACAGCAGA